>CAIUPP010000029.1 GCA_903901045.1 uncultured Planctomycetota bacterium
GAACCCCCGCAGGGGGTGATGGATAGTAGCCCACGGCGAGCGAAGCGAGTCGTGGGGAACGACGCGACCCGGGAGGCTAGAGAGCCCCCGTAGGGGGCGACGGAACCTTGGCGGGAGTCTCCGTCGCCCCCTTCGGGGGCTCGGGGGTTAGGTACGACTTGCTCCCACGACTCGCTTCGCTCGCCGTGGGCTAGAGCGTTTTAACGTTCCATGCCTACATCGCTGTGTAGGGGCGCAGCATGCTGCGCCCATCTGGCGACCGGCCTGCCGAGGCTAGCGCTCCTCGCCACTATCACACACCGTAGCCATGAAAGCCTAAAGTGCTCTAAAGTCCGACGGCCGCTTTGCGGCCTGACGAACGGAACAGGATAGTTTCAACGGAGCAAAACAGCTTCTATTACTCGCCACATAACCAGCTTGACGTTCGGTCTTCCGCTTGCGAGCAATGGGACCAGGGTCAGCAGGGGCAAGGCATGCCTTGCCCCTACACCGCGTCAAGCTAATTATGCGACACTCATTAATAGGGCAACGCCAGGTTGCCCACCTGCACCTTCGGTTCTTCGAGAAAGTCCGGCGCGAAGAATTCCCTGCGCGCAGGATCGATCTTGCGCCGCAGGCTGAATGACAGGCTTTCGCCGGGCTTCAAGGCGCGCGCGGAGCCGTTCAGCGTGACCTTCTGCGCGCTGCGTCCCGGATTATGCACCACGACGCTCTGATCGCTGACGCTGAAGAGCTCGATCCGCGTGCGTCCTCCGGAAACCTCCCAGGATTTCAGGTCCACCAGCGGATCTTCCGGCACGATCACCAGTTCCCCCAGTTGGTACGCGACGCGAAGTGAGTTGGCGGGGATCTCAAAGGATCCGGTCGTGCCTCCGTTGATCCAGAGCTGCGCCGGGGAGGGGCAGTCCGGGTCGGTGTTCAGGAGTTCGATGGCCGTCACCTTTCGCCGCACCCCCGGGAGCGCTCCTTCGTAAACGGCATACCGGACCCGGTCGGAGGCGAGCAGGCGGATGTGCCCCTGCTCGCCGCCCAGAACGGTCCGAAGCACATCCTGGGTGAACGGCAGCAGTCCCTCGTCGGCGGGGTATTCCCAGGCCGACACGAGGAACGCTTTGCCTTTGCCCAGCGAGTGCTCGGTGAGGATCGGCTGGCCGGCCAACTTCTCCGGCGTCACCACGTAATAATCGTCGTGCCCGCTGATGACGCGCGCGCCCGCCAGTTTCACGCGCGACGGAGTGAATGCGCCGAGAAAGCGCGGGTCGGTGCTGATTCGCCAGAAGGGGAACCGGTATTCGGGCAGCGAGGATTGCGCCATGCACTTGATGCCGCGCACGTCCTTCTTTTCCTTCCCGGTGATGCGAAGCCCGAACAGGTCGCGGAAGTCGCCGTTGCGATAGAGCTTCACCGGCTTGCCCCGGTCCGTTTCGACGCTGAGATGCGGCAGGGACATGACCAGGTGTCCGCCCCCCCTGACGTACTTCTTCAACTTCTCGTAAATCTCCGCGGTCATGGTGTTCCAGCCCAGGAACAGGAGGCAGCGGTAGGTTTTCAGGAGGGACAACGGCGCCTCGATGGGCACCGCGTCGTACTGGCCATAGGGCGGATTGCCGGAGAAGTCCATTTCCCCCTGAACGCTCTCCCTGGGCCAGTCCTCCTTGCGATGGAATCTATCCACGAGTCTCCAGCCCCGTTCGGCGGGAGCTTCGAGCCACTTCTTCCCCTTGAACTGTCCCCAGACGTACCGGTTCCAGAGCCCCGGCGCGCCGTCGAGGTTTCCATAGACCACGCCGAAGGTCACCTTCGGCTCCGCGCCGGGGCGGGTGTGGACGCGCGAGAACTGGTACGCTTCCCGCAGGGTGCGGCGCACGCGTTTCATCTCGGGGCTGTGGAACGCAAAGCTCCGGCCCGTGTTCTGGCCGTAACCGTAGTGGCCGGATTCGGGCCAGATGAAATGGGCTCCGCTGATGAGCGCATGATACAGGGAGGACTTCCATCGCTTGAGCCAGAGCCCGTCGAAGCTGACTCCGCCGTAGCAGGCCATGGCAATGTGCGTGCCCCAGGGCTTGCCATACGCCTTGGCCGCGCCCCGAACCGCGGCGTGCATCAGGTGCGGGTCGCCCGGCATGGATTCCAGGCAGAGAACGTCCAAGCCGGCCTGCGCGTGGTACTTGAAGACCAGCGCGGAATCCACGTCCAACAGCGGGCACTTGCCGAGCTCCCGGCGCTCGTAGGAGATGAACCGCTTGAGGTACTTCAGGTACTCGTCGCGCGCCTGGTCCATCCTCCGGACAGGCGGCAGGCTGGCGAAATTCGCGGCGCGCCGATTGATCAGATAGCTCTTGGGCCAGTACAGGACGCCGCCCGATTCGCCGATGGTCATGCGCCCGCCGTATTGTTCGCCGGCGGCGTCGATGATCTGCTCCAGGTCCGCCTTGGAGTAGAACTCGCTCCGGGGCATTTTCCGGCGCGCGGCGAAGCAGAGTCCCCGGTCCGTGTCGCCGCGGTAGAGCAACTCGCTGAAATAGAGCCTGATCCTGTGCCGGCGGCAGTACCGGGCCACCGCCAACGCCTCCCCTTTCTCCATGGGCAGCAGCGTCAAAGCGCATTCGCCCAGCTTCAGCGCCGTGAAATCCTTCATCGCCTGCACGCCGGAGGGCACGCTGGCCCCGATCAGGGTGCGATGGATCATTGGAGTCCTCTCCGATTATGGGTTCCGCCACCCGTTGGACGCTGCGTCTTGCGTTGAGGACCTGGCAATCCCGATTCTGCCTCTCGAATCCTATACGCAGGCAATGATACTACCTGACGGATTCCTTCCGAGCAAGACGCCCGGAGCGGGGATCGTGGACAAGTCCGGGGGCGTCGATTCAGGCGTCCCCGGACTTGCCATTCGATGGCGGGAATTGCGGCTCAAGCTCGCGCAACGCGATCTTCTCGTGGTCGAGGTGGGGACACAAAACTTTCCTTTGGAAAGTATTGTGTCCCCACCGGCCCGGCCGGCCAACCGGGATGGTTTCAGCAGGGCGAAACGAGATCCCTGCCTCCCTCACTTGCCCAGTTCCGCCTGCATCTCGGCGGCGGCGCGAATGAGCTTCTCGCGAGCGGCGTCCATTTCTCCGTTCGACTGATCAACCGCCGCCGCGATGGCATCGCGGATCAGCGTCTGGTATCCGGTGGCGTCCTTGCCGGCGGCTTGCAGCTTGGCAGCCAAGTCCCGGCAGAGCGCTACCGCGCGGTAGTCCTGCTGCCCCTGGTACCACGCCTCCAGGCGGCGGCTGGGCATGATCTTCTTCGCATCCACGTCCTCGTAGATGACCGCGTAGTCGGCGGTCATTGTCGGACGATAGGAACGGCCATCGTAGGGGTCGAACGGGTCGCTCGTCCGGTCGAGGTACGCCCAGAACGAGGTGCATCCGCTGAACCCGTCGCGCGCCGACTGCCACAGGAGGTTGCGGTAGACGGCCGGCGCCATGTCTTTGCTGAGGATGTGATAGGTCCAGATTTCCCTGCCGCTCTGGGCCAACTCCTTGATGATCTCGGGCTTGGCCTGAAGGAACGGGCGATACGGCTCAAGGATGTCGTGAGTCTTCAGGTACACCGACAGGTTCTTCGCCTCCTCTCCCTGCATGCTGGGATTGTTCATGACGCGCAACTTCGGGTCCACGTCCTTGATGTGCTTGACGGCTTCCAGCGCAAAGTGGGTTGTGCTGTTGGGATCATCAGGCGCGCCGCAGGCTTCATCCACCATGTAGAAGCAGAAATCGTTGTAGGAGTATCCCTTCGCGAACAGGTGGTCGCGCGTTGCCTTGAGCCATCCGGCGAACCCCTTCTTCCACGCCTCGGTGCCGTAGGTGAGCCGGCTCTTCTTGCTGGGCAGGCTGCGATAATAGGGGTCGGACATGATGAGGTAGAAGACCACCCCCACCCGTTCCTTCGGAACACCGGCCGCGACGAACAGAGTGATGGACTTGTCGAGGGCGTCGAAGTTCATGGAGAGGATGTTCCCCTCCGCGTCGAACTCCGGAAAAGCGTCGAGCTGGCCCGGGATGAATTCGATCTGGTTGACCCCGTACCGCGCCAGGTTCTCAACGACTTCAGGCAGGAGGACTCCCTTGCCAAGATTGAGGTAGGCGAACTCCTTGACGTACGGCTTGGAGAGATCCACCGGCGCGACTTCCAGCGAAATGTTGAAGTAGGACGGTTTGAAGCCGGAGTAGGAGGGATAGAACTTCATCCGGCGCTCATACTGGCCCGGCTCAAGCCCGTGGGTGTCTATCTTCATCCAGATGAGCGAGGTCGTCCGCGCCGGCGCCTCAACCAGACCGCAGGTGGGCAACTCCGCCAAGGCGTCCGGCGTCATGCCTCCGCCGGTCATCTCGACATAGACCGCGCGGCGCAGTTCAATCCTTTCGCGTCCCAGCAACTTCGCCCCCTGCGACAGCGGCGCGCCATCTGAGGGATCCTCCGCCAGCAGCCGGCCCAGCAGCGGCTTCTGGCTCAGGTTGGAGAGCATGAACCCGGTCTGCGCGAAGGTGTTTTGGCCCGCGAGCAGCTTGATCTCAGCGAGTTCCTTCACATCGGACTTCACCCGTTCATCCGGCGTGTGGCTGGCCCAGATGTCATCCTGCCAGAGAATGCAGGTTCGGCCGGCCATGGCAATCTGCTGCATCACGGCCGTCAGTTCGTCGGCGGCATTGCGCAACGCCGTCCAACTGGACGCCTTATCCCCGTCGGTCTCGATCCGCCGTTTCAGCGCGGCCAGCTTCGTCTGGGCGAGATTCGCGAGTTCCGGGAACTTGTCGGCGGGCAGGCCGGCCAGTTCCTTCTCCATGCGCGCCAGCTCGTTCTTCTGGTAGGCGGCGCGGCTTTCGAAGATCAGCAAACCGAAGCGCTGCGGCGCGTCGAACGTGTTCCCTACCGGCGCCCACGTACTCGGACCGCCGCCGCTCGGCCCCTCGCGGGTGAAATTGACTCCCCACGCGACGCCCGCGGCGTGCGGGTCGCTTCCGAGCGAGGCGAACGGAATCGCCATTTCGACCGTGTACCCCGGCCCCTCCCGGCGAACCGCCACCTGGGCGCCGGATTCCCATTTCGTGTCGAACGCGCCCGTGCCGGGAGGGCTCACGGCATCCGTAAAGGTTCCGATCGCGTTGACGATGATCTGGTTGAACCCGCCGCGGCGCATCGGATCCAGAAACAGTTCCACGCAGTCGTCGGCCCACACCCTGCCGTCGTGGTCCTTGACAGCGGCCTTGGCCGGAACGTCTTCCGGGGCCGGCGCTCGATAGGCGACATAGAGGTTCTTGTCGTCATGGCAAACCTGGACCGTCGCGGCGGCATTCACGAACTTCGGGTCAGCCGCCAGCAACAGCCCGATGATGGTCGGGTGCGGTTTGCTCAATACGGCAAAAGGGCGGGTTCTTTCGGCCTCCTTCCAGCAGGCGTCGTCCAGGTTGCCATCGATGGCCGGCGGGGTGGCGCAGCGCCTGGAGACGATGACTGCTTCGTCCGTGGCGGAGGAGGAATCAGCGGCAGCGCCGGGCTTTCCTGCCGGAGTCTGCGGGGCGGGCGCCGCCCCATCGGGGGCCGCTTCGCCCGCGTTGTCCCAGATGCGAACGTCGTCCACCAGGCCCGTGAAGGGCCACGGAACCGTCTCACCCCACGTCCTCGACCCGATCCTGAAAATCGGGTAGCTGTCAGGCACTTTGCCAACGAGGTCGGCAAAGCACATGGACCCGGTGTCCATCTTCTCGAGGCGGCCGTTCAGATATATCTTCATCGTCCCGCCCTGCTCCAGCGTGACGCGGACGGTGTACCATTTGCCCACCTCAAAGTCGTGCGCCGCTGAGAGCAGCTCCACTTGCTTCTCGAGCTTGTTGCCCCCCGCGTCCATCACGATGAAATGCGCGCCGACGTGTTTCGCGCCGTCCAGATAGATCTCGAACATGCCGCGCCCATAGCTGTGCTCGGCGTAGCTCACAAGCACGGCGGGCCCCTTGACCGGCGCGGTCGGCTTGAAGGAGAGTTCGATGGCTGCGCGCGTGTACTTCAGCTTCGGAAAGCTGTACACCGCCGTCACAATGTCCGGGCCGCAGGTGACCGCGCCCGTGCCGTTGACGCCGCCGTTCTCCGACCACTTGGGAATGACGATGGAGGTCTGGGCCGCGCCTTCACTGACGGCGGCGCCGCCCTGCAATTTGTCGAAGTTCCAGTAGAACTGCGGCGCCGGCGCGTCCGCCGCAACGGCGGTCAGGACTCCCAGGTATGCGACCGCGAGTGCGCCCATCACGAACAGACACCAGGTGCGTTTCATCCGAATCCCTCCAATGGACTCCTGCCCGGGAATCCCCCATCCCTTCCGTTGAGATGAGGCGCCACAATGGCTCTACCGAATATCCGTCAATAGTCCCAGCTTTCTTGCGGTTTCAAAGAACGGGAACGCATAGGCAAAGAAGATGCCCCCCTGCGCCCAGTTGGCCTCCTCGCCCCATCGGTTCCGCCCCTCCATCATGGCCAGCATCAGCCGCGCCTGCCGCATGCCGGTCTCGATCCAGCGCCGTTCTCCCGTCAGTTCATATAGCACGTTCATAATGGGCAGTGAGTGGCAGGTCTGCCAGGCGGCGGGAAGCCGGTAGGACTGCCCATCCTGCATGATGAAGAAGCCGATGTCGCTCAGCCCCTTCTCAAGGGTCATCCTGCCGCCGGCCAGCAGCGTGTCGCGGGCCAGCTCATCCCGAGTCAGGCGCCAGTAATCGGCCACGCCGGTCAGCGCAATGAAGACATAGATGGGGGAGAACGCGTGCATGTGCGGCGGCAGCAGTTTGGTCGCCCCGCGGACAATCCATCGGCGCAGCCCCTCCACCACGCGCCGCCCTTCCAGCAGATACCGCTCGTCGCCGGAAACTTCGTAGTTGGCGCAGAGGCAGATCAGCAGCCATCCCCCCGCGCGCGCTTCATACTGGTCCAGACCGCGCCGACTGCTGTAACGCAGCAGGTACTCCCCCGTCTCGTTCAGGACGGACTTCAACCGCCTATCCCCCGTGAGGAAGTACGCCAACGCCATTCCGCTGGTCCACATGTGATCGGTGCCGACGCCCCCCGCCGTATGGTCGGCCCCGTGCACGTGCTGCCCGCCAACCTGCTCCCGATCGGTCGCCGCGTGAATCGTGTCCACGTCCGCCTGGTGGCGGGCGCAGGCCAACCCCTGCAGCAGGCACTCGACGCGGCCCGTCCGGAGGTACTGCACGAGAAATCCGTAGGGGACCTGCGCCTCCTGGTTTCCCCAGACCGTGCCCTTCCCATAGAGGCCGGGAAGCTGCCGCTTCTCGTAGCCGGGAGCGCGGAAGTCGCCGAAATGCCGCTCCCCCAACCCCCAGACGCTGGTCGAGTCGAACGCCGCAAACGTGTTGAACCCCGTGAACATCAGCTCCGTCATCGCGTCCATGAACGGCGCGCCGGTTTTGCCTCTGGGCAGCAGCGCCGGCATGACCCCCGAGGCATTCACGCTCTCCACGGTTTGCCGGGGCAGGATGGGGGTCGTCAGCGAAGTGAGAAGCGCGTCCAACTCCCCCGCGTCGCGGTACGCGGCGACCGTGAGGGTGTGCGTCCGCGCCATGCCGGGGGAAAGACTGAACTCCTCTTCGGCCTCTGCCGGCCAGAGAAGCGCCTCCAGCGTTGTTCCGGTTGCGCGCATCGCCTTGGGGAAGGCCTGCCACATCTCGGCCAGCCCCAGGGCCAGGCCGCTTCCATCCCGGGAGATGCCGACGTAGCCGCGGTTCTTCAGCGTCTGCGCCCTCAATACCTCGCCGCTTGATGCGATCACGGATGAATCGTTGGCGTCCTTCTGAATGATATATCCCGCCTTGCCGCAGATAAGGGGGGCGGTCTCAACTCCCCACGGCGCATTGGCGGAGGCGTAGCAGTACTCCGGCCGCTTGCCCGCCTCCACCACCGCCACCAGGGCAAGCTCTTTGAGCCGGATGGGCTCCGGGCCGACGTCGCCCAGGTAAGTGAAACGGGTGCGGCTCCACTCCTTGCCCCGGTAGAAGTCCGTTCGGGCCTCCCAGCCGATTCGCCTTGAACCGTCGGGCGAAACGACCGCCCCCGAGGTGCGCACGGTGGTCCGCAAGCCCCCCTTGCGCTCCAGCACGGTGGGCCCGGGCTCGCGGGTCGTCCACTCGCCGACGGCGTCGAGAACTCGCAGAGTGCTTCCCTTCAGCGCAACGCCTCGGACGCGCCTCGGCAGAGGCTCGCCATCCTCCACGCCGGTGGGTTCGACCGCAGGGAGCGGGAGAGGCAAACCCGGCCCGTCCTGCTTTTCAAGCCGGAAGGTTCGCGTTTCAAGCGCATTCAAATCCGTCTGGAAATCGAGCAGCACCCAGCGGATGGAGCCGTCGCGCCAGCGCGAAAGCACCTCGGTCTGGAGGTCGACAGGCCGCCCGGCGCGGTCCTTGAGAACCAGCCCGTCCACCGCACTCGCCATCCCTTCGGGCAGCGCAACGCCCCCCGTCACAGGGAACATCTGTCTCGCGATTCCATCCTGCTCGGTTACATGCACGTCCATTTGCTTCCGCACCCTTTTTCTCCGGACCGGCCGGCTAAAATCCTCGCACAACGTCCCTCTTCCGCTAATCTCCCCTCGGCCTTCCGCTCATTCCCGTTCGAACAGCCCGAAAGGGACCGACGCCACCTCCCCTCACATAAGCAGGCCCCATGGCGCTGCATGGAAACGGCATGGCCTTCGGGGAAGGGCTCGATTCAACGGCAGGCCGTCATTTCAGAGGGGCCGTCCCACGGGCCCGCCAGGTCCGAGGGGCGGCTCTCAGAGCTTGCGTCATTCCGCGGGCACCCTCACCACGCGACGCCTGCATCCACGCCCGCCGCCACGTCCAGGAGGTGCCAGTTGAGGAGGCCGAGGTTCTGCCGGGGGCCCATGCTGTTGTTGCCGATATCGTAGTTGCTGTTGGGCATGAACGCCATGGCCGAGGTGAACGACCGTTCCGCGAAGACGGTGTCGTTTACGTTCGCCATAGTCGCGGGCCCGTCGCTATAAATGAAAACTTGCTGCGGGTCGCCATACCAGCTTGCATGGGAATCGCCGTAAAGCACGTTATAGCCGTCCCGGTGGCTGTACTGGCCCACGCCGTACGCGGTCAGGTAGTTGCCGCTTTTCGCCGGCGAATACACCTTGGAGAAGGTGTCCGCCACGATGGCGCGGCCTCCGAGCTGACGGAGGTTCTTGAACGGGGGGGCGCCCAGCGTGACCGTCACCTTCGGCGACGTGCCCGGCAATACCAACTGCGCGGCAGTGTACGGCCAGCCCGGCGTGCAGCCCATCGGGATGCCGCGATAGTTGTAGTTCGACTGCGCGCCGGCCAGGTGGAAACCGGTCACGGGGGGATTTCCGCCGCCCCCCGCCAGCGAATAATTCCCGTTCGTCAGGTTCTTCGGGTCGTTTCCACTCAGGGCCTGGAGTTGAGCCACGTTCTTGACGATGGCCTTCGACGGGCTGGCATCCCTGCTGTATTCACAGTCCGCGATCATGTTCGTCGCGGTCGGGCAGAAGAACGTCCTCAGGTCGGTGAGGTAGCCGCCCGAGGCAAGGAACCCAAGCCCGACCGGAGCAGCCTTCAACGCGGTCTTGTCGTTATAGGCGACGTTCACGCCCGTGAAATCCTGGTGGACATTCCCCCCCATGGCGATGGTTCTGTAGTACCAGGTCAACATGTAGGTTTGCGGGTACCGGTAGTAGTTGGTGTAGCGGTTCGTGTTCCCGTAGGTGTCGAAGTTGTAGTCCATCGAAGCGACCGTCTTGTACCAGTCGTTGGTGGACGGCTTGGGGCTCTGATCGGTGTATATCCCTTTGTCGGCGATGACCCCCATGTTGGCGGTGCTCAGCGGCAGCTCCGACCCCCACGCCGCCCAGGACGGCAGGTAGTCGCTGTAATCGCTGGTGTAAGAGGCCAGCGCCTTGGCCATCTGATTGAGGTTGTTCATGCAGGCGGTTCGGCGCGCCTTCTCGCGCGCGGCGGCCAGCGCCGGCAAAAGCATTCCGGCCAGAATGGCAATGATGGCGATCACGACGAGCAGCTCGATCAGCGTAAAGGCCGGCCACATCGCAGTCACGTGCCGTTTCATGACGCCCTCCCATTACAATATTGACGCAGACACCCTCTAACCGCCCCGCGGCGGCGCGCAGGAGTCCTGAATCACCAATTCGATTTCCGCGGGCTTCACAGACACCTTGTCCGTCCGCTCTTTTCGCTCGATGAGCTCGATCAACTGATGCACGAAATCGACCGAAAGCCGCTCGAAATGCCAGTCCACCCCCGTAAGCCCCGGAACGATGCCGTCTCCCTTCGCGTGGGTTTCGCGGCTGAACACCGAGACATCTTCCGGGACGCGCACCCCCTCCCTTGTCAGCCGGGCAATCAGGGCGCGCGCGTAACCGTCGTCAAACGCGTAGATCGCCGTGGGCAGCGGACGCAGATGCGCGATCTCCTCCACGCTCGGATAGGGGCGCGCCTCCCAATGATCCACCAGGGTCCGCAAGCGCACATCCAGCCCCTGCTCCTTCGCGAGGGCCTCGAAGGAAGCGCGGGCCTGCCGCTCGGGAATCGTGGTGATCTCGACCGTCACAATATCCCGATGCCCCAGCTTGTACAGGTACTCCGCGGCCATGCGGAACCCCTTGTCGGCCTGGCCCTCAACGACGATCTGCGTCGCGCCGGGAATGCGGTCCGTCGTCACCACCGGAACCTGCCGCGCCAGGGTAGCCATCTTCTCCACCAGGGCGGGCGATACCACTCCATACACGATGCAGCCGTCGATCATCCGGTTCTCCAGCCGGCGGCGGGCGTCCGGCCAGACGATCGCAATCCGGTACCCCATTTCGCCGGCGGCCTGGACAAAAGCGCCGTACTGGAGTGCGCCGTTGGGGTGGGTCAGAAAAGCCAGGGGAGACGCGACGAGCAATCCGATGTTGTACGTCCGGCCGGTGGAAAGCGCCACGGCAAGAGGGTTGGGGACATATCCGAGTTCCTGGGCGACGTTCAGAATGCGCTGCTGCGTCGCGGCGCTCACTCCGGTGGTGGAGCGCTTACCCCCCACCACACGCGACACCGCCGCCTTTGAAACCCCGGCTGCCTTTGCCACGTCAGCTATGGTCGGCACAGCATCAACTCCCGCACAATGCAAAAAAACTCGTTAGCTCACTTCTCCGCCGCCAGCAGAAAGCCCATCCAAAAACAGACGCAGATACCGCATAACTCCATATATCAACCGGTTCATTTGAATTATACGCCTTGCCGCACTTTTGTCAAGGAGAATTCTTAGTAAGTTCCGCCAAAGCCCAGGAGGAATACTTTGGCGCGAAGATCAAGCCCTGCCGCTGCGCCATCCAGCAGCGGCATGACCCCCCGTGCAGACATTGCCCAATACGCCTATCATCCCGCAGGACAGCAGGTTATGCACACTGTGCAGCCCTTGCGCCGGGAGGCGCGAGCTCAATGGCCCGCCCCGCCGAAAGCGGCTCTTCAAGCCGCGTGGTCACCGGGCGGCTATTTTCCACCGATCAATGGCCACACGCGCCGGACCGTCTCTCCGAACGCCTTCATGTTCGCCTCGGGGGTCTGGCGCGGCACCATTTCGCCGGAGTTGATGAGGTGGCCCCCCTTGACGGACACCTTGCGCAGGATGCCTTCCGCCTGGGCGCCGACAGACTGGGGGGTGCCGTTCATCAGTTGGCCGATGGGGTCCACGTTCCCCAGCGCGCAGCAGCGCCCGCCCATGGCGGCATGGCATTCCTCCAGATTGCCGCCGGGACCGATGCTGATGATGTCCACGCCGGTCTTCGACATGACCTCCACGTACCGCGGGTCCTCCTCGCTGGCGTGCAGGAGGCTCAGGCCGTGCCCCTTGTAGTTCCTCGCCACCACGCTGAGCGGCTCGGCGGCGAACTCCTTGTACGCCGTTAGCGAGATCAAGTGGCTTGAGGCGTTGCAGTCGCCGAACCAGAGCGCGTCGGCGCCCGCCTCGTACTGCGCCAGCCCGAACTCGGTCTGCACGTCGTAGAAGAACTTCATCGTGTCCTTGAGCAGGTCGGGGTCGTCGTAGATCATTGTGCTGCACGGCCCCATCCCGTAGAGCAGCGTAGCGGAGCTGAAGGGGGCTTCGGTGCGGCCGACGACCATGAGCGTGTCGCCGCACTTGTCCTTGATGCGCTTGATGGCGTCGCACAGGACCGGGCAGCGGCCGTCCTTCCGGACGTTCGGCTTCTTCAGGCTGTTCAAGGTGGCGCGCGTCGCGGGCCGGTAGTTCTTCGTGGCGCGCAAAATCTCCCCGCCGCCCACCACTCCCACGCCCAGCAGTTCATAGATGATGCAGTCATCCACCTGCAGCCACGCCCAGTCGTAGTCGAACAGCTTCTGCGCGTTCGCAATCACGCGGGCCATGACCTTGGAATCGTGGTCGTACTCCTCGTACGTCACGCCGGCCAGCCGGACATCCATCTCCTCGCTCAGCGCAAAAAAGGGCATCCGCCCCGGACGCTTCCCCTTCACCGCCAGTTTCACGTCCTCCAGAACTCCCTTGTAAGCCATGGCTTTTCTCCGAAAAGTGGAAACTCCATTGCAGGCCTCGCAACCTGCTTATTCAAAAACTCCCATTCTGCGCCGCATGATCCCACCCTCTTGCCGACAGGCCGCCGCAACGCGTCGCGGCAACTATGCCTCCTCCATCAGCTCCCGATGCCGGTCCAGGCCGTCCATGATCGCCCGGCAACTGCCCTGCCAACGGTCGAGCGGCATGTTCTCGGTGATGCCCATGATGATCCCGTCGGTCGACGGCGTCTGGCGGAGCATGCTTACGGTGAACGCCGCCACCTCCGCATCGCTCTTCAGGTGAACCGACGAGGGGAAGTTGAGCCAGAGCACCTTGTCGGGCCAGGCGGCGCGGGCTTCGGCCAGCGTCATGTCCGTGTCGGGCGCAGGAGTGAACGCCTCGATGTAGTCCAGGGGAGTCTCGCCGATCAACCTGGACAGCCTGCCGCAGTTGGCGTCGAAGTGCACGCCGATGAGCTTGCCCTTTTTGTGCAGCGCCCGGGCCGCTTCCTCGTAGTGCGGCATGTAGTATTCCCGAAACATGTCGGGGTTTGTGATTTCGGGAGTGACGTTGCCGCCGAAGTTGAAAGTGGCGGCGGGAGAGCCGGCCGCCAACGGATAGATTTTTCGGCAGTTCTCCACCACCGCGCGGTAGAGAGTCAGCACCTCGTCCTGGTGGTCCATCCATTCCATGCAGAAGGTCTGCATGTCCATGATCTCCCCCGATATCAAGCGCTGCAGCGGCTCCAATCCGATGGCGCCGCGCACGAGGACATCGGGGCCAAGGCTCGCTTCCACGCGGGCGAATTCCTCGTAGTTGGGCTCATATTGCTCATCCTGAAGATAGGCGAGGATGGCGGGATAGTCCTCGGCGGACTTGAACAGCCGCTGGTGAATCCATTGGGTGAACCCCGCGTGTTCGGCCAGGGAGGAGAGCGTCCCGCCGGGGGTCTTGTGCCACGTGCGCGTGAACTGCTTGTTTCCTTCGCCGTAGGTTTCCTGCGTCGTCGTCACATGAGGGCGACGGGTCGTGAAGACCGGCACCTGTCTCTGGACAATGCACAGACCCCGGTTGCGCAACTCCCGCTCCGCCGTGCATTGGGGCAACAGGCTTTCGTAAATCGTGAACGGGATGGGACTCACGCGCTCCCTGCGCAGAGCCTTGAGTACTCGCTCTCTGGGCGTCATATCAGGCCTCCGGTCCTGGCACTGTCGCGCCAATCAGCGGGCTAAAGAGCCTTGCCCACCTGGCGGACCTTCACGAACTCCCCGGTTTCAATGGATTTCTTCGCGGCAAGGCAGGCATAGATGCTTTGGATTCCCATCCAGATGGTGGTGCGCGGCTTGCTCTTCTTCTTGATCACGCGGATGAAGTCCCGCGCCAGTTCGACGTCGCCGCCGAAATGGCTGAGGCCTTCGCCGGCGGCGACCGTGTCGGTGAACGGCTCATGATGGCGCACGCGGCGCAACTCATTCTTGTACCAGTCGAAACTGAGCGTGCCGTCATACCCGCTGATCGTGGCGCCGCGCGTGGCGGCGTCCCGCCGGGTGTAGAAGACCTGGGTGTAGACGCCGTGCGCGCCCGAGGCGAATTCCAGCAGGGCGCTGGAGGAGTCCTCATTCATCCCCGCCTCGGGGGTTCCGGCATCCTTCCCAAACACGCAGAAATGGTCCGCCGTCCGTCCGGACTGGTGGCGCTTGCGGTTTCGCGGACTTTCGGGGCAGTCGTCGGCCTCGCGGCAGGTGGAGCAGCGCGTCCCCGGCGACTTGTAATTCCCCCCGAAAATCTTCCCGACCGTGGCCACGGCCGCCACGCGGACGATCGGCGAGCCCATGAGATAATGAAGGTAGTCGAAGTCGTGCGTCGCTTTCTGAATGAACAACCCCTGCACGATCTGGTAATCGCGGTACACCGTCTCCCAATAGACCGTTCCGTACGGAACATAGTTGACGGCCAGCACATGGTCCGGGCGGCCGACGGCGCCGGCGGCCATGTACTGATGGGCCAGTTCGCACAGCGGCGAGATGCGCAAGGGAAAGCTGACGACGACGGGGCACCTGGATTTCTCGAATGCGCGCTCGAGGGCCAGCGCCTGCCGCATGGAGACGGCCACGGGCTTTTCAAGAAACAGCGGAAGGTCGTACTTCGCCGCCTGCACGGCATAGGTGGCATGACGGTTGCAGCGCGTGCCGATGGCCAGGGCGTCGAGCTTGCCGCGGCGGACCATGTCCGGCAGGTTCCGGTAAAAGCGGACCCCCTCGCGGTCGCTCTCGGCCAGGCGCGCGCGCGCGCCGGCCTCGTCCGGGTCCACGACCCCCACCACGCGCAACGACGGCTCCTGCTCGCGGAAGCTGTCCCGGATGAGGTTGTTGATCCGGTTGCCGTATCCGACGACGCCAAGGCGTATCATGTGGCTCTCCCGGCGACAGGCGCCAGTTTCAGGATGCGGGCGGCGTTGCGGTACAGAATGTCGTCCAGGGCTTCCTGGCTGATTCGGTTTTCGCGACGCAAACCCATGAGATAGTCCAGGTGGTTCAGCGACAGGCTGTCCACGCCGTAAAGAAGTTTGCCGGAGAACCTGCGGATGAATTGGACCGCGTGCTCCGGGTCGCGCGTCAAAGCGCCAAGGCCGGAATTGGCGGAGAGGTCCGCGTACAGGTTCGGGTTCTCCTCCAGCATGCGGATGAGCTTGCCGCCGGGCGCCACCTTGCCCACGGGGTAGAGCTCCGTGCCGGGCTGCCCGGAGATGTGCCGCCAGAAACCGGGCGCGTGGCCGATGAACGCCACCGTCTTGAACTGCCGGCATATCTTGTCCACCGCGTCGATGTCCTCGTTGTACCACTTGGGCGCGCATTCGACGGATTCCATGTGGAACAGCACCGGCAAGCCGTGGTCGGCGCAGATTTTGTAGAGTGCCACGCTGTCCGGATCGTCGAACCGCATCCGGTGCTTGTGCTCCCCCATCCCCTTGAGGCCCCGCGCGATCCATTCCCTGAGGACGCGCGGGGCATCAGGCCGAAGCGGGTCGGGAGAGTAGAAGGGGATGAACTTGTCCGGGTGCGCCTCGTACGCCTTCCAGGTGTTCTCGATGGAGATGTGCTGGTAGTCGGCCCGGAGGCCGCCCAGGAACTCCTCCCAGGTGTGGATGACGCACTGGGTGACCTGGGCGCGGTCCATGTAGTCGAGCAGGTCCTTGACCTTCCAGCCTTCCCACAGGACGTGTTGATGGAAGTCGATGATCATGGTTTCTCCGCGGACCGGGTCCGCAACAATTGTCTTGCCTCCGCCGCGATGTCGGCGGCCCGGAGCGAGTACTTGTCCCGCAACTCATCGGGCGTGCCGCTTTCGGTGAAGCGGTCCGGGATTCCCACGCGCTTGATGCGGACGGGGAATTTCTCGCTGAGCAGTTCGCTGACGGCGCTGCCGAGTCCGTTGATGATGCTGTGCTCCTCCGCGACCAGCAGCGCGCCGGTCCGCCGCGCGAGAGAAAGAATGCTCTTCTCGTCCAGCGGCTTGATCGTGTGAATTTCCACGACCGTGACGCCGATGCCCTCCGCTTTCAGCGTCTCCGCCGCGGCAAGAACTTCGGGCACGATGAAGCCGGAGGCGACCAGCCCCAGGTCGTCGCCAAAGTCGGCGAGGGTGACCGCTTCGCCGATTCGAGGAGCGTAGGCGGCGTCGAAGACCACGGGGGAGGGATCGCGTCCGAGGCGAATGTACACCGGCCCGCGGTGGTCGGCCGCCGCCCGGACCAGTTTGCGCGTGGCCACGGCGTCCGCGGGCGCGACGATCGCCAGGTTCGGGATGACGCGCAGAATGCCGATGTCCTCCACGGCCAGATGCGTGACCCCTTCAATGCCCGCGGAGAACCCCCCCAGGCCGCCCACGAGCTTGACGTCCAGGTTGGGGTAGGCGATGAAGGTGCGGATCTGCTCGCACGCCCGCATGCTCATGAAGGTGGCGTACGTCGTGGCGAAGACGGTCTTGCCGGTCGAGGCAAGGCCGGCGGCCATGGCCACCATGTTCTGCTCCGCAATCCCCACGTCCCAGGAGCGGTCCGGAAACTCGGCGGCGAGCAGGTCCGTGTACATGGACGTGGAGGTATCGGCCGCCAGCGCCACGATGTCGCGGCCCTCCCGCGCCAGCTCCAGCAGCGTTTCGCCATAGGCTTTGCGCGTGGATTCCAACGAAGGCATCGGAGCATGACCTTCCTATGAGAGCAGTTGACGCCGGGCGGATTCAAGCTCCGCGTCCGTGGGGGCCTTCTGGTGCCAGGAGTTGTTGTTCTCCATGAAGGAGACCCCCTTCCCTTTCACCGTCGTCGCCAGGATGACCGTGGGACGGCCCCGGTTCTTCTGCGCCTGAGCGAAAGCGCCGACGATCTGCGCGACGTCGTGGCCGTCTATCTCTTCCACGAACCAGTTGAAGGATTCCCATTTCCCGCGCAGCGGCTGGACGGACATCAGCTTGGACACCGGAACGGATTTGGAGCTCTGCCAGTCGTTGCAGTCCACCACCGCCACGAGATTGTCCAGGCCGAAGTTGGCGGCGGCCATCGCCGCTTCCCAGACCAGCCCCTCCTGCAATTCCCCGTCGCCCAGGAGGGCGTAAACGCGATAGGGCCTTTTGTCAATGTGCCTGCCTGCGAGCGCAATTCCCGCCGCCAGGGACAGGCCGTGTCCCAGCGAGCCGGCGGTCATGTCAATGCCGGGAGTCTTGGTCATATCCGGGTGTCCCTGGAGCATGCTGTTGACGTGGCGCAGCGTCCAAAGCGCTTCTTCGCGGAAGAACCCCTTCATGGCCAGGGCGGCGTAGAGGATGGGGCAGGCATGGCCTTTGGAGAGGACGAAGCGGTCCCGGTCCGGCCAGTCCGGCCGGGCGGGGTCCATGCGCAGGGTCTCGAAGTAGAGGACGGCAATGATGTCGGCGATGGAGAGCGCGGGGCCGGGATGGCATTTGCGGTCTTCGCCAAGACGATGGGCGATCGTCACCGCGTGCAGGCGCAGCTTCGCCGCGATCAATTCGAGCTCAGCGATCCGCTTTTCAGTCGGGGGCATGGTCTCTCTCACAACTCCATTTCCGTCTTCACTTCCGTCGCGGCCGAGGTCAGGCTGTGCCGCTCTTCCGGCTCGTGCCGCGCGCGGTAGACCATGTCGCGGAGGGTTCGCCGCGTCGCCACGGGAAGCTCCGGGTCCAGGCTGGCCGCATAGAGCCCCATCAAATACGTCTCCGACTCGGCGAGGCGGCCCAGTTTCTTGAGGCAGAGCGCCTGGTAGTATTTGGCGAACCAGGCCTGGCTGCGCGCGCTGCCCATGATCTCCGCAAAGAACGGGACGTTCACGGCCCGTAGCCAGGCATCGGCAGCCATGCCCGTCTGCCCGGTCTTCTCATAACAGCGGCCCAGGTCATAACCGACCTGCGCCTCGTGGAAGGAGCGCCAGGCCGCGCCCAGGTTGGGCGGCCCCAACAGCGGGCCGGCCAGCAGGGGAATGGCTTCTTCGTAGCGCCCCTCATTCATCAGATGCTCCGCCCGGGCAATCCGATTCTGCGTATAGAGGGCCTGGAACCTGCCGGCCACCTGTTCCATTTTTGCGTTCGCCATGCAGGCGTCGGCGTCGTCAAACCGCCCGTGCGCGGTGAAGAAAGAAACCAGCGCCGTCAGCGCGGGAATATGGCGGCTGCATTCCCCGAGGTTGCTGCGCGTCCACTGGCTGACCTGGTCGGGCGTGGACTTGGCTACCATTTCGGATACGTGCCATTCGAAGGCATAGGGGTCCGCCGGGTCATCCCGGCGCGCGACCTCCAGCCATTTCCGCGCCTCCTCCTTGCGCTCCAGACGCGTGAGCGACCTGTAGAGACAGCCCGCGCAGACGCACCGCATCGCGGTGGGGAGATGGTCATGCGCCTGTTCCCACAACGGCAGCGCCTTTTCGAGCTGCCATCGGCCGGCAAAGTAGTTGCCGAGTTGATACCGGGCTATCGCGAGGTCGGCCCGGACGGACAACGCCCATTCCAGGATGACCCGCTCCTCGTATCGCCACGCGAAGCCGGTCTTGTCGTTGCAGTCCGCCGCGCGCTTCAGCAGAGCCGCGGAATCCCCCCCGCGCCTGGCCTGCGCATAGGCCCGGGCCATCCAGTCCAGGGAAGTCGGCTCCTCGATCCACTGCAAGACCTGATCCGCCTCGGCCCAGCAGCCGAGGTTGATGTAGAAGAATGCGGCTTCGGAGAGGGCGTCTCCCCGCCCGGCGAAATGTTTGCGGATCTCCCCTTCGAGGTTCTTTTCCCCGCGGAAGAAACGCTCGCTGAGCAGGAGGGGATGGCAGACGTCGACCGCCGGGGCCGCGCAGTCCCCGCCGGCGCGCCCCGCGTGCCGCGCGGTGACAAGCTCAAGCGCGCGCAGCGTCGGCTGCTCGGTGTTGTAGGCGCGGGCCGCAGCGGCACACTCCCGGGCCTTCGGCCAGTCGCCGGAGTGCGCATGGATTCGCGTTAGCAGCGCCAGGCACTGCCAGCGATAGCCGAATCGCAGCGCAAAGTTCAGGACGCGTTCCGCCCGGCTGTCCTGGCCGAGCAGCGAAAGCGCCAGGCCCTTGTAGTAAAGCGCCTTGGGCTCATCCGGCACGGCGGCGAGGACCTTTTCAAGGAGTTGAAGCGATTCATCGAAGAGGCCCTTTTCCAGCTTGACCAGCGCGAGGCTGAGTTGCGCCGGATGGTGGGCCGGGTCCAGCTCAAGCGCTTCCTCGAAGGCCTCTCCGGCGGCCATGAATTCGTTCGCGCGCAGGAGAGTGTCCCCTTTGAGATAGAGGGCCTGGGCCGTGCGCGGCGGTTCGGCGGGCTCCTGGATATCGAACCAGATATCCTTGCACTTGGGCCGCTCCGCCGCCGAACGAAGGCGAATAACCTCCCGCCCCTGGCAGATGACGGCGGCGTCGATCTCCCGCTTCCGGCTTGCCGGAGCCTTGAGCGGCACGCGCAAGCTCACCGGCTGACCTGCTTTCAACCGGACGGCGGCGCTGCCCACGATCTCCTGCCCGCTGCGGAATTCGATCCGGCACTCCCCCAGCGAAACCGTGGGGTGCAGGGCCAGACTACTCACCAGCGCATCCGGGGCGGACCCCGGACTGAATTCCATCCGGCCGGCCAGATCCGCGGTCGCGCCGGAAAACGCGCCGATCTCGCGGATGGGGTACCAGAAATGCGTCCAGGTGAAATGGTCGAAAGGCAGGAACCGGTCGAAATGCTCCTGGATGATGATGCGCCCGGACTGCATTTCGCCGTAGGTCCGGCCGTCGCGGTCGTGATGCGCGCTGTAGGTGCCGGGGCCGCCCCACTGCCCCCAGCCCCAACTCCAGTACTTCTTGCCGGGCGCGAGGTTCAAGTCCGCGAAATGGACGGCGCCGGCATTCTGCGACGGACGCCAATAGCCGAAATACCCGTCCACCGTTTCGTCGAAGTAGACGCCCAGCGACTCCGGAACGTTCCTGAGCGTGTCGAGGTTCTGGCCGCCGTAGAAGGGCCAGGAGAAAGGCCGCGGGGGCACGCCGTGCGTGGCCGCGCGGGTTTCAGGAAATATCCAGACGGTCTCCGCATCCGTGAGCATTCCGGCGTTGGCCCAGTAATGATAGCGCGTCTCCCAGGGGTTGGGGTTCTCTATCGCGACGCGATGCTCCAGGCGCGCCTGGCCGGGCCGGAGAATGAATGAGAAGGCCCAGCGCGTGCGGAAATGCCTCTCGGTCTCGCTGAGGGTGACGCTGCACGAGCCATCCTCATGCCGGGCGGCGCGGGATTCGCGCAGCCGCATATTGGTCACCGAGTGGGCGGCGGGATAATTCATCTCCATGCCGCCGCCCATATATCCGTACCCGAAGCCCGCATTGTACGGACGGCCTTCCTCGATGGGATAGAACACGTCGCGCTGGCCGTGCTTGTCGATCAGCCGCCAGACGCGGCCGCCGAGCGTCGGGCAGATCGCCACCTTGAGATGCTCATTCTCCATCCAGAGCAGGTCGAGCTCCCACTCCTCCAGCGTGCGATAGGCCGAGCCGTAGAACCTGTCCGGGTACGCGGGATAGCCGGTGAGCGCATTAAAAGGTGGGTGCGGATTGAGCGGGAGCTGGCTTTGGAAAGGCACCCGCACGCGTTCCTGCCACGTCAGCACTTCCTGAGACATGGAGCTCCCTCTTGGCCTTGCCTGCGGCCGATGGAAATAGCCGGTCCGCGCAGGATCAGCCGCTGAATCCCTTGCGCAAGGAGCAGGCGAGCGTGACGCGGCGCGCGATGCTCCCGGGGTCGGCCGATCGTTGCAGCGCCAGCCACGCGGCGGTGCGGCCGAGCGCCTCCAGCGGCGCCGCGATGCTGGTCAACTGGTGCTCCGCCCCGTTGCGGCACGGTTGCCCGTCGAACCCGACGACCCGGATATCCCGGCCGACCTGTATGCCACGACCGGCCAGCGCATGGCAGACGCCCGAAGCAAGTTCATCGCTCGCCGCGAAGACGGCATCCGGCAGTTTGCCGGCGTCCAGAATCTTCCCGGCCAACTGCGCGCCGACCATGCCCATGTACGTCTCCCCCAGGAAGACGGAACTCGGGAAGATCGCGTCGCCCCACGCGGCCTCGAACCCGTTGAAGCGCGCCTGGGTGATCGGGCACGTTCTCAATTCATTCCTGCGTTGAACTCCGACCAGCGCCACCTGCCTGCAACCCTGCTCCCGGAGAAAACGGGCCGCCAGAGCGCCCCCCTGCCGCGAGTCCGCGGTGACAATGTCGTAGCAGTCCCCCTCGGACCACACCAGTTCAAGGTCCTGCCCCAGGAGAACCACCGGCGCGTCCGTCGGTCGCACGACGGTGGCGAGGGAGGGACAGACCCAGATGAAGGCGTCGGCCTCCCCCCGGACGAATACCTCGCACGCCTCCTCCTGCGTTTTCGCGACCATGGACCAACTGCATTCCAAGGCATCCAACTGCGCCTGCAAAGCGGAGATCATGGGCCGCATGAACACGTCGTCCGCCGACTCCAGGCTGAGGACGACCTTGATCCGCCGCCTATGGGACTGGAGGACCGCTTCGTCGGGGAGCGGCCGAACGAAAGTGCCCGAGCCGGCCTGACGCACGACGTACCCTTCCTGGGCGAGCCGCTGCATCGCGCGCAGCGTGGCGCGGTAGCTGACGCCGAATTCCGTCCGAAGCTCCCGCGAACTCAGGATTCGATCCCCCGGCTTCAGCTTCGCATCGCGAATCTGTTTCTTCAGCATCACGTACAGCGCGTTTCCGGTGGGTTCCTTCGCCTGTTTCAACTTCATCATGGGCGGCGCTCTTATTGTGACATGGCGTGCGACCAGCCGTGATGCTTGACACCTTATAGTCTCATATGGTATCTAGATGATACACGCTTGGTCTCCGGTTGTCAAGGCCAGGCGTTGTGAGTTCATCGAATGCGAAGCCACGCGGGCCTGATCTCAAGAGCGCGCAGAGAAGCTTTTCAACGGCTGGCGCGACGGCCGGCGCTGACGGCCGGCTGACGCCGCAGGTTCTCATAAAGGGCGGCACTATGAAACTCCGGAACAAATTGTTCATCGACGGCAAGTGGGTGGATGCGTCGGACGGAAAAACGCTGCCGGTCATCGACCCCTCGACCAACTCCGAAATCGCGCGCGTGTCCGCCGGAACGCCCGACGACGTCGCGAAAGCCGCCGAGGCCGCCCGGCGCTGTTTCGAGTCCGGAGCCTGGAGCGGCCTGACCATCCTGCAACGGAGTGAAATCCTGAACCGCGTGGGTCTCCTGATCCGCGAGCGGACCCGGGAGCTTGCCGAACTCGAAAGCCGCGACGTGGGCAAACCCTTGTGCGAAACGCTCAACTTCGACATCCCCGGCGGCGGACAGACCTTCAGTTACTTCGCCGGCTTAGCCGTCGACCTCTGCGGGCAGACGATCCCCGCGCCCGTGAACGAGGTGCTGAATTACACGGTGCGCGAGCCGATCGGTGTGGTCGGGATGATCATCCCCTGGAACTTTCCCTTCCTGGTCGCCTGCCGCAAAGTGGCCTCGGCGCTCGCGGCCGGCAACTGCGTGGTGATCAAGCCGGCCACCTGGGCTCCGCTGAGCACCCTGGCGCTGGCGGACCTTCTTGCCGAAGCCGGCGTTCCGCCCGGCGCGGTCAACGTGGTGACCGGGACCGGCAGCGCCGTGGGCGCCGCCATGGTCCAGCATCCGATGATCCATGACATCAGTTTCACCGGGTCGACGGAGGTGGGGAAGACCGTGATGGGCGGCTGCGTCGGCCCCCTGAAGAGGTGCGGCCTGGAGCTGGGCGGCAAGAGCCCCGCCGTGGTGCTGCCGGATTGCGATATGGACGAAACGATCGGCGGCACGCTCTTCGGCGCCTACCTGGCGCAGGGGGAATGCTGCTGCGCGGCCACGCGGATGCTCGTCCACGAGGCGGTGTACGACGAGTTCGTCGAGCGGTTCGTCGCCGGCTCCAAGGCCATTCGAGTGGGCCTGCCGCTGGCGGAAGGGACTCAGCACGGCGCGCTGATTCACAAGGAGCATCTGGCGAGCGTCCTGCGGTTCGTGGAGGCGGGCAAGAAGTCCCGCGCGCGGCTCGCGTGCGGCGGCAGCGCGCTGACCCAGCCCCCCTTCGACCGCGGCAACTTCCTGCCCCCGACGGTGTTCGTCGACGTGGCCCCCGATTCCGTCATCAGCCGCGAGGAGATATTCGGCCCGGTTGTGATCGTCACGAAGGCCCGCGATGAGAAGGAACTGGTCCAACTGGCCAACGACTCCAATTACGGCCTGGCCGCAAGCCTATGGACGACGAACCTCAAGGCCGGCCACCGCATCGCCGCGCAACTCAAGGCCGGAACGGTCTGGATGAACCTGCACAACTTCGTCTTCGCCACCGGTCCGTATGGCGGCTACAAGGAATCCGGCATCGGCCGGGAACTCGGCCGCGAGGGGCTGCTCTCCCTGACGCAGACCAAGAGCATCATGCTCAGCCTGTACGACCCGCCGTTCCAGTGGTACCGGGACGCGGCGAAAGAGGAGGCGCGCTGATGCCGCCGCGCGTGACGTTCATCCACACGGTCAACGGGCTGGCGGAGCTGTTCAAGACGCTGAGCCGGGAGATCATCCCCCAGGCGAAGCTCTGCCACATTTCCGATGACAGCCTGATCCAGTCGGTGCTGGCGGCGGGCGGGCTGACCCCGGCGATCCACCGGAGAATCTGCGACCACGTCGTCGCGGCGGAAGCCGACGGCGCGAATGTGATTCAGGTCACCTGCTCCTCCGTTTCGCCCTGCGTGGACGTCGCCCGCCGGCTGGTATCTGTGCCGGTGCTGAAGATCGACGAGCCGCTGGCCGACCTGGCGGTGCGGCGTTTCAAGCGAATCGGCCTGATTGCGACCGCGCCGACCACGCTGCGTCCCAGCACGCAGATGGTGCGCGACAAGGCGCAGGCGCTCGGCTTGTCCGTCGAGGTGGAGTCCCTCCTCTGCGCGGGAGCCTATGAGGCGTTTCTGGGGGGCGACCTCGCGCGGCATGACCGCATCGTGCGCGAGCATCTCCACGCCCTCATGCAGAAAGTGGAAGTGGTCTTGCTGGCGCAGGTCTCCATGGCGCGGGTGGCGGAGGCGATGGAGGAGAAAGAGAAGATCGTGCCCGTCCTCTCCACGCCCCGCCCGGCGCTCGAATACCTGGCGGGCGTTCTGAAGGACTTGCCGCAGGGAAAGGATCCCGGCGCCAGGTAACGTCCCTGTGAAATTGAGAAAGGAAAAGTGGCATGAAGGAACTATCGCTTCTTGAAAGGCTGTTGAAGCTGCCGGCCGCGACGCGGGTAAGGACGCTGTACGAGGCGATCCCGTTCGCGGACCGCGAGAAGTACGCCTCCAAGATCATGGACCCGGCCATCAAGCCGTTGCGCAACGACATGGCGGTCTGCGGCCCGGCCTATACCGTGGCGGATTCCTTCATGAGCTTTGAGATGCTGGAGGACCGGCGGAAGGCAGGGCACGTGATCGTGATCCAAACCTCCGGCTGCCCCGGGACCTTCGTCGGAGATTTCATGCGGGAACTGGCCTCCCGCGACGGAGCGCTGGGCATCGTGACCGACGGCTACGTCACGCACGCCGCCTGTCTGGCCGGCAAGGAACTGCCGATCTTCGCCAAGGGGTCGCGGATTCCATTTGCCGGGTACAAGATGAAAGGCACGATGCAAACAGCCATCTCGTGCGGAGGGGTGATCGTGAATCCCGGGGATTTCATCATCGGCAACCTCGACGGCGTCCTGGTGCTCACGCCGCAGGAAGCCGAGTCGCTTGTCGAGAAGGGGCAATGGTTCGCCAAAGTCGTCGGGGCGCTCATCGGCAAGTATATGGACAAGGGGATTCGCTACACGGAGGCGCCGGGCGTGCGCGAATACTGGGTGCACAAGAGCTCCGGCTCCAAGAACGAAGATGAGTTCTACCGGGAATGGTGCGAGAAATACGGCGAGTGACGGCGCGGGGGACAGCGCCGCCAGCGCCGGATCGTGCCGATGACTTCGCGTTCGCAGCGTTGCGCACAGGGAAGGACTTACCGCCGTGCTGAAATTCGAGACGAAAGGCCGTCCGTTGGAGCGGGGGCGGCAGCAGGGGGCCGTCTGCCGGGAACTCGCCGGCAAGTGGGTGAGCCTTGCGCTTGCGGATTTGGCCACCGCGTTCCGCGTGGCCTCTCCGGCGGAAGCAGTCCACTGCACGCGCGAGCAAGTGGCGTCGTGGACGGCCCGGCTGCAGCGGATCTGCCCGCAGGGAATTGAGGAATGCCGCGGCATCGCCGCCGGCGCGAGGATCGCCGAGTCCGACTACTTTGCGGCGGTGTTCGGCTGGGCCCTGTCGCCGGAGGAACCGCGCCATTGCACCACGCTGGGCTTCCGCGACGAACGCGGCCGGCCGCTGATGGCGAAGACGGATGATGTCCGGCGCCAGGAGACCGGCTTCAACACGCTCGAAATCACCTGGCCGGAGAGCGGCTACAGACACGTTCACGTCCACTTCGCGGGCACGATCTGGACGGTGGCCGGCATGAATGAGCGCGGGCTGGCGATGGCCATGACCGGCATTCCCGGGGTGAGAAGCGCGGAGGGCATCCCGTCGCTCGAAGCGCTGCACACCCTCCTGCCCGCGTGCGCCACCGTCGGGGAGGCCATCGAACTGATCCGCGATCTCTCAATCGGTTTCTATGGTTTCAGCCTCCTGCTCGGCGATCGGGAGGGCGGGTTGGCCCTGGTCGAGAAGACCGGCACGGGCACGGTGCTCCTTCCCGGCGAGCCGGGAGGGTTCCTGCTGCACACGAACCACATTCTCGACGCGGAGTCCGCCCGCAACAACCCGGCCCAGTCGGAGCCGATGCTGACGAACGGCGTCCGCCGCTTCGGCCGGGGACGGCAGCTCGCTCCCACCCTCCCGAGAACGGAGAAAGGGCTGGAGGCGTTTCTCGCCGACCACGACGCCCCCGGCGCCATCTGGCAGCAAGGGGAGGATGGCTTGCACACCGATTTCGGCGCGATCCTGCTCCCCATGGAAGGCCGCCTGCGCATCGAGCAGGGCCCGCCACAATGCCGCCAGAGAGAAGAGATTGACCTCGCAAAGGTATTCGCAAAGCCACACTCTGCCATAGGATGAGACCATGAATCTGACGCTGCCTGTCTTTCGCATCCTGGACGAAGCCACGCGCAACCGCGTTCAGCAGCAGGCGCTGGAGCTTCTGCGGATACAGGGGTTCCGCGTGCATTCCAAAGCCATCCGCCAGAGACTGGGAGCCGCAGGCGCGCGCGTGGACGAGGCCCGCGAAGTCGTGACGCTGCCGCCCGAACTGGTCGCCCAGGCTGTCGCCTCCTCCGCCAGAGAATTCACTCTGAAGGACCTCGATGAGCGCCCCGTGCGATTCGCCGCGGGAACCATCCTCGACACGGTCACCACCTACACCGAAGCGGTGAAATGGCTGGACTACGGGGCGACCACGTTCCGCGCGTCGCGGCTTGAAGATCTGCGGACGGGGCTGATCCTGGCGGATGCGCTTCCGCTGGTGGCGCAGACCGGCGTGGTGGTCTGGCCGGGCGACCTGCCGGTCGAGCAGCAGTTTCGGGCCGCACTGTGCGCCATCTTCACCACGACCCGGAAGGTCCTGGTCTTCGGTCTGCAAAATCTGGAGCATGCCCGCCTGGTCCTCGATGCGCAGAGCGTGGCGGCTCCGGGGCGCGACCTCCAGCGGCAGCCCTATTGCCTGTTCGTAAGCTCCCCCACCAGTCCCTTCGTCCTTGACCTGGACTCGGGCGAGACGCTGATTTTCGGGCTGGAGCATGGCATGGTCCCCGTGCTCGCTCCATGCCCCATGGCCGGCGGAACATCGCAGTTCTCCCTCATCGGCACGGTCCTGCAGCAAGTGGCGGAGAATCTGTTCATGCTGACGGCGAAGCACGCCATCCGGCCGGAATCCCCCGCACTCTGGGGCGGCGCGGGCGCGGCGATGGATATGAAGGCCGGCGACGTATCCTACGGCGGGGTGGAGCGCAGCCTGATTATGCTGGCGAACATCGACATGGCCTGCCATTTTGGAATACCCTGCCACTCCCCCTCCGCCTCCGCGGACAGTTGTCTGCTCGACGCGCAGTTGGGCGCGGAGAAGACCTGGACTTACCTGACGCGGGCGCTCAGCCGCGCCGCCACCGGCATGGGGATCGGCGCGGTCGGCAACGGCAAGGCGGTGTCCGCTGAAGCCATGGTGATCGACGCGGACATCCTTCGCTCCATCGCGCGCCTGCGCCAGGGAATCGAGGCAGACCATCTCGACAGGGCCGCGAAGGACATTCTGGAAGCGGGGCCTGGCGGCAATTTCATGATGAGCGAGGTAACACTTGACTTGCTGCGCGAGGGCCGGGAATACTACTATCCGGTGACGTTCAACCGGAAAGGGGCCGACGCGCCGCCGGCTCTTCAGCGCGCCCATGCGGAAGTCGAACGCATCCTTTCGGAATGGCGCTGCCCGGTGCCTGAGCGCCGTTGCGCGGAACTGAAGAAGTTGCTGGGCGCGCCGGCCGAGTGATCTCCATCGCAAAAGGCAGGGAAGCGACCGCTTACTATGGTGATTGACAGCTACACGACGCCGGGCACGGAGCGCGAGACTGCGCTGAGCGCCGGGGAACTCCTGAAGGCGATGGATCGCGCCGGGGTGGAGCGGGCCGTCATCGCCCCGCAAGACCGCGAGATCGCCGTGCGCCACGCGGAGGGCAATGACCGCATTCTGAAATTGGCCTCGGCGTCCGGCGGCAGGTTCATTCCCGCCTGCTCGGTCAGTCCCTGGCGCGGCGAGGAGGGATTGCGTCTGCTGCGCGAGGCCTCGCGCTGCGGCGCCAAAATGCTCGTGCTCGCGCCGATGTTGCAGGGGTTCATCCCCACCGACGAAATCGCCGACCCGCTGTTGAAGCTCGCCGGGGAACTGCGAATGCCGGTCTACGTGCACACCGGCCCGCATTCGGCGGGAGGGCCGACGCAGGGGGTCCTGATGGCGGAGGCGCACCCCGGCACGAATTTCATTCTGGGCCATTGCGGCAGCACCGATCATGCCTGGGACATGCCGGTGATTCTCCAGCGCAACCGGCTGCCCAACGTCTGGTATGAGGCGAGCCTCGTCCGGCCGTGGGCCGTGCCGGGCTATCTGAAGGCGGCGGGGTCGTCGCGCATTATTTTCGGGACCGCGATGCCGCGCAACGACATGGAATTCGAGTTGGCGCAACTCCGGCGGCTTCTCCCGGAGGAGGAGCACCCGGACGTGTACGGCGGGAACCTGGCCCGGCTGCTTGGCGAAGGAGCGTAGCCCAATGATCGACTGCCACACTCACTGGGGCAGAGCCTGGACCGAGCGCGACGGCCTCGATCCCCGGCGGTGGCTCGAACCGCTGACCGCGCACGGGGTTCAGCGCGCGATGGTGATGCCCGAAGAGGGTCTCCTGGATGCCGGACGGATAGGCCGGGACAACGACCGGGTCGCCGCCGTGTGCGCCAGGTCCGATGGACGCATGATCCCCTGCTGCACGGTCAACCTGTGGATGCGCGAGGAGGCGGCCCGCGAGACGCGCCGCTGCCTGGGCGACCTGGGGATGCGCGGCATCAAGTTCCACCCCTGGCTCCAGGGGGGGAGCGTCAGCTCGCCGCTCATGGACGAGGTGTGCGAGTTGGCGGCGGAGTACGGCGTGCCCGTCCTCTTTCACGACGGCACGCCGCCGTTCTGCCTGCCGTCTCAGATGGCATTGCTTGCCCGGCGTCACCCCGGGGTTCAGATCGTGCTGGGGCACAGCGGGTTGTTCGAGCACTGGCGCGAGGCGATTGCCGCGCTCAAGGGGACGCCCAACCTCTGGGGTTGCCTCTGCGGCCCTCACGTGGCGGCGATGCGCGAGATCGTCCGCCAGTGCGACCTCTCGCGTCTTCTCTGGGGCACCGATCACGGCTACGGCCTGGCGGATGTCTACCAATACCGTTTTCCGCTGATGGACACTCTCCGCCTCAGCGACGCCGCGCGGCAGGCGATTTTCGACGACAACCCGGCGCGGCTCCTGCGGGGTCCGGCGTCGGCGAGCAAAATCCGATGAGCGCGCAGGAAGCATGGACGAAGAACCGGCTGGTTGCCGCATTCCGGGAAATCGGTCTGGTCTCCGGCGACGGCGTGATCGTGCACAGCGCGTGCAGCAGCCTCGGCGCAGTGGAGGGGGGCGCCGACGCGGTCATTGACGCGCTTCTGGAAGCCGTGGGGCCGAAGGGAAACCTGATGCTCCCCACGTTCAATTACACCCGACCCCTGCCCGAGCCCTATTACGATCCGGCGGAGACTCCGGGACGCACCGGCATCCTCTCGGAGATCGGGCGCCAGCGGCCCGGCGCGCTGCGCAGCCTCCATCCCACTCACTCCGTCGCCGTCATCGGGCCGGAGGCGGAGCGCCTGACGCGCGACCACCTAGCCTGCCGCGCGTTCGGGATGGGCAGTCCGATCGACCGCATGGCCGCCATGGATGGAAAAGTCCTTCTGATCGGCGTGGGCCAGATCGCCAACAGCACCATACACATTGCCGAGGAGTATGCGGGAATTCCCAAGGTCTCGTGGTACGACCCGTTGCCGAAGGCCAAAGTGCGGCTGCCCGACGGCCGGGTTATCGAGCACACCCTGGACAGTTCATGCTCCTGCTCGGCGGCCTTCGGCGGGGCGGAAGGCGCGCTGCGCCGTTACGGAGAGATTCGCGACCTGCGCGCGGGAAATGGCAGTCTTCAACTCATGCGGGGCTCCGACGTGATCCGCCGCGTCCGCAGTCTGCTCACCGAAAAAGCGGACAGCCTGCTCTGCACCGCGCCGGGATGCAAGCCCTGCAGCGGGGCGCGCGCCCTGTTGCGCCAACGGGGGCGCCTGTGAGCATCGCCCGCGCTCAGGCCGCTCGGGAGAACGCGGGGATCCTCCGTTCCGAAAGAAACGCCGCCCGTCCAGATCGGCTTACCCGCCGCAGGGGACATAGTCGATGCGGGCGATCTCGATCTTTCCCTGCCGCACCTCGACGAACGGCTTGCCCTCCCGGACCCCCACCGTCCCGTAGCCTGTGGCCGTGGACAGGAAGGCGCGGAAGTCGCCGGGGATGCTCGGCTTCAGGATGAGGCGCTTCTCGACCGCGTCGTACCGCGCGCCGGTGAGCCCCTGGAGCATGGCATAGGAAGCCATGGCGCGGGCGTACCAGTGGCCGCATTCGTATTCGTTGAAGGGGTTGCGGATGCGCCCGTCGTAGCGCGCGCGGCAGAGGCGAACGATGTCCAGACCCTCCTGAACCAACCCGTGCATCATCAGGTGCGCGGCCACCTGGTATTCGATTCCGGTCCACACCTCGTCGCTGTATGGGAACGGCAGCGAGAGGCGGCCCCCCTTCGGCCAGGTGCACAGGAGCAAGCCGCCATCCTTCCCGAAGGCGTACGTCGGGCGCTGGGTGTCGACGTGGGCCGTGAGGTCCTGTCGCAGGTTGTACTTGTGAACGGCCCGCAGGTGGCTGGTCACTTTGTCGTGGTCGAGGAATTCCCCCACGCCGCAGGCGGCGGCGATCATCGCGCCGAGGACGCCGTCGGCCAGGCAGCCCCGCCCGTATTGGTACTTGGGACCCTCCTTCTGTAGCAACTGGACGGCCTCGGGCGAATAGCGGCCGGTGGCGTTCACGACCTGGAGCTTGGTGGGGTCGCCGGCGCGAAGACCTTCCCACTCGACCTTCTGGAAGAAATACTCGCCGTCGAAGAGCTCCTTCTCCATGGCCTCGCGCCCGCGCCTGGAAAGGTCGGCGTAGAGTTGCACTTCTTCGCCGAGCGCGCGGCCGATGGCGAGGGCGGCCACCAGCGCGCCGAGGTAGAAGCTGGTGCACATGCCGTCCGGGCCCCAGAATTCGATGTCGTACGTGTTGTGGTGCGGCTCGCGCACGAGGCCGAGGTGGTCCGGGTCCCAGGTCTCGATGCAGTAATTCAGGCTCTCTTTCACGCGCGGCCACATCTTCCGCAACCACTGCGTATCGCCGGAGATGCGCCAGTCGCGATGCACCTTCATGATCCCGCCGAGCTGGCCGTCGGCGGCGGCGTGGAAGTCGTGCAGAACGGGGCGGATCGGCAGCGAGGCGCGGAAGAACTGATGACCGCGTTCATCCTGGCTGTCGAAGAATTCCGTCTCGCGCATGGAGCGCTCCAGCGCGGGGAAGAGGTGCGGCATGGCCTGGGCGTAGTTCCAGACGTGGGTGCAGGAGCCCGCGCAGCAGCCGGTGTTGTCGCCGCAGCCTTCCCATCCCCAGAAACGGCCGTCCGCCTGGCGCAGGCAGGTGGGGGATTTCAGGATGGTCAGGTTGGCGGAGACCGCCTCGACGACCTCCGGCGGGAGCGTGGTGTCGTAGAAGCATCGGCTGAACCGGACGCTCTTCTTCCGGAGCTTGTCGTAGTTCTCGCGCCAGTACCGGGCGACGGACTGGATGTCGGGGAACGCGCCGGCGTACCAGGGACGGTACCGCGGCGGTTCCTTCCGGGCCGGCTGATTGCACGAGCAGTCGCCTGATCCGCAGGATGCGGGGACGGGCTCTTTCCCGTAGGCTTGGTCGGATTCCGGCACATACCATGAGAGCATGAGACGGACGCTCTGCTCTTCGCCGGGGGCGAGGCGCAGGGGGACGAAGAGGCTCGCGCCGGTGCTCACCATGCCCTCGGTGACGGGGGGCCGGGAGATCAACTCCCCCGCTTCGACGTCGCGCCAGGCGATGGCTTGCGGGTCGGACCAGCCGCCCCGGAACCAAGCGCAATTCACCGCGACCGTTTCGGCATCCGTCGTGACGCAGAAGTCCCCCCGCTGCCAGGGGGCGTCCTTGATCGCGTCCTGCCGGAGAATGAAGCCGTTCTCCGCCGCTGCCACGTAATTCCCCTCGTTCTCGATCGCCATCAGGTTCTTGCTGTTGAAGGAGTAGACCGCATCGACTCCCTTCGATGAGGCGTTCTTGAAGCGGTATTCGAGCGCGGCGACGGGCAGGCTGGAGTTATCCGCATCGCCGGGGATGAAGGGGCTCCAGCCGGTGATCTCCACGCGCAGCGGAATGAGCGGGTCGCGCAGCGTGATGACGCCGAAGGGGAAGCGGGTTTTGAATGTCGCGGAGGCGAAGCGCGGAAGCCCGTAGGTCCTGTTGCGCAGTCCGTTTCCGGCGAGGGGCTGACCGAACGCTTTGAACGCCGGCACGGGGCCTTCCAGGACGCGCGCGAGGTTGGCGGCCCCTTTGATGCAAAGGGCGGAGTAGGCGTACGCTTCGTTGAATATGTCCGGCTTGTTGCGGAGGGAGAGGTGCGAAAGCGAGCCCGTCCCCTCCAGGCAGACCATGCCGGCGCCGATCCCGCCCATCGGGAAGGCGACGCGATTCAGGTTCTCGCCGGTGTAAGGAGCGTTGAATTTGCGCTGCTTGGGCATGTTGACCTCTTTGCCGCGGCGCTGCGCGGCGCAAAAAAACAGAAGACTCCCCGCCGGTGCGACGGTCCGCGACGGACGTGAACCGGCGCGTCAGGATCTTGCGGCGTCCCGCAGATGCCGGTCGAACCAGGCCGCGGCGTCACGCTGCAGCTCCGCGTCGTAACAATGCGGCTTGGGGGGATTATTGTTGGCGAAGCGGTCCGGGCAGCCCGCCCAGTCGTACCCCGCCTGGATTTGCCTTGCCGCTTCCTTCTGCGCCTCGGGCGGAAAAAGGGGGTCCTGCGCGCCGCTGATGACCATGCTCGCGTTGGGCGCGGCCAGGATCGTCAAATCGGGCACGTCCAGCCGGTCCCACACTCCCGGGAGAAGGCAGAAGGTGCCGATGGCGCCCTCCACGTTGTAGATCTGCTGGTAGTCGCCGGTGGTCATCCAGCAACCGCTGACCGACGCCTTCACGCGCGGGTCGAGAGCGGCCAGCATGTTCGTCCGCCAGCCTCCGCCGGAAAGGCCCGTGCAGCCGATCCGCCGGCCATCCACCTCCGGGCGGCTCAGGAGGTAGTCCACGCAGCGGCTGTCGTCCCAGTAGTTCACTCCCATCCAGGTCGTGCCGGCCCAGTTGAGCTGGCGGACCCCCAGGTAGAGCTGCTGGCACACGAGGTTCTGAAAGTAATGGTACTCGTCCAGCGTAAGCGCAAAGGGATCGAACGAGGCGGGGATTCCGTTGAACCCGCGGGGAGCCCGCTCGCCGAAGTGGTGCGCGTCGATGACGATCACGGCATAGCCGCGCTTTGCGAACTCGTCGGCGAGATAGTTGCCGCCGTTGTAGGAGTCGCGCAATTCCTTCAGAACCGGGTGGTCGCGCCCGGTGTTGACGACGCGTTCCTTGCCGAACAGAATCGGCCCGCCCCACTCGTGGAAAACGACCAGGCCGGGCACGGGGCGCTTGATGCCCTTGGGCAGCAGGAAACAGCCGTTGACCCGGATCCAGGGGGTGGTGTTGAAGGCCACGCGCTCGAAGGTATAGTTCGGGCGATCCTGCCGCTCCAATATCTCCGCGCGAAGGTCCAGGGGGCCCGGATCATAATGGAGACCCTCCAGCACGCAGCGGTGGGCCAGTTCGCGCCATTCCTCGAACCGCGCTTTGGGGTGCGCCTGGCGCCACTCCTCCGCATTCAGGTCGAGCGGCCGGTGATCGCGGATTCCGCGGATCACGCTCTCCAGATTGCCGTACTGGAAGAGCGCCTTCCGCTCCGTTTTGAGATCGCTGATGTGCTTCCGCATGGAGTCTCCTCTTCAGAACTTCCCGCTTCTATTGCCTGGGGCGCACCACCATGGCGTTGATTCCCCATTCATTTTCGCCCCCGCCGCTTTCAAACGCAACGAGGAGACATCCCTCGGCGCCCACGTGGAAGGGGACGGTCTTGATGACGGGGCTCGTGCAGAAGCCGCCGTCGAAGTCCGTCAGCACCTTTTCCCCCTGGACGGAGACGTTCATCTTGATCGGCTTGTCCGCCGGAGTGTTCGTGCGGAGGCCGAAGACGAGGTCCACCTCATAGTCCCCCGGCGGCAGGTCTGCGCGGAAGGTGCCACGCGGTGAACGGCACCGGAATGCGGAGGTAATCCTGGCGTCGTAGATGGTCTGGCCCTGGTTCATGAGCCCCCAGTAGATGGCCATCGAGCTCGGCGGAAGCATGACCAGGTCCTTCTCCACCCAGCCGAAGGTGAATTCCGGACGCGCCGCAGGCGGCGCGGTCGTGCCGGGGAACACCCTAATGCTATCCAGCGCCCACGAGAGGGCGGCCAGGCGCGCCGGATGACGCCAGTTGCCGGCGGTCGTGTCCCCTTCGAGGGTGATATCCAGCGTTCCGTTGGTGACGGTCACGGGGAAGCGGACGCGCTCGCCCCGGCTGCTCACTTTGGGAATGCAGCCGTTCGACTGGACGTAATGATTGACCACCCGCCGGCCATTCGCCCGGACGTTGAAGAGCGCATATCCCGCGTTGCCGGTCATCTGAAGTTCCACGTCATACGTCCCATCCTTCAAGGCCGTTCGGAACGTCGCCGATCCGTCTCCCTGGACGCCGGCGACTTGAAGGAATCTGCCGGTGATGTCGCGCCAGCCGCAGGCCGCCCCCTCCTTCCAGAGGTTGGCGGCGGCGCCCTGGGCGCCGGCGGTGCAGGGAACGACCAGCGCCGGCTCTTCGGCCACCGCTCCCGCCGCCTCGGCGGTGACGGCGAGGATCATGAAGCCGATCCCCTGCCCGGCGTCCTCGATCACCAGCTCCTTCAGCGGCTTCTCCTCGCACGGGATCGCGTAGTTGTTCAAGATCGGCGCGCCCCCGTCCCACTCCCCCTGGACTTTCCAATTGCGGGCAAAGAGCGCGTTCTTCGCGAAGCCCCAGCCAAATACGTTGTCATAATCCTCCATGTTGGTCAGCTCGATCGTGCGCGTCGTGCCGTCGGCATAGTTGAGGTGATAGCGCGCGCCCGCCTCTTTCCAGGGAGACTTGGCCAGCGTGACGTGCCCGAGAACGTGGAGCTTGCGCGCGGTCATGTTGACGGGAATGGCGATCCGCTCTCCCTTGCCGACGATCAGGATGGTCTTGCCATTCGGGACGGCCGTCGGATCGGCCAGCCAGAACGGCATGTTGTTGATGGTCCAGGTCGTCCCGAACGGCAGGCCGATGAAGTTCGTTCCATCATGCTCCGCCGCGCCGGGCATCGGATTGCGGTAGGGATAAAGGGTCGTCTTGCGCACGGGGAAGTAGCCCGGCTCGAACGGCCCCCAGTCGCCAAAGTCATAGCCTAGCTCCTTGTCCTGCAGCGGGTGGCGCTTCCACTCCGAGTAGAGATTGAAGGGGTCGGCGAGAGGATCCGTATTGGCCACGGAGGCGAGGGGGACGGGCACATAGTGCGCATCGGCGGGGATCGGCGCATCGGGGCCGCGCAGAGGGTACTGCCCCATCCCCTGGCGGTCCAGCGCGAAGTCGGTCAACTCCATCTGCTTCTCATCCAGCCCCGCCGCGGCGGCGGCCGCAAGGGTGTAAGGCACGGCGCGGTATCCATAGATGGGGTTGCGGATATCCGTCAGCAAAGCCTTCTTCGCCAGCTCTTCCAGCTTGTCCCAGGGCATGGCGCTGAGGTCGTCCGGTATTTTGTTGGCGTTCAAGAACTGATTCTGCCAGGCGCGCATATAGGGATTGCCCACGACGAGAAGCCGCCGCATCCAGTCCAGGACGGCCTTATCGCCTGTTTCGCAATAGTCGTTCGCCAGGAGCATCAACCCGTCGTTGTTTCCGGGGTTCTCCTCGATGAACCGGCGAGTGGCGTTCTGAAGGAAGTCCGTCCATTGCTTGTCCCCCGTGGCGCGGCAGAGGAGTTCGTCCCCCAGGAGCACGGCGTGGGTCCTGAAGTGGGGCCTGTCGATGGAGCCGTAGAGGCCCATCCGGAAGGCATAGACGTCGTTCTTCATCTCCGGGCGCAGGAGGAATCGCATGTAGCGGTCATCCCCGGTGATCTCCCAGGCCAGGACGAGGCAGGGCGTGCGGTTCTCCCATTCGCCGCCGCCGTACGCGATATACCAGTTGGCGTAGACCACCAGCATCTCGCGGGCCCAGAGGCTGCCGGTCAGGCAGTAAAGCTCGGCGGATTCCACGGCGGCCGTTCCGTATCCTTCGACCGAGGCCCCCCAATGCTGCTCATCGTGGCGGCGACCGCCGCCAACGGCGGACTTGTCCAACCCCGCGTGGATCGCGTCGACGTCCATGACATGATGGACCATCCTCTCGAAATACTGATAGAGGCGGTCATCGCCTGAACGGAGGAAGTTAATGAGCATGTCGTGGCTGACGTTGCAGTCGTTGTTGAGCCATCCGTCATAGCCGCGCACCACCCAGCTCGTCTTGGGCACGTTCTGGACCTGGCCGTGTCCGGCGACCTCATAGGCATTGAACAGCGTATCGCCCCAGTCCACCATGCCGTCCCAATGGAAGACCTTCGGGGCGCGCAGCATCCACTCATGGCCGAGCCGCAGGAGCGCCTCGGAATTGGGGAACCGCTGGGTGTCCACGGGGAGGAAGCGCGGCCAGACATTGCAGGAGGCATACTGTTCCGGCGTGCAGAAAGCGCGCAGCGGCTCGTCGGCCTTCTTAGCCAGCGCGGCGCCGTCGCTCTTGCCCGCGCTGAAATCAATGAGCATCTGGTGCGTTTTTCCGAAGCCTCGCCCGGCCTCCGCCCACTCCCCGGTGTCGTAGTGGCCGATCTGCTGCCCCTTGTAGCGGCGGCGCAAATCGAGCACCTTGCCGCCGCGCTCGGGCCAGAGATAGTACCGGAGCGCTTTCTGGTCGGGCTGGACGCTGATTTCCTTCGGGTGGAGGCGCGGGAATTCGCGCAGGGCGATGGTGGTCGTTCCGCGCGAGGATTCCAACTTCACCCAGCCGGGCGCTTCAACCCCCTCATTCAACACCTGCTCCTCCTGGCCCGTCTTGCCCAGGAGCTGATAGCTCACCCGCCGGTCGACGCTGAGCGGGACAAGGCTGTAGAAGCGGTCGGGCATCACTTCGACCAGCGACTGCTCGGCGAAGCCGCCTTTCGGCGAGACCCCTTCTTCGCCCGCCAGCCCGAAGGTGGTCTTGAGCGCGCCGCGGCCCTCGAACTGAAGCCCCAGCGAAAGCGTCCGCAGGAAGTTCTTCTCCACGTCGGCGTCGAAGGCGAAGAAATGCTCCACCCCGATGGTCGTCGCCCCCGCCCACGCCGTATAGCGCGTCCAGAACGGCGCGACGCTCTTGCCCGCCTTGTCGCGGTACTCGCCGCGCACGAGGATGACCGTCCGCAGCGGATTCTGGAACTCCACGCTCGCCTCGGTCACGACCGCCTGATACTGCTCGCGCGGCCCGCCGGCGGCATTCAGCAGCCAGTTCTCCTCCTGCGTCGGTCCCGGAGGGGTCGTCTCCACCTCGAGCCGGCTGTCGCCCTTGCCGGGGCTGACCAGCGAATCGCGAGGGGAGAAAGAGCCATCCTTCTTCGCCAGCCACGCGCCGTCGAGGAAGGTGTACTGGTCGCGCCGCACGTTGAACCGCAGCGGGCCGGTGGTCACCTGGATAAAGTTCGGCTGCTCCACAACCGTCACGGGCTGGGCCACGAACTGCGGCCGCGGCGCCACGCCGCATTCGAGAGTGAAGTTGCGCGTCCCGTGCGCCTCGACCACGGCGCGGAAGTCCAGCAGCAGCCACTTGACCGACTTGTCCGGCCACCGAGTGAGGACCGTCGGAACGAAAGCCATCTCCTCCCCCTTCTCGTTCAGGAGGCGGCACAGCTTCTCGTCCGGGAGCGTTCCTTTCGCCAGCGGCACGCCCGAGGTGACCACTTCGTCGCGATTCGCGCCGGTCAGTTCGGGCACGCGCAGCGCGATCCGCGTCGCCGCAGGGGCTTGACAGGCCAACAGCGCGGTGAGACCCAGGACGAGCAATGTCTTCTTCATGGCTTCCCTCAGAAAAATGACTTTAGCAACGGGCGGCTGCTCGGCTGCCGGCATATCGAGCGGCGTCATAGAATGCGAGCACGTTCTCGACGGGGGTGTTCTCCATCAGGGTGCTGCTGGTGGACAGGATCACGCCGCCGCCTCGTTTCCCGGCCAGCGATCCGAGTCGGTCGACGTCCGCGCGGATCTGCTCCGGCGTCGTGTACATCGTGGTGGTGACATTGACGCCCGCGCAAAGGAAGGGAAGGCGTCCGTTGCGGCACGGGGTGGCGGCCAGCGCGGGCATGTCCATCCCCTTGTCCTCCTCGAACCCCTGGAAGCCGTCGATGCCGCAGCCCAGCAGGTCGGGCAGGATGGGGAGGATGTTGCCGTCGCTGTGCCAGAGCCAGTGAATGCCGGCATCGATAAGCGGGGCCACGGCGCGCTTGACGTGCGGAAAGTAGACCTCGCGCAGCGCCTTCGGCGAGCACATGGGGCCGTCGTTCCCGCAGATGTCCTCGCCGGAGTAGACCAGCGGGATCAGGCCGTTGTCGCGGATCGCGCGGGCGATGGCGTTGTTGCGCAGGCGTCCTTCCTCGCCGCAGAAGGCGAAGAGCCGCTCCACCGCCTCGGGATACAGCGAATGGGCCATGAGGTAATTCTCATACCCCACGCAGGAGTACCACATCCAGGGGACGGTGCCGCAGAGATGGCCGGGCACCCAGACGATGGGCTTGAGGAATTCCCCCCAGCGGTTGAGCTCCAGCCAGCGCGTCGCCACGATCTCCGCGTCGACGAAATGCGCCGCCTCCTTCGCGGACGGCAGCGCGCGGCAGAAGTCGGCAAACGCCTCCGGCGAGCTCCACGGCCCGTGCGCCTCGACCCAGCGGCTCAGCATGCCGTAGACGGCGCTCTGGAGTCCTTCGCGCGTCTTGACCTCGGCGTTCGGCCCGCATTGCCGGTCCTGCCGGTCCGGCAGGACGAACTGAAGCAGGACGTCCACATCCCACGCGTTCATGGCCTGGGCGAACACCGCCTTGGCGTTGGTGCGGTAGTCCGCGCGGCCCGTGATCCGCTCGATGCCCGCGATGGTGCCGTTCCATCCCTGGACCGGCAGCCGGTCCGCCGGCTTGAACTCGACGGCGGCCAGAAGCCGCTCGCGTTTCTCCCGGTGCATGCTTTCGCCCATAGTGCTGCAATCTCCAAGTCCATTGTGCGCGAAGGTCAACCCTTGACCAGGTTCCGGCGCGCCCGCGACAGGATGGCTTCCAGCTCAACGACTGTTTTGCGGGGCCAGGAGGCCGGGCGATACTCCGCCAGTCTCCGGGAATACTGCTCGTGGCACCAGTCCAGAATCTCCTTTTCGGAGCGCGTTTCCGGAATGCAGGGGAAGCAGGCCGCCGGCCACATCTCGTCGCGGTAGTGCTCCAGCGTGTGCTCGGTGCTCAGGAAGTTCCCGCCGCCGTTCAGCACGGCCTCGCGGATCCGCGCCACAGCGTCCCCCGCGGGCGGGACGTTCGGCGCGGTGTGCGCCCACTGCAGCCCTTCGGCCATTTCCATGTCCAGCAGGAACTGCTCCGGGCTGACCATGCTGCCATTTTCCAGGTTGCCGTTGGCCGCAAGGCTGACGACGTGCCGGTCCGCCAGCGCCGCATAGCCGACCGCTTTGAGGAAACGCTCGTAGGACGCTTGCAGCCCCGGCCGCCGCGCGCTGACGTACGACCGCCCGCCTATCGAGGTGCCCCCCCCGAAAAAGCGCGCCATGAGTTGAAACACCCCCGCGTCCAACCGGACCGTTTGCGGGGTGGAAGAGGTCGCGTTCCCCGTGCGCATGTCCACCTGGATGCAGGCGATGTAGCCCGTCAGCGGCGCTTCGGGGTCCATGATCATGGAGAGAATCAGCCCCCCCACGATCTCCGCCGTCGCCAGGATGATGCCGCCATAGAGGTCCACCGGCCCGCTGCCGCCGATGCTGGGCATGGAGGTGATCAAACTGCGGCTGTGGTAACGCCGGCGCTGCAGCATGGTTTCGGCTGTGCGCATTTCCAGTCGAAGCGGGGGGTTGATGCAGTTGCAGCATCCGACGAACGCCGCCGGAGCGCAGCCGAGCGCCTGGCCCATCTCGGCGAGGTAGGGAACGCTCTCCGGCAGGGTGGCATCGACCGCACCCAGGGGCTTGTCCGTGGTGCTGGCCATGAGCCAGACCGCTTCGATCTGCTCGAGCGCCTCCGGGGTATCCAGCCGGGAAAGGGGCAGCGTGATGGAGCGCACACGCGGCTCCGCGTGAGCGAATTTGATGAGGTCGAGGAACGCTTCCGTCGTGCCTCCTTCAGGGCGGTTCCGCGCGTAGTTGAAGACTTTCGGCGTCAGGTTCCCGAAGCCGAAGGCCGCTTCATACCGGGGATGAACCAGGGAGGGCTCGGGCGCGTCGGGACGGGGCGGCGGATATTGCCGCTGCAATTCCGCGCGCAGGGCGTCGATCTGGCGCTCCTCGAACAGGACGCGTCCCACCGCGGATTCGCGGCAGCCGCCGCGGAGGGCCATGGCTTTCATCTCGGGATGGTCGACTGCGTAGCCGACCTCGCTGAGGAGCTTGCGGACTTCCGCAGCCATTTGCTCGAATTCGGATTCGGAGAACAGGGCGGTCTTCATGGCTTCAACCTTTCGGCCCCCGCTGGCGAATGACCCGCGCGGGAATCCCCACGGCTACGGAGTACGGAGGGATCGGCTTGACGACCACCGATCCGGCCCCGACCACGGCCCCCTCGCCGATATCGCCGGACCACAGGATGCTGACATTCATCCCCACGTAGCAGTCGCGCCCCAGGGTGACTTTCCTGACGTAGCATCCCTGGCGATAGATGATGGTCTCGCGGTCGTCGAATTTGTGCGAGGCGGGGGTGATGATGACGTGCTGCGCCAGGAGGGAATCATCGCCGATTTCGAGCCCCTCGTGTCCGTGCAGGCAACTGCCGGCGCCGATGTACACCCTCTTCCCGATATGGATGTACCCGGCCTTATCGCCCTCCGTGTCGAGATAAACGCCGTGCTTGAGCCGGGCCCCTTCGTCGAGGGTGATGCCCAATTGCGTGTGGGCGATGAGGGTGCAGCGGTCATGGATTTGCACCCGGTCCCCCAGCGAGATGAACTGCGGGTTCACCAGGCGAACGCCGCAGCCGATCATCACATCCTTCCCCATGTGGCGCAGCAGGCCCTTGTAGTATTCGGCCCGCTTCTCCGCGGCGAAGGGGGTGTCCATGTTCAGGAACACGGCGCGGTGATAAGCCTCCATCTCCTCAGGGGGCAGGTTCGCCGCGAGCCGGGTGAAAAAGCCGTCAGGTTCCATAATCGCTCCGGTTCATGTCAGCAGGTGGCTGCACTCATAAAAGGCCAGCACGTTCTCGATGGGCATGTTTTCCATCATGGAACTGCTGGGGGAAAGCACCACTCCGCCGGAGCGCGACTTCGCGAGCGAGACGATCCGCCGAATGTCCGTTCGGATCTCTTCGGGCGTGGTGTACATGGTGGTGGTGACGTTGATGCTGCCGAAAAGGAAGGGGAGGCGGCCGTTCCTGCAGGGGGTGCGCGCCAGCCGCAGCAAGTCCATCCCCTTGTCCTCCTCGAACCCCTGGAAGCCGTCGATGCCGCAGTCCAGCAGGTCAGGCAGGATGGGAAGGATGTTGCCGTCGCTGTGCCAGAGCCAGTGAATGCCCGCGTCGATCAGCGGCGCCGCGGCGCGCTTGAGATGCGGGAAGTAAATGTCGTGGAGCACCTTCGGAGAGCAAAGGGGGCCGTCGTTCGCGCAGATATCCTCGCCGGAGTAGACCAGGGGGATCAGGCCATGCTCACGGATGGCGCGAGCGATGGCGATGTTGTGCAGCCGCCCCTCCTCGCCGCAGAAAGCGAAGAGCCGCTCGACCGCCTCCGGGTACAGCGAATGGGCCATGAGGTAATTTTCATACCCCACGGAGGTGTACCACATCCAGGGCACGCTGCCGCATCGGTGGCCGGGAACCCAGACCAGCGGCTTCAGGAATTCGCCCCAGGCGTCGAGTTCGAGCCAGCGCTGGGCCGTGACCTGTCCATCCACGATCCTCGCCGCATCCGCCGGGGAGGGGAGCGTCAGGCAGAAATCGCGGAATTCCTCCGGCGACTTGAACGGCCCGTGCGTCACGCCCCAGGCGTTAAGGTGGTCGTAGGCGGCGCTGAGCAATCCCCCCCGCCTGTTGATCTCGGCATAGGGGCCATAAGTCCAGCTCTGCCCATCCGGCAGTACGAACTGGAGCACGACGTCGGTATCCCAGGCCTTCATGGCCTGGGCGAACGCCTCCTTTGGGCGGGCCAGGTAATCATGAGCGCCGTTGACGCGCTCGATGGCCGCCACCGTCCCGTTGAACCCGCAGATCGGCAGCCGGTCGGTGGGCCTGAATTCGATAGCGTTCAACAGGCGCTCGCGCTTCACCTGGTGCGCAGAGGTTCCGCTCATGACTTGAATATTCCTACGATGACTTCGGGGATCCGCGCGTGCCGAGGGGATCGCCGAAGTCGGGGATCGCCATCAATTCTCCGTCCCGCTTGGCCGATTCGTGGGCAATCAGGCCGGGCACGAGGTAACGCGCCGCCTGCCAGACGTTGGTCGGCGGCGGCACGTTCGCCGCGCACGCCGTGACGAAGTCATGGATCAGGAACTGGTGCGAGCCGCGATGCCCGTTGGACAGGCCGATGAATTCCTTCGGCAGCCGTTCGACCGGATGCACCGTGGAGACGCCGGAGAACACCGCGTCGCCGCCGACCTTCTCGGCCATGGCGTCCCCTTTGTCCCGCGCAAGGACCCCCTTGCTTTCGAGCAGGCTGGTCAGGTCCTGCCGGGAGGCGCGGTCCTTGGTCACCCAGATATTGTTTCCATACTGCTCTTCGTAGCTTCCCTGGGTTCCATACAGGCTCAGGCGCACTTCGCCGGGATGCCCGATCCGCCGGAACTCGTTGATCCGCGTGACGCTGCCGTCGGACATGCGCATCAGCGCCGTCTCGTTGCTGAACTCGTTGTCCCAGCGATTGACCCCCTTCCGGAAGAGGCCGTCCTCGTGCCGGTCCACAACGCCCAGGCAGGAGACGTGCGTGGCATAAGCCCCCGTCACGGAGACGATCATGCTCACGGAGTGAGTGGGGTAGTGCATGGGAGGGGAACCGGCGGTTTCCTTCCAACGCTCCCCGCCGCGCCACTTACAGACGTCGTACAGGCCGTGGTCGAAATCGTGCATGTACTCCCCCTCGGCATACACGACGCTCCCGAAATCCCCCTTCTGAAAGCGTTCGCGGCAGTACAGCGCGCAGGGGTAGTAGTAGCTGGTCTCGCCGATCATGTAGATTTTCCGCGTCTGCTCGACCGTCCTCACCAGGCGGGTGATCTCCTCCATGGTGATGGCCGAGGGGACGGCGGAATAAACGTGCTTGCCCGCCTTCAGCGCCTGCACGGCCTGCGGCCCGTGCATCCAGTTCTGCGTGAAGATCGCGATGGCGTCCACGTCGGTCTGGCAGAGGTCGTCCAGGGAAGGGCAGGTGCGCGCGATGCCGAATAATTGCGCCTTCTCCTTGAGCTTGGCCGCGTCGAGGTCGCACAGCGTCACAGAGGCGACGCCCGGATGCGCCTTGAAAAGCGGAATGAAATTGTTGGCGAACGCCCCGACCCCGCAAATGCCGACTTTGATACCCATCTATTTTCCCTCTGTCGCCGAATCAGGCGTCATGAAAATCCCGTGCGTCGTTCAATCCCACGCGGCCGGGGCCTCGTCGCGGATTATCCGGCCCGACGAGGCCCGCGGCTTCGTGGAAGCTCCGCAGTGGACGAATCCGGTCAGGGCTTCTTCTCAATCGACGTAACCCAGATGCCTATCGGCAGTCCGGTGGGCATTTCGCGCAGTTCAAAGCCGGTGAAGCTGGCCGCGCCCGTGCCGCCACAATAATCCACGTCCACGCCGATGAGTCCCGTCCCCGGCAGCGTCTTGTCCTCATCCACCTCATGGTTGGTCTTCGTCTTGGGGTCGAAGACCCAGATGTTCGCGCCGCACATGTACCGCCACGGGCTTTCGCCCTTGGCGGCGCGGCCGACCTGAAGCTTGTAGTTGCTGTAAGCGCCGTCGGGGCCGGTGACGACCTTGTTGTCGGCCGTGTAGAGCCAGCCGGTCATGACCACGGCGCCGGCCGATTCCTTCTCGGCCTTGTACCAGCAACAGAGGGCATAGCGCTTGCCGGCTTCGACGGGGGTTATCTGAGTCGCCTTCACCGTCGATTCGCCCCCCTTGGTGTTGGTGAATTTCATCACGGTGATGCCGGCCGGGTCGATCTTGCGCAGCAGTTCGAGCGTGCCCGCGGCCTGGGCGGCGTCATAGATCCAGGAGGCGGCCTTGGAGGGATCCGCCTTGTCGGCCACCGTCAGGGTCCCGTTGACCAGCATATTCTTGCCCAGCACGGGCTTGGCGTGGGCGAGTTCAGGATAGCTCTTGGCCGGCTTGGAAGTCCCCTGGTCGAAGTAGATCGAGTACGTATCGGAGGAGCCCGCCCCCATCGTGCCCAACCGCAGCCAGCTGAGCCGGCCCGCGGCCGGAGTGTCTTTGTCCGGGAAGAAGCGGGAGGGGACTTCCTTCTCCTGCCCGGCCTGGATCATCATCACGCGGGGGGAGTTCGGATCGAACGTTCCGGTCGCCCCGGCGCGCGCGAGCAGGTCCGCGAAGTCGACGTCCCACTCCACCAGCGCATTCTCCTTCGCATCCGGCGAGAACGCCGATATCTGCGCGCGATAGCTCCAGTCCGCGTTCGACCAATTGGTCGGAGCCGCCAACGCCACCGACCCCGCCAGCGCCAGCACGACTGCCATGACGTACCTCATCCGAGCCCTCCTCCTCACGATGGAATGAAAATATGACCTTGCGCCCGCGTTCAATTTTCCTTCACGCCTAACGCCCCGATATCCGTCCCGCCCTCGCCCGCGCCGCTGTTGGGGCTGCCGGGTTTCAGGCGGTAATCGCCATGCTCGGCATCGACGTAATCCGGGTCCTTGAAGATGGAATGCTGGTCCTTGCCGGTGTCCTTCTGCCACGCCTTCAGGCCCATGTATTGCATGTTCTCATACCGCATGACGCCTTTGTGCGCTCCCCTTCCCCTGAAGAAGGGGTCCTTCACCGCGAACTCGTCCGTCGTGCCGATGGAGCCGTGGTTCTCGGCGAGATACTTGACGTAGTAATCCTGCACCTCCGTGCCGAAGTTGTTGTAGTCGCTGTCGAAGGTTGCCAGTTGCTCGTGCGTGGAGCCGATGAAGGAAATCTCGCAAATGAAGCAGTACACGAAGGAGTTGTTCCGGCACACGGCGCCTTCCAGGGACCCCGGACCGTACGCCAGGGCGCTCAGGGTGAGGCAGCAGGAGTTGCTGGTGAACTTCGACCGCGGGCTGTCCAGCAGCAGCGCCCCGCCCTCCATCGCGTACATAACATTGTGGTCTGCGGCGAAGCCGGGGGAGCGATGCGCGAAAAGCCCGGTGCTGGTCGGCATGGCCTGCCAATGATGGTTCCAGAACTTGCAATGGGAGACGGTCACGTCCGACGAGTCGGCCGCGTAGACGCCGGAATGCGCGAACCAGCGGATTTCAAATCCTCGGATGGTCACGTACGGCGCGCGTTCGAGCTTCAGGCAGGAATTGGCTTCGTGCCGGCCGTCGAGGATCACCGTGCCGGGGGTTTCCGCTTCGAGGGTGATCGGCGCGCCGGCGAGCCCGCCGTGGGTGAGCTTCGTCTCGCCGGGATACAGCCCCGGCATCAGGACCACGTGGTCGCCCGGCAGCGCGCGGTCCACGGCGAACTGGATCGTGCGCCAGGGCTTCTCGTGCGTGCCGGTTCCGTCGGCGTCTTCGCCCTGGGGGGAGACGAAGTAGGACTTCGCCGCGCCCTTGAGGGCGAACGTCGCATCCTCGCCCACGGTCTTGTCGCCGACCTGGTCCTTGAGAATGATGCGATAGTGATAGGTCTTGCCGGATTGGACGGCGGGCGGGAGCAGCACGAGGTAGTTCGTCACGCGCGGCGTCGATCGCACCGACACCCAGTCCCCTCCGTCGGCGGAAATCCAGGAGCGTTGCACGTCCTTGGGCTGATCGAAGGCGGAGCCATACTTCTTGTCCGCCCCGTATTCAACCGTGGCCAGGCAGGGGGCGTCCGTTTCAAAGGAAAGGACCACGCCCTTGTCGTTGGCAAAGACGACCGGCGCGCGCTTGAGTTTCGGCCCCTTGTTCAACAACCGGACCATGAGCGTCTTGGGCGCGCTCCAGTTGCCGGCATTGTCGGAGACCGAGACGCTCACGGCGGCCACGGAGGCGTCCTTGGGAAGCGCCATATCCTTCCAGGTGGCGTACGGCTCGGGGGCGCTCCATTCGCCATTGCCGATGCGCACTTTCATCTGCGCCGGCTTGCCGGCGGCATCCTCCGCGCCGATGATCAGGCCGAACTGCGGCTCCGCGACCACCCATTCATCCGACCGGCTTTCCGGCCCGAGTTGCCGCACGAGGTTCCGCCCGCCGCCGTTCCAGGGATCGCGCTCAAAGTAGAGCTCGCCCGATCCTCCGGCCCGCTGCGCAGGCGCCATCAGGGAAACCGTCACCGTCGGCGGCTCGATGTCCTTGAAGTCCGGCCCCACCGCGCCGAACGCGCCACAGTTCTCGCCGTTCGAGCCCATCTTCAGGCACGGGCTGTCCGGCAGCAGGCGATAGTCCCCCGTCGCCGGGCCTGCGAAGCGCGGGTTCGCCTCGATGCTGTGCTCCCCCGCCCCCATCTTGCGCGCCAGGTCCAGGCTGGCCTGGAGTTGCTCGCGGTCCAGGCTCTGCCAGAAGCATTCGTAGTCCACCACCGTTCCCTGCACGATGGACGGCATGTAGATCGGCGCGGAGAAGCCGCCGACGATGTTGAAGCGCGAGACCCCCTTGGGATGGTTGCCGGAACCGCTGAGGCCGTGGGTGATTCCGCCCACGAGGGTGTTGTTCTCAACGGTGTACGCGCTGACCGGGGCCTTGATGAAGATCCCGTTGTCGAACCCGACGCAGAGGTTGCGCCGCACTTCTCCCTCGATGGACTGGTAATAATACTGAATGGCGCAGTCATCCTGCATATCGACGGGGATCATGAACCGGTCGCGGATCTTGTTGAACCGGCAGTCCTCGACGATGGCGTGCTTGGCGGTGATGTAGACCCCGCCGGCGCAGTCGTCCGAGGTGCAGCGGAGAATCCGCATGTTCTCCACGCCCTCATCCACCGCCTGGAATCCGCGGACGCAGTTCCAGGCGTGGCAGTCCTCGATGGTGCTGTTCGCCGCGCGCAGGATGCAGCCGCAGGAATAAATCCAGCCGAAGTAGTTGCGGAAATTGAGCCCGCGCACGGTGGTGTTCTGGCGCCAGACCATCAAGCCGTTGCGGTCGCGGCTCATGCCGAGGTTGTGCGTTTCCGGAGCGCGCCCGTCGGTGGTGTGGAAGAACAGCTCCTTGCCGTCGGACCAGATGCTCGCGGGGAACTGCGTCACCGCCGCGAGGTCGGCGACGAGTTCGTACCGGGTGCGGGCGTCCGCTTCCCATACATCGGGGGCGGTGTCGCGCAGGTTGATGGCGGCGGGGATTTTGAACACCCCCGGCTTTCCTTCCACCGGCGCGGCGTTCGCGATCTTCTGCCCGCCGTCGAACACGACCTCTTCAAAGCTGCCGTCGGCGTTCTTTGCGGCGGTGATCAGCAGCAGCGGTTGCGGCCCCACGCCGCGATTCTCCGCCCGGCCCACCGGCAACTCCCCCTGCGCATAGACCCCCTTGTGGATGATCACTTCGCTCGCTTCCTCCTTGACCGGGAGGAGCGAGAGCGCCTGGCGAAGCGTCGCGACCGGCTGCTCCGCCGTGCCGGGATTCTGGTCGTTTCCGGTCGTCGCGACGTGCACCGTGGCGGCGGAGAGCGAAGCGGCGGCGACGCAAGAGAACGCCGCTGCGCACAACCACGTCCAAGGGGAGTTCTCGGCTCTCATCGACATGTTTTCACTCCATGGCATCAGGTGTAACCCTCTCCGCTTTGCGCCAACTCAATTCTCCCGGGCGCCGCAGCGCACGGTCACTCACGAGGCGAGATGTGGAGTCTCGTCAGCTCGATTCAGTCCCCAATCAGGGTTTCTTTTCGACGGCCGCCACCCGGATGCCCATCGGCAGCCCGGAAGGCATTTCGCGCAATTCCAGGCCGGCGAAGTAGGCCGTTCCCTTGCCGTAGGTGTAGTCCAGCTCAATGCTCATGAGTCCCGTCCCCGGCAGCAGCTTCCCATCTTCAACCACGTGGTTGGTCTTCGTCTTGGGATCAAAGATGCCGAACGCCGCGTTGCAGATGTACCGCCACGGGCATTCCCCTTTTCCGGCGAGCCCGACTTGCAGCTTGTAGTTGCCGTAGGCGCCGTCGGGACCGGTGACCGCCTTGCTATCGGCCGTGTAGAGCCACCCCGTCAGGACCGCGTAGCCGTCCTGCGCATCCTTCTCGGTCCTGACCCAGCCGGAGAGAGAGTAGCGCTTGCCGGCTTCGACGGCGGTCTGCTGGGACGCCTTGACCGTGGTGGCGGCGCCGACGGTGTTGACGATCTTCAGCGCCGGGGTGCCTTCGGCGTCGGACTTCCGCACCCACTCGATCGTGCCCGCGGGCTGCCCCGCGTCGTAGATCCATCCGGCGGGCTTGGTGGCATCGTCCTTGTCGGCGACGGTCAGGTTCGCGTTGGCGATGAGGTTCTTGCCCAGGACCGGCTTGGCGTGGGCCATCTCAGGATAGCTCTTCGCCTGCTTGGCGGTCCCTTCGTCGAAATAGACCGAGTACGTGTCGATGGCCCCCGCCTGCATCGTGCCCAACCGCAGCCAGGCGAGCCTTCCCACGGCGGAACCCTCTTTGTCCGGGAAGAAACGGGAGGGGATTTCCTTTTCCTGCCCGGCTTGAACCAGCATCACGCGCGGGGAGTTCGGATCGAACGCGCCCTTCGCCCCGGCGCGCGCGAGCAGATCGGTGAAATCGACGTCCCACTCCACGAGCGCGTTGGCCTTTTCATCCAGCGCCTGGGCCGTCACCTGCGCGCGGTAGTTCCATTCCGGGTTCGACCAGGCGGGCGAAGCCGCCAATGCCGCCGAGCCCGTCAACGCCAACGCCAGCGCGATTACCATTACGTACCTCATGCTGATCCTCCTCATAACCTGGAAATGAAAGAGATGCCCATGCGCCCGCGTTCAATTCTCCTTAACGCCCATCGCGCCGATGGTCGTACCGCCCTCGCCCGCCCCGATGTTGGGGCTGCCGGGCTTCAGGCGGAAATCGCCGTGTTCGGAATCGACGTACTCCGGGTCCATGAAGATGGAATGCAGGTCTTTGTGCATCCCCTGCTGCCAGGCCTTCAGCCCCATGTACTGCTTCCCATCCAGCCAGATGACCCCCTTGCGCGCGCCGCGATTGGTATAGAAGGGGTCCTTGGCCACGAACTCGTCCGTCGAGCCGATGCCGATTTTGCTTTCGGCGTTGTACTTGACATAAACATCCTGGACGTTCGTGCCGATGTTATTGTAGTCGCTGTCGAAGGTCGCCATTTGCTCGGGGGTGTTGCCCACCAGCGCGAACTGGTCAATGCCGTTGTACACGAAGGAGTTGTTCCGGGAGACGGAGCTCTCGGCGGACCCTGGCCCGAACGCGGCGGCATTGAACATGGCGGTGATGCTGTTATAGGTGATCCGCGCCCGCGAGCTTTCCAGGAACGTAATCCCCGCCGCCACGGCGTACATGACATTGTGGTCCGCCGCGAAGCGGGGGGAGCGGTGCACGAAGATTCCGTCGCCGTCCGGCACGCCCTGCCAATGATGGTTCCACATTCTGCAATGCGAGACGGTCACGTCCGACGAGTCGACCGCGTAGACGCCGGAATGCGCGAACCAGCGCATCTCGAAGCCGCTGATCGTCACGTACGAAGCCTTTTCGAGCTTCAGGCAGGCGCCGGCTTCGTGCCGGCCGTCAAGAACCACGCTGCCGGGCGTCTCGGCTTCGAGGGTGATCGGCGCGCCGGCGAGCCCGCCGTGCGTGAGCTTGGCCTCACCGGTATACAGGCCCGGCAGCAGGATCACCCGGTCCCCGGGCAGCGCGCGGTCCACGGCGAACTGGATCGTGCGCCAGGGCTTCTCGCGCGAGCAGTTTCCGTCGGCGTCCTCGCCCTGAGGGGAGACGAAATAGGACTTCGCCGCCCCCTTGAGGGTGAACGTCGCATCCGCGCCCACGGTCTTGTTGCCGATCTGGTCCTGCAGAATGATCCGGTAGTGATAGGTTCTGCCCGTGGCCACCGCGGGGTTCAGCAGCACCAGGTAGTTCGTCACGCGCGGGACCGAGCGTTCCGACACCCAGTCCCCGCCGTCGGCGGCAATCCATGAGCGTTGCACGTCCTTGGGCTGCTCGAAGACGGAGCCGTACGTCTTGGTCGGCCCGTATTCGATCCTGGCCAGGCAGGGAGAATCCGTTTCGAAGGAAACGACCGCGCCCTTGTCGTTGACGTAGACCACCGGGACGCCCTTGAGCTTCGGCCCCTTGTCCATCAGCCGGACGATGATCGTTTTGGGCGCGCTCCAGTTGCCGGCGTCGTCGGAGACTGCGACGCTGACGGCGGTCGAGACCGCGTGGGGGGGCACCGCAGCCTCCTTCCACGTGGCGAAGGGCTCCGCGGCGCTCCAGGCGCCGTCGCCGATGCGCATCTTCATCTGCGCCGGCTTGCCGGCGGCATCCTCCGCGCCGACGATCAAACCGAACTGGGCCTCCGCGACCGCCCATTCGTCCGAACGGCTTTCCGGCCCGAGCTGCCGCACGAGATTCCGTCCGCCGCCGTTCCAGGGATCGCGCTCGAAGTAGAGTTCGCCCGCTCCGCCGGCGCGCTGCGCGGGGGGCGTCAGGGAGAGCGTGACGGTCGGCGGCTCGATATCCTTGAAGTCCGCCCCCACCGGGCCGTACGCGCCGCAATATTCGCCGTTCGGGCCGACCTTCAGGCAGGGGCTGTTCGGCAAGAGGCGATAGTCCCCCGTTGCCGCACCCGCAAAGCGCGGGTCCAGCTCGATATTGTGCTCGCCCGTTCCCACCTTGCGCGCCGTGTCCAGAAAGCTCTGGAGCATGTCGCGCCCGAGGGGCTGCCAGAAGCAGTTGCAGTCCACCACCGTGCCGGGCAGAATCTGGGCGGGAGAGGCGATGGGTGTTGAGAAGCCGCAGATAATGTTGTAGCGCAGGATGCTCTTGGAATCGTAGCCGGTGCAGCCGATGCCCCAGGTGAGCCCGCCCAGAACCGTGTTGTGCTCGATGACGTACGTGCTGACCGTCCCCTTCATGAAGATGCCGTTATTGAAGCCGACGCAGAGGTTGCGGCGCACTTCTCCTTCAACTCCCTGGTAGTAGTAGTGAATGCCGCTGTCATCCTGGGGGTCGGCGGGAATCATGAACCGGTCGCGGATTTTGATGAACCGGCAGTCCTCGACCACCACGTGTTTGGCGGTGGCGTAGACGCCGCCGGCGCAATCGTCGCCGGTGCAGCGCAGGATGCGCATTCCTTCCACGCCCTGGTCGGCCGCCTCGAAAGCGCGCACGCAATTCCAGGCATGACAGTCCTCCAGGGTGCTGTTCGCCGCGCGCAGGATGCAGCCGCTGGAGTAAACCCAGCCGAAGTAGTTGCGGAAATGGAAACCGCGCACCGTGGTGTTCTGCCGCCAGACCATGAGACCGTTGCGAGCGCCGTTCATGCCGATGTCGTGCGCTTCCGGAGGACGGCCGTCGCTGGTGTGGAAGAACATTTCCGTTCCGCTGCACCAGAGGCTCGCGGGGAACTGGGCCACCGCCGCCAGGTCGGCCGCGAGTTCGTACCGCGTGCGCTTGTCCGCCTCCCAGACGTCGGGCGCGGTGTCGCGCAGTTTGAGGGTGGCCGGGATCTTGAACACCCCCGGCTTCCCTTCCACCGGTTCGCCCTTCGCGATCTTCTGCCCGCCGTCGAACGTGACCTCTTCGAAGCTGCCGTCGGGGTTCTTTCCGGCGGTGATCAGCAGCAGCGGCAAGGGGCCGAAATCGCGGTTCTCCGGCCGGCCCACGGCCAACTCATCCTGGGCGTAGACCCCTTGGTGGACGATCACCTCGCTGGCCTCCTCCTTGGCCGGGAGAAGCGCGAGCGCTTGCCGAAGCGTGGCGACCGGCTGCTCCGCCGTGCCGGGGTTCGCGTCGCTGCCGTTCACCGCCACGTGCAGCGTGGCGGCGGAGAGCGAGGCGGCGGCCACGCCAAGGAACGCCCCGGCAAACAATGACGCGAAGGGTCTCTTCCAGGTTTTCAGCGGCATGAATTTCCTTTCATTGGGTCGTGACATAGGAGGGACGGCTTCCCGGCGGGGAAGCCGTCCACTCCCATGCTCAGACGCCCCCTGTTTCGACCCGTTAGTAATCGACGTTGTAAGGCAGGGTTGTGTCCATGCCATTCTGGACGTCAAAGCGGTGCCAGACGCGGAACGCGCAGGAGGCATCGCCGCCGGAGACGGTGGCAGAGGTCTCGCATCCCTTCCAGTTGGCCGTCAAGTCGAAGCCGGGCGAGGCGACTTCGGAGAAGATCACATTGTTGACTTCCAAGGAATTCATAATGCCCTGGGCGTAGGTCCAGTTGCTCCCGCGCTTCCACCAGAGGATCTGCTGCTGCGGATCGCCATACCACTTGGCGCTCCAGTCGCCGTAGAGCACGTTGTAGCCATCCTTGTGCGCGTACCAGCCTGCGCCCATCCATCCGCCATAGTTGACGAGAGAAGAGGCATAGTTTGCGGGCTCCGGACGCGAGAAACTGTCCGAAATCAACGCGCGGCCGGCGGCGATCTTCTGCGTCTTAAACATCGGGGAGCCCGGCTGATTCGGGATCAACGGCTTGAAGTAGAGCCAGGCCGTCGGGGGCGCTGCGGAATCCAGCCACTTGCCGTTGTAAGACTCCAGCGGGTTGTTCCGGTAGTTGTAGTCGCACTGGACCGTGTCGCCGTTCCAGAACGCGCCGCTTCCCCACCAACCCCAGTCCCAACCGTGGAACTTCGACCATTTCCCATACATCAGGGACTTGGCATCGAAGCCGCCCAGCGCCTGCATCTGGCCCGGGCCGGTCACTGCCGTTCCGGTGGTGGGCAGATTCCCATACTTCTCATACGCGTTCTGGTCGGCCGGAAGGGTGCCGCCGGTCGAGGGACAGTAAAAGGTCCGCGCGTCAGCGAGGTAGCCGGCGGCCAGAAGGTTGCCGAGCCCGATGGGCGCCGTGTTCAAATGTCCGTCCGCGTTAGGCGTGCCGGCTGCAAACGTGCCGGCCGCCACGGCCAACGCGCCCAACGTGCCGGCCTGTCCGGTGAAAATGGTCCGCGACATGAAGGTCGGGGACCAGAGCCATTCCGTGCCGGGATTTCCGGCAACCTTTGTCCCACAAAGGGAACCCGTTCTGACCTTGTCGGTCGTCTTCGTATCGTTGTACCAACCGTCATTCTGGGACGCAGCCGACAAATTGTGGTCGGCCGTATTCCAGGAGGCAAACGGCCCGGCACCCCAGGCCGGCCAGGAAGGATAGTACCCGGCGTAGTCGCCGCAGTAGCTTTCCATCGCCCTGGACATCTGGCTCAGGTTGTTGAGGCAGGCCGACCTGCGCGCCTTCTCGCGCGCCGCCGCCAACGCCGGCAGGAGCATTCCGGCCAGAATGGCGATGATCGCTATCACGACTAGCAGCTCAATCAACGTGAACGCCGACAGCCACGCCTTCGCGTTTCTCATGGTCACGACCTCCTTCCCGATAGAACTTGGCCCACCGGACCGCCCGGCGGCTCCCGAACGATTGCGCAGAGCGTCGCCGACAAAACCTTTTCGCCAGCGTCCTGGAGAACGCTGCGGTCATGCCGGAGGGCCTCAGCGGCCAGTAGCTCCGCGCGCTTTGCGACAGAACGGGCCTCTTCTTTCGTCCCGCTAGTAGTCCACGTTGTAAGGCAGGACTGTATCCATGCCATTTTGGACGTCAAAGCGGTGCCAGACACGGAATGAGCAGGAGGCATCGCCGCCCGAAACAGTGGCGGAGGTCTCGGCGCCTCTCCACTGGACGGTCCCCAACGTAAGACTGACTGTCGAATCGGTGTAGTAGTCGGAGTAGATCACATTGTTGACGGCCAAGGAATTCGTCATACCCTGGACATAGGTCCAACTGCTCCCGTGCTTCCACCAGAGGATCTGCTGCTGCGGGTCGCCATACCACTTGGCGCTCCAGTCGCCGTAGAGCACGTTGTAGCCATCTCTGTGCGCGTACCATGACGCGCCCATCCATGAGGTGTAATTGCTGGGAAGGGCCGCATAGTTCGAGGGTTCCGGCCGTGAGAAGCTGTCTGAGACCAGCGCGCGCCCTGCCGCAATCTTCTGGGTCTTGAACATCGGGGTGCTGGGCTGGCACGGGATCAACGGCTTGAAGTAGAGCCAGGCCGTTGGGGGCGCGCTGGAGTTCATCCAATAGCCGCTGTAGGACTGCAGCGGAATGTTTCGATAGTTGTAGTCGCACTGGACCGTGGCCCCGTTCCACACAGCGGCCCCTCCCCAGTTGGCATTGTCCCAGCCGCCGATTTTCGACCAGTTCCCGTACATCAGGGACTTGGCGTCAAACCCGCCCAGTTTCTGGAGGAGCGCCAGGCTATTCGCCGCGTTTCCATAGCAGGACATTCCGCCGTACTTTTCATACCCGTTCTGATCGCAGGGAATGCTGCCGGCCGCTGTGGGGCAGAAGAAGGACCGTGCGTCGCCCAGATACCCGGAAGCCAGCAGGCACCCCAGTCCGATGGGCGCCGCATTCAGGTGGCCGTTTGCGTTGAACGTGCCGGCCGACAAGGTACCGGATGCCATGGAAGTCGCGTTTGGCGTGTTGGCCTGCCCATCAAAAATCGTTCGCGCCATCCACGTGGGGGAGCAGAACCATTCCGTTCCGGGATGGTTGGTGTAGACTTTCTCGCCGCAAACGCCGCCCGTCCTGACCTTATCTCCCGTCTTGGGATCGACGTACCATCCGTCATTTTGCGAGGCCGTTGAGAGAGCATTGTCAGAGCTGATGTTGGCAAACGGCCCGGCGCCCCAGGCCGGCCAGGAAGGATAGTATCCGCCGTAGTCACTGCAATAGCTTTCCATCGCTCTGGACATCTGGCTCAGGTTGTTCAAGCAGGCGGTCCTGCGCGCCTTCTCCCGCGCCGCCGCCAGCGCCGGCAGGAGCATTCCGGCCAGGATGGCTATGATCGCGATGACGACTAGCAGTTCGATCAGCGTGAACGCCGACAGCCACGGCCTCTCGCTCTTCATGACAACGCCCTCCCTTCCGATAGAACCTGAAGCTTCGGAACACCCGAGGACCCGCGAATGACCAGTTGCGGAGTCACGGACGGCGCGGGGGCGTTCTGGCCCAGCAGGCGGTTCACAACGTAGTGAACCGCTTCTTCCCCCTGTCCGCTGAGTTGCGTGGCGATGCTGGTGAGTTTCGGAGTGCTCTTGACGCACTCCGGTGTGTCGTCGCAGCCGACGACGGAGATATCCTCGGGCACGCGGATGCCGTGCGCTTTGAGAATGTCCAGCACGAGCAGGGCGCGGGCGTCGTTGTTGCACAGGATGGCCGTAGGCCGGGGGTCCACGGAAAGGAGCCGCTCCATGGCTTCCAGGGTGGGGGCGCGGCCCTGGAATTCCGGCGGGCCCGCCTCCACGTAGAGTTGCGGGTCGAGCGGAACGCCCGCGCGCTTCAGACCGCGCAGGTACCCCTGGCGTATGCGCCCGAAGACGTTCGGCGTGGTGGCCGTCGCCCCATCGCCGCTTGGCCCGTTCAGGAATGCCACGTTCCGGTGTCCGAGCGCGAGAAGATGCGTCACCGCCTGCTCGAAGCCCGCGTCGCGATTATCCTTCACCAGCGGGAGGGTGGTCCCTTGTCCGGTGACGATGCAGATCGGCATGTTGTGCTCGACGGCGTACCTGGCCACTCCGGCGAAACCGTCCGCCTCGTAGTTCTGGTCGAACAGGATCACCCCTTGCCTGGTTCCGGGGTGCTGGTAGAGTTCGAATTCCCCGGCGTCGGTAATGGGAAAGAGGTGGGCATTGCGCTGCTGCGCGGCGACCATGATTCCCCGCAGCCGCTCGAAGTGACGCCAAGTCGCTTTGGTTCTGTGGAGGAACGCGGGATGGATGCAGAGAATCAACTCGGTGGCGACGACGTGCTGCGTCGTCGGGGCTACGAAGGAACCGCGTCTGCTCCGGGAGGCGATGATCCCCTCGGATTGAAGCGCTTCGAAGGCAAGGGCGGCCGTGCCCACGGCCACGCCGTACTGCTTGGCCACCTGGCGCACTGTCGGCAGTCGGCCTCCCGGCACCAGCTTGTTTTGCCGGACCATGGCCACGAAGTCGTCATGGATCCGCACGTGCATTGGCACACGTGAAGAGGGTTCCTGACGAACCTTCACAGGCCTGCCTGAAGCGACAGTTTCAGCGCGAGCGTTGTTCATTCGTTCACCTCTCTGTTCAATTGTACGGTGCGGGCGTGCAAAAGTCAAGACGCCCTCTCGTTTTCCTGGGGGAGGTTGAGCCAGGCGTAAGTGCGAAAAGGCCAATGGAAACAAGGGATTTCCGTTGGTCCGGGCTTCTTTCGGCTGTTCCCAGAGGGAGGCCCTTCTCCCTCTTCAAACGCCGCCCGACGGGGTCACGACGTCCGCGCGTCGGGCGGGTACATGATCCCGAGCCCGTCCAGTTCGTCCAGCGGGTGAATGGGCAGATATTCCGCGTTGAAAGCCATGAGCGCCGGCATTGAGAAGGGGTACGCGCGGCGCGCGATTTCCGGCTCGCGGCGGATCTCCTGCAGGGTGGCCAGATCGCGATTGTCCAGCCGGTAAAAAAGGGTCGCGTGCGTCGCATCCAGCGGCACGTAGTCGCCGCGGTACTCCGCGAACGCGATCACGTGCCCGCCGATGCCGAAGCTGCGCGCCCGGTGCAACCGCCCGGCCTCGCCGGACTCCATGTGGTTGAGGATCACCGCCAAAATTCGGCCCACGTGGGCGCAGTGGCCGCTGCCGAAGCGCAGGAGGGAGAGCGTCTCCATCCGCTGCGATGCCGCCGAGTCGAACGCCGTGTGCGCCCGCCAGATCGCGGACTGCGAGCAGAAGAACATCATCCCGACGAGCCGGTCCGCCTCCGTGTCGTAGCAGTCATGCACGTACCGGGCCATGGCCGGGATGCAGGCGGGGTCCATCAGGTTGAACTGGACGGACCCATCGGCGCTCTCGAGCGTGAAGTCCGAGGGGGTGCCGCTCGCGGTGCTGCGGCGGAAGAGCCGATGCTGCCGGGAGGCGATGTACTCCCCCTTCTTCATCAGGAACTCCGGATCGGCGGGGTCGGGATTCGGAACCGTTCGGCCGCTCTCCCCCTTGTAGAGGTAGCCCAGCGGCAGCGCTCCTTGCTCCCACCCGAAGTCATAGGAGCCGCGCCATGCGACTTCGCCCCCCGCGCTCCGCCGCACCACGACTTCGAGGCTGTTATCGTCGTCGTAATGCTTCGCCTTCCAGAGCAGGTCGGCGCAGGCGGTTCCGCGATCCGAAGGGGCCAGGGGGATTTCGCGCACGGGGTCGATCACTTTCCCATTCTTGCGGGAACGCACGCAGGTCGACACCGTCAGGCCGGCGGCTCCCTGCGGCGTCTTGAATCGCGCGCGGCCCCGGTTCTCGCCGAAATGCGGCGTTCCGAAATCGAGATCCAGCAACTGAATCGCCGCTGGCTCGTCAAACGTCATGTCCGCGTAGACGAAGGGGTGCTGCATGAGATGGCCGGGAAGCAATGAGAGCATGCTCCACTCCGCCCGCTGGCTTTGCGGATTGGGCCAGGGGCCCGCGGTGGGCGCGCCCTGGTACGTCGGCCACGCGGTGAAGCGCGCGAGGTTCAGGCCCCAGACGGCGCCCGCCGCCGGCGCTTCCGCGCCAAGGCTCTCGAAGGGAATCGCCGCTTCCATCGACCAGGCGACCCCCTCTTCGACTGAGGTGGCGAAGCGGCAGTACATCCCCTCGGCCACCTGCGACTCCTGCCGAACCCAGAGGCTGCCGGGGCCGTCGCGGTGACTGATGGAAAGGGCGCCGCGATAGGCGCCGCACTGCTCGAACGGCGCGAAACAGAACTGGCAGTAATGGCTGTGGTCGTGCCGAGTGTCGAGATACAACTCGACGTGGTCGCGCAGCCAGATATGGTGCTCCGCCTGGTTGCCGCATCGTTGAAGCGCCGCCGTATTCTTTTCTTCGCACCGCACCGCGACGTAGAGGTACCCGTCGTCATGGCCGAGCCACAGCGTCGTGCGGCTGGAGGCGGGGCCGCCATCCGGCAATTCGATCTGCGAGACGCGCGCCGCCTGTTTCCAATCCCGCTCATCGATGCGGCCATCGAGCCGGGGGACGTTCATGCGCGGGCAGGCGACGGACTTCGGGGCGACCCTGCAAGTCGGAAGGGACATGGTTGAGTTCTCCTTGATCCTCATGACTATGGCGAGAATTTTGCGCCGCGTGTTCGCGCACACTTTAGCGGAAAGAATCCGAAATCACAAGGAGGCGCGTTTTTTCTGGGTGGTCGCAGATCGCTTGCAGGGCGGAAAATCCCTGCGGGAGGCGGGTCGCTTCCGGAGGCTCCGGGAACGTCGCGGTGAGGGGGCTCATTTGCTTTTTCGGAGCGGCAAAGTTAGAAGTGGCCTCCGGACCCGCACGGTTCGTGAAGCACGGGTCCCATGGAAATTTTCTCTGGGTTGATGAAAGGAGCCGTTCAATGTCCCGATTCCTCAACGTGGCCGCGGTGCAATTTCAGCCGACTCTCTACATGGATTCCGCCGCCTGGCAAGACGAGAAGTTGGCCGAGGGAGCGTACGATTCCACCGTCAAATCGCTGGAGGCGCTTCGCGGCTACGGCCTGGACCTGATCGTCCTTTCGGAGTCGATCGAAAGCGTCGGGCAGACGCTGGAGATGGCGGAGTCCGTCGACAAGCCGGGCCGGTTCCTTCAGATGTACCTGGACTACGCGCGGAAGGAGCGGCTCCACCTGGTGGGCTCATCCAAAATTCGAGAGGGAGACAAGGTCTACAACTCGGCCGTGGTCGTCGGGCCGAAGGGCATTCTGGGCTGCTACCACAAGACCTTTCCGGTCATCGAGGAGATGACGAAGAACGGTCTCTCGGCCGGGAAGGGGGCCGTGGTCATCGAGACCCCCATCGCGCGGATCGGCGCGGCGATCTGCTACGATCTGAACTTCAAGGAACTCCGCGACGAGTACGCCGCCCTTCATCCCGAGATCATCGCCTTCCCGAGCATGTACCACGGCGGGTTCGTGCAAGGCACCTGGGCATACGAATGCCGCTCCTACTTCATCTCCGCCACGTGCTTTGAGGACTGCGGCATTCTCGATCCCTTCGGGCGGCCCCTCGCCCTCGCCAACGACTACACGCGCCTGCCGATGGCGAAGATCAACCTGGATTACGTGATGGTGCATCTGGGCACGCTGGTGTCGAAGCTGGCGGAGATCCGGAAGAAGTACCGCGATGCGGTGACGATCGAGATCCCGGAGCACGTGGGACCGGCGCTGATCTTCAGCAACACGCTCCAGCGGACGGCGCTGGATATCGCCCGGGAGTTCGAGCTGGAACTGCTCGACGACTTGCTGGCGCGCTCGCGCCGCGTGGCCGCCGACAACCGGTCGGCCGCCGCGCCCAAGCGCGCTGCGCAGCGCAAGAAGAGCCGCGGTGCGAAATAATTCAGGCGCCGTGGTTCATCAGGATTACGGTCCCCAGGGTCGTCTCCGGCTTCTCGATGTGAGCGGCGACGGCCTCGTCAATCCGTTCCAGCGGAATCCGATGCGTGATCAGCGTCTTCACGTTGAGCCGGCCTTCGGAGATCAGGCGCAGGACGAACTCCATATTGGAGCGCGTCGTCCAGCGTATGAAAGCGGAGGGATACTCATACTCGCCATGTTCCCACGGCTCGTCGTGATAGCCCGGCCCGGTGCGCGAGCAGCCGCGCAGGTCCACGTTGCCGATCCCCGCGCCCCCCTGGCACTGGAAGATAAGCCCCCCCACCAGGCAGATGCGCCCCATGCGGTTCGTGTCGGGCGAGAGCACCATCACGTTCCGGACGTTCTCCAGCGCCTTGGTCCCGTCTCCGCCGATCGCCATCACCGCCATGTCGAAGCCGAGCCCGCGCGTGAACGCCTTGGCCTTCTCGGCTTCGTTCTCCTTCGCGATGAGGGTGGTATCGTCAATCCCCCACTTGCGCGCGACCTCGCAGCGCAGCGCGACGGTATCCCAGCCCATGACGTACATGCCGGCGATCTGGCCGAGGCGGGCGGCCATCTGGCCGACCAGTCCGAGCCCGACGACGAGCAGGTACTCGCCCAGCTCCGGTTCGCCGCGGCGAATGGCGTAGAGCGAGGTCATCGCCAGGTGAGCGAACGCCCCTTCCTCGAAGCTGACGTTGTCCGGCAGGCGGGCGCAGAGGTTCTTCGGGACGACGGCATAGGTGGCGTGCCGCGCGTATCCGCCCCCCAGGCAGGCCACGCGGTCGCCGCGCTTGAATTCGGAAACCCCCTCGCCGACCTCGAGCACTTCTCCGGCGCTCTGATAGCCGAAGGGCTTGGGCGCGCCGGGGTCGGACGGCGGCGCGAGACGCGCCTTTTTGGCCGCCACCAGTTCCGTGCCGGGGCTGATGAGCGACGCGTGCGTCTTCACCAGCAGCGCCCCCTTGCGAAGCGGCGGAACTTCCTCCGTGATGACTCGCGCGTGGCCGGTGGCGTCCAAAGCGCCGACCTGACAAGTTCTGCTCATGACAAGTCTCCCGATATTCAGGTTATGGTTCAATTCGCGTGAGGTTAGCTTGTATCCGTTGCGGTCAATTCTGTCAAGGCATACCGAACGCCGGAGGCAGGGGGGCCGCCGCAGGGCATGATGTCCGGCGAAGTTATGACAAAACGGCCGCGCTGCGTTTGAACGCGAGGGGCTGTGGATCGAAGGAGAAGGATGATGAGCGCACCCGCTTCGGCGCATGAGGGGCCGTTTCCGGAAATGATGCGGCTGGCTGTGATGGATCAAGTCGAGCCTTTCATGAAACGGCTCGACCCCGAGGGCTTCTTCCGCCAGGAGGATCCCCGGAGCAATTGCCTCAACGACGGCCAGTTCATCTATCCGCTGGCTTACGTCTATCGCGTGCGTTTCGCGGGGAATCGCTACTGCCGGGAGCCGGGCATTCTGGACGCCGTGCGGCGCATCGGCGACTTTATCGCCGCGCGGACGCTGCCCTCGGGGGAGATCCTGGCCGGCGCCTTCGGCTACACCTGGAAGGCCGTGGACCAGCGCTTGCTCACGTGCTGGATGGACGCCCATGTCCTCATTCGAACCGAGCTTTCCGCGGGCAGGCGCAAGCGCTGGGAATCGGCCATGCGCCACTCGCTCGCGAACGTCGCCGCGAGGGTCAAGGGATACCTCGACCAGGAACGATTCAGCAGCCTCTCCTTCGATACCAGTCCCAACCACGCGTGCCTGTACGGTTCGACGCTGCTGCTCGGAGCCACGCTGTTCCAGCAGAAGGAGTGGCGCTCTCTCGCTCTCGCCTTCATGGACCGGTTCGTCCGGTTCCAGACGCCGGAGGGATATTGGCCGGAGGGGGGCGGGCCGGTGGGCATTTACAACATGGTCACGCTGGCGGGCGTGGCGCGGGCGGAGGCGCTCTGCCCCAGGCCGGCCTACCGGCGCGCGCTGGCCCGGGCGCTCGCCTACAGCGATACGGTCCTGTATCCGGACGGCACCTTCGTCACGTTGATTGACAAGCGCCAGCACTATTACCCGCGCCCTTTCATCTGGGGCATGTTCGGGCTGACTCACTGGCCCCGCGGCCGGGCGCTGCTGCGCCAGTCCTGCCGCGCGCGGCTTCGGATCCAGGAGCCGTTCACGGGAGATGATGCCGCCCGGTGGCTTGAGAATTACGTGCATTACCGGCCCGGCCCCCTCCCCCGCTATGCGCCCTGGAAGGGGACGCGATTCCTCGGAAACTACGCCGCGCTCTTCCGGCAGAAGGGATGGCAGTGGAACTTCTCGGTCCATGCCTCCGTGGTGAATCCGCGAAGCCCGTTCCAACTCGACCAGCAGAATTTCTTCAGCCTCCGGCACGACGCGGCGGGCCTCATCGTTGCGGATTCGCAGGACAAGTCCCGGCCGAAGCATTACACGTTTCTTCTGAACGGTCCGGATGATCTCGGCGTCTTCGGCGGAGGCCGAATCGGCGCCCTGGCCCGGCCGCCCTACGTCGAGGCGGTCTACTCCAACGGCCTCACGGGCCGGGTCTCCGTGAACGCGATCACTCCGCAGCGGATGATCGTGCGCGCCGTCGAAAGGACCCCCACCATTTCGAGTCATGGATATCAAATCGGGAAGTATATTCCGGCCGCGGGACTTTGTTTCAACCTGCCGCTGTACGTCCACCAGGGAGCGACGCTGCGGGTCGGCCGGCGGAAGTTTGTCCTGGCCCGGAAGAAGCTCGCCATTCCCGTTCCGGCGGGCGGGCGCGTCACGCTTTTCGGCGGGAAGGTCCTGCTCAAGCCCCGCACCCCGGCGATCCTGCACTACCCCTGCGAGCCGTTCAACCCGTATGCGCGGGACAACAAGTCCAAGCCGGACACCTGGTTCCTGCGCATGGAACTGCCGATGAAGGGGAAACCCCGATCGGCTGAGATTGAAATAGAGGTCCGCGCTTGATGGAACGCGGCGCCGCGTTCCATGCCGGCACAAACAAGGAGAGAACGTGAAGACGAAGCAACTCGCGAACGGCGGCATCCGCGTGGAGGCCCGGAAATACCTTCTCGAACTGCGCCCCGGCGACGCGATGGCGTACCTGGAGATCAAGGGGACTCATTTGAAGCATCTCTTCTTCCCCGGCGGCGCGTGCAATCCGGTCGGGAAGCGGGATGAGACCGGCGGGTTCGGCCCGGTCAAGGCGCAGTCCGGGGGGGGCGTCACGACGCTCACCTTTGCCGAGCGGTCGAGCCTGTGGAAAGAGAAGCGCCACGTCTGGATCTGCCGGGAGGAGTCCATCGAGGCGGGCTACTCGCTTCGCGGCAGCGGCGACCTCTCGCGCGCGCAGTACTTCCGCGGCTACCTCAACGGCGAAGAGCGCGGCATGGGCAGCGAGATGGACGAGCTCTACTCCACTTGCCCGAACTTCCAGGAGAAGCTCTTCTACCACCCCGGCGAGTCGTTCATCCTCTCCGCAGGCAACGCGCTGGAGCTGCCCGTCGCCGGGCAGGCGCTCGCCTCCCCCTGTTACTGCGTCGGGCTGCATGACCGGCGCGACAAGGCGTTCTGGTCGGTCGGCCTGGCCACCCTGCCGGGGCAGTACACCTGGGACTCCTTCGAGTGGAACCCGCCCGCCCTCATTCCCCCCACCCCTTTCATGGGCGACTCCGTCCTGGGCGGGGGATTCGCCGCCGTCTATGACGGCAAGTTGAAGGTCCGAGGGTCCTGGCAGAGCCCGCGCCTGGTGATGACCTTCGCCCGAGACCGCTACGACGTCCTGCGCCGGCATCTGGATTATTGCCAGGAACGCGGCTACCTGCCCCGCCCGGCGCGCCGCAAGCCCGTGGCCTGGTGGCGCGCGCCGATCTATTGCACCTGGCACGACCAGATAGCGAAGTCCTGCGCCACCACACAGCGCGACGGCGTCGGCCTCGGCCTCAACGCGTCGGAGTTCTGCACGCGGAAACTCACCGACCGGTGGGTGCGCCTGCTCGAAAAGAACCATTGCAAGCCCGGCATCGTCATTCTCGATGCGGCGTGGGCGGTCAACCTCAACAGCGGCGAGCCGGATGTCAGGAAATGGCCGGCGATGCGCCAGTGGGTCGAGGAGTGTCACCAGCGGGATATCCGCGTCTTCGTCTGGTCCGCCGCCTGGGCCATCGAAGGCCTCCCGGCCGAGGAGTGCATCACCTGCGACGGCAAGCCGGTCGCCTGCGACATCACCCACCCGAAATACGTCGCCCGCTTCCGCGAGATGATCCGCCGCTGGTTCTCCGACGCGCCCGACGGGCTCAACGCCGACGGCGTCAAGATGGATGGCCTGCTCTCGCTGCCGACCGGCGCCGGCCTGCGCAATCACGGCGGCGTGTGGGGGCTCGAACTCCAGCGCCTCTACCTCAAGAACCTCTGGGAAGCCGCCAAGGAGCAGAAGCCGGAGGCCTGCGTCAGCACCTTCGCGCTCAACCCGCTCCTGGCCGAATACACGGACATGGTCCGCATCGCGGACATGTACACCGGCCGCCTCACCGCCCACGAGACGATGCGCCACCGCGCCGCGCTCTATCGCATGGCCCAGCCGCAGGCGATCATCGACACCGACGGCCAGCTCGCCCATTACACGCTCCCGGGCTACAACGCCGAGCTCGCCGAGCAGGCCAGGATCGGCAGCCCCACCCTCTACGCGGCCGAACTGGTTTACCGCAAGCGCTTCTTCCTCCCGCTGAGCATTACGAGGATGACGAAGGAGGATTACCGCGAGTTCGCGCGCGTCTTCGCGGCGCATCGAAAGGCGATGGCTCGGGTGAAGCCATCGCGATAGCGTGTCGCTCTTCCCGCAAGTCGGGGTGGGGACACAATACTTTCCAAAGGAAAGTTTTGTGTCCCCATCGGCTCAACAGTGCAAGAGGCGATCAAAGGGGAAGGCCGATAGGGGCGGGGCCTCATTTCAGCAGCGGATAGGTCTCGAACGCATTCTCGCTGAGCCACATTTCGGCCACGCGCCGGGCCTCCGAGTACGTGAGCGTCCCCGCCTCCACGCAGCGATCCAGGCCGCGCGCCAGCGTTTCCCGCCCCAGCAGGAGATGCCCGTAGGCCACGTCCGGCAACTCCCAGTAGTCCCCGCCGAGCGCCAGAACCTTGTTGGCCGGGACGCAGTGGACGATCTCCGCGACGACCCGCTCCGCGACGGCCGGGTTCAGGATGGGCAGCCAGGCCAGGTTCAGGTGCGCGTTGGTGTAGGCTTTCGCGGTGGCAATGGCTTCGTCCACCCAGGGGTAGTTCAAGTGCAGCAGGTCGAAGCGCACCTCCGGGTTCGCCTGCATCAGCGGCCACATGTTGCGGACGTTCGCGCCGTCGAAGGGATAGTTGACGCCCGAGGAGTAGCCGCAATGCGCGACGACGGTGAACCCGAACTCGGGGACGCGCTTCAGGCTCTCCGCCATGAGGAAGCTGCTGCTCAGGAAGGCTTCGTCGCGACTCAGGCTCTTCCCCTCGCGGATCTTCCGCAGCGCGGCGTCCGCGTCGCTCCGGCTCCCCGCAGGCCAGGCGAAGGAGATCATCTTCAGCGCCACAACCCGCTGCGCGGCGTAGCGCCGGAAGAGCGCCACGATGGCCTCCACGCACGACGCGGCGTCCGTCACCGGCGCGCCGGAAACGGTCTCGAGCTCCTTCACCCACGCGGCCGGATTGTGCGGCAGGGTGGCGGTCAGGAAGAAGAACGGCATCACGGCGGAGCAGTACGGCGTCGGCTGCTCAGTCTGGTAGTTCGCGTTGAGGATGTGGGTGATGCGCCCCTTCTGCCGCAGGAAGCGGTCGATCATCCCCGGCTTGTTCTCCGCCAGGATCCGTTCGGAGACGGAGCGGATCGTCCCGTCCTCCAATCGCTCGCAGCCGTAGAGGTCCCGCAGCGCGTAGAGGACCGCCATGGAGTATCCCGTGTGCCGGATGCGCTCAAAGAACGGCTTGAACTTCTTCCAGCGGAGGTCGAGCGGGCGCGCCGTGTCCATCACCTCCGCGAGCGTGGCCTCGGACATTCCGGCGCTGCGCAGATCGGCGTTGGCGTACTGGTGAAAGAGCCAGATCGCGTCCGGTTTCTTCTTGAGCCGGACCTCCTCCAGGCGCAGGTGCTCGTGCGCGTCGACGGCGGGGAGGTGGGTGACATAGTCGAGAAATTCCTTATTCACGAGAGGACAACTCCTTCCCGAAGGATGGCCGCGCGCTGGACGCCGCTTCACCGTATCATATTCGCCGCGGAGGTAAAAGCAAGCGAAGAAACCGCCGAAGCCTCCCCTTGGTTGGGCGGCGATGCTTTGCGTCCGTCTTGACAATCCGCGCGGCGATTGCTCCACTACAGCGGTCGCAGCCGGAGGAACGCCCTCGGGAAAGGTGCAGAGATGAAACTCGGCAGCCTGCCATGGTCATGCGTCGGGGGGGCCGGAACACAAGCGAATGCGGGTCGTCGACTGGCTGGCGATGGCGGCGGAGCGCGGCCTGAGTCCCGGAGTGCGGGATATTTTCTCCTTTCAGAAAAAGAAGGATGCAGCGCTATGAAGATCGGCATTGTGGACCTGGACACCTCCCATCCGGAATCATGGATCCCAATCGAGCGCGCCATGGGGCACGAGGTGGTGGGGCTGTGGGACGGCGGCTCGGTGCATCCGCGCGGCTACGCGGAGAAGTTCGCCGCCACGAATTCGGTCCCTCGCGTGTTCTCCTCCCTTCGCGAAATGGTCCCGGAGGTGGACTGCGCGATCATTCACGGCTGCGATTGGGATACGCACGTGGAGAAGGCGCGTCCCTTCCTGGAGGCGGGAAAGGCCGTGCTGATCGATAAGCCGATAGCGGGGAACCTGCGCGACCTGCGCCGGTTTGTGGAATGGGGAAAGCAGGGCAAACGGATCGCCGGCGGATCGGGACTGCGCTACTGCGCCGAGGCGCGCGCCTGGCTCGCGAAGAACGTTGCCGAACGCGGCCGGCCTCATACGGTCCTGAGCGGGTGCGCGGTGGACGAGTTCAATTACGGGATTCACGCCTATGCGCTGCTCAGCGGCATCATGGGGCCCGGCATCGTCAGCGCGCGGCACCTCGGGAAAGGGGTTCAGCGGCGCATCCAGGTGAATTGGGCCGATGGCCGCATGGGATTGATCGTCATCGGAGCGCAGGGCGCCTGGCTGCCGTTCTATGCTTCCATCGTCAGCGAGAAGAGCTCGCACCAGTTTGTCGTGGACACGAGCATCCTCTACCGCGGACTGCTCGAATCGGTGCTGCCTTATCTTGCGAAGCAGACCGATACGCCCCCCGTCCCCCTGCATGAACTGATCGAGCCCGAATTGGCGGCGCTCGCCGCGCGCCAGTCCTGGCTCAACGGCGACAGGATGGTGTCCCTGGATGAATTGAGCGAGAACCTCCCGGGATATGACGGCCCAGCCTTTGCCGCAGAATATAAAAAGGCCAAGTACCCTCCGCAGTGAGGGTTGCGACAAACCGTCTGCCATGAAATCCCGCCGGAGGGGGTCATTAACCCTCGGTGTCGGGTTCCCTTGACACCTCCTGCGAATCATCCTATGCTTGGGTTTTCGTCGCACGTTTTAGAACGGCCCCGCGTGAGTCATGCCGATACTCGAAACAGATAAGCTGACGCGCTGCTTCGGCGCGCTGAGAGCGGTGGATGCGCTGACGCTGTCGGTGGAGGCGGGCGAGGTGTTCGGCCTGCTCGGTCCCAACGGCGCGGGGAAGACCACGCTCATCAAGATGCTCACCACGCTGCTGCCCCCCACCTCGGGGAGGGCGGTTGTGGGCGGGTTCGACGTGGTGCGCCGCGCGGCGCAGGTGCGCCGGATCATCGGCTACGTGCCGCAGATGCTCTCCGCCGACGGGACGCTGACGGGATACGAGAACCTGCTCATCTTCGCCAAGCTGTACGACCTGCCGCGCGCCGGCCGCGTGGCGCGAGTCCGCGAGGCGCTCGGCATGATGGGCCTGACCGAGGCGGCCGACAAGATGGTGCACACCTACTCCGGCGGGATGATCCGCCGCCTGGAGATCGCGCAGTCCATGATCCACGAACCGCGCGTGCTCTTCCTGGACGAGCCGACCATCGGCCTGGACCCGCTGGCGCGCCAGGCGGTCTGGGACCGCATCGCCCACCTGAAGACGCAGTTCGGCACGACGATTCTGCTGACGACGCATTACATGGATGAGGCGGAGAGCCTCTGCGGGCGCGTGGCGATCATGCACCAGGGGAGCGTCCGCGTGGTCGGCTCGCCGGAGGAGATGAAGTCCTCCCTCGGCGCCAACGGCGGGACGATGGAGGAGGTGTTCGCGCACTACGCCGGCGCCGGAGCGGAGACGAAGCTCGAATCGGGAACGAGCTATCGCGAGACCTCCAGGACCCGGCGCACCGCGCGGAGGCTGGGGTGATCCGGATGCTCCGCGCAGTGGACGTATGTGGCGCGGACTATCCAGTCCGCGTCCCGCGCCGCAAGCGCGGGAGAGTAGCCGGAAGGAACTCACAATGATCGCGGGTTTGACCCCTTCGGCTTCGCTCAGGGCAAGTAACCCACGCTGCTTTGGCAACCACGCAGCCACGGGCTTCAGCTCGCGCGCAAGTGGGCGGGCTGAAGCCCGCCCCTGCACGGTTTGCTCAGTAAGGTCGTCAAGATGGACACAAGCACCGCCGCGCCGGAGGTTGGCCTGCACCCGCTGAAGGCGATCCTCCGGTTTGCGAATAAGACCTGCATCATCGCCGAGTTGGAGGCGCGCAAGCTGCGCCACGACCCGACGGAGCTGATCACGCGCGCGCTGCAGCCGACGCTCTGGCTGCTCGTGTTTGGGCAGGTGTTCACCCGGCTGAAGGCGATTCCCACCGGCGACATGCGCTACCTGGATTTCATGGCGCCGGGGATCCTGGCGCAAAGCGTGCTGTTCATCGCCATCTTCTATGGCATCACGATCATCTGGGAGCGCGACCTGGGGATCGTGCACAAGTTCCTCGCCTCGCCGACGCCGCGCGCGGCGCTGGTGCTGGGCAAGGCGCTCTCGGCGGGGGTGCGGGGGTTGTCGCAGGCGGTGATCATCTACCTGCTGGCCTGGCTGCTGGGGGTGAAGATCAACTGGAGCCCGTTCGCGCTGGCGGGGGTGGTGGCGGCGGTGATCCTCGGCGCGGCGCTTTTCTCCACCTTCTCGCTGATCATCGCCTGCCTGGTGAAGACGCGCGAGCGCTTCATGGGGATCGGGCAACTGATGACGATGCCCCTCTTCTTCGCGAGCAACGCCATCTACCCGATCGAGATCATGCCGGGATGGCTGCAGCTGATCGCGCGCGTCAACCCGCTGACGTATGAGGTCGAGGCGCTGCGTTCGCTGATGATCGCCGGCGCGGCGGGCACGCCGGCGAGTGTGACGCTCGACCTGACGGTGCTTGCCGGGGCGACGGCGTTGCTGGTGGCCGTGGCGGCGAAGCTCTATCCGACGGTGGTGCGATAAGCAGCGTCGGCGGGCTGAAGCCCGCTCTACACGCGACGTGCAAGAAAACCGTGCAGCGCGGGTTACTTGCCCTGAGCTAGTCGAGGGGATAGTCCGCGCTACACAAGCCGCGCGAGAGAACATGTAGCGCGGGTTATCAAACCCGCGATTATGGTTCGTTCCTTCCGGTTCCCGCTCGACGAACATCGACGGCCAGGGCGCAGCATGCTGCGCCCCTACAAGTCAACGGCTCCCCGCCTTTCTCCTCACTTCAGCGCCCGGTGGCTGTCGATGAGCGGGAGCGTTTCGCCGAAGACGTAGCTCTTGCCCATCGTCAGGAAATCGTGCGGGAAGCCGAGCTCGATCTTGCTGAGGGCGTCGAGCCGAGCGAGTTGGTCGGCGCTGAGTTGCACGCAGAGGCAGCCGAGGTTGTCTTTGAGTTGCAGGACGTTGCGCGCGCCGACGATGGGGATGAGGATGCCGCGCGGCTGCTGGCGCATCCAGGCCAGGGCCACCTGCGCGGCGGTGCAGCCGGCCTCTTTGGCGACGGCGGCGACTTCCTGCGCGATGCGCAGGTTGCGCTCGGTCTTGAACCGGTCGCCCCAGGGGCTCTGCGCCAGACGCGCGCCGGCCGGGCGGTCCGCGGCAGCTTTGTACTTGCCCGTGAGCAGCCCGCCTCCCAGCGGCGACCAGGGGGTGACCGCGAGGTCCAGCGCCTGCGCCATGGGGAGCAGGTCGCGCTCGGGGGTGCGCTCGACGAGACTGTATTGAATCTGCAGCGCGACGAACGGGCTCCACCCCTTCAGGTCGGCCATGGTGTTGGCCTGCGAGACGATCCAGGCCGGCGCGTCGCTGATGCCGACGTAGAACACCTTCCCCGCGCGCACGGCGTCATCCAGCGCGCGCATCACCTCGTCCACGGGGGTCATGAAGTCCCACGCGTGGAGCCAGTAGAGGTCGATGTACTCGGTCTGCAGCCGCTTGAGGCTTCCTTCCAGCGCCTGCATCATGCACTTGCGCTGATTGCCGCCGCCGTTGGGGTCCTTGGGGCGCTCGTTCATGGTGAACTTCGTCGCCAGGACGAAGCGCTCGCGCTCGGTGGCGATGAACTGCCCGAGGTATTTTTCGCTGGTCCCCTCGGTATAGCGGTTGGCCGTATCCAGGAAATTGCCCCCCGCCTCGGCGAACGCGGTGAAGACGCGCGCCGATTCCTCCTTCGTCGAGCCCCAGCCCCATTCCTCGCCGAACGTCATCGTCCCCAGGCAGATTTCCGACACCCGCAGCCCGCTTCTTCCCAGCAGTTTGTAGCGCATGACTTCCCCTTCCCAGTTCGATTGGAACCATTTGAAACCCCATTGCTCTGTTGAAACCATCGTGACAGCGCGTCATTCTCCCCGTGGTCGTGGTGGGGACACAAAACTTTCCTTTGGAAAGTATTGTGTCCCCACCGGCCCGGCCTGCCAACCGGGATGATTTCCACAGAGCAAAACCTCATTCGATGATAGGAGCAAGAGGCGGGGCAAACAAGAGGGGGCGGACGGATGATTTGCGACAGCAATAAAGTGCCGTCATTGCGAAGGAGGCGCGCCACGCGGGTTGAGCGGTCAGTCCGGCCATCGCGCCGACTGCGGCAATCTTCCGATTTCCCACCCCCTCTGCGCGGAGGGACAACCTTGCCTTCGTACGGGTTGAAAAGCAGGAAGATCGCCACTTTCGCGCCGACAACCTTCCGCATGCCAACACGTTTCTTCGCGGCGCTCACCCTTCGATGAACTCAGGGCCATGAGCAACGTCGAATGGCTCGCGATGACTACTTATTCGATGCTGCGCCACTGCAAGAAAAAAAGCCGCCCGCCGGCGATGAGGCCGACGGGCGGCGGGTGCGTTCCACGTCGCTGAACGAACGAATTACTGGATGAAACCCATCGTCACCAGCACCGCTTCCTGCCGCGGGGTGAGCCCCTGGAGCAGGTCGGCGCGAGCCTTGGCCAATTCCGCAGGCAGCTTGGCGCGCGCATCGCGCACCGCCTTCAGCTTGGCCGCGATCTCGTCGGGAGTGGCATCCTTGTTGTCCAGGGTCGTCTGCAAATCCTGCATGGCCTTGCCCACGTCGGTCTGCGCCGCGGCGCCCGGCCCGCGTCCACCCGGGCCGCCCTGGCCGGCCTGAGCACCCTGACCGCCCTGGCCTCCCTGAGCACCCGGAGCCCCCTGCCCACCCTGCCCACCCTGCCCGCCCTGACCACCTTGACCGCCGGGGCCACCGCGTCCGGGGCGACCCATGAAGCCGCCGCCCATACCGCCGCCACCGGTGGCCATGTCCGACTCACGCTGAAGCATCTGCACCTTCTGAATTTTCGCGTCCAGCGCCAGCCACTCGATGTCGGTCATTTGCAGCGCTTCCTTCATCCGCTCATCGCGTTGCTGCTGCATCTGCTCGAACGTCATGCGCTGCCCCCCCTGCCCACCTTGTCCGCCGGGGGCCTGACCGGCTGCGTTCGGAGCCGCGGCGTTGTTGCCCTGGGCGGTATTATGCTGCCCGGCGGCTCCGCCACGGTTGTGTCCGCCCGTCGCGGGCTGATCACCGGCAGCCTGCGCGCCGGCCATGCCGGCCAATGCCATTGAGCCTACGACCAACGCCGTCCAAATCATGTTCCGCGTACGCATAACTGCACTCCTTCCAAAGAATTGCGCCTAGGTGAAGTTCCTACTCCTGGGGTCCTGCGTGAGGCGGGCCGCCGGGAGGCGGCGCGCCCTCCCCCCCGGGACCGCCGGGACGTCCGCGCGGCCCATGCGGCCCTGCGCGTTGCTTCAACAACTCGTCGTACTTCGCTCTCTGCTGAGGGGTCAGAATCTCCCGCGTGCGCTTCACCGCCTCCTCGACCGCACTCCGGTGCTCGGTCTCCAGGGCGGCGATCTTGTCCGAGAACGCCTTCATCACCTCCTCATATTTTGTCTTCTGGTTCTCGTCCAGCAGGGCGGCCACAGCGGCGTCGCGTTCCTTCTGCAACTCCTCACGCCGCCCGCGATCCGGCCCGGGGCCGCGCATCACGCCGGACCATATCTGCCGCATCTGCTCGCGCTGCGCTTCGGTGAGCCTGAGCTGCTCTTCGAGGGAGGGCGGGCGCGGCGGCGGACCGAAGGCGCAACGCAGCGCGACGCCCGCGGCGACTCCGGCCAGAAGCGCCGCGCAGAAGCAGGCGATGAGGATCAGTTTGCTCTTACTCATTAGTCGTCTCCAGGGCCAATCCTTCCACCATCCACTGCGTCAGTTGCTGCGCATCATTCGTAACGCTATCGACGCTCAGCGTCACGGCGGCTTTCTGCCAGGGCGCTTCCGTTGTGGCGGAAGAACCGCTCAAGCCGCCTCCCTGCCACAGCCAGCCGCCGCAGGCGACGGTGATTACCGCGGCGGCGGCGATGAGCATTTCCGCCAGCTTCAGCACGCCGCGCTCGCGCGCTGAAACGGCTTTCTCACGCAGCCGCTCGACCAGCCCAGCGGGCATATCTGGGGCTTGCGCCGTTGTCAGAAGATACGACATGGCAGAGAGTTGCGCGAGTTCCGATTTGCAGTCCGCGCAGCCGGCCAGATGCGCCTCGAAGGCGAGGCGATCCGGCGCGGTCAGTTCGTTGTCGCGGTAGGCGTCTGCCTGCCGCAGCCGATCACAAGTTCCCATAGGTGAGCCTCCAAGCCGTCCTTGCCGTGAGCGCATCCCACGTGGCGCGGGAAGCGCATGCCGTTGCAGGGGCAAGGCATGCCTTGCCCCCGCGGACGCGTGCGGCACAACGGACGTTCGCTGCCGATCTCTTCACGGCAGGTACTCCTTGAGCAGTTCTTTCAACTCCTGCCGCGCCCGGAAGAGGCGCGATTCGACCGTCCCGCGCGGGACACCGAGCGTCCCGGCGATCTCTTCGTAGGACAGGCCCTGCATCTCGCGCAGGACGATCACCTCGCGATGGTCGGCGGAGAGTTGTTGCAGCGTCTCGAAGATATCCATCTTCATTCCGCCGTCCGACCCGCGCGGCGCGGCCATCACGTCCGAACGCCCGCCGGCCGGGTTCTCCTGCATCGCATCGAGCGACGCCGTCTTGTGGCGCGCGCGGCTGCGGTGACAGCGCGCCGCCTGCCGCACAAGAATGCCGCTCAGCCAGGTCTTCAGCGACGCGCGCTCCTTGAATCCGCTCAGGCCGCGAAATGCGCCGGAGAAGGTCTCCTGCAGCACGTCCTCCGCATCGGCCGCGTTCCCCACCAGGGAGTACGCGAACCGATAAAGTGACGCGCTGTACAGTTCCACAATCTCGTGGCATGCGGCCTCATCTCCACGCCGCGCTCTGCGCACCAACTCCGCGTCGCCGGGCTGCAAGCGTTGTATCTCCCATCGGGGCTCTTCCACTGGTCGCTTCACATGAATAGTTCCGGGAACCGGGCGATTTCTTCCGTGGGATGCAAATTTCCTGCAAAATCGGGCCGAAATCATCATACCACAGGGGGCCGGGGAAGAAAGTCGAAGCCCGAATGACGAGGCAGCCGCCGAGGTCGGCGCGACACACGCTGCGCGGAAAAACGTGTAGCGCGGGTTATCAAACCCGCGGTCGTCATTCGTCTCTTCCGACTTCGAGCACGTACGTTATCAAACCGGCGGTGGCGTGCATTGGCTCCGCATGAGAACGGCTCGCGGGCAGGACGCCCGCGACGCGGACTTGATAGTCCGCGCCACACACGCTGCGCGGAAAAACGTGTAGCGCGGGTTATCAAATCCGCGGTCATCGTTCGTTTCTTCCGTTTTCAAAAAAGACGTACGCTATCAACCCCGCGGTCGCAAGCTCAGAACTCCGCCGCGTATTTCTGCGGACGCTCTTCCCACACGATGCGCCGGAGGGTGAAATCGCGGATGGCGTACATGCTCTGGAACGCTTCGACGCCCACGCGGTTGTGGCGCGCGGAATCGATGGGGTCCGGGTCCAGCATTTCGATCCGCAGCAGGCCATCCACGAAGACGAAGCAGTGCCCCGCGATGCTTCCGACCTGCACGAGAATCTCCCTTCCCGGCGCGAACCAGGGGCAGGGGGCCATCGCGGCGAGCCGGTTCTCCGGGGCTTTCTCGAAGCCGATCTTCCCCTCGTACCATCCCTGAATCCCCAGCACGTACGCCGTGCGCGAGCCCTTCGGCTCGTCCCAGGTGCAGTTCCACATCGCGTCGATATCGTGCGCGCTGGGGAGCACGTTGCGCGCGCGGAACTGCAGCAGCACGTCGCCGGGGAACCCCTGCTTGAGCAGCAACGCGCCGGCGGTCGGGTTCTCATTGCGCCCGATGAGAAGGTCCCCCTGGCAACGCCACTCCGAGTTGAACCACTCCCAGTCCTCGCCCAGCGCGGCCGCGCTGAAGGGACGGTTGTACAGGATCGGCGAGGCGTCGAGAAGAATGCGTTTGTTCATGAGGAGAAGATTGGACATGAGGGCTCCAAGTTGAAGAATGTTGGAAAGCGGCTTGCCTCTTGGAAATCGTCCTCCTTCGATTAGCCGTCCTGTAGGGACGGCAAGACAATAGCCCGGCACTTCAGTGCCGGGTACTGAAAGGCTCCCCCACCCCCTTCCCCTCCCCCACATCGTTGTTGTGGGGGAGGGGAGAAAGGGGAGGGGGTACCTCCCTTACCCGCCAGTGAACTGGCGGGCTATTTTCATTCTGTCCCTCCAAGACGAACAGCAGGGCAGGGTAGCCTACACAGCATCGGTGTCCTTCTCCCACCTTCCCAAGCGCCACCGTCGCCGCATGTACGGACTGCAAGAACCGTCTTCCTTTAGTTCCATGAAACGCAACCCCTTGCGTATGTACTTAGTCCCGCAGCGACAGCGAAATAATGCATTCCCCCCTTGTCGCCCAAACAATTCATAGTCCTTTGCGTCACACTTGCCATTCTTGCAGCGCGGACGCAATGGACTCCAGGCATGCCATTCATTGGTTATGTACCAGCGGGGACTCAGAACTAGAAGAATCCCCACGCCTATGCCGAGAAGAAAGCCTCCCGCTTCCCAATCACGCCCGAATCTTGCGAGAACTCCGGATATAGCAACGCCGCAATAATAGACAAATACGATTGCCAAGATCGTGAAGATGTTCATGGCCAAACACCTCTTTAGTTCACCGTCCGCCTCTCTCAATCTGGAATTTCTTCATCATCCGCAGGAACTGTGTGCGGTTCATCCCCGCGAGGCGGGCGGCTTCGGTGGGCTTGCCGCCGGCGGCTTCGAGGGCGCGCAGGAGGAAGGCGCGCTCGACCTGGCGCGCGGCCTCGGCGGTGGCCTGCTTCTTCGCGCGCAGAAGCTCGGCGGCGGTCGCGGGAACGTGAACGGGCAGGCGGAGGATCTCCCCTCCGCGGTCGGCGATCTCCGGCGGGAGCGCGGCCAGCGGGAGGATTCCCCCCTCGGCGAAAAGCACGGCGCGGCGAATGATGCTCTCCAATTCCCGCACGTTGCCGGGGTAGTCATACGCCAGCAGGCATGCCCGCGCCTCGTCGGAAAGCGCCAAGGGCGCGGCGGGATGGAACTGCTCCAGGAAGCGCGCGATGAGCGCCGGGATATCCTCCTTGCGCGCGCGCAGCGGCGGCACCGTCACACAGACGCCTTTGAGCCGGAAGTACAAGTCCTCGCGGAAACGCCCCGCCTTGACCTCCTCCTCGAGCCGGCGCTGCGTGGCCGCGACGATGCGCACATCCGCCGTGGCGGGGCGGTCGCTGCCGACGGCGCGGAACTCGCCGGATTGCAGCACGCGCAGCAGCTTGGCCTGCAATTCAGGAGGCATCTCGCCGACTTCGTCCAGGAAGAGCGTGCCGCGATCGGCGGTGGCGAACAGGCCGCGCCGGTCGCGCGCCGCCCCGGTGAAGGCGCCGCGCGTGTGGCCGAAGAGCTCGCTTTCCAGCAGCGCCTGCGGCAGCGCGGCGCAGTTGACCGCCACGAACGGTTTCTCCCGCCGCGGCGAGCGCCGATGCACGGCGCGCGCCACCAGTTCCTTGCCGGTGCCGCTTTCCCCCTCGATGAGGATGGGGATGTCCGAGTCCGCCGCGCGCGCGACCAGGTCGAGCAGCCGCCGGAATTCCGGGCTGCGCCCGACGATCCCCTCGAATTCGTACTCGCGCGCCAACTGCGCCTCCAGCCGCTCTCGCTCGCGCCGGAGTTGATCGAAGGACTCCGCCTGCGCGACCGCAGCGGCGATGCGCCCGGCGAAGTCCGCAATCAGCCGCTCGGATTCCCCGGTGAAGACGCCGGAGGCGGTGCGGTTCTCCAAGTACAGCGCGCCCAGGGTGCGCCCGTCGTGCTGGATCGGGACGCAGAGGACCGAGAGCAGCTTGAGGCGCGTGACGCTCTCGGCGAGGTCGAAGGGGCGGGTGTGAAGCGCATCCTCCAGCCGCAGAGGGCGGCCGGTGGAGAGGACCGTTTCGATCACGCGCCGGCTGACCTCCGTCGCGGCGTCGTTCACCGTGGCGCGCTTGGTGTTGCGCGCGGCGGCGACTTCCTGCGAGCCATCGGGCCGCGTCAGAAGCAGGAAACCGCGTTGCGCGCCGCTGAGGCGCACGACGGAGTCCATCACGAGTTCGAGCACGCGGTGCACGCCGCTGCCGGAGAGCACCAGCGTCACCTCGCGCAGCAGCGCCTCGCGCGCCTCCTCCTGCGCGCGCGCCTCCCCCGCGGCGGCCAGCAGTTTGTCCCAGCGCGCCACCAGCGCCAGCTCAGGCGCGCTGCGCGCCCGCAGTTCTTCCAGCTGTTTTGTCAGGCTGTTCCAGTCCACGGATGCCACCATTCACTCAAAAATAGGACGCCGGACGTTCCGCCAAAGGCATGCTACCCGTATGTAGCGCGGACTATCAAGTCGCGTCGCGAGCGGCACGCCCGCGGGCCGTTGAAAATCAGCGCGCCCGCCAAGGCCGTCGCGGGTTTGATAACCCGCGCTACACGTCCTGCTCGTTGCGGGCGCGCCAGAGCCAGGGATACAGAGCCGGTTCGTTCGCCAACCCCTTGCGCACGGGGTTCATGATGACATAATCCGCTTTCGCTTCTACAGATTCGTCCGAGCGCAGGATATGGTCGAACGACTCCGCCTGCCATACGGGGCCCGTGCGACCGAGTGCCTGACAGATCTTCCTCCCCGCAGTCCCTTTGATTCCCTTAAGGAGCTTCTCCAAGAGGAAGGGTTGACCGGCTGGATCGGCCATGGGAGTCAGGACAAGATGGACATGGTCGGGCATGACTACGGCACAGTGGAGGAACACGCTGCGCCCATGCGTGTAGCGGCAGCAGTCCAGGACGATGTTCCTTTCGGCTTCGGGAATGACCCAGTGGCCCTTTGTGCAGAAAGTCACGAAATAGCTCTTGCCGACGGTCTGAATATGCGGGAGATTTCTGCGGTACATGCGCGCCGGCTGCATTTACCTCTCCGTGCCACACCTAGCGGAGCAAACGCACGATATCGCGGGTTTGATAACCCGCACTACATGCCCATGCCTGACATGCTAGCACACACAGCGCGCCACTTCCAGGTTTGACTCCCCTTCGCCGGCCCGCCTATAATCCCCCGGTTTGTGCACGGGGGACCGGCCTGTTTCGAGACCATCCATGAATCCGTCGCCGATGCGAGAGCAGTTGATGACGATTTTCCGCGCGGGGCTTGCCGCGGCGGACCCGGCGGCGGCGGTGCATCGGCATCTCCGCCGCGACGGGGAGCGGCTGCGCGCGGGGGGATGGGAGATCGACTTGGCGAAGATTCGCCGCGTCATTCTGGTGGGGGCGGGGAAGGCCTCGGCGCGGATGGGGGCGGCGGTGGAGGAAATCCTCGGCGACCGCGTCGGCCGCGGCTGGATCAATGTAAAAGCAAGCGCACCGCCATGCGCGGGACCTTGCGAAGGCTCTCTTAGCCCTTCGCAGGGTTCGTCGCCGCGCGGAAAACCTTGCGAAGGATTAAACGAACCTTCGCAAGGTTTCAGCCACCCCGCACCGCAGCGCGTGCCGATCCACGAAGCCGGGCATCCGGTCCCCGACGAGGCGGGGGTGGCCGGCGCGCGCCGGATCGCGGAGCTTTTGCAACAGGCCGGGCCGGACGACCTGGTGATCTTCTGCATCAGCGGAGGGGGCTCGGCGCTGCTGCCGCTGCCGGCGGAGGGGCTGACGCTGGCGGACAAGCAGCGCGTGACGCAATCCCTCCTGCGCTGCGGGGCGAAGATTCAGGAGATCAACGTCGTGCGCAAGCACCTTTCCGGGATCAAGGGGGGGCAGGCGGCGCGGCTGGCGGCCCCGGCGCGGGTGCTGTCGCTGATCCTGAGCGATGTCATCGGCGATCCGCTGGATATCATCGCCTCGGGCCCGACGGCGCCGGACAGTTCGACTTTCGCCCAGGCGCTTGAGATCGTTTCGCGCTATGGAATTGAGAAGGAACTGCCGCCGAACGTCCTGGCGCGTCTGCGCGACGGCGCGGCGGGGCGCATCCGCGAGACCCCCAAGCCGGGCGATCCGCTGTTCGACCGGGTGGAGAACCTCATTATCGCGAACAACGCCGCCTCCGTGGCGGCATGCGCCGAGTGCGCGCGCGGGCTCGGGTACGCCCCGCGAATCCTTTCCGCCGCCACCGAGGGGGAGGCGCGCGACGTGGCGCGCGAGCAGGCGAAGCTGGCGCGCGCGATGCTCGGGGAGGAAAAGGGGTCAGACACCTTTTCCGCTGCGCAGAAAAGGAGTCAGACCCCTTTTCCCGGCCCAGCCCTTTCAGCTATTCGCGCCCCCGCCTGCCTGATCAGCGGCGGCGAGACGACGGTGACGCTGCGCGGCCGCGGGCGCGGCGGACGCAATCAGGAGTTCGCGCTGGCCGCGGCGATGGCGATCGAGGGCGCACAGGGAATCGCGTTTCTCGCCGCCGGGACCGACGGGACCGACGGCCCGACCGACGCCGCCGGCGCGTTCGCCGACGGCGAGACGCTCCGCCTCGCGCGCGAGAAAGGCCGCCGCGCCGCCGACTGCCTCGCGGCCAACGATTCCTATCGTTTCTTCGACGCCGTCGGCGGTCTCGTCAAGACCGGGCCGACCGGCACGAATGTGATGGACCTGTACCTCTGGCTGATTGCAGCGCGGCCCCGGTTCTGATAATGTTTATAGGTTGGACCCGCCGGATCGAACGGGTCCGGCAGTTCGGTCCTATCAACGGGAGAATATCGTGGAAGGCGCTCAACCGCAGCCGCAGGCGGCCGTCCCGCCGCCGCAACCGGCCCAGCCGCAGACCGTTTCTTTCGCAGAGTTCAAGAAGATCGACCTTCGCGTGGCGCTGGTGAAGTCCGTCTCGGAGCACCCGAACGCGCAGAAGCTGTACGTGCTGAAGATCGACATCGGGGGGGAGGAGCGGCAGATCGTGGCCGGCCTGCGCCCCTATTACACGCCGGAGCAGTTGACCGGGCGCCGGATTGTGGTCGTCTGCAACCTGGAGCCAGCGATGCTGCGCGGGGTGCAGAGCCAGGGGATGCTGCTGGCGGCGCAGGATGGCGGGCGCGTGATGGCGCTTCAGCCGGACAGCGACGCCGCGCCGGGCTCGAAAGTATCCTGACCGTCCGGCCCTGCAGAAATTGCCGATTATGCCGATAGTGAAAATATAGGGATCCGTGGCGTCAAGTGGGCGCGGGCTGCATGCGCCGCGCCGCAGTGAGGAGCCTGTTTTGGCGGGAAATCAGAGCGGCTATTACGAGGTGGCCATTGGCAAGCGCGCCGTTTACGCGCGTGTGCACGGCCTCGCCTCCATGAACAACTGCCTCTGCCTGCGCGAGTTCCTCGACAAGCTGCTCGCCGACGGGCACGGCTTCATCATCGTGGACCTGTCCGACTGCACGGGAATGGACAGCACGTTCATGGGGGTTCTGGCGGGGGCGGCCACGTACGAGCGGCTCGGGCGCACGCCCGGGATTATCGTGGTGAACGCCGACTCTTCGCTGGTGCGCCTGCTGCAGAGCGTGGGGCTGGCGGAACTGCTGATGATCGAGGAGAAGCCGTTCAAGATCCCGGCGATGGAGTTCGCGCGCCTGGAGGAGCAGGCCAGCGAAGAGGACCGCCTGGCGCTGATCCGCGCCGCCCATACCCACCTGATCAAAATCAGCGACGAGAATGAGCGGCTCTTCGGCCCGCTGGTGCAGGTGCTCGAAGATGAGATGCGCAAGCGCGGGCTCTCCGTGCCGGAGTGATGCGGCCCCCGGCTGACGGATTCGACGTTCACGGCCGTTGCGGACTGATCCCCATCACGTCAAACACCCGCTTGTCGCTTCCCATGATAACCATGCCGACGCTCCGCCCCGTGTTCGTCGCGAAGTAATCGCTCGCCGCCGCGACCATGTAGGGGACCTGGACGCGCATGTCGACGATGTAATAATACTGAACCAGGAAGATGCCCCCCTCGACATTGTTCGGCACCTTGGAGTTGCTCGTGACGGTGGTCTTCCAGACCGGCTTCTGCCGGCCGGGACTCTTCAGGTCGTGCGCCTCAAGGACCAGCGTGATCGGGTAGCTCGAAACCTGCGTCGACTCCGTCGTGGGCGCCGTGGTGTACCACATCCAGCCGACCGGATAGATGACGCCGGCGGAAGTCGTGTAGGTCTTGGTAGTCGTCTGCGGATTCCCCAGCCCATACCCCATGCTGATGAGCAGGTCCGCCTTCGGGTCGCTCTCGACGCGCTGGTATCCTCGCTTGGCCAGCGCGCGCTCCACGTAGCCGGCGAACTCTGTGAACTGCAAGTCGTCGTCGGGAACGTCCTTCATGGAGGAGACCAGCACGTACGCCTTTCCTTTCGAATTGGCGTCCGGGGCAGCCAGCGAATCGATCCCCATTTCGAACCGGAAGCACGCCTGCACCTGGCCGGGGAATGGCGTGGGGGCGGCATAGCAGCCCGCGACGACCCCGATGGCCAGACAGACGCAGAAAAGTCCCGCGGCGCGCGTTGCTACAGGCATCATGATCTCCTGTCAGGCCCATACGGACCTATAGGTCGCGCACTTCTGCGCGACAACTCTCAGACGCCCCAATCGCGGGCAATATAACACAGCCGACAGCGGCAGCGCCACACCGCCGGGGCAGCGAGTCCGATTTGACTTCACGCCCCTCATGCTTTACACTACCGCCCCCAAGGAATCCCCCATCAAGGTGACGCCGCTCGCAAAGAGCGCGGCAAGGGAAACTCTACACTTTGACAGCCGTTTTGAAGGCAGGACTGAGATGGAAGAGAACCACGAGACATTGCTGAAGAACAAGCTCCGCGCCGAAGAGTACCGCAAGCTTCTCGCCGTCAAGAACGCCGAGGTGCGCCGCTTCGTGGCGGACGCGCTGACGCTGTGCACCCCCGACGACGTGTTCGTCTGCACCGACGCCCCGGAGGACATCGCGCACGTCCGGGAGCAGGTGGTCGCCGGCGGCGAGGAGAAGGCGCTGAAGGTTTCCGGCCACACCTACCACTTCGACGGGATGAACGACCAGGGGCGCGACCGCGAAGTGACCAAGTACCTCGTTCCCAGGAACGAATCGATGAGCGCGTCGCTCAACCAGATCGAGCGCGAGCAGGGGCTCGCCGAAGTGCGCGGCCTGCTCCAGGGGCAGATGAAGGGGCGCACGATGGTCGTACGCTTCCTCTCGCTGGGGCCGACCGGCTCCCCCTTCAGCATCGGCTGCGTGCAGTGCACCGATTCCTGGTACGTGGCGCACAGCGAAGACCTGCTCTACCGCGCGGCGTACAACCATTTCGCCGGGCAGGATGCGCCGTTCTTCGCCTTCCTGCACTCGGCGGGGCGGATGAACGCGGAGATGGTCAGCGTGGATGCGGACAAGAAGCGCATCTACATCGACCACACGAAGGAGACGATCTACAGCGTCAACACGCAGTACGCGGGGAACACCGTGGGGCTGAAGAAGCTCGCGCTGCGCCTGACCATCCGCAAGGCGGACCGCGAGCACTGGCTGGCCGAGCACATGTTCCTGATGGGGGTGCACGGGCCGAAGGGGCGCAAGACCTACTTCGCCGGCGCGTTCCCCAGCGCCTGCGGCAAGACCTCCACGGCGATGCTCCCGGGGGAAACGATCCTGGGGGACGACATCGCCTACTTCCGCAACATCGGCGGACAGGCGCGCGCCGTCAACGCCGAGAGCGGCATCTTCGGCATTATCCAGAGCATCAACCCCAGCGACGACCCGGTCATCCACAAGGTCCTCACCACGCCGGGCGAGGTGGTCTTCTCGAACATCCTGGTGAAGGACGGCAAGCCGTACTGGCTGAACATGGGATGCGACCTGCCGAAGGATGGCGTGAACTTCTCCGGCAAGTGGTTCGAGGGGAAGAAGGATGAGAAGGGGGCGCTGATTCCGGCGGCCCACAAGAACGCGCGTTACGCCGTCAGCCTGCCCGCGCTGGCTAACGTCGACTCGGAGCTCGAGAACCCGAACGGCGTCGAGGTCTCCGGCATCCTGTACGGCGGGCGCGACGCGAGCATCTCCGTCCCGGTGCAGCAGAGCTTCGATTGGGAGCATGGCATCGTCACCTTCGGCGCGGCGCTGGAGACGGAGACTACCTTCGCCATCATCGGCAAGGAGGGAGTCACCGAGATCAACGTGATGAGCATCCAGGACTTCCTGGCGGTCCCCATCGGCAAGTACATCAAGAACAACCTGGAGTTTGCCCAGGGCCTCACGCGCCGGCCGCTGATTTTCGGGGTGAACTACTTCCAGCGCGGCAAGGACGGCAAGTTCCTCACCGGCATCCGCGACAAGGCGGTCTGGGTGAAGTGGATGGAGTTGCGCGTCCACGCCGAGGCCGGCGCGCTGCGCACACCCACGGGGATGATCCCGAAGCTGGCCGACCTACAGAAGCTGTTCAAGCAGGTGCTCAAGAAAGAGTACACGCAGGAGCAGTACGTCGAGCAGTTCACCTTGCGCATCCCGGAGAACCTGGCCAAGCTCGACCGCGTCGAGAAGTTCCACCGCTCCGAGATGAGGGAGATGCCGGCGGCGCTGTTCACCATCCTCGACGCCCAGCGCAAACGCCTCCTCGCCGCGCAGAAACAGTTAGGCGACTACGTCTCGCCGCTGAAGTTGTCGGAATAGCCGGCGGCGCGCGCTGCCGGCGTCGTAGGGGCAAGGTATGCCTTGCCCCCGGAACCGCCTGCGATACACAAAGAACCTTGCGAAGGTCAAACGAACCTTCGCAAGGTTTTCTTTTTCCATGCCCATCCCAATAGCCCCCTTGAACGTGGTCCGCCCGCTTGACGGCGTGCCGTCATGCGGTTATGCTGGCAGACGAGAGAGGAGGAGCGCCATGAATGCTCCATCGAAGAAGGCGACCATTTACCTCGACGCAAGAATCCACAGGGCGCTGCGCATCAAGGCCGCAGAGACGAACCGGCCCATGTCTCAGCTTGTCAACGACGCTATCGCCGAATCGCTCCGCGAGGACGAGGAGGACCTGTCGGCGTTCAAAAAACGCGCGCACGAACCGCTCGTCAGCTTCGAGCAGGCCCTGAAGGAACTGAAACGGGATGGCAAGATATGAAGTTCTCTTGCGGCAATCGGTCCTGAAGAAGGACCTGGTCCGCATCCCGAAGGCGGACCTTCGGCGAATTGTTGAAGTGATCCGATCTCTCGGCGACAATCCCCGGGCGCCAGGCGCGAAGAAGCTCTCCGGGCAGGAGTGCTATCGCGTTCGCCAGGGCGACTACCGCGTCGTCTATTCGATTCAGGACGCGGAGCGGTCGGTCTGGGTCGTCAAGGTCGGGCATCGGAAGGACGTTTACCGCTGACGATTGCTTTGAACGAAGCCTAGAGACCCGCAGCGCACTTTCCGGATTGTAGGGGCAAGGCATGCCTTGCCCCGGAACCGCTCGCGATACACAAAGAACCTCGCGAAGGTCAAACGAACCTTCGCAAGGTTTTTTCTTTCGCTCGGCAACCCGCGGCGTGAACGTGTTCCTACGGCTCGTCGAAAACCAGCTTCTTCCGCTTCGCCCCGAGCTTCACCAGCGACTCATTGACGTCCATGATGAACTGCGGCGGGCCGCAGACGTAGAAGTACTGGCTGAAGTCCCGGACCTTTTCCTTCAGCAGCGCCTCGGTGATCGGGCGGCGCTCGTATCCCGGGCGCTTCTCCTGCGTGAGCGTGAAGGTGCAGCGCTCCCCCAGGAAGCTCTTCAACTCGCGCTCCAGGATGATGTCCTCCCACCGTTTGTTGGAGAAGATCAGGCTGCTCCCGCGCAGCTTCCCTTCCTGCTCCATTTGCCGCAGCAGGGCAATGAACGGCGTGATGCCCGCGCCGCCGGCGATGAACGTCCCCCGCCCCTTGTACGCGATGTCGCCGAACGCGTCGGCCAGAAGAAGTTCCGCGCCGGGGGCGAGGTTGTGCAGCTTCTGTGTCAGGCCGTGGCGATCCGGGTACTGCTTGATGGTGAATTCGACCACGTCCGCGCCGGCCGGCCCCGTCGGCGTGAAGGGATGCGCTTCCTCCTTCAGGCCGGGCTTGTTGATGGCCAGCAGCGTCCCCTGGCCGGGAGTCCATCGAAACCCTTTCGGCCGGGTGAGGACCAGGCGCTTCACGTCGTGCGTCACGAATTCCGTCATGAGCAGCCGCGCTTTGTAGGCCATTGCGCTCCCTTCCTTGCTAGAGCAGCCCCACGCCAATCGAGGCTACCCCGGCGTCTGCGCCGAGTCAATGCGCCGGCAGGGAACCGCACACCGTTGTCCAATTGGCCGTCATTGCGAGGGCCGCTTGCGGCCCGTGGCAATCCCCCTGCTTTCCGTTTCTTCGGGCCACTCCGATAACCGTTGCACAATACCTTTCGCACGTTTCGCGTATTTCGTAGTTCGCCTTCACTCCCTCGCCCACGTCCATCTTGACCGCCGCGCCACCCTGCCGTTAGCATAATGAAAGCAGGCGATGCGCCCGCTTTCCGTTTTCGACAGGAGCCGTCGGATGGAGCGACCGGAGGGATTCAGTTGGGTGGCGCCGGGGTTGCTGGCGGCGACGGCGCGCCCCGCCGACGCGCACGCGGCGCTGGAGTTTTTCCGCGAGGAGGGGATCACGTCGATCGTGAGCCTCACCGAACGCCCCTTCGCCCCCGCGGCGTACCTGGAGGAGTTCGGGTTCGACTACCACCACATCCCCGTTGAGGACTTCAGCGCGCCGGAGATGGATCAGGTCGAGGAGTTCGTCGCCATCGTGAAGAAGGCGAAGGAGGAAGGGGGCCGGGTGGTGGTGCACTGCGCGGCCGGACGGGGGCGCACCGGGACGATGCTGGCCTGCTACTTCGTCAGCATGGGCATGACCCCCGAAGAGGCGCTGGCCAAGGTCCGCGCGCTGCGACCCGGATCGGTGGAAACGGAGTTGCAGGAGGACGCGGTGCGGGAGTATGCGCGGCGGGTGAGGCGGAACGGATGAATGGCGATTGGCGAATAGCGAATTGCGATTTCGGAATGAGGGCCGCGCGAACGGGCCGCCGCGCGGACATCAGAACACAACGCTCAAGCGCCGGGATATCCGGCGTCCTGCATCATGTCACGCCCCTCTGGCAGGCCCCTGAAGAACGGGCTTTATGTCATGCTGAACGCAGTGAAGCATCTTTCTGAGTCAGGCCCAATCGAGCGTCCAGCCCTCCGAAAGATTCTTCGCTGGCGCTCAGAATGACTTCTCTAGCGGCCTGCTAGCCCTACCTGCGCCGGAGCCACCCGATCTTGCCGCCGAACGTTGGACGGCATAACTTGAACGTCGGACGTTGAACGTCGGATGTTGAACGTCGAATCCGTCAACTTTCCGGGAACATCATCGCGCTGGTGAACTCATCCTGGAAGTCGGCGCGGCCGGCCAGTTCGAGGTACTGGGTGCGCTCGCCGATCTGGTTCGCCTCCATCTTGCACTTGCGCGAGAGCAGCGCCATGCGCGCCCCCGCCCCCGCCGCGTTACCGATGTACAGGATTTTCTCGCTGGGGATCTGCGGCAGCAGCCCGATGCGCTTGGCCATGCTGCGGCGGATGAAGTTCCCGAATGCGCCGGCCAGCAGGATGTGATCGAGATCCTCCGCCTTCACGCCGAACTCCTTCATCAGAATCGCTGCGCCCGCCGCGATGGCCCCCTTGGCCAGTTGCAGCTCGCGGATGTCGCGCTGCGTCAAGACGATGTCCGCGCCGATCTGCGTCTCCTCGCGCGGTATCAGCAGGAACTCCACCCCCTTCTCCCCCTCGCGCACGCGGCGCTTGATCGCCTCCGGCATGGAGGAGGGCAACTCATCGGGGGGCAGCAGGCGGCCGGTGGACTCGATGCAGCCGACGCGCAGCAACTCCGCGACCAGGTCGATCAGCGCCGTGCCGCACAGCCCGCGCGGCGGGACGTTGCCGATGACGTTGCACTGGATATCGAAGTCGATGAGCACCTTGTCGATGGCGCCGTCGGCGGCGCGCATGCCAAAACGGATGCGCGCCCCTTCAAACGCCGGCCCGGCGGCGGTGGAGCAGGCGAGGAGCCGGTCGCGATTGCCGATCACCAGTTCGCCGTTGGTGCCGATGTCGATCGCCAGCGCGCGCCCGGTCGCCTCGTGCATCCCGGCGGCCAGCACCACGCCCACGGTGTCGGAGCCGACGAAGCCGGCCACGTTGGGCAGGACATGCACGATGCCGTGCGGGTGGATCTGCAGCCCGAGGTCGCGCCCCTGGACGTTGACGGCGCGGCGCACGGCGGCGACGTACGGCGCCTGCGCGATGAATTCCGGGTTGATGCCGAGGAAGAGATGGCTCATGGTGGTGTTCCCCACCACGGTCGCCTCGTACAGATGCTCGGAGGCGACCCCCGCCTGCCGGCAGCAGTCGGCGATGATCTCGTTCAGGCCGCCCATGATCTTGTGCTGCAGCTCCTGCAATCCCCCCGGCTCGCAGGCGCGGTGGATGCGGCTGACTACGTCGTCGCCGAGAGGAATTTGCGGATTGGTGCGCGCGGCGACGGCCAGCTCGCGCCCGGTGGTGAGGTCTATCAGGAAGCCGACCACCGTGGTGGTGCCGATATCGAAGGCCATGCCGTAGTTTCGCGCGGTGGTGTCGCCTGCTTCGAGGGCGACGACGCGCCCCTCGGCGACGGCGACGGTGACGTCGAACTGCTTCTCGCGCAGAATGCGCGGCATTTCGCGCAGCACCTCCAGGCCGGGGTGGACCTTCTTCTCTTCGAGGGCCGCCAGCAGGCGGTCCTCGTCGGCGCGCTGATCCTCCAGCCCGGGCGGGGTGAGGGTCAGATGGCGCTTGCTGACGGTGGGATGCAGCGGCACGTCGCGCCCCTGGCCGTTGGTGAGGATGCGATGCTCGAAGAGGCGCGCGGCGACGGGAACGCTGACGAACATCTCCCCGGTGACGCGCGTCTGGCAGGCCAGGCGCACGCCGCGCGCGATCTCATCGGAGGAGAGGTGGCGGCGGTCGGCCTCGCCCGCCGGGGGGGCGCCGCGCGAAATTTCCACCCGGCACTTGCCGCAAGAGCCCGCGCCGCCGCAGGGGGTCTCGATGACGATCCCCGCGCGCACCGCCGCCTCGATCAACGCGGTGCCCGGCAGCACGGACACGGCGCGCCCCTCCGGTTCGAAGGTGACTTTGACGGGCTCGTGGTGCTCGACGGACATGGCGCTTTCCTTTCAAGAATTTCAGATTCCCGAATATAGCAGAAGCGGCGGCGGGGGTTCAATGATGGGCGCGGCAGTCCGTTTGTAGGGGCGCAGCATGCTGCGCCCTGATTCCCGCGCACGCGCCCCGCGCCGGGAAGAGAAAGGGGGTCAGGCATCTTTTCGCAACGGCGAAAAGCAGCCAGACCCCGTTTCTTCCCCAAGCTCTTTTGTTCCCGGACCCTTTGCCCCCCAGGCTCCTTCTTCTCCGTCGCAATCCGCCATCGGCTAGCGCTCGGAGGAGACCGGCTGGCTTGGGCTGTTGACCGGCTTCTCGGCGGCGATGCGCCCCTTGGCCTCGCGGTAGACCGCCGGGGTGAAGAGGATCAGTCCGGCCAGCGCGATGGTCGCCACCCCGCGCATCAGCCGCCCGCGGATGGGGGACTGCCAGACCACCTCCTGCCAGTAGTCCGACCACGAGTAAGCCGCAAAGAGCAGCGCCAGCGGCGGCCAGATCTCCATGCTCCGGGGCGCTTTCATGAGCAGCAGCGTCGCCAGGAAGGAGATCAGGAGCAGGCCGACCGTCTCGCGGGTCGGGCGGCCGCGCAGCAGCCCGAGCAGCACGCCCAATCCCACGACGATCCAGACCGCCCGGGCCATGGTGAGCAGCTCCCCGCTCCCCAGCGGAAGGGCTCCCGCGGCGGCGCCGGAGGGGCCGGACAGGTACGAGACGATATTATCCGGGAAGGCCGGGTTGATGATGATCCCCGCCGCCATGCCCAGGAGCGTCCAGCGCAGCAGTCCCACGTTCAGCCGCTTGTCCACCAGCGCCTCGGCGACGAAGAGGCAGGCCGCCGCCCCGGCCAGCAGGGGGAAGTCGTCGCAGAGCCAGACCGTGCCGAACATCACCACCGCCAGCGCGCGGTAGCGGCGTGTGAGGATCAGGTGGATGCCCAGCAGCAGCGCGGCCACGGAAAGGGAGTAGACGCGCGCCATGCACATCCGCTCGAGGAACAGCGCAGAGGCCCCCAGCAGGATGAAGGTGAGGATGGCCGCCACGAGCCGCCCGCGCCGCGCCGCAACCCAGTAGAAGATGAACGCCGCCAGCGCCGCGTAGAGCCACGCCGCCTTCTTCGCCCCGGAATGCAGGTCACCGAAGGTGAATGGGACATACATCAGGTGGAACCCGAACCGCTCACCTTGAGAGACGCCGCCATCCATGACGGCTGAGGTGGCGTACTGGAGCTTGTGGAAGTAAATGAGGACGATGACGAGCACCGCCAGCGCGATGAACAGGCTGACCAGCACGCCGAAGCAGGTGCGCCGCGGCGGAGCGAATTCCGGCGGCTCCGACGGAGGCGGGGGAGTGGTTGTATTCTCCGGAGGCATTTCAAGAACGGTTACCATCGTCAAGTCCTTTTCCAACGCAACAGCGCGGCGGATTCACCGCAGAGGCACAGAGGACGCAGAGAACGGCGGATCAGGAATCAATTTTCAGCGATCCGCGGTCGATAATCAAGCGGGCGCTCCGTGCAAGGGCCGTTGGTGGCGCGGACTATTCCCTCGGCAGGCTCGGGACCGCGAGCGGAGTCGAGCGGCCGGTCCGCGTCCCGCGCCGCAGGCGCGGGAACGGCGGAAGCGGAAGGAACGCCCTATGATCGCGGGTTGGATAACCCGCGCCACCTCGCCTGCTCCCGGCGCCACGCCTCTTCTACTTAAGATGATCATACGCATCGAACGAGACCGTCAGGTTGTTCAAATCCCCGCGCACAAGGAACGTGTCCGTATCCGCATCCCACGGGTCCTGGGCGAAGATGTTGTCCTGCGGGTCATTGGCGCAGAAATTGCTGCCGGACAATTCTATATGCCCGTCCGCATAAAGAACGTTCTGCCCACTGACATGATTCCGGCTAGTGCTGTCACTGAGGTCGACATATGAGCCATCCATGTCCGCCATGATAGCCGTATACTTGTACTTGCCGGCTTGTCTCGAAACGCGCGGGTCGTAACCGTAGCTGCTGCCGGCAAGCGCCCAAGTTCGGTTGGAGACCTCGCCATTGAGAACAAACGCAGGTTTGTCCTTGGTGGATGGGCAACGAAACGCTTTCGCGCTCCCCAAGTATTTCGGGTACAGAAGGCCCAGGCTGCTCGCAGCAGCATTGTTGAACGCGCCCGGCGAAGTGCCGCCCAGTCCGCATGAGAAAGGCAAGTAGCCGCCATTATCGTTGCGGTAAGCGGACAATGCTTTGCCGATTGTCTCGAGATTCTTCATGCAGTCAGTGCGCCGACCTTCTTCGAGTGCTTGGGGAAGAACCGGCAGCAGCAACAAGAATAATCCGAATAGCAGCACGGCACCCACAATGACACATAGCTTCACCCGCGTCAGCCCTGCCCGCCATCGGTTCATCGCCGTCCCTCTTCCGATCATTAGCAGACCTCTCAGCCCTTCTTCCTCTTGAGCAAGGCCATTGCGAACTGGCGAGGTGGCGCGGGTTATCCAACCCGCGATCATGGTTCGTTTCTACCGCTTTCCAAGCACCTACAGCCTCGAAACAGGCGGGCCTCTCC
>CAIUPP010000030.1 GCA_903901045.1 uncultured Planctomycetota bacterium
ATTTCTCAATGAAAAACGGGCCAGAAAGGCTTGTAAGGAATTCACGCTCGCCGCGGAAGCGGCTTGATCACAAGTCAGGATACGCCCACTTCCAATTTACACACAAGATTTGACACTACCAGTAGACTGGTGGAGCGCGCTGTCACAGGTGCGCCGTGCGCACCGCCCAGCGCGCTAAAATGTGGCGCGGGTTATCCCCATCGACAAGCTCAGGGCCACCCGTAGAGCGCCTCTGGGTCGAACGACGCGCTCCATCCGATTCTGCACTCTGCACTCTACACTCTACGCTCGCCGTTATTCAGTCCCCTATCGTAAACGGGCTGTCGCTGAACCCTTCGACGCTGGGGTCCTCGACGTTGTTCTTGCCGACCCGGACGACCCGTATGCGGAAGTTATCGGCGTTCGGATAGCCCAGAGGGAACAACTTGGTCTTCTTCCAGTCGCCCACCTTCCACTGCCAGCTCCCTTTCTTGATTGCAACCCCCTGAGCAAGCTGCCAGGGGCCGCCGCCGAGGTCCTGGACAAGCCAGATGTTGACCTTATCCTTCGTGGACAGCCCCGTACCCGTCCAAAGCACGTCGCACTTCGCCTTGCGGTGCAGGAGGATGCCGGAGTCCGAAGGGAAGGTGATCGTCAGCGTGGGAGGCAGCGTCGTCGTGGTCGTGCTTGTGGTGCTCGTCGTGGAGCCTGTCGTGCTCGTGGTGGAAGTCGTGGTGGTCGTCGTCGCGTGCGTCGTGGTCGTCGTCGTGGCATGCGTGGTGGTGGTCGTGGACGTAGTCGTGGTGGAAGTCGTCGTGCTGGAGGTCGTCGTGGTGGTGGTCGCGGTGGAGGCGATGGTGAAGGACATCGTGGCGCCGGTCGCGCCGATGCCGGACACGCTGTATCCCAGCACCGCGCTGTAATAGCTGTTGGTGTTGGGGATCGTGCTGGGGCCGAAGCTCGTGGCATTCCCCGCGCGGAAATAATCCAGATCATCCCCCGTAGCCTTGGGGTTGGTTTGCAGATGCTGCGTGCCGCTGGCCTCCTCCAGATCCACCAGGTAATGGGTCTGGTCGTCATTGGTCGTCTGGTTCTCATCCACGTGCCAGATCAGAATGCCGCGCAGCGAGCCGGGCAGGCCGGAGTCGAACCCCACCCCCTGCCGGTTCTCGATCAGGAAGTACTCCTTGGCCGAGAAGCCGCCTTGCAGTTTGTACGATTGCGCGTTCGTCTCGGCCTGTCCGACGGAGAAGATTCCCGGGCCGCTGACGACGGTGGGCGTCACCCATCCCAGCGTCGCTTTGCACCAGGCGCTCATGTGCGCCGGGCTGGTCCCGTTGTCCCCGTTCCACGCGCCGCCAGACATCAGGCAGAACTCTCCGAGCCCCGCGCTGTCGTAGCCGGTGTCATACAGGTCCGGCAGGCCGAGGAAGTGCCCGGTCTCATGGCAGATGACGCCGATGCGCGTGATCCCCTGCGTGGAGGGACTGGAGTCCCACCCGCGCCGCGCCGGCTCCGTATGGTACTGCTGCATCTTCACGCCGTTGTACGTCACGGCGCTGGCCAATTCCCACTCATGCGACCAGATGTAGTTGGCGTCGTTGCCGCCGTACTCCTCGCCGCCGCCTGCGTGGATGATCGTCAGACCGTCCACCCAGCCGTCGCCATCCCCGTCCACGGTGCTGAAGTCGAAGCCCGTGGCCGCGAGCTTGGCCAGCGCCTGCTGGACCATCTCGCGCGGGCGGACGTCGTTCCCGCTCTTATCGTTCGCGCCGTAGTAGGCGTACCCGTTATCCAGAGTCACCGGCCCGGCGATGGTCGATTGCACCGTGAGGTGGCCGTAGGAGACTTCCTTGTAGAAATCCTGGACCGAGCCGACGGCGCCGTCGGTGGTGTAGCCGCTCTTGTTGAAGAGGTCGTCAAACTGCTGGTTGGTGCTGGTGATGGTCAGGTCGCTGAAGTTGACCAGAACCACCAGGTTGTGCATCGTGCCGGTGGTGGGAGCCGTGGCGGCTTTCGCGGCGGGAGCGGCCTGACTGTTCGGGCTCTGCGCCGCCAGCGTGCGCATCTGCGCGGCATCCACCTTGCTCAAGCCGGCCTTCTTCGGGTCGGCGCGCCCCACGAGATTCCCCGTCAGCCGCACCGCATTTCCTTCCTGCACGGCGTACTGCCAGGACTTCGTGACCGGGTCCTTCTCGGCCAGGTAGCCATCCCTATCCTGGTGCCAATGGCGATGCTCATCGCCGCGCAGGAAAAGCGTCACCTGCGAGCCGTCCGGTTGCGACACCGTCACCCCTTTCGGGTTCGCCGGAACAGCCGGGATGGACGAAGGGAATAGCGCCAGCAGCAGGACCGCGGCGGTTGCCGCCACAAGGGTATCGAGTCGCAAGGCAGAATTTCTCATGCGCATAGTCAGGCCCTCAGTCTGGAAATTATTCGAGGAGGCGCAGGCGGCGAACCGACGCCTCCTGAGGTCCGGCGCTTGCACTTCTTTGCTGCGCCGCACCGGAACATGCCTCTCAAGAATAATTCTTATTTACTTCCTTACGGTACCACGCCTCGAAGGACTTGTCAACTGCCCGGCGTAATCGGCTGTCCCAAGGGGAGTTGGGCCGGTGCGCCACGCAGAAGCCCCAGGGCAAACGCATCTAAAGAGCGCCGCAGGCTGTGGCGTCAGGGGGCTAGATCGCGATGCATGATTGTGATCGCGCTGAGCGCGATGGTTTGTGGAGTGCGGCGGCAACGACGCCGCTTTGGATGGCTTGGAGTCCGGCACCCTCAGGGTGCAGCCCCGTGAGTCGTGCGCTCCGTCATAGCCAAAGCGCCGCCGGCGGCGGCGCACTCCACATTCTGCGGCGCTTTCTAGATACGTTTGCCCTCGCGGACGCCCCCTTGCGCCTTGACTCGTAACGTCTTTCCCATAGGATAAAAGGAGTTCCCATTAATAAGGAGGGGGAAAAATGAAGATGATGATTCTGGCGGCCCTCGCGCTGGCGGCGCTGGGGATGACAGCGCAAGGGGCGATTCACACCGAGCCGGTGGCGTACAAGCAGGGCGACACGGAGATGAAGGGGTACCTCGCCTATGACGACGCGGTCGCCGGGAAACGCCCCGGCGTGCTCGTATGCGCGGAGTGGGGGGGGCTGAACGACTACCCGAAGCACCGGGCGGAAATGCTGGCGAAGATGGGGTACGTCGCCTTCGCGGCTGACCTGTACGGCGGCGGCAAGGTGGCCGCGGACGCGAAGCAGGCGGGGGAGTGGGCCACGGCGCTGAAGAGCGGCGACCGCGTCCTGTTGCGAGCGCGCGCCTCGGCCGCGTTGGAGACGCTGCGCGCCTTGCCCCAGGTGGACCCGCAGAAACTCGCCGCCATCGGCTACTGCTTCGGCGGGACGACGGTCCTGGAACTCGCGCGCGCGGGCGCGCCGCTGAAGGGGGTGGTCAGCTTCCACGGCAACCTCGACACCCCGACCCCGGATCAGGACCAGATCAAGGCGGCCATTCTGGTCTGCACCGGCGCGGACGACCCGGCTGTCCCCCCGGCGGCGGGCCAGGCGTTCGTGGATGAGATGCGAAAGGCGAAGGCGGACTACCAGGTGATCTCCTACGGCGGTGCCGTGCATAGTTTCACCAACCCCGCCTCCGGCAACGATCCAACCAAGGGGGTGGCGTATAACGAGAAGGCGGATAAGCGATCCTGGGAGGCGATGCGGGTGTTCTTCGGGGAGGTGCTTGGCGCGAAGTGAGAGTTTTTCTGGCGCGAAGGGGAGAATGACGAATGACGAAATCCTAATGACGAATGAATGCCCTAAACGGACAATGGAGTACGCACCGCAGCGGACGCGAGGAAGGTGCGAAGTGGGCACTTAGGCCGTTTGCCTTTTCCTTCGTCATTCGTCATTCGGGCTTCGTCATTCTTCCGCGCGCCGCCTCCAATCGCCGGCGAATTGTTCGAGTGGAATGGAACCTTGGTTTGACAAACACTCCACCTTTAAGGCATTTATCTACGCTTTGACGTTTCACTCGTCCGCGCCCGCACTTTGCGCATTATGCCGGGAGGTCAGTTCGCCGAATGTCCAAGCTGGTTATCGTCGAATCGCCCGCGAAGGCGAAAACCATCAACAAGTACCTGGGCAAAGAGTACCAGGTCAAGGCCTCCTTCGGCCACGTGCGCGATCTGCCCAAGTCCAAACTGGGCGTGGACATCGAAAACGACTTCGCCCCGCAATACGTCACCATCCTCGACCGCAAGAAGATCCTCGCCGAACTCACCAAGCTGTCCAAGAAGGCGGATGAAGTCTTTCTGGCGACCGACTTGGACCGCGAGGGGGAGGCCATCGCCTGGCATCTGGCGCAGGCGATGAAGCTCCCGGCGAGCAAGACGCGCCGCGTGGTCTTCAACGAGATCACCAAGAACGCCATCCGCGCCGCGTTTCAGGAGCCGCTCACGGTCAACGAGAACAAGGTCAACGCGCAGCAGGCGCGGCGCATCCTGGACCGCATCGTCGGCTACCAGCTCAGCCCGCTGCTCTGGACCGCCGTGCGCCGCGGGCTTTCCGCCGGGCGCGTGCAGTCGGTCGCCGTCCGGATCATCGTCGAGCGCGAGCGCGAAATCGAGGCGTTCAAGTCGGAGGAGTATTGGGAGATCAAAGCGGTCCTGACGCCGCTGCCGCACCCGAAGGAGGAGCCGAAGGAATTCACCGCGGAGCTCACTCAAATCAACGCCGAGCCCCCCGAGATAGCCTCCCAGTCCGCGGCGGAGGGGCTCGTCGCCGCTCTTCAGAAATGCGATTACTGGGTGCGTCGCGTGGACACGAAGGAAAAACTCCTGCCGCCCAACGCCCCCTTCAGCACCAGCACACTCCAGCAGGCGGGCAGCACGCGACTGCACTTCAGCACGAAGAAGACGATGATGCTCGCCCAGAGGCTCTACGAGGGAGTGGAGTTGGGCGCGGAGGGATCGGTCGGCCTCATCACCTACATGCGAACCGACAGCCTGCGCGTCAGCGATCAGGCGATTGCGGAGTGCCGCGACCTGATCAAGGCCAACTACCCGCCCGAGTACCTGCCGGACGCGCCGCGCGTCTACTCCTCGGCCAAGACCTCCCAGGGCGCGCACGAGGCGGTGCGCCCGACCAGCGTGGAATACACTCCCGAGCGCGTGAAGCCTTTCCTGGAAAAAGATCTGTTTCGCCTGTACGAACTGATCTGGAATCGTTTCGTCGCCAGCCAGATGCAGCCGGGGCGGCTCGGCGTCAACGACGTCGAGGTCGTGGCTCTCCCGGTCGGCCAGGCGCTGGACCTGGCGGCGAAGAAACTCCCCGAGAACGCCGCGCAATTCGCCGTCCAGGGTCGCAAGCTGCTCTTCCCGGGGCACACCACGCTCACCGGATTCGACAAAGAGAGCGAATTGCAGCTCCCCGAGATGACCCCCGGCGGCAAACTCGATTTGATCAAGCTGGACCCCTCCCAGCACTTCACCAAGCCGCCGCCGCGCTATACGGAAGCGTCGCTGGTCAAGACGCTGGAAAAGCTCGGCATCGGCCGTCCCAGCACCTACGCCTCCATCATCTCCACCATCCAGGCGCGCGAGTACGTCAAGCGCGGCGAGCGGCGCCAGTTCTTCGCCACCGACCTGGGCAAGGTGGTCACCGACCAGCTTGTCGCGAACTTCAGCGACATCATGAACGTCAAGTTCACCTCCCACATGGAGGAATCGCTCGACCTGATCGAGGAGGAGAAAGCGGACTGGCTGGCAGTGCTGCGGGAGTTCTACGGACCATTCAGTTCCGATATTGCGAAGGCGAAGAAAACGATGAAGCGACCGGAGCCGACCGAGACGGAGTTCAAGTGCGAGAAGTGCGGCAAGCCGATGCTGAAGCGCTGGAGCGCGCGCGGCGAGTTCCTGGGCTGCTCCGGTTACCCGGAGTGCCGCAGCACGATGCCGCTGGACGCCGAAGGGAAACCCGCGCCGCGTCCCGAGCCGGAGCAGACCGAGGAGAAATGCGACAAGTGCGGCTCTCCCATGGTCATCCGAAACGGCCGCCACGGGAAGTTCATCGCCTGCTCCGCCTACCCCAAGTGCAAGAACACGCGCAGCATCGAGACCCCCATCGAGCTGCCCGAGGAGCTCCGGAACTGCGAGAAGTGCGGCAAGCCGATGGCCGTGCGCCGCAGCCGCCGCGGCCCCTTCCTCGGCTGCACCGGCTACCCCGAATGCAAGAACGCCAAGCCTCTGCCGAAGGATAAGAAGTCTGAAGAAAAGTCAGAAGGCGAGCCGGAGCCGAAAGCGGAAGGATGAAGACGGACGATTTCTGAATTCTGATTCCTGATTTCTAACTTGCGATTTGAACAGATGTTCCCGCGCACAGGAAAAGGGGTCGGGCTACTTTTCCCTTGTTGGAAAAGTTGCCTGACCCCCTTTTCCGTCCATTCGGTCGGCCCCTCTGCAAAAGCGTTAGCCCCTGAAAGGGGCGTTAGACTATAGCCCCCGGCGAGCGTGGCGAGTCGGGGGAGAAAGAGGCGGAGAGAACCAGCCGAGCCCCCGCAGGGGGCGACGGAAC
>CAIUPP010000031.1 GCA_903901045.1 uncultured Planctomycetota bacterium
GAACCGACAGGCCCACCCCATGATCAAGTCTCCACCAAGACAAAGCGGCGTCGTTGCCGCCGCAGTCCATAAGCGGCCTCGTTCCGCGCCATCATGCCGTGCGCAGCGTCAAACGGGCGGACAGCGGAGTTTAGATGCGTTTGCCCTGGCGTTCGATGCCATACTTGTTCCTGGGGTTCGGGGTGGTATGATACGGCTGGAATGGCCCGGGGGTTCCGGGCCGGTCGTGGCAAGGAGGCTGGGAATGTCGGAACCGGCAGAAGCAATCCTCATCAAGGAAGAGTTGATCCAGACCGGCGTGGCCGAAGATGTGGCAACGGAGGCCAAGCATGTCTTCTACACCGTGCGGCGCTATCAGAACCCGCGCACCTCGTACGTAATCACCGAACGGTTCGGCCCCAACGAGACCAACCCCCACAAGCTCACCGCCATCGCAGCCAATGTCGTCGACTGCCTGCGCGTCCTGGAGGAACACGACTTCATCCGCTTCAACAACGGCCGGTATACGCTGACGGAGAAGGGGAAGAAGGTCAAGTAGAATTGATAACTGATGATTGATGATCTGCAATTTGACGGAAACTACGGCAAGCGCGATGGGCGAGAAGCGCATTCGGCCACGCTCTGCATTCTGCACTCTGCGTTCTGCGCTCTGCATTCGCCGTCGAATTGACAACCTCCCCCCTCTCCGGTTATCCTGCTGGTTCTCAGTATTCTATGGTGTAAGAGCGTATTCGGTTGCGACAGGAGTCCTGCTATGAAACGAGCCATCGTTGCGATGGGCGGCGGCCCGACGCGCGTTATCAACCGTTCCCTTTTCGGCGTGGTGGACGAGGCGGCGAAGAACGGCATTGAAGTCCTGGCCGCGCGCCACGGCATTGCCGGCGTGCTGAAAGAGCACTTCATCCCCGTCACCCCCGGCACAGCCCCGGTGGCGACCCACAAAGACCTGCCCGGCGCGTCCATCGGCTCCACCCGCCACAAGCCGAACGCCGACGATTGCCGCAAGGCCTTCGAGATCTTCAAGAAGCACGAGGTCAGCTATTTCTTCTACATCGGCGGCAACGATACCGCCGAAGCGACCAGCATTATCAACCGCGAAGCGAAGAGCGCCGGTTACGAACTGCGCTGCTTCCACGTCCCCAAGACCATCGACAACGACCTGGTGGAGAACGACCATTGCCCCGGCTACGGCTCCGCGGCGCGCTACGTCGCCAATGCGCTGCTGGGGGATGACCTGGATGTGCGCAGCCTGCCGGGGATCAAGATGAACGTCATCATGGGGCGCAACGCCGGCTGGCTTGCCGCCGCCGCGTCGCTCTGCCGCGCCTCCGAGGAGGACGGCCCCCAGTTGATCTACTTCCCCGAACGCCCCAAGAGCCTCGCCCATTTCCTGGCGGACGTGCTGGCCGTCTACGCCAAGCATGGCCGCGCCGAGGTGGCCGTCTCCGAAGGGTTGTGCGGACCGGACAAGAGCGATTTCATCAGTTCCAACTTCATCCGCGCCGAACTGGCCAAGCCCCCCTTCACCCCGATTCTGAGAACGCTGGAAGCCCAGGCCGCCATTGAAGATGCGACCGGCGGTGCCAAGAAAGACCTGTTCGGCCACACGCAGCTTTCCGGCACCGGCGCGCTGGCCGACGTGCTGGCGGCGGCGGTGAAGATCGCCACCTACACGCAACTGGGCAAGGCCGCGCGCTGCCGCGCAGACACCTTCGGCTACCTGCAGCGCTGCTACGCCGGGGACGTCTCTCCGGTGGACGCCAAGGAAGCGGAGATGGTCGGACGCAAGGCGGTCAAGTACGCCATGGGCAAGAGACACGCCAGCGGCTCAGTCGTCCTTCGCGCGGACCGCAGCGGGAAGTATCGCGCCTTCGCCGAACTGGTCGCTCTGGAGGCGGTGGGCGGCAAAGTGCGCCTGCTGCCGGACGATTTCATCAACGAGAAGGGGAACGGCGTCACGCCGGCCTTCGTCGCCTACGCCCGCACGCTGACCGGGCCTCTGGCGCGTTGATCGTGCGTCCCGGGTCGTAGGGGCAAGGCATGCCTTGCCCCAGCCAACGAGGAACGAGGATGGCTAAAACCAAGGCCGACCTGCCCACCGACGGAATGGTGGACTTGCACACGCACTCGCTGCTCTCCGACGGGACGTGCTCCCCGGAGGAACTGGTGCGCTTCTGCGAGGAGGCGGGTTACCGCATGCTGGTGGTGGCCGATCACGTCGGCCTCAGCACGGCCGCGGTGGTGATTCCGCAGATCGTCGAATTGTGCAAGAGCCTGCGCGGCAAGATGTCCCTGAAAGTGCTGCCCGGCTGCGAGATTACGCACGTGCGCCCGGAACTGATCCGGCGCGCCGTCACCCTCGCGCGCTCGCTGGGCGCGGCCGTGGTGGTCGGGCATGGCGAGACGATCGTCGAGCCGGTCCTCAAAGGGACCAACCGCGCCTTCATCGAGGCCGGAGTGGACGTGGTGGCGCACCCGGGGCTGCTCGAACTGTCCGATGCGCAGCTTGCGGCGGAAAAGGGCGTTTGCCTGGAGATTTCCGGCCGGAAGGGGCATAGCTTCACGAACGGCCGCGTTTTGGACATGAGCCGGCGCACCGGCGCGCGGCTGGTCTTCGGCAGCGACGGCCACGCCCCGGGGGATTACCCCTCGCGGCGCATGGCGGAGAGCATCGCCTTCGGCGCGGGGATGAAGCCCGAAGAGGTGGATGCCATGTTCGTCAACGCGGAGGAACTTTTCCGCGCTTGCGGACGCGTGAGACGGTAAAATCGTGGTGGCGCGGGCGTTGGCCCGCGCGGGGATGAAATGAATCGGATTTGTACGGGCGGGGGCCCGTACCTACACAGTGCGCCGCAATTGCACTGAGGAAAGGAATTGAAGTGAAGGGTTCCGAACGCCAGAAGCTGAAGCATGACAAGGCCGCCGAGACGATGGTCACCGGGCTGGGCTGGGCCAAGCATCACCTCTCGATCATCATCGCCGTCTTCGTGGCGCTGGTGGTGATCGTCGGCGGGGCATTCTGGCTTGCCGCGTCGCGCCGGCAGGCCGCCGATCAGGCCTCGCAAATGCTCGAAGATGCCCAGCGCCTCGCCAACAGCGTCCTGACCGCCAAGGCGCAGGGTGGCTCAGCGGATATGGACACCGTCGTGCGCCAGTTCAATCAGATCGCCACGGACAACCCGGGCACGGCCGTGGCCGCGCAGGCGCTCCTTTCCGCCGGCCAGTTGCTGCTGACCTCCGGCTCCGCGCAGCAGGCGCTCGGATACCTGGAACGCGCCTCCGCGGTCTCCACAGAGCTGAAACTGTCGGGGCTTCGGGCGATGGCCACCCGCGGCATGGCGGAAGCGCTCGAAGCGATGGGCAAACCTGAGAAGGCGATCGAGCAGTACATGAGGTTCACTTCAGCCTCCTTTGACCCCGAGGCGGTGCGCGCCTGCTGGGACATTGGGCGCTGTTATGAAGAGTTGAAGGACAGGAAGCAAGCTGAGGAGTCCTACAACCACGCGGTGAAGTTTGGCGAGAAGAGCGAATGGGCCAATCTGGCCGCATTCCGTCTCTCCGAACTGGCCGCCGGCGCAGAACTCCTGGGGCCGGTCACCGTGAAGACGGAGACGCCGGCGGGCAGTGCGGCCGCAACAGCGGCCGGCAGCCCGGCGACGCCCTCGGTGGTCGCGCCCGCACCCGCCGCGCCTGAGAAACCGGCTGCCAAGGCCCCCGCTCAGGAGAATCCGGCCCCGCCTGCCGCACCGGCGGCCGCGCCGAAAACTCCCGAGCAGAAGCCCGCAGACAAGGCACAGCCCTGAGGTCGCTTCTCAGACTGGCCTGAACACCGGCTCTCCAGCCGCCGCCTCAGCGATTCCCTGTCCTCCATTGCGGACTATGGATTTCGGAATGCGCATGTCAGGAGACCCCTCGTTTCCTGCGCACTCCGCGTCCCCGGACGCTCTGCCGCGGTGCATCGCGACTTAGCGCGCGCCGCGCAATTGGCATCAGGATCACGAATGTTTGTCGAACGAATACGCGTCCGCTTTCAGAAGACCGGCGAGTTGACGGTCATCTCGCACCTGGACCTCATGCGCGCCTTCGAGCGCGTGCTGCGCCGCGCGAGCCTGCCGCTGCGCATGACCGAGGGGTTCAACCCCCACCCGCGCCTCTCCTTCCCCGCCGCGCTCGGCCTGGGCATCGAGGGGGCCGAAGAAGTGATGGAGTTCGACCTGTCCGAATGGGTCACCGCCAGCGAGGTGGAACGCCGCCTGCGAGAGCAGCTGCCCGTCGGGCTGAACCTGCTCTCGGTCAAGCTGGCCGATCCGCAGCAGACCGCGCGCGTGCAGGAAGTGGCGTACCGCGCCGAGCCGGTCGAAGCGCTGCGCGCCGACCCGCGCCTCGCGCCCGAGGCCCTGACCGCCTTGCGCGGACGGACGGAACTTACCGTGGAGCGCCGCCGCAAAGGGCGCGACAAGTCGGTGGACATTCGCCCCTTCCTCCTCTCCGTGGAACGCGAGGCCGAGAGCCTGGTGGTCCGCCTGAAGGCGGGGCCCGAAGGAAGCGCCCACCCGGAGGAAGTGCTGGGATTGCTGGGATTCGACGCCCGGGAGCGCCGCACCGGTTTTCATTTCGTGCGAACGCGCGTCCTGCTGGCGAATTGACGAAGTGTAGCGCGGGCTTCAGCCCGCGACGGTCTGGCAGCGGGCTAAAGCCCGCTCTACGCGCCACGCCCGCTGTATGCACATGGCCCTTGAGGTCGAAAGGAAGAACGATGGGCAAGACGATGCTGATCAACGTATGCGAAGGGGAGGAGAGCCGCATTGCGATCCTCGACGACGGAAACCTGGATAACTTCTTCGTCGAGCGCGCCGGCGACAAGCAGATCGTCGGGAACATTTACAAAGCGCGCGTCGTCGCCGTCGAGCAGAGCCTGCAGGCCGCCTTCGTCGAATTCGGCGGCGACCGCCAGGGCTTCCTGCACCTCGGCGACGTGGCCCCCCAATGGTTCCACGACCCGCACGTCGCGCACCGCGCCGACAAAACGCACGTTCCCATGAGCGCCGTCCTGCGCAAGGGGCAGGAGATCCTCGTCCAAGTCACCAAAGAGGGGATCCGCAACAAAGCCCCCGCCGTCACCAGCTACCTGAGCATCCCCGGGCGCTACCTGGTGCTCATGCCGTACATGAAGCGCCACGGCATCTCCAAAAAGATCGCCGACGAGGAAGAGCGCGAGGCGCTGCACAAAGTCCTCAACGCCCTCGACGCCCCCAAAGACATGGGCATCATCGTGCGCACCGCCGCCATGGGGCGCAACCGCAAAGACATCCACCGCGACATGAACTACCTGCTTCGCCTCTGGATGGGGATACAGAAACAGGCCAAGTCCGCCAAGGCCCCCGCCACGCTCTACACCGAAACCGACATGATCATCCGCATCGTGCGCGACGTCTTCAACACCGAAATGGAGCGTGTGGTGGTGGACAACGAGGCGGCGTACAACCGCATCCTCGAATTCATGGCCGTCACCATGCCCGCCAGCCGCAAAGTGGTGGAGCTGCACAAGGAACCGATCTCCCTCTTCGCCAAGTACAACCTCGAAGAGCAGATCGACCGCATCCACCTCAACCGCGTCCCGCTCGGCGGCGGCGGCTACATCATCATCGAGCAGACCGAGGCGATGGTCGCCATCGACGTCAACAGCGGCCGCTTCAAGCAGGAATCGAACGCCGAGGAGACCGCCTACCAGATCAACCTCCAGGCGGCGACGCAGATCGGCCGGCAAGTGCGCCTGCGCGACTTGGGAGGGCTCATCCTGTGCGACTTCATCGACATGCGCGACGAATCGCACAAGCGCGACGTGGAGCGCAAACTCTGGGAGCAGCTCAAGCAGGACCGCGCCCGCACCAAAATGCTGCGCATGTCCCGCTTCGGCATCATCGAGATGACCCGCCAGCGCGTCCGGCGCAACATCGAGCACAGCGACTACCAGACCTGCCCCGCCTGCAAGGGCCTGGGCCAGGTTCGCAACCCCGAGAGCCTCATGCTCGACACCCTGCGCCGCCTGCGCGGCCTGGCCATCCCCGGCAACTGCAAACGCATCGTCGCGCGCCTCAGCCAGCCGGTCATCATCCGCCTGGAGAACGAACGCCGCCAGGAACTGGCCGACATCGAAAAACACTGGGGCGGCCGCATAATCTTTGAACCGGTCCCCGAGCCGGTTGACAACGTCGACATCAAATGCTATAAACATTAGTCTGTGTCATGCAGGGAATAGTGTCGCCTGTTCGAAGGAACCCAAATGTACGCGATTATCGAGGATAGCGGCCGTCAGTTCAAAGTGGCCGAAGGGGAAAAGATCGACGTGGACCTGCGCGCGGCCAAGGCCGGCGACACGATCGAATTCGACAAAGTCCTGTTCATCGCCGGGGACAGCCCGCGCGTCGGCGCCCCGTACGTGGCCGGCGTCAAGGTGGTTGGCTCGGTCGAGGAGCAGGTCAAGGCGCGGAAAGTCATCTCCTACAAGTACACGAGGCGCGAGCCGTATCACCGCAAGGTGGGGCACCGCCAGCAGTACCTGCGGGTGAAGATCACGCAGATAGCCGTTTCCTGAACAGTCAGCAGAACGTCGAGGAAAAACCATGGCACACAAAAAAGGCGGCGGCGGGTCGCGCAACGGGCGCGACAGCAATGCGCAGCGCCGCGGCGTAAAGAGTTACGGTGGAGAGCTCATCACCGCCGGTTCCATCATCGTCCGGCAGTGCGGCTCCAAATTCATGCCCGGTCGCAACGTGGGGCAGGGGAAAGATTACACCCTGTTCGCCCTGGCCACCGGAACGGTGGAGTTCGTGGGCCGCAAGGTCAACATCCTCCCCAGCGCCAACTGACGCACCCGAAGCGACACAAGCCGCGCCCCGTCTTAAACAGCGGGGCGCGGCTTTTTGTTTTGCGCAAGCATCGCGAGACCGAGCCTCGCGAAAGCTCACACGCTCCTTCGCAAGGTTCTCGCTGCACGGCCGGGGAAACCTTGGAAGCGCGGGGGCGCTTCATGTGCGGCAGAAGGTGTGTTCATTTGTCACCCTGAGCACAGCGAAGGGTCTTTCGAAGCGCTCACCGCTCGGCTGTCGAAAGATTCTTCGTCCGCCAACGGGCGGACTCAGAATGACATCGCGCGCAAGTGATGAACTACCGGGCGCGAGGGCGCTTTGCAAACGGGGCGTTAACGGGTATAATCACATGACCGCGGAGCGCGGCGCGCCCTCACAGCGCACCGCTTCCCCCACACGGAGAGGTGGCTGAGCGGTTTAAAGCGGCGGCTTGCTAAGCCGTTGTACGGGTAATTCCGTACCTCGGGTTCGAATCCCGACCTCTCCGCCATGTTCTTTTTGTCGTAACCCTGATCCTTGCCCCCACATGCACTCTCAGCGTTTTCGCCCTCTGTTGGCGTTTGGGGCGGCTTTGGGGCAGAACCCTGTCCGGCAATCAACACCCCCACTCTCTCGGCCAGTTTCTTCAACTGGTCGTCGCGCGTCCGCGCGTAGACATTCATGGTGAGGTTCGGTGTGCTGTGGCGCAAGAGCGTCTGCGCTTCCTTCACGGACGCGCCCGATTCGACTATCAGCGTCGTATGCGAAGGTCTGCCGCATGGCGAACGTGATGCGACCCTATCTTGAAGCCCTTTCGTGACGGTCACCCGCTCCGCACCCGCCCTACACCCGCCCCGCTCCAGCCAAGCTCCTGAGACGGAAGACTGCAAGGCCAAACCGAAGATATCCTTGACTTGTGGGCAGATGATGCCCATAATAGCCTTGAGTTATGGGCGGTTCATGCCCATTGTGTGTAATTTTCCGTGAGGAATGGCCTTGAAACGGTTCATTGACGACCAACTTGTGGCGTGGAAGAACGCTGCCAGACGGAAGCCGCTCATCCTCCGTGGGGCACGGCAGGTGGGCAAGACCTTCTCGGCGGAGGCTTTCGGTCGGGAGCATTTCGGCAACGTGGTGCGAGTGGACTTGGAACGCAACCGGGACTTGCATCGCCTCTTTGCCGAACGTCTCGCACCCAGCGATATTCTTCCACAATTGGAAGTCTTCGCCAAGGCGAGAATCACCCCAAAGAAGACGCTGCTGTTCTTCGATGAAATTCAAAGCTGCCCCCGCGCGATAATGGCCTTGCGGTATTTCTACGAAGAACTTCCCGAACTGCATGTCGTGGCCGCCGGTTCGCTCTTGGACTTCGCCATGTCCGAGATTTCGTTTCCCGTAGGCCGGGTTCAATTCCTTGAGATGTGCCCAATGACCTTCGCCGAGTATCTCTGGGCGGCAGGAAAGGAGATGCTGGCAGAAATCGTGCTGTCCGCCCCGAAGAAGGTGAACGAGACCGCTCATAGGCTCTTGCTCGACGAGCTACGCACGTTTCTCTTTGTGGGCGGAATGCCGGAGTGCGTGGCAGCGTTTGTACGGAGTCAGTCGCTTCAGGATTCATTCGCAGTGCAGCAGCAGTTGGCCGACTCTTACCGGCAGGACTTTTCGAAGTACGCTCCTCGGGCGGATGTGCATTGTCTCGATGCGGTCTTCAAAGGTGTGGCCCAGAGCATTGGCCAGCAGGTTCAGTACACGCACTTGGCCGAAAGCTACTACCACAAAACCATCAAGAGGGCTTTCGACCTGCTGTGCATGGCACGGGTCATTCAGAAAGTCCCGTCGGCGAATCCTTCGGGTCTGCCGCTGGGAGCAACCGCCTCTGCCCGACGGTTCAAAGCCCTGATGATTGACGTGGGCGTGTGGCAGAACGTTTGCGGCCTGAAGACGGACGTGGAGTATGCCAAAGATGACCTTCTGGACATCTATCGGGGAGCGATGGCCGAGCAGTTCGTAGGACAGGAGACGCGGGCGGCCCAAGGCCCCGACCTCTACTACTGGTCACGGGAAGCCAGAGGCAGTTCAGCGGAGGTGGACTATCTGGCCGTGGTTGACAAAACGATTCACCCTGTTGAGGTCAAGAGCGGCGCGTCAGGGCGGTTACGCAGCCTGCACCTCCTCTTGCAGACCTATCCCAACTGCGGAGAGGGGCTCGTCTTTTCGATGGCCCCCTATGCGGAATTGCCCGAGCAGAAGGTGAAGTTCCTGCCTCTCTACTTTGCCTACGCCGCAACGCGAGACCGGTAGCCGCCCTGCCGTGTCTCCACCAATAGCAGCCTCCCCTTCCACACCACGGGAGGCTGCTCCGCCACGGGCGATGTCGATACAGCCTTCTTGATGAGTTTGTTCTTCCGAGGCACGCGACGGATTCTCTCTTTGGGGCAAGACCTGCGGGTGTGCCTGTGCCCTATCGAGTTCCGGCCGCTTTCCGCACTATGCGATACTTGAAGGCGGTTCCGTCTACGGTAAAGGCTACTTTGCCTTTGGCCGGAACGGTGGACGCTACAGCGGCCGCCGCTGTGCCGTCTTCGGCCACCGGAAGCACGGCAACCGTTTCCGCGCCTGCAAGGGCGGGCGCGAGAATCTTCAGATCGAGCGTCACATTGTCCTGTTTTCTGAAAGGCGCGGGAATCAGCCACAACGACTCCCCGTCCGGCTTGACGACATAGCACTGCGCCGCCACAATGGGGCCAAAGTCCTTCTCCTGCCCGCCGCCATCACAGTACACGTACTGAGCGCCGCGAACGAAGTCCACCCGCCGTCCGCCCGAAAGCGCCGAATATTCCAGGATGACGCCCGGCAACTCGCAAAGATATCCATTCGGCGGGAGAATGTATTCCACGCCGCCGCAAGAAACGGTCCAGTTCTCCTTCTCATTGCGGTTGACGTAGACCTGCAGGCCGTTCTCATGCTTGCGGTAGACCTGGTTTCGCTTGTACGCGTCCGTCTTAATCGCCTCTTCGGTGCTCACCAGCCTGCCACCGTCGTTGTAGCGGATTTCCGTCACCGGCACTGCGGCGTACTGCTGCTGGAGTTGCTGAATGAGGAAAGTGGACTTGAGCAGTTCGGCGGTCCGCTGATCGTGCGGGGGCAGCCAGCTTCGGCCGTATGCCATGCCGGTGCTGCCGTAGGCGATTTCGGAGGCCACCCACCATTGCAGGTCGCCGCCGGCATAATAACGCAGATGGAACCCGAAGTCGTTGGTCAGCGGGTTGATCTTCAGAAGGCGGAAGTCGACGAGGAGGGGCTGCTCGATGTTCGCCAGCATGGCGTAGTCGCCGTCGCAGAGGCCGGCAAAGAGCCATTGCGTCAGCCCTTCGCTGAACACCGGGCCGCCGAAGTGTTTCCGCTGCTGGTCGAGAAGTTTCCCGTAAACGCGAAAGACCTGGGAGAACTTCGCCGCATCGGGAGTCCGGGCGTCATAGTCCGTGCATTCCCAGGGGGGCCTGGCCGTATACTGGTCAGCGTAGCTCGCGCTGACGTTGTACTCCTTCTTGAGCCGCGTATCGAAGTACTCCTCGCATTCAAGCGCCCTGGCTGGTTTGATGAGGAGCGCGGGCCCGGAGCCGAATTTCCACTGGCCGTCAGGGTACAGGGCGATTTTGTTCTCATCCCAGTAACGATAATTCAAGGGGCTGGTGATTGTGTAATTGGTGTAGGGGATCGCAGAGTACCCCAGGTTCCCCTCCATTTTGCGCACGAACTCCTTGACGGCCGCGTTTCCGCCAAGCAGCGGATCCTCGTCCACGTAAGAGGACTCCGGGAAACCGTCATCCGTATCCGATTGATGGACTCCGGGCTGGAAGACGGCGATGCGGAAATGCACAGCGAGGTCATCCACTCCGTATTGCTTCATCTTTTCCCAGAAGGAATACAGTTGCTCGTAATACGGAGGAGCCTTGCCCGCGACGATGTCCGCGTACGCCTTCGCGTCCAAGTCCCAGGATTGCATGGCCCAGACGCGCTTCTTCGTCACATTGAGATAGGGAGAAGGCGGGTTGGGAATGTTGGGCAGCGCCTCGGCGAACTTGCTGGAAGCGGTGAGGAAAAACCGCTCGCCGACGGCGTTCCTCTTGCCGTCCGTCCTGGCGTAGTACGCGCTGCCGCCGTTGATCGTCGCGGATTCGTTCGAGAGGAGTTTCTTCTCGCCGAATAACTCCGAGGCTTCGCTGTTATACCAGTCGGCAAAAGCGGAAAGGAAGACGCCGTTCGTGTAGAGGATGGCGGGGTCTTCGCTCTTGTGCATGCCACCCCCCATGGTCAGATATGGGACTTCGAGGAGTTTCGGCGCGGGCGTCCCCATGGCTGAGCCGAACCGCACTTCATTGACCGCGCCGGTGTCCGCGTTGAGGTTGACGATCAGGCTTTTCTGCTTGAGTTGGAGCCCCAGGCGCGCCTTGAAGGTGGTATCGGCAACTTGAAAGCTCCAAACCGCCTCAACCACGTCCCCCTTGACGGTGAGGCTGTCCAGCGTTCTCTTCACGCCTGAGTCGTCGGGAGAGTACTGTCTTCCCCCCACGTCGAGGACCAGCCCGCCTCCAACCAGCGGCCGGAAGTTGAAGGACTTGTTGAACTTCGTTGAGATATCCGAGAGCGTTCCCTTATCGGGCCGGTACTGATATTCAATGCTTTCGTCATTTCCGTCGTACAGGAAAGTAATCGTGTCGCCTTCGCGCCGGATGGAGTTCTTGAATTGCACCCCCTTGGCCAGCGAGGGCAGGATGGTATCCGGCGTCGTGGGGAAGTTCACTTCCTTCCAGGAGGGGACGGTGCAGGGGATCGGGTCTCTATTGATCTTGTAGAAGCTCAACGAATCGATATAGGCTGTCTGGCTGCTCTCCCCCACCAGACCATAGAAGGTGAGTGAAAGGAACTTGGCAGGCGGCTTGACTTCCGCGGGCAAGGCGCAATGGGCGATGGACCACCCGCCCCAGAACACCTGATGGTAATCATTGTATGGACCGGAGCGGTTGTCGAGAATGACCGAGCGCGCCTTTCCCTGGGCGTCCTCGAACTGCGCGGAGACAGTGAAGCCGCCGGGGCGGTAGTAATACTTTCCATACACCCAGAGGGCGACGGCGTCGAAAGCGCTGTTGATCGCAATGGGTTGGGGGGGACGGATCACGAAGGATCTTTTCGCCTGCTCCTGCCCCCTGCTGCCCTCGAAGGTGACCTTGGCTACGTAATTCCCCCAGAGCGCTTTTTCGTGGCTCCGAAAGAGTTCGGCCTTGCTTATGCCCTTGTAGGTCGTGACGGTCCAGCCGGTCAAGTCCTCGAAATCCACGAGGGGGAGGTGTTGTTCGGTCGTCCCTGCAATGAATCGGCTGACCGGCTGAATGAAGCCGGCGGGGTCGGCGTTGGCGGCGGCAGTGATTATCTCCTGCCCGAGATTCTGGTCCGCCTTGTCGACAAGGACGGCATTCAAGATCCTGACGTCGTCAATCGCGCCCTGAAAGAACAGCCCGTTGCGGTCGGCCGCCTTGCCGACCGTCAGCGGTTCCTTCAATGGAAGCAGTCGGCCCTTGGTTATCACCGGGTCCCCCACAGGCCGGCCGTCGACGTAGAGCCGCAGGACGTTGTCCCCCCACGAAAAGGCGACATGCTGCCATTCTCCCTGGCGCAGCACGTTGAACGCGGTCGCCTCGAACGGGCCCTTATCGGTGACCACGGTGGCGGCCAGACCGGCCTGGTAGTAAGTCGTGAGCGCGTAGCCGGCGTGGTTGCCGCTCCCCTTGCTGAGGATGTACCCCTGCTCGTCAATATTCGCCGGTGTGACACGCTCGGGGTTGATCCACGCGCCTACCGTCAGCGCTTCCGCGGGGTTCTGCGTGTCCGAGTGCGGTACGGATACATACGCGTGATGGCCGTCGAACCTGAGAGCGTGGTTCTCCTCGCGCGCAAGACGGTAAACCCCCGGAACCTGGATTGAAGTACTCTTATAGTCGATGGGTGAACGCCCTTCCTTAAGGCTCTGATACTCCTCGCGAACCTGGTCAGCGCTCAAGACGCCGTTCAGAATTCGCACCAGCCCCACCTCTCCGGCGAAATGCTCCGTTCCCCATCCGCCGCTCGAACCGATCAGGACCGGCTCCTGGGAGGTGGCCAGCGGCGCCGGCAGCGGACGGTCCTCAACATGTTTGCCATTGCGGTAGATCCAGACGACCTTGCCGTCGCACGTGAGAAGGTAGTGCTGCCAGGCATCCTTTTCCACCATCTCCGCAATGAGCAGTCCCCAGTCCTTCTCATTGTTCTGGCGCAAGTAGAGGCTGGCCTTGCCCTCCCCGGCGAAGTTCGGAAAGCCGAAGGCGTATTTCTTCAGGACCAGATAACCGCCGTCCGCCTTCGCCGGCTTGCACCAAGCCTCAATCGTGAACTCCTTGCGATCAGGGGTGGGGTCCGGAAGGCTCACCACCTTCTCCGCATCAGCGGGAAACGTAATCACGGAGGAACTGCCGCCGACCCACTGCGCGCCGTGAATCTCCGCCTGTTTGCCGGACACAGCGTCCTTTGTGCTGTCGCCATGGCCCTCGTCAAACGGAAGCGATAGCACCAGGCCCGCCCGATTCTGCTCATACCATGACGCCCACTCGCTGGCATGCGCGGAGCGCGAGCCTGTGAGCCCCAGCGCCGCACACGAACATAAACAGGCCATCCAAGTCCGCACGCTGTGAATCCGCATCGCTCTTCCCTTCCACAAACCTTGTTGCGGCGCAGTGATTCTAGACAGCGAGGAGCCCGCAAGGAGTTCTTCCCTGCGGGCTCCTCGCACATCATACCGGCCACGTCAAGAGGACTCAGTAGCTGGCAACGCCCACATCGATTCCGGCGCTTACGTCAAGGAGGTGCCACACATCGGTCTGGCAAACGAAATCACTTGTGTACCTGTTGGCGTCGGGGGACATCCACCGGGTAAGGCAGTTGCGCGACAGGCTCCAGGCGTCCTCGACATTGGCATCCGTCAGTGTGCCGGTGCTGCAGAAGGTCCCGGAAAAATGCCCGGAAGCGCTGCTGCTGCTCAGGTTCTGGTCCTGCCACCACATGATTCGTTGCTGCGGGTCGCCGTACCAGGAAGCATGCCAGTCGCCATACAGAATATTGTACCCGTCGCGATGGGCATATCGCCCCATCCCAGCCAATAACGTGGGGGTGGAGGGGTTCAGAGTCGTATTGACGATGGCTTTTGAAAACGAATCCGTAACCAGCGCGCGCCCGCCCAATTGCTTCGGCGTCTTGAACACCGGACAAGAGATAGCGGCTGTTTGCAGCGGCTTCGCGTCCCTCAGCCAGACGCTAGTATACGCGTTGCTGGCGTTGAGAATTCCCATAACCGGCACGTTGCGATAGTTGTAGTCGCACTGGACCACGCGGCCGTAGAAAGCCCAATCCGACCAGTGAGGGAACTTCGTCCATGCGCCCCGCATGATGGACTTGGGGTCCGTACCCCCGAGCTTCTTCAAGTCTCCCGCGGATTTCGCGGCGCCGGTATCGGGAGTGGAGCCGTCCGCGCGAATAAGGATGGCCGGATCGGCAGGCATCGTGCCGCCTGCGCTCGGACAGTAGAAGGCCCCCGCGTCCCCAACGTAGTTGCCGGAGATGAGGTACCCCAGCCCTTCAGGCGCCACATTCAAGTAGCCCAGCGGCAGCGCGTCCGGCCTGCGTTGGTAGGTCAGGCTCGCCACGTTCGCATTGTCCGGGTCGTCACCGGTGCCGCAAAATAGCGTTCGGAAGCAGCCCACCGGCCCCTCGAAGATATCCCAAGCTCTCTGATTGATCCGCCCCGGCGACGACTGCAACGGATCGGTCACCCAGCCATTTGCAGCTGTGGTGTATGAGTACCAGGACCAGTCAGCCCCTCCCTGCGCCAGGGTCTGCGGTTCCGATTGCCGCGCGCCATAGGCCGCCCAGCTCGGGAAGTAACCGGCGTAGTCGCCAGAATAACTCTCCAGACCTTTGCTAAACTGGTTCAGATTGCTCAAACAGGAGGCGCGGCGCGCTTTCTCCCTGGCGGCCGCCAGCGCGGGCAACAGCATCCCGGCCAGTATGGCGATAATTGCGATCACCACAAGCAGTTCGATCAGCGTGAACGCCGACAAGTACGCACGCACATTCCGCATGACGCTCTCCTTCCATTCAAGACAGAGGTTCCCGGAATACGACTCCCTGTTTCCATCTCCAGAGCACCATTGTGACCCACTGGCTCTTCGTGGACCATCGTCTCACTTGGCGGATTATAGCAGATGCTTTGACCTTGTCAAGTGGATTTTTTCAACGATTGTGACATTATTTCTTTGACAGGCCACGTGCCTTGTGCTATAGTTACTGGCGCGTATGAGTCCGCTGGTTCACTTACGGTGAGCTGCAATGTCAGACATAGAAGCCGCAACAAAACGAAGTCCCGTCACCGACCATGTGGTCGCTGAACTCAAGAAGCGCATCGCGTCGGGAGTTTACAAACCACATTCTTATCTGCCCTCAGAGCGGATATTGAGCCAGGAGCTTCAGACGAGCCGACGCTCCGTGTCGCTGGGGCTGACAAGGCTGCAGGCAGAAGGAATTGTTGTCCAGACTCCCGGACGCGGCACGCGCCTTTTGCCGCCGGAAGACCGCCACCAGCAGGTGGTGATTGGCGTGGCCTACCTTGCCGCTTTCTCCATTCTTCCACTCCAACTGACGCACATTCTCCACGGCATTGAAGGGGTCTTCCGCAGTCGCGGCTATCCCTACAAGTTAATGCCGCTGGACCACCCCAAGCGCGAAGGGGTTGTGCAGGAGATCATGCATCAATGCAACGCGCTGCTTTGCCTGCACACGTTCGGGTATGTCGAAGAGATGTGCGAGTTGGAACGCAAGCACTTTCCCATAGTCGTTGCCGGAATCGAGGTCATGGGAGAGTTCTCGGGGACCTGGGTGGACCACCGAAAGACAACCTTGGCGGCAGTAAAGGTGCTCACGGGAATGGGGCATCGCAGAATTGCGCTCATCGGTTGTCCTCCCACGCAGCATTTTTATGGGGATGCGCACGAGGGCTACCGCGCCGGTCTGGCAGAGGCTGGAATTCTCGTGGACGAATCCCTGATCGTGGGCGTGCGCGATTGCGATACGCTCGCGGCATACCTTGCCGCGCGGTCGCTGCTGGCCCTGCCCGACCGGCCGACCGCCATCATCACGGGACGGGACTTGGAGGCCAACGGCGTATGTCGGGCGGTGAACGAAGCCGGCCTGACCGTGGGCAGAGACGTGTCCGTGTTCGGATTTGACGACAACAGTTGGCCGGGCAGCCAATCCCTCTTGACGACGTTCCGTGAGCCGTGCGAGGAATTGGGCATGGCGGCTGCCGAGATGCTGGTCGAAAGAGTGCTCTATGGATGGCGCGCGCCGGAGCACCGCGAACTGGAGGCACCCATGATATTCCGCCAGAGCGTCGGTCCGGTGTTTGCGGGCGTTGCCGCCGCTCACGCGTGACCTCCCTGCCGCACCCGGCGCAAAATCGAAAAAAGGAGAAGCGTGCATGTCGCTGGAAGAGAAGACGAACGTTGCGTTCAAAGGAGTCACCGGAACATTCCTGGACGGCGTGGCCGGGGACATCCCGGCGCATAATTGGGGCCGCCGCGAGTGGGCCGCTCAATTCGACGTGATGAAGGAAATGGGGATGGACTCGGTGATCATCATCCGCGTCGGCTGGCGCCACATGGCGATGTACCGCTCCAGGGTAATGAAGGCCACCCTCTACGATCCCGACGATCTGATCGCCCTGTTTCTGGACGAGGCGAAGCGCACCGGGCTGCGGCTCTACATGGGCCTCTGCGATACCTCCTCGACGGACTGGGCGGCCGAGGCCGCGCTCAATCTCGAGCTGATGGATGAGTTGATCGAGCGGTACGGGACGCACGCCGCATTCTACGGCTGGTATCTCAGCCACGAACCGACCCTGAACACGGCGCCATGGAAGGTATGGAACCCGCTGGCCCGAAGGATGCGCCAATTGACCCCGAGCAAGCCTGTGATCCTTTCCCCCCGGTATGAAGGCTTCAAGTACGAGCCGGAGAAGGCGAAACAGCCCGCGCCCTATGCGGAGCTCTTCGACCGGGCGCTCTCGCAGGTGACCGAGAAGATTGACGCCGCGGCGTTCATGGACGGCCACGTGGACTTCTGCGATTTGCCCGCCTATGTAGCAGCAATGAAGCCGGTGCTGGACAAGCATGGCATTGAGTTCTGGTCGAACTTGGAGACATTCGACCGGGATATGCCCATTCGCTTCCCGCCCATTGACTGGATGAAGATGCGCTTCAAGCTGGAGGCGGTTCAGCCGTACGTGCAGAAGATCATTACGTTTGAAGCGCCGCACTTCCTCAGCCCGTATTCACCGTGGGAATCCGGGCGCATGCTGTTTGAACGTTATATGGACTACCGCAAGACGGCCACGAGCGGAACAACCGTCCCCAACCTCTACGCTACCAATAGGCTACCGCCACCTTACGCGACTGTTTAACAGCGAAAGAACCATCCCCCATACCACGCAAATGCGGCCAGGGACGCATCGGGCACATCATATCCGGTTCGCCGCTGCTGCTTGCCGATTTCCTGTATATGGGAAGAACTACGCTCCTCTACTGGGACAGGGATGGCGCAGGGGCATCCATTTCAGGAGAGGCATTGGGAGACGACGGGGGAGGGTCTACGACAGCGAAATGGGGCGAACGAACGTCTTCATGATGAAAGGCTTCCGGCCGCAAGAGAGGCTTGCGACGGTGCCCTGTCCCTCAGTCCCCACTCTTCCCGAAGTCAATCATCGCCTTGACGACGCCATCCCTGTAGGCTTCGACCAGGTCGAAAGCCTCCTGGGTCTTCTCAAAGGGGAAATGGTGCGTGGCCATGACCCGGGCGTTGATTTTGCCGCTGTCCATGAGGTCCAGCGCGGCCTGCACGCAATGCACCTGCCGGCGGACGTTCTGGATGCAGATTTCCCGGTGGCGCATCTTGTCCACCGAGAAGGAGAGGCGGTCGAGCGCGGGCGGGATGCCGATGATCATCAGCTTGCCGCCGGGCTTGAGAAGGTCGATCGCCTGGTCGAGCGCTTCCTGCTGGCCGCAGCATTCGAAGACGACGTCGAGCAGGAGGGGCTCGCGCTCGATGATCTTCTTGACGATCTCCTCCCTGCCGGGGTTGCCGGTCCAGAAAGCGCCGGCTTTCCTGGCGATCTCCAGCCGGCCGTCGAGCTTGTCGGTCACGTACGCCTTCGCCGCGCCCTGGCAGAGCGCGGGCAGGAGCACGCTGAGTCCGATGGGGCCCGCGCCGAGGACGCCGATCTTCGCGCCTTGCATCGGGATGGAACGCTTCACCGCGTAGACGCCGATCGCCAGCGGCTCGGAGATGGCGGCTTCGTCGAACGTCATCGAGTCCTTGATCTTGAAGCAGCATTCCTCGGGCAGGAGAACGTACTCGGAAAGACAGCCGGAGGCCTGCTTCGGGCAGCCGAGGAACTTCAGCTTGCGGCAGGTGTGCTGGCGGCCCGCCAAGCATTGGTCGCACGCGCCGCAGGACATCGCGGGATCGATGGCCACGCGGTCGCCCGCCTTTGCGCGCCTGACGCCCCGGCCGACTTCCTGAACCACCCCCGCCCCCTCGTGCCCCACGGCAAATGGGTATTCAACGATCTGGCCGCCGATCCGGCCGGTGGCGTAGTAGTGGACATCCGAGCCGCAGACCCCCACCGCCGCCATCTTGACGAGAACGTCCGTGGCGTTGACCGGTTTCGGGGTCGGAACGTCCATCATTTCCATTTGCCTGATGCCGGTGAGCATCATCGATTTCATGAATCTTCTCCTGTTTTCCGTTGCGCCTGTGCGCCCGCCTCCGTGCAGAATCGAGGGTGATGACGCTTCTTGTATCACAAATTGCGTCGATGTAAAAGCGACCGCAAGGGCCTGGGCCGGGGGCGCTGCGCTCCGGCCTCCCCGGTGCGTCCCGGGTTGCGGCCAAAAAGAAGAGCCTTGAGTCATTGCGACTCAAGGCTCTTTTGCTTCACGATCCACGCCGGCCCGCCAGCTTTCCGCCGGACTTACTTTGCCGCAGTCTCCGGCTCTATTTGAATCGTCATCGGACCGTTCACGTTGGCGGAAATGGCCAGTGTGCCATCTTTTCCCGCGGTCACGGTGCGCCGCGCGCCGTCCGCGACCGCGTACTGAACGCCCGCTTTGATTGGGAAGTCGCCGGTCCGCACGACGAACTTGGCCTCGCCGCGACCGTTCAGAAGAAGCCGAATTCTCTGCGCGTCGTATTGCGCGACGAACGTGTTCATTGGCGTGGCGGACTGAATGGCAACGGGTATCTTCTTCACAACCGCGGTCTCATCGGTTTTGAGCGCAACCTCCGTGCGCACGCCGGCCGCGTCCGCCGTCGTGATGAAACTGTGCGGCGCCATGAAGCCGCGCGCGTCGCAGAAGTGGACGTAGTGCAGATCCCGGTCGTTGCGCCATCCATAAACGCCGGAGGTGGCCGTCACCGTCCGCTCGCGACCTTCCACCCAGCCGGAGTGGATGTTCTCCACCGTAATCGGATACATGTAAGTGATGATGTTCTTGTCCTCGATCGGCCCGTAGTAATGGGCGTACAGACAGCCGGTCTTCAACTGGGTCACCACCATCTGGCTCACTTCCCGCTGCACCTTGGGGAAGGAGCAGCCGAGCGCCACCGGCGTGGACGTCAAGTGCACCTGTCCGGCAATCTGGCAGCTCTCGATGAGGTAGAACGCCACCGGCGCGTTCTTGAGGAACGTGAGCGTTCCGGGCCCGCGGTCGGAGATCACAGATCCCCCTTTCGCCGCAATGCGTTTGCAGTACTCGATGTAGGCGCCCTGGGCGAGGAGGTTGACGGAGGCCAGCTTCGCGGTGATCAACTTCGTCTGCGGGTCGATTTCCACGGTGTGGCCGTCCCAGCGGTCATAGGTGAACTTGCCCTGGTACTGGTCCATCAATCCGTCGCAGAAGACGCCCGTGGCCCCCATCTGGTCCATCATGACATCCACCGTCCGGAGCATTTCCTTCCCATAGCTGTTTTCGAGCGTGGGATAGAAAATGAACCACCGGTACCCTTCCTCCAGCCGTTCTTTGCTGAAGTAATTCTGCATGTAAGCGAAGTCGTTGGACCAGACGACCTGTCCGTCCGGAGCCGAAGCGAAAGCCTTTTTGTTGATCAACTTCGAATCGGCAAAACGCTCCGGCTTGTTGGTGGTGTAGAGGCTGTGGGCGATGTGGAACATCACCTTGACGCCCGGGTACTTCTCTTTGGTCAGCCGCATCGTCTCGGCGACCGCCGCCATCTCCTTCGGATAGTTGAACAGATCGAAACCGTCCACTTCGAGGCCGGCGTCATCCAGGATGTTGAACATGCAGGGGATGGTGGCGTACTTGAGGTTGAGGATCTCCGCCTGTTTCGCGGGGATGATCGCCCTGCGCTTGCTCAGTTGCGGCTGCTCGTTGAAACTGAAGCCGCCTTCCATCGTATTGCCGACGACCCCCAATTCCCGGCGGAGCAGGTTCGCGAAGTCGAAATAATCTCCCGATTCCATCGGGTAGACGGCCCACTCCACAGTGCAGGACTTGCCGCCCGCCAGGCCGAACATGTTGTTCGAGATTTCCATCCCTGCTTTGTCGCGCGCAACGAAGGACTGGGAAACCGACACGTCGTCCAGCAGAAGCACTCCGAGCCCCAGGCCATCCTTCCCGACGAAGATCGTCGGGTTGTGGTTGGTATCCCGCTTCCCCCACTCCTTCTGGCCGGCCAGGAAGCAATTCGGGAATTTCTCGCCCGGCGCGGGCAGCACGGTCTTCATGATGATGCCCACATCCTCGGAGGTGCGGTTGGTGAACGTGTCGCGCACGAGGATTCGCCCGGGCTGGAGTTGAACGGTGCGGTCGATGGAGTAGAATTTCCCCGCCCCCTTCACTTCGTAACGGTCGTCGGCGACCTTCTTCAGGTCGACCGTCCAGGACTCCTCCTTCTTCGCGCCCGGCGCGTCTGAAACGGAGAGCGGGTTCTCCCCGCCGCCGGGGTAGGAGTAGAGCGAGTCGACGGTGAATTTCTCGCCGTTGACCGCGAGGGTGAAGCCGCCGCGCGGGCTGACCTCCGCGCTGTACTTGGCCGACCCCAGCGCCGGCGGCAACGGGCCCACGCTCTTGGCCGCGGGCGCGGGAACGACCGGATCGGGGAGCGGAATCGGCAGCGGCGTCTTCTCCAGGGCGGATACGGCCCCGCCCGCCTTGAGAATCGCGTTCGCCTCATACTGCCCCGGGGGCAATTCGGAGATCTTGAAGATCAGTTCCACGCGCCCCGCCTTGATGTCCGGGGTGATGGGAAGCGTCCGGACCGGCGTCGCTTCCCCGGCTTTGCGCAGCTCCACCGCCAGCGTGCACTCCTTCGGCAGCGGCAGCAGGCCGCGGTAATTGACGTCCAGGACGATCTTGTCCGACGCGGGATAGTAATAGGGCGTCACCAGAAAGCGGCCCGGCGTCGCGCCGTCCAGCACGACCAGCCGCTTGGACGCCGCGCCGGCGTTGAAATGCAGCGCAATCTCCGCTTCGCCCAGCGCGCGGCTGTACACGCGCACGTCGCCGAGCATCCCCGAGAAATACAGCGCGCCCGGCGCTCCCGGATTCATGCAGCCCATCTGAAAAGCGCCGCCTTTGCCGGCCGCTTTGACCTGCGATTCGCGCGAGGCCGTCAGCTTCCCGTTCACGTACAGCTTCAGCAACGCGCCGTCGAAGGTGGCGGCCACGTGCTGCCAGCAGCCGAGGTCCATCCGGCTGTGGCAGTTGTTCCCGCCGTTGGCAAGGTACCAGTAGAAGGAACCGGCGTACTGCGTGATCAGGAAAGAGGTGAAAGACTTGCCCACAATCCCGATCTCCCCCTTGGGCGAGGCCTCGGGATAGATCCACGCTTCCAGGGTGACGGCCTCCGTGAGGTCGAGGCTGAGCCCCTTGCCGCAATCCACCGTGGAATCCGTGCCGTTGAACCGCAGCGGGGTTCCCTCCCCGTCCTTGACCCAGGCAGCGCCGTGGATCGCGCCATCGTTGCCGTTGCCGCTCCGGTCATGGAGCGCCGTTCCCTGCCCTTCCTGGAAGTCCCACTCCGCCGCAAGGCCCATCGCCTTGTCGTCGGCGCGGGCGGCCACGCACAGCGAGAACAGCACGCACAAGCCGAGAAGTCGCACGTTCATCATTCCGTCCTTTCCTGAGGTCTGTTGAGAAGGGCGCCCTCCGAAAGCGCATCGGTCGGCGTCTCAATATGGCTTGGAGCAAACGGGCTGTCCTCGTCGGCCACTCTGCCGTTGTCGGCAGGATTGCGGACGCTGGCGTCCAGCGACTTGAACAACGCGCGAATGTCCCGGATCCCGCCGATGGCCAGCCAGAGGGTCGCCGGCGCGCCCAGGCAGAAGAGGGCCACCAGATAGACGTGCCAGAACCCCGCCCACCACGCGTCGCTGAGTCCGAATTTGAATTGAATGGCGCTGACGATGACGAAGGTCGCCAGCCATCCGAAGTTCCAGACCACCAAAAAGGTCGCCAGCACGCGGTCCATCACGGTGAATTCGGGCGTAATGCCCAGGAGCGATCCCAGGACATTGCGCAGCGTGGTGGGCAGACGCGCGGGGGATTTCTCGTCCGCGTAGGGGCCGTGGTACAGCATTTTCTCCAGATTGAACGCTTTTCGGCCGCGGCTGACGCAGAGCGAGACGACCACGTACACCACGATCGCCGAGGCCATGGCGATGCCCCAGAGGTACTGGCCGTTAATCGGGAAATTATGTCCATAAAGCGCCTGCCAGACTTTGTCGGAGAAGATCCCCCAGAGGCCCAGCGCGGCGCCGAGGCTCACCGCCGCATAAGCGCCCGCCGTGGAGCCCCGCCGCCAGTACAGACCGCCGATGACCACCGCCCCGGACCCGCCCGCCCAGATCGTCCCGGTGATGGCGAAGAACATGAAAATCTTCTGCGTGGGGACGTAGAACGCGCTGAAGAAGAAGGCGAAGGCCGCCACAAAGACGATGGACCAGCGCAACCAGCGAATATGCGCGTCGGGGGAGAGCGGCGGCTTTCCCCGCGCCTGGCGGAACGGCAGCAGCACATCCTGCACGAAGATCGTCCCCCAACTGTGCATGTACGTGTCATGGCAGGTGAAGGAGAAGAAGATCATGCACATCGCCAGCAGCCCCTTGATGCCCACCGGCAGAAAGAAGGCAAGCGCCACCGGGACAGTCATCTGCGTCCGCAGGGTCGCGTTGGAAATGGAATCCAGCGACTGCTGGATGGTGACGGCCTGCCCCGTGAACTCCGGCGCCTTCATGATGGTGTAGGCGGCCAGCGGCAGGAGAATGCTGAAGAGCATCTGGGGCATGTAGCGCCAGATGGAGATCACCCCGGCCATCCGCTGCTCGTGCGGATTGCGGCCCGAGCTCATGAACCCCGAGGTCCCTTGCCAGGACAACTGTCCGTAGAACGCCCAGAAGAGGCCGATCATGAAGAACCAGATGTTGAAGTCCGGCACTTGGGTGGTGTGGTAGGGGTTCAGCATGGAGGCGTTCGCCGGCGCCATGTTGAGCGCGGTGACGATCTGCGACCAGTTGAGTTTCACCACGATCGCCACGATGATGAGCAGGAAGGCGAAACCGGTGACGATTCCCTGCACGCACTCCGTGACCATCACGGAAATCTGCCCCCCCATGTTCACGAACATCAGCGCCAGCCCCAGATCGGCCAGCATGATCACAATGAAGGTGCTGAACTCGAAGGGAATCCCCGGAATGTGGAAGAACTCGGGCAGGCCGCAGAAGTACATGATGAAGCGGGAGGCCACGGCGGGAAAGATGCCGAAGTTGACCACGCCGCACGCCCAGATGATGATGCCGGAGAAGATGCGGTAGCGCCGGCCGTAGCGCATCTCCAGGAACTGCGCCAGCGTCATGGCCCGGGTCTCGCGGAAGCGCCAATAGACCCAGCCGGTCAGGCAGATGATGCATCCCACCGGGGCGGAGAGCAGCGCCCACCAGATCGGCGGGAAGCCGGCCACGTAGTACATCTCGAACAGCGCCACGAAAGAGATCGTGCCGACCCCTCCCATGGAGCTGGCGATGGTCAGCAGGTATCTGCCTGCGCTGCGGTTGGCGGAGAGGAAGTCCGCCACCCCCTTCATATGCGAGCGCGCCCTGACGCTGACAAAGCGCAGCGCGACCACCGCAAAGAAGATAATTCCCCAGTCGAACCAGGTCAGGTTCATATCGTGGCCCTTTGTCTCATGCTGCCGGCGATTGGAAGTCTCTCACGGCGGGTGGGGACACAATACTTTCCAAAGGAAAGTTTTGTGTCCCCACCTCGACCCACAAATCGGCTGTGAAACCAGTCGTTCAGCCCCCTTTGCCCTTCTCCGTTTCGACGGCGGGATAGCTGGAGACCGTCTTCTTGTAGCGCTCCGCGATCTCGGCATCGCTGAGGGCGCGGCTGTACAAGCGCACCGCGCCGATCATTCCGTTAAAATAGGAGGTGTCCTGGCCGCCCGGGTTCAGGCAACCCATGTAGAAGTGCCCCTCCGCGCCGGTCATCTTGACCGCCGACTTTCCCGAAGCGACGCGCGCGCCGTTGATGTACAGGCTCATCTGCTCCCCATCGTACACCCCCACGACGTGCTGCCAGGCGCCGATCTTCATGGGAGCATGGCAGTTGTTTCCGCCGCTGCCGATGTACCAGTAGAACTGCCCCTGATACCCCGTGATCACGTAGTTGTTCACGTACTTGCCGGCGATGCTCGGCTCCCCTTTGGGAGCGGATGCGGGATTAACCCAGGCCTCCAGCGTGACGGCCGCCGTGGGGGTGAGCGTCTCGGAGGTGCCGCAGTCGACGTACGCCTCCTTGCCGTTGAACTGCAAGGCAAAGCGCTCCCCCACCTTGGCCCACGTTGCGCCGGAGATGTCGCCATTATTGCCGTTGGGGATGGCGTCTTGAAGCACCCCGCCCTTGCCGTCCTGGAACTGCCAGTCAGCGACCAGCCCCTTCTCCGCCTCGGCGCGCGCGACGGTCGCAAGAGCGCACAAACAGATCGCCGCCGCCGTGATCCACAGTTTCATCATCATACGTCCCTCCATTCGGAACTGGACATGAAAACGCACCAGGCAACGTTCGCGCACCAACTCACAGCCCTCAGCCGAAAGCCACCGAATACAAGCGGGGGAATCCCGCCTTGCCTTGAAAATAAATGCGCAGTTCGAAGGCGGCCCCTCCCCGCTCGGGCAAGCTTGCCTTATCGCGCCAGGTGACGCGCCGGGCGGTCGCATCCCCCGCAATCCGGCGGCACGCCTTCCGCTCGTATCCCGCCAGCGCGCGGCCGCTCACCGGGTCCGCCAATTCGGCCTGAAGGGAGCCTTCCTTCCCGCAGTCGCAATTGAGGAACAAGGAGGTGGCGGCGCCGGGGTCTATGGGGATCGTCTTCAGCCACCCCTGCGTTTCATTCGCGCCCGGCTGAAGGTGCGTGAACCCGTCCAAGCGGAGCGTGCCGAGGCCGGCCGATCGGTTGTAATTCACCCCCGTCTTGTTGCCCGGCCAATCATGCGTGCACAGGCCGCCGTAGTAAATGCGGATTTCATTCCCGTCCAGAATGGGGATGCCCGGGGCGATCAGGTCGGAGTCGAAGCTGCCTGCGGAGCCCAGGGGAATCAGCTTCTCGCCCGGGCAGACGAAGCTGAAATTCTCCCCGTCGCGACTGGCCGCCATCTCCACGTCCAGGCGCCCGCCGTCATATTGGTAGTGGTAGAACGCCAGGTAATGTTCCCCGTACGGCCAGACCGTGAGGTCGTGAATCTGGTGCAGCTTGCCCCCTCGCACCGGCGGAATGCAGCGCGCGAAAGCGTCCAGCACCGGGTTCTGCGGAGAGGCCGTCCAGTGGATGCAGTCCGCGCTGTAGATATAGCTGCCGCCGCGCCGCCCCAGGTTCAGCGAGGAGAAACCGTACGCCTTGTAACGCTTTCCGGGATCTTTCTCCCGGTCGTCGCGGAAGAAGGACTGAGGGATGATCTCAATAGGCTTTCCACCCGGACAGTCGATCGAGGCAGGCTCCCCCTTCCAGCGGAGTCCGTCCGGGGAGGTGTAGAGCTTGCCGCTGAGCGCCTCGCTCCACGGGTCCATTCGCCCCGCTTTGGCCTCGTCATGGTGCAGGATCGCCGCCGGGAAAGAGAGCAGCTTGTAGCGGCGCGCGGGGTCGGGGTCGGCGGGGTCGCAAAGGACGATCGCGCTGTTGCCGCCGGGGCCGCGGATGATGTTGGTGTGGCGGTTGCCCCGGAACGCAACCTGGCCGAGCGGGACCCGCTGGAACGCGTAGCCGTCCGCGCTTTCCGCATAGCCGATGCGGCCCCAGCGCGGCCAGACGACCGTGGAAGTGAGACGAATCCCCGAGTACCACATCCGGTACCGCCCGCTCTCCTTGAGCACGCGCACGAATCCCCCCGCGCCATGAACGTCAAAGTCCTCCGGGCCGCCGGCGCTGATGACCGGGTTGGCCGGCGACTTGCGCACGGGATTGAGCTTCAAGTCGAGATGCTGCATCTCGCGCACTTCCTGCAGGTCGAAGAAGAGCACCTTCCGCCCGGGAGCCGCCTGGAGAGAGAGGGCCGGAACTTGATGGAACTCCACCCGCGGCGCGGCCCCTTCGCTGGAGATGGCCAAGCCGATGCCGGCGGCATTCGCCGGAGTCCGCTCCTCCACGGTCAGCCGGTCGATGGAAAGGTGGTTGTCCTCCGCACGCGGCGAGTTCCAGCGGATGCAATAACTGTTGCACAGCGGTCCCCACTGGCGACCCAGCCAACGCGTGTGGAAGATATGCTGCCGGCTCGCGTCGATGAAGAACAGCCAGGGAACCCCGTACCGGTCCAGCGCAAACTGCTGGGAGTGGGAGGTGTCGTAGGCCGGCCGCATGTCGGAGGCGCAAACCCGACTGCCCTGAAACGCCGGGTTGACGCGGCTCCGCCCGTCGGCGCGCTCCACAAAGAAATGCCGCTGGACCGATCCGTAATCTTCGTACGCCAGCAACACCTTCCGGCCGGTCTTCAGAAGCGCCGCACGATGGGCCCAGCCCACCAAGCTGGTTGCCCGCAAAGGGATCTTCTTCGGCAGATCGGCCAGGCGGCCGGTGAGATAACGGCACTCCTGCCGGATATCGTGCCATGCCAGATGAAAACTCCTCTCCTCGTCGATCATCAGCGACGCCGGCGAATAGCCGTAGCCTTCGGCGACCTTGTACGCCGCCCATCTCCGTCCGTTGAAGCCGCCGATGAAGACCGTGGAGGCGTGGTCCGGCGTGCTGACGGTCCACGTGGCGAGGATTCTTCCATCCGGTCCCGTCGTCACGTCGCCGAGGCGGGAGTTCGCCGGCGCGATGACGAACCCGCCGGGCTTCAGAGTCGCCGGGCTCAGCCAGTGGACGTTCCTGCCGGGCCGCCGGGGTTTTCCCATCTCCAAATCCGCAACGGAGCAGACCGTGCAGCCTTCCTCGGTGTTCCCGAGCAGAAGCAGGCGGTCGCCGGCGGCCATCGCCATCCCGGCGGCGAAAAAACCTCCCCGGCTGCGCGCGCCCAGCCGCGCCGGGTCCAGAGGAATCGGCGGGTGAAAATCCGCCGCCGAGGCCGGGTCGGCGGCCCTTGAGACCCACAGGCAGAGCCGGCCCGCATCCGGCGCGGAGGGATTCGGGGCCAGAAAATGGAACCGCCCCCGGCTGTCGCGGCAGAGGCGCTTGGAAATGGCCCGGTCAAACTCGGCGCGCAATGCTTTATTCCACACGCTATGGCTCCTGTTCCGCGGGGCGCTTGAGCGACCAGTAGGCGTTCAGCCAGCAGATGTGGCCCTCCGCCCAGAAGGTATTGCGATAGTCCCCGCCGGCCACTCTCGGGTCGAGATCGGAAAGCTTCAGGCCGCGGCTGAGATGGTAGAAGTCCTCGCGCTTGCGGTAGGAGGCCAGCAGCTCCGCAATCCGCTTCTCAATCCCCTCGCCGGGGAAGATGGCGTGGGCGGCGACGAGGTGGTGCGCCAGGTAGCCGTTCAACTGCATCCGCACGCGCGTGCGGGGGTAATTGTACTTCTTCTGAGAGAGCGCGATCATGTTATCCAGGCAGACGCGCGCGCACAGGCGCCAGTGCGCCCGGCGCTCCGGCCTCAACTCGATGAGCCGCTGCAGGCACTCCAGCGCCAGCCCGTTGCCGTTGATGCAGACTTGTTTCTTCGGCGCGGACAGGCCGCCGCTGATCTCCATCCACTGGTTGAATGCGTCCAGATATTTCCGCTTCGGCAGGAAGGAGTACGCCAGCGCATTGAGGTAGAGGAAATAGCCGATGGGGTGCGCGTATTCGAGCCGCTTCCAGTAGCAGCAGTAGCCCATGTAGCCGGCGGTGTAATCGTGCTCCATCCACCAGTCGGCGAAGGAGAGGACCATCTCCTTGATCGTCTGGCGCTCGGCGGGGCTGGCGGCGGCTCGGTGGAAAGCGTCGAGGCCGAGGGTGATATCGGCGTACTGGTCGACGCTGCACTCGAACTGCTCGGCCACGTCGCGCGGCCCGGCGTAGGGTTTGGGCATCCAGCCGCGGCCGTAGGAATGCTGTTCCGCCACGTTGTTCCAGAGGAAGACCAGCGCCTGGAAGGTCCTGCGGGCGCGGGCGAGCGCGCGCGGGTCGCGCGCAACGGCCGCCTTGGCCAGCATGGCGCGGATGTACTTGCCGCTGGCCTGCCCGGCGTTCTCGTAATTGAGCCACACGGCCCTGAAGCGCCGGGGGGTGCCGGCGCACTCGGTGTAGCAGCCCTGGCCGCCGGGCCGGTCGGGCGCATCCTTTTCCTCCAGCGGGCGCATCGTCCGCCCGTTGACTCCGGAGCGGATGAGCCCGTCCCGGTCGCGGAAAATGCGCTCCACGACTCCCTGGCAGACGCGCTCGACCTCTTCGGCAGTCCGCCCATACACTTTCGGCGGATAGTTCACCGCGCACACGTCGCCGGTTATCCTTGCCATGTTCTTTCTTCCTCAGGCTTACCGCTCTATGAGATTGGTTTCCTGCACCGACACGCCCTGCTTCTTGCGACGGAGCACCAGGGTCTTAAGTCCATAGGCCGTCAGGCGCGTCGTGACCGGGCGGCGCACGCCCCGGACCCGGAGCGTCGCGGACACGCCCCTGCCCGCCTGCTCACACAGGCGCACGACCAGCCCGTCGCCCGCTTCGGCTTTCTTCAGCGCAACTACCTGCACGCTGCCGGGGGAGACGGAGATAAAAGGCGCGCCCCGAAGGACCGGCGCTCCCGGCGTGCGCTTCCGCGGGAAATGGATGAGCCACTCCGGCGGCACATTGAACGCCTGCGCGGCGCGGGAGATATCCTGCTCCTTGAACTCTTTTCCGACCATGAGGCGATAGCTCACTTCATGCTCCCCCTGGTCCTGACGCGGCCAGTATCGCTGCTCATGCGTCTCCAGCTTCGGCTCCAGGTTGCCCGAGCTGTACACCGGCGAGCGCAGAATGCTCAGGTACAGGTTCTTCCCCGATATACTGTGCGCGTTAAAAGCGTTGTTGAGGACCGCCACGAAGCGCCCTTTGGGCGCAACGCCTCCAACCCCTTCCGTCGCGGCCACCCAGCGCTGGTTCACCTGGTCCACGTGGTAACGGGGAACCGGACGGACCACCGCGCTGTACGGCATTTCCGAGATGGTCTGCCGGGCGCGGAAGCCCAGCGGCGTCTCCACCTTGAGCATGGAGTCGCGCTCATTCCAGAAGATGCGCTCCCGCACCTCCAGCCAGGGCTGCTGCCGCGACAGGACGTACCGGCGGATGATGGCGGACTTGCCCATCACGAATACCGCTTCGACGATCGTGCGCACCGGCCCATGCTCCACCACGCGAACGGGGCCCAGGTCGGGGTATTTCCCAACGCCCATCCTCAGCGACGGCGGGGAGAGGATGGCCATGGTCTCTTTCGGCGTCGCCAGCCGGAAGATGCCGCGCGGTTTCGCCCAGGGAGCGCCGTTGATCCCCTTCCGCTCGCCCGGCTTGCGCAGGGCGGGGTCCCCGCATTCCCACGCATGATCGAAGTCCGGCCAGACGGTGGGCCGGAGCGCGCCGCGCCGCAGGAAACTCTTCTTCCCGCCGGCTGTGCCGGCGAAGTCCACCAGTCCGCTCTTCGGATTGATCGTGACCCGGAAGCCCCTGCCCTTGAGCGTGAGGCATCGCTTCCACTCCTTCGGCGCGCGCCAGGGCCGTTCCGTATCGCGCTTCTTCCAAGTCGTCTCGACGCGCCGAATCTCGTACGGCGCCAGCCGCAGCGGCAACGAGACCTTCGTCCGGAAATCCCACAGCAGCGGCCACTCGGTCTGCTCGGTCTGGAAAGGCAGCTTCCGGCCGGTGTGCCCATCGCGCAGATCGAGGTCAACCGCGCCACAGGTGGGCATGCCCAGGTCGGTGTAGTTGTACTCGCATTCGACATCCGCGGTGACCGGGAAGCTATGCGGGTTCTGCACGAAGACCGGCGTGACGCCGTCCTTCGCCTGCTTCTCCCCTTCCAGCAAACGCAGGAAAATCCGCACCTTCGTGCGCCGGAGCGCGTCCGAGGCCCCGCCCAGCAGCGCCAGGGAATCCCTTTCAACCGGCTGGACGCAACTGCCCGGCAGGATGTCGTGGAACTCACCGAAGAGAATATCCTTCCAGGCCGCGTCCAGATCCCGCGCCGGATACTCCGCCTTGCCCAGCCACCAGGCCATGGCGGCCATCCGCTCCGTGGAGGCCATGAGGTTCTCGCACGCCCGGTGCGCGCGCTTGACGCGGCTGAGGGAGGTGTAGCAGCCGGAGTGGCAGTTCTGCATCTCGCCGGTCACCCGCGGGAGCGCGGCGCGGCTCCGCTTGACCTCGCGATAGAAAGCTTCCGGGGTGGACTGGATCAGCTCCACCTCGGGATGCTCTTTGGCGAAACGCTTGATCTGCTTGAAATCTTCCCAACTCGGCCCCCCGCCGTGGTTGCCGATTCCCCAGAGGATCAGCGAGACCGGCTCCTGCCGGTAATACTCCAGCCACTTCCCCAGCCGCTGGTGCATGTCGTTGATGTCGCAATAGTGCTCATCGGAGCGGCGGGCAAGGACCTCGGCTCCGGAACGGTCCCGCCAGCGGAACGCGCCGACCGGCAGTTTCCATTGCCGCGCCTGCGGGCGGCAGAAAATGTAGGAGTCGAACCCGCAGCCAGCGAGCAGTTGCGCGTACCCCTCCGGCTGGCCGAACGAGTCGAAGTTGTACGCCGTCGTCGGCTCGACGCCGAACTTGTTGCGGAAGTACTCCTTGCCGATCAGGAACTGCCGGATATGGCTCTCGCCCGAGGGAACGTTGAGGTCCGGCTGGAGCCAGGCCCCCCCGGCAATGTGCCAGCGCCCCGCCTTCACATGCTCCCGGATGCGCCGGAACAGCGCCGGGTCATTGTCCTCCACCCACTTGTACAGCACCGCTTCGTTATGACAGAAGACGAACCCTTGGGCGCGGTCGCAGAACTCGCTGGCCACATTGAACGTCGCCAGCGTCTCCGTCAAACCATCTTCCCATTGCCACAGATAGACCGGGTCCAGGTGCGCATTGCATACCAGGTGCACGCGTTTCGCCGCGACGGCCATGAAAGACTCCTTAAACCATGCTCGTGTCAGCCAATCCACTCCGGGTACTTCTCAAGGAGAACCTTGCGGCACTGCTGGTAGACCTCCTCGGAGAAACACTCGTACGGCGAGAGAAGGCGCATCGGCATGTCAATCCCCGCAAGCCGTGCCAGCATTTTATCATAGGCGCCGTCCACGGCATCGCGACCCCGCGTAGGCGCGAGGAAATCGTTGACGAAGGAGGCCATGCCGGACGCCAGTTTGAAGGCTTCCGCAGAGCGGCCCTCCCGTCCGGCGTTGAAGAGCTGCCACGTCCGCCGCGGCATCAATGCGCCGAAGGAGCTCAGGATCGAGCACTCGCCGAGCAGGCACCCATGCGGGTAAAGCGCTTCGCTGAAAAAATGCCGCAAATCCGGCGCGTTCGTCATCAGCTCCGAAATCCGCAGCACGCTGTCGCTGGTGTTCTTGGTGGCGACCAGGTTCGGGACGCGTTCGGAAATGCGCCGGTAGTCCGCGCCGTTGAGCAGTCGCTTGGCGCGCATCAGGTTGTAGTGGAGGAACGTTGAATCCGGGAATGTCCCGCACACGTCCCGGAAGAAGGTCATGGCCTCGCCGTCATCCAACACCCCCCAGGAAGGGAGCGATATCTGAAACGAGCGAAAGCCCAGGCTGTGCGCCAGGCCGATGCGCTCCACGACGTTCGACGTGGAGAGGCCGATGGCCCCCACCTGCGGGAAGATTCCTTTTCCGCGAGTTTCCTCGCGGAAGACCGTCACCACGTGGCGGAAGCGTTCCGTGTCCACGGCGTAACCTTCTCCGCAGGTGCCGAAGACATAGAGATGGTTGAATCCTTTCGCCAGCAGGTCGCGAACGAGCTCGCGGAATGTCCCTTCGATCAACTGCTCCTTTTCGTCCCACGGGCAGACCGTGGGCATCAGGACCGTCTGCGGAAACCTGGGCATACATTCTCCTTTGCTTTGTTGAAACCATCCCGGTTAGCAGGCCGGGCCGGTGGGGACACAATACTTTCCAAAGGAAAGTTTTGTGTCCCCACCTCGACCATCATTTCGGAGCATCGCCGTCGAAGAGGAATTCGCCGTAGCACAGCGGGTCATGGAACGAGACGCCATGCCAGCCGACCAACTCCGCGTCGGCGGTCTGGCGGAACAATCCGACCACCCAGACATCCCCCTTCTTCGGCACGCCCGCGTCAAAGCTGGCGAAGGGGATGACGGCTTCGAATCGCCACTGGAGGCCCCAGCCGATCGCGGTGGCGACTTTCCAGTCCGGGTTCCAGTTGATGTCCTCCACCGGGTAGCCCGGCTCATACCGCCCGTCCCATTGGGCCCCGGCGGGGTTCGTGATCAACTGATAACGCATCTTGCTGCCTTGGGGCATGAAGTACATCTCGAAATTCTCGGCCTTGCAGATGCCGTTCGAGTCGCGCGGGAGCTTGCTCGGGGGGGAGTTGATCGCGGCGCCGCACGTCGCGGCCATGTAGAGGTTCTTGTCGTCATACATCAGGGACACCTGCGTCAGGCAGAGCCCGCCCTTGCCGGCGAACTCGATCCTCCCCGCGTCCTTCCAGCAATCATCGATCAACATGCCGTCCAGGACGGGGAGGGACTTGGCGCGCGGAACGACCACCTGGGGCCGCTTGATCTTGAGGGTGGCGGCCTGCGCCGCATCCGCTTCCGTGAAGGGAATCAGGCGGAAATCGGAGACGTACACCGAGCCTTTCGGCAGGTTGAAGTACACGAAGGGGGAGTCCTGGAATGGGACGTCGGGCTTCACGTCAAAGTCGTCCTGCAAGATCGTGAATTCCTTCCAGCCCGTGAAGTCCAGCGGGATCTTCTTCTGATAGAACTTCCCGGCGGTCCCGGCTCGCACGTCAAAGACGCCCTGCGCCTCGCCGCAGTTCAGCTTGAACGTCATCCCCTTGTGGCTCTTGGTGCGGTTGATGTAGATGCTCATGTTGACCAGCAGGCCCGGCCCTTTGACTTCCCAGCAGGGGAGCCCGTCCTTGGTGGTTGCCTTGATCTCCGGCTTGCCCTGCTCCGCCTTGAATCCATACGCGAAGTCCTCATAGGGATGGCGCGTCGGCGGCAGGAGCGCGGATTCGGCCGCCGCGGCGCCGCGGCCTTCGGTCACCACGACCTTCGAGGCGCCCATCGGCACGCTCAGCAGCGCGAAACGGCGATTCCCCAGCGTCCGGATGGCGGCGTCCGCCGGTTTTCCATTCACTTGCGCCGCCGCGTTCTTCCATCCCTTCTCCAGGAAGACGAGTACTTCCGCCCCTTCCCCGTCGCTGTGGACGTCGAGGTTCACCGCCTTGCCTTCCGCCCGGCCGGTGATCTCCACGCCGCGCGAGGAGTTCAGGAAGAGGTGGTTGCGCCTGCCGCCGATGGAATAAACGAAGGCGGGCGTCTGGCTGATCGTGACCATCTTCAGCCGGTCCGAGGCCAGGAGCGTTTCAAGCCGAAGGGTGTCTCCCTTGGCGGACATGACGTCAAAGACGCTGGAGACGGCATCCACCGACTCCGGGATGTGAGCGGCCAGGTCAAGCCCGAAGGGTATCATCGGCTCGGTCTGCCAAACGTACAACGGAGACTTGGGGTCCAAGGCGAGCCCCTGGAGCGAGAGCGACACCGTCTCGCGTTTCTCCTTGGCGTCGTGGTTAATGAGCGGGAGCAGGTAGCCGGCGCCCTGCTTGAGCAGCGCGCTTTCCATCGTCGCCGTCTCGGCGTTCCACCAGTTCGGATGGATGTGGTCGCCGTCCACAATCTGGCTGTTGCGCACCTCGAACGCCAGGTCGATCACGAGGAACTGATGGCTGATGTTGTAGCAGTAGCTGGGGGAGCGCATGAACGGCAGGAGGCCGTACATCATCGTGCGGTTGGAGACGGCCGGACAGTCCCCCGTCAGCAGGCAGGCGACACCCGTGGGCTGCTGGACATACTTCGACACAAACGCCACGTTGGCGGGCAGCCGCCAGTCGCGCTTCTCAAAGACCTGCAGCGTGCCGCCGTATTCGAAGAAGCCGCCGTGCTGGCACTCGGGCATGGTGGAGCCGTTGGTGAAGAAGACGCGGTTCTGCTCCTCGCAGGCGCGCTTGATGCCGTTGACGAAGAGCGTCTGGTGATAGAGATGCAGGAATCGCTTCTCGGGGAAATAGGTGACCAGTTCGGCGCGGCCGCCATCCATGTTGGCGCCGGCCAGTTCGAAATAGGGCATGAACGTCTTGAACTGGTCGATCATGAAGTCCGTATGGTCCTTGGTGGAATCATCCTTGAGGTAGTTGTACACCTCGTCGGAGCCGTACTGCTGGTAATTGCCGTCGTTCCGGCGCAGGAGCCACTCCGGGTGCTTCTCCATGTAGGTCTTGGACTTGTCGGAGGCGCTGGCCGGCCAGGTGTAGAGGATGCTCTTGAGGCGGCCCTGCGGGTCGAACTGCTTGTACCGGTCCAACTGCTTCTTGATCGCCTCCTTCGTCGTCTTCTGGTCCCACACGTAGCCGCTCCAGGAGGCGAAGATCGGCGGTTCCAACTGGTAATCGCCGCTGATGGCCCAGTAGCCCCAGCTTGAGAGGATGTACTCGTTCGGCGCCAGCGTGGAAAGCAGCGCGCGCGTGCGCTCCACCCACCAGTAATCCTGGGGCAGGGTGGCGTAACCGTCGCCGGAGCAGATCTTCACTTTCGAGTACCAGTCCGGCACGTGGTTCTCCACGAGCTTGGCGATCTCGGGAAGAAGCTTGTACCGCCGGTGGAACTCGCGCGCATCGCCGTCGAAGACCATGAAGTGCGATTCGACGGAGAGGAACAGCCCTTTGCGCACCACGTCGCCGGTGAAATACATCTCCCAGCCGGAGGGAACCAGGAACGTGGCGTCGTCAATCTCATTCTTGTCGAAGGCATAGGTGGTGAAGCGGCCTTCCACGTACCCGTTCACCTTGAATTTATACTGCGCGCAGCCGACATGGGAGGCCGGCTGAACGTAGATGAACAGCGCGCCGCCGAGGTCCCGCACCGCCGTGCGCTCCTTGATGCTCGCCCCCGGGATGAACGGGAACGTGCCGCTTCCCGGCCCGCTGCCCCCGTCCCACATCGGCCGATAATAGGAGCCGTCCTTATAGAAATCCGGGGCCAGGGCCGTGTCCGACCGGAGGAAGATTAGCTTGCCGTCGCTCTTCTCCGTGAGAGCGCGGAAGTAGGTCACCTTGACCAGGTGGTCGCTCTCCAGGCGATACGCCTTGGTCAGCTCGATCTCCGGCAGCTCCGGGTTCGTGCAGACCAGTTCAAAACCTTCCGGCGCTCCGGCGGGACTCTTGCGATAGCCGGTGACGCAGTCCTTCTCCTCGGAAACGCGCTTCCCGTCCTTGCCGTCGAAGACGTACGTGTCGCAATTGGTCTGGAGGAGCTGAAGCTTCCTGGGGCGAAACGTGATCTGCGTGACGCGCCCGGAAGCGGGGGAAATGTCGCACAGGATGCTCTCGTTCTGGAGCGTCAGCGTCTGCGGCGCCGGAGAGAGCGGGCCGGAGGAGGGCGCCGTGCAAGGCCCGATGTACTTCATCGGCCGGCGGATTGCGAAGGGCTCGGCGACCAGCGGCGTCTTGTCCCGCCCGAGGATCGCGGCGCGCAACTCATAGTCCCCCGGGGCCATGTCGGAGGCCGGGAACACAGCATCCAGCTTCTTGGCGTCCGCGAGCGCGTCAAACGCAATCGTGCGGAGGGGCTTCTCTTCGCCTGCGCGCCGCACGGCAATCTCCACCGACGGTTTGAAGTCCAGCTTGTCGATGCCGTCGAATTCGAGATTGACGACCAGGTTCTCTCCGATGAAATGCGGGAGCGGGCGGTAATGGATGACGACCGGGGGAATGGATTTCTCAAATCGCCGCTCCGCGCCCAGCGCATAGAGCGCGGCAATGTCCTGCGCGGACAAGGCCTGCGCGTAAAGGGAAAAATCGTCCACCATCCCCTTGAAATACTGCCCCTCGGCGTACCCATACCGGCCGATCTCCAAGCCGAGGCCCTTAATGTTATTGATCGCCTTGCCTTCCGTGCGGGTGCGCTCGGCGTCCAGAACGCCGTCGAGGTAAAGAGATTCCTTCAGCGTCGCCGGGTCATACACCGCCGCCACGTGGTACCAGCGGCCGGGCTGGATCCGCCCTTTGGACGGCAGATTCGTCCAGGTGTTCTTGCCATCGCCGCGCGTTTCGAATATGATCACGCCGCCGGGGGCGACGCGAAGGTTCCAGCCGAACTTCGTGACGAAATACTGCTGCCGATCCTTAATGTCTTCCTGTTCGTAAATCCAGATCGAGATCGTCAGCGGGCCGGGCAGTTGGAGCTTGGCATCGTCGCCGCAGCCGACGTAGTCGGCCTTTCCGTCGAGCAAGAGAGCGAAGCCCTTTTCCCGCTTCATCCAGCGGGTTCCATGCAGCTGGCCGACCAGGCCGTTGCCGCTCTTATCGGCGACGGTCAGCCCCGCACCCGCGTCGAAGTCGTACGAGAGCACGGGGGCGGGCTGCGCGCGCAGCGGGTTCGCCAGGAAACCCAGGAGCAGGAAGCCGAGAACCGTTCCCCACTTGCTCATCTTGCTCTCCTCTGTGTGTGGACTTTCGTGTCATGTAAAGAGCGGGCGTCCGCCCCCGGGTGGAAGCGGACGCCCATGCTGCTCAAGTGTCTCTTCCGGCCGATCCGTCCGCAGTCGTAATCCGAACGGTCAGTTCGTGACGCCGACATCTATGCCGGCGCTTACGTCAAACAGGTGCCAAATGCCCACGCTGGAGGAATACGTCGCCCCTGCGACCGGCCATCCCGAGGTCAGCACCGTCGGGTCAGTCCAGTCATACACGCAGTTGACCTGGGGCGATCCGATGAAAGTTGTGTAATTGGCGTATGTCGCGGAGGCGTAGTAGTAAGTCGGCCAGTAGGTAATCTGCTGTTGCGGGTCGCCGTACCACTTGGCGCTCCAATCGCCATTCAGGACATTGTATCCGTCGCGGTGCGCATAGTAGCCCTTGCCGACATAGTGCGCCATTCCGACCCCGACCGCCGTGCCATAAGTATTGTAGGGGGCCGTATTGCCCCAAATGCTCGTCCTGGAGAAGGAGTCGGAGACCAGCGCGCGGCCGCCGAGTTGCTTCTGCGTCTTGAAGACCGGCTCGCCAGGCTTCACAATCTGATCGGGCCTTACATACCGCATTCTCGCGCCGCCTTTGCTGATCAGAGTGGCGACCGAAGGAGTGCCGGTGCTCATGCCCAGCCCGCAGGGGACGTTCCGGTAGTTGTAATTGCTCTCCGTGGCGAGGAACGATATTTCCACCGACCACACGGTCCTGCCGACAAAATTGCCATGGGTGAGCGTCCATGCGTCGAATCCGCCGGCTTTCTTAAGCTCACCCAACTTGGTGATGGCGTTCGCCACGAGGGAGGGGTTGTTGTAGTCCCATTGATCGGCGGGCATGTTGTCGCCGGCGGAGGGGCAGAAGAACAGCCGGGCGTCGCCCAGGTAACCCGAATCGAGCAAATAGCCCAGCCCGATGGGCGTCTGATTGAATCCGCCCGCCGCCAGGATGCCGCCCGCGCCCGTAGCGCCCGAGGCGCCGCAGTAGATCGTGCGGAAGTAAACGATGGGAAGCTCAAACCCGTGATTATCGGATGCAACTGATCCGTTCGCTGCCCGCACCTGCGCGCCGTTCTTGTCGGTGGCCAGCCCCGTCCCCTTAGTCACCCAAGCGATGTTGCTGCTGTAGGTCGGCCCGGGCGCCCAGTTACCGTACTCCCCCCACGACGGGAAGTATTGGCCGTAGTCGCTGCAGTAGCTTTCCATCGCCCTGGACATCTGGCTCAGGTTGCTGAGACATGCCGTGCGGCGCGCTTTTTCGCGCGCGGCGGCCAGCGCGGGCAAGAGCATCCCGGCCAGAATCGCGATGATGGCGATCACGACTAGCAGCTCGATCAACGTAAAAGCGTTCATCATGCTTCTTACATTGCGCATACGTTTGCCCTTCCTTTCAATTGAAACGCGCCACTCGCACTCACCCGGTCCAGCGGCCTGTACGGCTGACGTCCATCATGCCATGCCCGCATGGTTTCCCGCCACTTCCCTCCGGAATGAACGGACAGCGTAAGCCGGATGTGGTCTACTGGGCGACCACCATGCCACATTGTATATCAAGCCATATTCGCCGAAAAAAGTCAAGCAAAAAAACGGCGGACAACACGCGCGCACAGTACTTTTCCACTGTTTCGGCCTTCGTCGCGCCGAATGAACCACTCCCATATCAGGGGCCGATTTGTGTACTGGTATACCACTGAAATGGAACAATGTCAACCCCCCCATCACCGAGGCATTAACGCTCCCCCAGGAGGATACCCATTACTCTGTTGAGATCATCCTGTTTCGCTTGTCAGGCCGCGAAGCGGCCGCCTGATTCTAGCCCACGGCGAGCGAAGCGAGTCGTGGGGGCAAGTCGTACGCAC
>CAIUPP010000032.1 GCA_903901045.1 uncultured Planctomycetota bacterium
CGGCATGATGGCGCGGAACGAGGCCGCTTATGGACTGCGGCGGCAACGACGCCGCTTTGTCTTGGTGGAGACTTGATCATGGGGTGGGCCTGTCGGTTCGGACCCTCGCCCCTGGCGCAGCCAAAGCGCCGCCTATGGCGGCGCACTCCATAGACGCTGTCGCGGCCAGGGCATGCCAATGACGCGTCATTACTTAAACGCGTTTGCCCTGCATCAAACGCCTGAGGCGGACGGGATTGCCTCATCCCGTCCGCCTCAGGTCATCCACGACAAGCCGCCAGGGCGTCAACCGTCAATACGCATCCCCTGCGGCATTCGCCGTCACAGGCTGCACGATGAAGGTGATCGGGGGGAGAATCCACCAGTACGTCGTCACGTCGGACTGGACGAGCCGAATGTGAGATGCCCCCTCCGCTTTCGCCGCCGCCGTGCAGTCCTTCACCACCGCCGGGAGAGTTGAATCGCCCCAGAGCGGCGTGGAGAAAAGCAGATGGATGGCGATGTTCGACGTGTTGACGTGCGCCTTGGGGGAGCCTTCGGGAAGCTGCAGCCCGCTGAAATCCTTGGCCACCCGTGTCGAGGTGCAGCCCGTTGCGAGAACGAACGCGGCGACGGCGATGAGGCATAGCAGGTTTCGCATGAGTCTCCTCCCATTCCATAACACACCGGGACGAACGGGCCCAGGAACACCCTGAACCGCATGGAGTCAATTCTACCCCTGTTGTGAACCCAAGCAAGCCCGCCGACGGGAAAAATTTGGGCCGTGGCTCGCGCGCGCAGGAGAGGCTGTCAACGGTCCCTGGCCGGTTTGACCGCGATCTTTTCATCCGCTGGCCAGCCGCCGCCCAGGGCCTTGTAGAGCTGCACGATGGCCAGCAACTGGTTGAGTTGCGTTCGGGCCAGCGCAATTTCCGCGGGGAAGAGTTCCTGCTGCGCTTCCAGCACTTCGTAGTAGCTGGCGCGCCCGGCGACGTACCGTTGCGAAGAGACCTTGACCGATTCGCGGTAGGCGACGACGGAGAGCGCGAGTTGGACGCGCATCTCTTCGTACTTGTCCCGCGCGCAGAGCGCGTCGGCGACTTCCTGCAGCGCGTTCAGGATCGTTTGCCTGTATTGCAGCCTGGCCTGCTGGCGCGCGGCCTTGGCCCCCTTGTATCCTGCGACCAGCGCGCCGCCGCGGAAGAGCGGGCCGGAGACGTCTCCGGTGGTCGCCCAGGTCTGGGTGGCGCCGTTGAGGGTCAGGAAATCGGGACTCATCCGCCCGCGCGTGCCGGTCAGTTCGATATGCGGCAGGAATTCGGCGATGGCCACGCCGATCTCCGCGTTGGCGGCGCGCAGCAGTTGCTCCGCCTGGCGGATATCGGGACGGTGTTCCAGCAGCGCGCTGGGCAGGCCGGCGGGGACCTCCGGCGGCATCGTTTGCTCCAGGAGCGTGGTGCTGCGCGGAATGGCCGCCGGCGCGCGGCCCAGGAGGATGCTGATCTGGTTCTCCGTCGCGGCGATCTGGCGCTCCAGCCCGGGAATGGTGGCGGCGGTCGCGGCGAGCGCCGCTTCGGCGCGGGAGGTCTCCAGTTTCGACGCGACGCCCCCGTTCAGCCGCTGACGAAATATCTTGAGACTGGCCTGGAAGGAGTCGGCCGTGCGCCGCGCAATTTCCAGCTCCGCGTCCAGCTCCAGCAACTGGAAGTAGGCGGTGGCGACCTCGCTCAGCAGCGAGAGCGCGACGCCGCGCCGCGCCTCCTCGGTGGCGAAGAACTGCGCCTGATCCGCCTCGTTGAGCCGCCGGATGCGCCCCCACATATCCACTTCCCAGGCTGCGCTGACGGAGGAGATCGCTTCGGTGGTTCTGCGCCCGCGGTTCCGCACAGCCCGCCCGTACTGTTCGTTCCGGCCGGTGCTTCCGAGCCCGTCGTAGTCGAGGGCGGGAAGGAACATCGACTGTGCCTCGGCCACGACGGCGCGCGCCTGCTCGACGCGCGTCGCCGCGACGCGCAGGTCGTAGTTCTTTTCCAGGGCGACGCGGATCAGGTATTTCAGCGTGTCATCCCGGTAGACGTCCCACCAGGGGGCGTCGGCTAGGGAGGCGGCGGTCGCTTCGGCGGGGGCGGCGCGGAAGTTCTCCGGCAGCTTCACGGCGGGGCGCTTGTAGTCGGGCCCCACGGCGCAGCCGGAGAGCAAGGCCAGAAGAATCAGCAGAAGATAGCCGCGTTTCATTTCGGTTTCCCGTTCTCCTTCGCCGCGTCTTTGGCGCCGCGCAGGCGTTCGACCACGTGGAACATGACGGGGATGAGGAAGATGGCCAGGAGGCTCGCGGCGAGCATGCCGCCGATGACGCAGGTGCCCATCACCTCGCGCGCCGCTGCGCCGGAGCCGTGCGCCAGCCAGAGGGGGATGCAGCCCAAAACGAAGGCGAAGCTGGTCATCAGGATCGGGCGCAGACGCAGACGCGCCCCCTCCAGCGCCGCCTCCTCTAGCGGCCGCCCCTGCTCATACTGTTTCTTGGAGAACTCCACGATGAGGATGGCGTTCTTCGCGGCCAGGCCGATGAGCATCACCATGCCGATCTGCGCGAAGACGTTGTTCTCCAGGTGGCGCGCCGCCAGCGCCGCCACCGCGCCGAAGGCGGCGACGGGGGTGGTCAGCAGGACGCTGAAGGGGAGCGACCAGCTTTCGTAAAGCGCAGTGAGGATGAGGAATACGAAGAGCAGCGAGAGTGCGAAGACCGCAACGGGCGGCACCCCCTCCTGCGCCTTCTTCTCCTGGAAGGACATGCCGAGGTAATTGAATCCCATCTCGCGCGGCATGGTCTGCGCGAACACCTCCTCCAGCGCCGCCATCGCCTGCGCGGAGCTGTACCCGGGCGACGCGCTGCCGTTGATCTGCGCGCAACGGTAGAGGTTGTAGCGCAGGGTGAACTCCGGGCCGGCATGCGACTCGATGCAGGTGAGCGCGCTGAGCGGGACGGCGTCGCCTTTGTCGTTGCGCACGTAGAACTGGCCGAGGTTCTCGGCGCGCGTGCGGTAGTCCCCTTCGGCCTGGACGTACACCTGCCACTGCCGCCCGAAGCGGTTGAAGTAGTTGACGAAGAGCCCTCCCATGAAGGTCTGGAGCGTCCGGTATACGTCGCTCAGCGGCACGCCCTGCTTGAGGACCTTGTCGCGGTCCACATTCACGTACACCTGGGGCACGGTGGGGAGGAAGGTGGTGCTCAGGTTGGAGAGCTCCGGCCGGGCGCGCGCGGCGGCCAGGAACGCCTTCACATTCTCATCGAGAAACGCGATATCCTTCCCCGCGCGGTCCTGAAGAATGAAGGTGAAGCCGCCGGAGGTGCCGACCCCCGGGATCGCCGGGGGAGAGAAGGCAAAGCCGGCGCACTCCGGAATTTTGGCCATCTCCCGGTTCAGGTGCGCCTTGATGGCGTCCAGTTGCTCCTCCGGCTTTCGCCGCTTGTCCCAGTCCTCCAGCGTGATGAAGAAGAAGCCGTTGTAGGTCGTCTGCGCCAGGCTGAGCAGGCTGAAGCCGACGACGGTGGTGTATCGCGCCACGCCGGGGGTGTGCTTGAGAATCTCCTCGACCTTCTTGCAGGTCTGATCCGTCCGCTGGAGCGAGGCCGCGTTCGGCAACTGCACCGCCGCGTAGACGTACCCCTGGTCCTCTTCGGGCAGGAAGCTGGAGGGCAGCTTCGCCCCCACCAGCAGGGCCGTCGCCGCGACGGCCGCCAGCAGTATCAGGCTGAACGCGCTCTTATGGATCAGGTGTCGGCAGGCTCCCACGTACCCCTGCCGCGCGCCGCCGAACGCGTTGTTGAACCAGCGGAAGAACGCCGCGATCGGGCCGCGGCGCTCCTTGCGGGGCCGAAGGAGCAGCGACGCGAGCGCCGGGCTGAGCGAGAGGGCGTTGAACGCCGAGAGGATCACCGAGATGGCGATGGTGAGCGCGAATTGCTGGTACAGCCGCCCGGTGATGCCGGGGATGAACGCCGCCGGGATGAAGACCGAAGCAAGCACGGCGGCGATGGCGATGACCGGGCCGGAGACCTCCTCCATCGCCTGCACCGTCGCGTCGTGGGGGGACATCCCCTCCTCAATATGGCGCTCCACGCACTCGACCACGACAATCGCGTCGTCCACCACCAGCCCGATCGCCAGCACCAGGCCGAACAGCGAAAGGGTGTTGACGGAGAAGCCGAACATGGGAAAGAAGACGAACGTGCCGATGAGCGAGACCGGCACGGCCAGCAGGGGGATCAGCGTGGCGCGCCATCCCTGCAGGAAGATGAAGACCACCAGGATGACCAGCAGGAGGGCCTGGAGGAGCGTCTTGAGTATCTCGCGCATCCCCGCGCTGACGGCACGCGTGGTATCCAGCGACACGATGTAATCCAGGTCCTGCGGGAAGCGCTCCTTCAGTTCCTCCATCCGCTTCTTGACGCCGTTCGCCGCTTCGAGGGCGTTCGTGCCGGGGGTCTGATAAAGGGCGATGATCGCGGAGGGCTCGCCGTTCAGCCGCCCCTTGATGTTGTACGACTGCGCGCCCAACTCGATGCGCGCCACATCCCCGACGCGCACGAGGGAGCCGTCCGGGTTGGCGCGCAGGACGATCTGGCCGAACTCCTCGGGGGTCAGGAGGCGTCCCTGGGCGCGCACGGCGTAGGTGAACTCCTGCCCCGGCGGGACCGGCTCCGCGCCGATCTGGCCGGCCGGGTTCACGGTGTTCTGGCTCTGGATCGCCTGGACGATGTCCGGCACCGTCAGACTGAGTTGCGCCAGCCGGTCCGGCTTCACCCAGAGGCGCATGGCGTACTGCCCGGCGCCGAAGACCAGCACGTTGGCGACGCCGGGCACGCGCGTGAGCTGGTCGTTGATGTTGATGTAGGCGTAGTTGGCCAGGAAGATGCCGTCGTAGGTCCCCTTGGGGGAGTAGAGCGCCAGCAGCATCATCGGCGAGGAGCGCGCCTTCTGCACCACCACGCCCTGGTTGACCACGTCGACGGGAAGTTGCGAGTTCGCCTGGGTCTCGCGCATCTGGGCGAGGATGAGGTTCAGGTTCGGGTCGGTCTGCACGTCGAAGCTCACGGTCATCCGCAGCGAGCCGTTGTTCGTGTTGACCGAGTACATGTAGTTCATGTTGTCCACGCCGGACATCTGCTGCTCGATGGGGGTGGCGACGGACTGCTCCACCGTCTCCGCGTCGGCGCCGGGGTAGTTGGCGATGAGGACGACTTCGGGCGGGACGATCTCAGGGAATTGCGCGACGGGCAGCCGGAAGAAGGCAACGGCCCCGATGAGCGCCATGAGGATCGCAATCACCATGGCCACGACCGGATGGGCGATGAAGAATTTGGCCACCGCTGTCGGCCCCTATGGTTTAGGCGCGGCGGACGGCTTGTCCGGCGCGTAAGGTTTGGGGGTGACTTTCGCGCCCTGGCGCGCCTTTTGAATTCCTTCCACGACCACGCGCTCGCCCGCCTGCACTCCCTGGCGGATGATCCAGGCCGATCCGATCCGCTCGCCGACGGCGACCGGGCGGATGGCCACCGTGTCGTCCGCACCGACGATGGCGACCTGGTAGTTGCCCTGCAATTCCGTCACGGCGCGCTGCGGGACCAGCAACGCGCCGCGCTGGGTGCGTGTGACCGCGCGCACCCGCGCGAACTGGCCGGGGCGCAGCAAGGCGTTCGGGTTGGGGAAGAGCGCCGCGACCTTGAGCGTTCCGGTCCTCGGGTCCACCTGGCGGTCGGCCAGGTAGAGCGTGCCCTTCCGGGGGTAGACCGAGCCGTCGGCCAGGATCAGTTCGAGGCCGTTCACGTTGCCTTTTGCGGGGCAGGCGCCCTCGCAGGCGAAGCACTCCGGGCAGCCCAGGTACTCCTGCTCGCTGACCGTGAAGTAGGCCTTGATCGGGTCCACGGTGGAAACGGCGGTCAAGTCTCCCGTCGTGGGGCCGACCAGGTCCCCCACGTCCGCCGTGGCGATGCCGGCGATGCCTTCGATGGGGGAGGTGATTTTCGTGAATCCCAGGTTCAGCCGCGCCGCGTCGACGGCCGCCTGGTTCGCTTTATCGGCCTGGACGGCGTCGTCCAATTCCTCCTGGCTGACCGCCTGCTCCTTCGCCAGGGGGGTCAGGCGTTTCACATCCAACTCCGTCTTGCCCCTTTGCGCCTCCGCCTGGGCGAGCACGGCCTGGAAGGGGCGCGGGTCAATCTCGAAAAGCAGTTCCCCCTGCTTGACTTTCGAGCCTTCCCGGTACGCCTGGGTCATCAGGTAGCCGGAGACCTGCGCGCGGATTTGCGCGTCGACGGAACCGGCGAGGGAGCCGGTCCACTCGCTGATGATCGGCACGTCGCGCTGCTCCACGGGAGCCACAAGCACCTCGGGCGGCGCTGGGGGCGCAGGCGGCGGTTTCCGGCCGCAGCCGGTGAAAACGAGAGTGGATATGGCCGCGCCGGCCGCAAGCGCAGACAGTGCAAGATGTATTCTTTCCCCGCGCATCTTCCCCCGCCCCGGCCAGGCTGCCCTTTCTCCGCTCCCCGGGCCCTGCGCCGCTCTCAAACCCTGTTGCTCTGTTGAAACCATCGTGCCAGCGCGTCATTCTTCCCGTGGTCGAGGTGGGGACACAAAACTTTCCTTTGGAAAGTATTGTGTCCCCACCGGCCCTTCATAACATGTTACCAGCAGAGTCCACCCAGTCAATGAGGCGAATGACCTGTGTAAGTGCATGTTGGGCACTGGAAAGTGACGTAGAATCGAGCATGCTCTGTCAAGACCATCGCCGTAAGTTGTTCGTCCCGCCATTCGACTTCGCTCATGGCCCTGAGTTTATCGAAGGGTAGGGACAGAATGAAAATAGCCCGCCAGTTCACTGGCGGGTATGGGAGGAACCCTCTCCCCTTTCTCCCCTCCCCCACAACCATGTGGGGGAGGGGAAGGGGGTGGGGGCGCCTGCCGGTTCCCGGCACTGAAGTGCCGGGCTATTATCTTGCCGTCCCTACCCTTCGATAAACTCAGGGCCGTGAGCAACGTCGAACGGCGGGACGGCTCATTGAATGACGATGATTTCAATAGAGCAAATCTAGTACTATCAAGCCAGACGCAGAATGGCGGGATTGGCAGGCGCGTCCTTCTTTTCGCCATGCCGGCTGGCGAAATTGGGTGAGTTGACAGAACGCAAAAGATCGGTATAATATGGCCTATACTGAACGATTCGTACAGAACGATAATGTAATAATTGCCAGGGACTTCCGGCATTGCCGGTGTTTCCGCCTGTTGGATGAAAGGATGTGAATAAGATGGTCGGCAAGTCACAGGTTTCTACGGCTATCGTCGGCTGCGGCGCCTTTGTGAAGGCAGTTCACCTGCCCAATATGCTGAAGGAGGGAAGGTACCGAATTCATGCGGCGGTGGACCTTGACGAGAACGCCGCGAAGGGGGTCGCGAAGGAGTATGGGGCGGCCTACGCCACGACCGACTTCGACAAGGCGCTTTCCGACCCTGAAGTGGACCTGGTCGTGCTGACGACCCGGCACAACAAGCATGCCGGGATGGCCATCCGGGCGGCGGAGGCTCGCAAGAATATTCTGTGCGAGAAGCCGATGGGCCTGACGCTTCAGGAGTGCTCGGAGGTGCTGCGGGCGGTCCGAAAGAACGGCGTCCAGTATTGCATCGGCTACAACCGGGCGCTTGCGCCGCTGGTCTGCAAAGGCAAGGCGCTGATCGCGCAGCAGAAGCGCCCCGCGGTGATCTACCATCGCATTCAAAGCTACTTCCAGGCGAATGAGTTCCACTGGATACTCGACGAGAAGGAGGGCGGCGGGCGGATTATTTCCGAAGGCTGTCACATCTTCGACATGTTCTGCGCCCTGACCGGCGCGGAACCGGTGAGGGTGAGCGCCGAAGGGGGAATCTTCACGAAGAGCGGCAAGGTGACGACGCCCGACACGGCGCTCATCACCGTGGCATTCGACAATGGATCGGTGGCGACCATGTGCATCCCCAGCGTCGGCAACAGCCAGGCGCCGAAGGAATGGACGGAGATATACTGCGGCAATATGGCGGTCACCATCGAGAACTTCCAGAAGATGATCTCGTGCGTCGGTGCGACGAAGGAAGAGACGACCCTGCCGGAAGTGGACAAGGGACACGCCGTGGAGCTCAAGCTTCTGGCCGACGCGCTCCTGACCGGGACGCCGGTTCCGAACGGCGCGGTCAGCGCGATGCGCTCCGCCGTGCTGTGCCTCAAGGCGATCGAGGCGATTCAAACGCATCGAGTGATTTCCGTCTCCCCCGCCGAGTACGGTTCTTGAATGGATGAGGTGTTTTCCATGAACAGTCGCGACCGCGTTATGAAAACGATCCGCCACGAGGCGGCGGACCGCGTGCCGTTGAATGTCTGGATCTATCGTCCCGACGTGGAGAAAGCCTGCGTCCGGAAGTACGGGAGCCTGGACGCATTCTATGATGCCATGCACACGGACATTTACACCGGGTACACCCATGCGCTGCGCGACCTGTTTGCGCGCCGGCCGGATGAGCGGGTGCGTTTCTCGCTGGAGAAACTCAGCCACCTCGAGTTTCCCGACCCCGCCGATGCCCGCGTCTATGCCCCTCACGCGCATTCCAGCTCTTCGGTTGAAGAAGCGGTGGCGAAGTACCATGGGAAGGGAAAGGCCGTCTTCGGGCATGTCTGGGGCGTTGGGGAGACCATCCAGGGACTCATGGGGATTGAGGCGATGTTCGAGTGCATGGCCACGGACCGGGATGAGATGAAAAGGCTGTTTCAGCGGGCGGGGGAATGGAGCGCCGAGGTGGCGCGCCGGATCATCGGCCTGGGGGTGGACGTGGTGGAAATCTCCGACGACTGGGGCAGCACGCGCGCGCTCATGTTCAGCCCCAGGGATTGGCGGGATCTGATTTACCCCGCGGAGAAGATCATTGTATCCACCGCCCGGAAGCTCGACACGCCGGTTTCGCTGCACAGCGACGGGTACATCTATGACATCCTTCCGGGAATCGTCGAGATGGGGATCAACATCCTCCATCCTCTGCAGACTTCCGCGGGGATGGACCAGCGGAAAGTGAAGAAGGAGTTCGGCGACCGGCTCTGCCTCTACGGCGGGCTCGACGTCACGCACACGCTGCCGCGCGGGACGGATGAGGAAATCCGCGCCGAGGTGCTGGAAAAGATGGAAACGCTCAAACCGAACGGCGGCTATATCTTCTGCACCTCCCATTCCGTTCAGGAAGATACGCCGCTGGAGCGAGTGGAACTGGCTTATCGGATCGCGTGGGAAAACAGTGTATATTGACGGTCCCTGCCGGACCGTCTCAAAGGCGAGAGTCCATGGGTGAACCGCGAGCGGGTCGAAAGGCGCACGGCTGGCTGGCCATCGCGGCCGCGCTGATCGTGTCGGCGGGGCAGGGGTTGGCGGCCCCGTCGGCGGCGGATGGCGTACAGGTGACGGAGCGGCGCGCAGGGGCGCAGACGGAGCTGGTTCTCGAGAACGGTCTGGTGAGCCTGACTGTCACCCCCCGGCTTGGCGGCAGCCTGTCCGAGATTATGCTGAGGCAAACCGGCCCCTCCGACGCCCGCGCTCCTTCGACGGTCAGCGGGAAACTCTTCCTCGACTTTGCGGCCGGCCAAACTGACCCCGGCGACTGGAGCGCGTCGGCCTATTCGTATGAGATACCCGAGGGGGACGCGGACGAATCCTCCGTTCATGTCTGGCGCAAGGGCGCGACCGGCCCGGCGCAATACATCACGATTCACAAGACCTACGTGCTCAAGCGGGGCGATGCGCGCGTTCGCGTGGATTACCGGATCGAGAACGACGCGGGAGCGGTGAACCCGGTCACGCTGGAGTACTGCTTCCGCTGCACGATGGCGGGCAAGAGCGTTGCGCCGAAGTGCTTCCTGCCCGCGGAGGGAGGGGTTCAGGCCTGGGCCGCCGCCTCAGCCGGACCGCGCGAGATGTCCGTGACGCCGGCGAAGCCGTGGCTCGCGGTGCAACCCGGCCCGGCCGGCGGCGTCGGTTTGGGCCTGGCGTTCGGCAGCCCTGATTTGGAGCGCTTTCACGTCGCGGCGGGCGAGGGGGCCTCGTCGGTCGCCTGGCGATTCAAGCCGGTATCCATCAAGGCCGGCTCGCAGCTTGCGGCCTCGGTTTACCTGATTCCCATGCGCGGGCTGACCGATGCCGGGAATGCCCTGGCGCCGGGCATCGCCGCCGCGATGGAACGACAGGCGGAGGAGATAAGATGAAGCTTTTCACCGGGCTGCTTCTGGTCGGAATTCTGCTGACGGCCAAGTGCGGTTATGCCGAGCAGCCCAAGCCGCTGCATAGTCTGGCCTTTCTTTCCGAAGCGGTCGTAACGCCGCATTTGACGTGGGCGAAGCCGATGGCCGGCGGAAAGATACGGACGCTTTGCCTGGTGGACGGGGGCGGCGCCGGGCGCGAGGTGATCGAACTGATGGAGCGCGTCGACCTGGACGTGTCGACCACCTTTCTGATCGCGGGCGGAAAAGACGTGGACTGGGAAATCGGCGACGGGTACGCGATGAGCCTGACCCGCGAGATGATGAAGCAAAACCTGGCGCAGCTTCTCCAGAAAGAGTACGACCTTCTCATCGTCAGCGGGCCGCTCTGGAAATTCTTCGACGCGGCGGCCACGGAGCGGGTGAAGACGCTCGTGCGGAACGGGGCCGGCCTGGTCGCCATCGCGCCGGCGGGCTGGAGCGACCCGGCGGTCGGGCAGATGTTGGCCATAGGATCGCCCGGGGAATACACTTTCAGCGGCTCGCCCTGGGCGAAGGAGAAGGATGACCCCATCGTGCGGGGCATCCCGTTCGAGACGCTGCCGCCGACAGGGTACAGACGCTACAGCGAATGCACTGGGACGGTTCTGGCCAAATTCGGGAATGCGCAGCCGCTGATCGCCACGTCAACCTACGGCAAGGGGCGCGTCTGCCTCCTGACCTATTTCGTGGGGAGCAGTTACCTCGACGACCGGGAGCGCACCTCGGGATTGACGCCGATGGTGGAACCGCCGGATCGCTACGACTATGCGTACTGGGAATACTACTTCTCCCTCCTGGCGAAGGCCGGCCGGTGGGCCGCCGGGAGAATGCCGGAGGTGACCATCGCCGAGGTGAAGGTGGAAGGGGATCTCTCGAAGGGGCAGGGCAAGGTCGGCGTTGCGCTGGCGGGCGCTCCCGCCGGGGGGGAACGTCTGGCCATCCGCGTCTGGCGGAAAGAGCTCTCCATCCTGAATGAAACCGCCGGACCGTTCGCCGCGAGCACGCCCATCAAGGGCGCCGTGCCGGCCGGGCTGGCTTTTGTGGACGTGTTCCTGCAGAACGCCAAGGGGGAGACGCTGGACTGGCACAGCGTCGCCGTTCAGGTGAAGGCGGATGCGGAGATCGCCGAGATTCAGACGGACAAGGAATTCTATGACGAAGGGGGAACGGTGAACGGCGCCGTGAAACTCGCCGGCCACCCCGATGCCGAGATGGAATTGACGGTGAGTCTGCGCGACGGATACCGGCGATTGATCGGCGTGACCCGGCGGAAACTCGACGCGGACATGGCCACGGCGGACTTCTCCCTTCCCATTCCCCCCATGGACCACGCCCGGATGTACCTGAGCGCCGAGGTGCGGTCCGCCGGGAACGTCATTGCCTCGGAAACCCGGCGGCTGATTTACCGGAGGCCTTACCATTGGGATGACATCGTCAACAGCACCTGGCTGACCTCCGTCTGGCTGGGCCAGCGATCGTACCTCATGAGGAACGACATGCGGGGCGTGGGTGCGGCGCGGATCGGGGCGGTCCTGGGGCTCTGGTGCGAACAGGAATCGAAGGCCTGGACCAGCGCCATGGCGGACGAGAACATGTATCTGATGCTGAAGTACGCGCCGTGGACGCTGGCGGGCCACGCGCCGGACCAGCGGGCGCAGATCGTCGGCACCGTTCGGGGCCTGAAGTCCGTGGCGGTCCGGTACGGGGCGCTCCTGTACGTCAACGCGGATGAGTTGTGCATCGAAGAGAGCAGCTCCGATCTCATCCTGGCCGCCTTCCGAAAATGGCTCCAGAAGAGCTACGGCACGCTGGAGGCGTTGAACCAGGAGTGGGAAACCGAATTCAAGAACTGGGACGAAGTCCAGTTCATCAACCTGGACGACCTGCGGAAACGGCCCTCCAGGAACTTCGCCCCCTGGTCGGACCGGCACTGGTTCATGACCGACAGCGTGGCGGAGGACTATCAGGTCGCTTCCGAGGCGGCCACCGAGATATTCCCCTCCTATCGCGCGGGAACGAGCGGGGCGTTCAAGGCCGACTCCAATACGCTCGATTTCTGGCGTCTCTCCAAGGTCTGGACGGGTGGCCTCGCGTACGAGAACAGCTCGCAGATGCAGTTGATGCGCTCCTTCAATCCCGACCTGAAGTACCACGGCTTCATCGGCTACGACTCGCCGGCCTTCTACAACGATTTCCGAACCTGGATGGCCATGTTCGAGGGGGCCTCCGGCCTGGACCTGTTCAACTCGCGCATGGTTCTGAACCCGGACACTTCTCTGACGCCGAGCGCCCAGGACAGCGCCAAAACGTTCGGATTCCTCGCCCGGGGGACCGGCCGGATGCTGATGGCCGCCCGTCCCGATCCGGGCAAGGTGGCCCTGCTCTATTCCCAGGCCTCGATACACCTGGCCTTCATCAACGGCATGGCGGGCGTCCATGAGAATTCGCGCGAGGGGGCGCGCTACCTGCTGACCGAGTGCGGGCTGCCCTGGCACTTCCTCAGCTACGAGCAATTGGGTCAGCCCGCGTGGCCGGCGTCGGGGGATCGCGTGCTGGTGCTGCCCTTCTCCCTGGCCATGAGCGACGAGGAAATCCAGGGCGTGCGGCAGTTCGTCCAGGGGGGAGGAACGGTCATCGCCGACCTGATGCCCGGCCTCTATGACGGCCACTGCAAGCGGCGCAAGGCGAGCGCGGCGGATGATATTTTCGGCGTGGATTCCTCCGCCATCAAGATCGGCGTGGAGCGGATGGACGTGAGCGGCGGAGGCGAGCTGCTGCTTCCCGCCCAGAAGGTCAGCACGTTCTGCAAGGGGCTCAAACTCACCACCGCCAAAGCGTGCGGCACGGTTTCCCCGTCGAACCAGCCCGCGCTGACGGTCAATTACTTCGGCAAGGGGCGCGCGGTCCTGATCAACGGAGACCTCTTCCAGGTGTACGGCGCCGCGCGGGAGAACTGCATGCAGTCCGCCCCCAACCTTGCGGTCACGGAGGCCGTTGAGAAGCTCCTCCTCGATGAAGTGGCCCGCGCCGACGTGCAGCCGGCGCTCAAGGTGACCGAAGGCGCGGACAACGACAGGGCCGTCCCGCTCCTGGCGAAGTACAGCATGGTGGATGGAAATGTCCGCTACCTGGGCACGGTGCGCTATAACGATACGCTCTACGCGCTCATCGACGAGCAGCACCTGGTTCCCCAGAACAAGGGGGCGCGCTTCCAGTTCCAGGGAAATTCGCACGTGTATAATGTGCTGACCCAGCAATATCTGGGGAAGGTCGGCCAGGCCCAGGTGGACCTGGACGTCGTCGGCAATTCCCTGCTGGCCGCGCTGCCGTACAAGATCGACTCCATTGCCATCAAGGCCGATAAGCCCGCGTACGCTCGGGGCGCGAAAGTCACGCTGACGCTCTCCGTCCAGTGCGAGGCGAACGCCAAAGAGAAGCACTTCGCGCGGGTCCGAATCCTGAGCCCCTCCGGCCGGGAGTACGAGCCCTACACGCGGAATGTGACCTTGCCGTCCGGGACGGGAGAATGCCTCCTTCAACTGGCCCTGGACGAACCGGCCGGGCAGTGGACGGCGGAGGCTGAGGAGGTTGTGAGCGGAGTGAAGAGCACAACGGCGTTCACCGTCACTGAACGGTAGAAACCGGGTCCGAATTGAGGGGACTTCTTTAGAGGAGGGCGTGCGATGCGAAAGCTTCTGGGTCTTTTTGCCGCCGGCTGCGCCGTGGTTTTGTTTCCCCTGGGAGTGCGCGCCGCGGACGTGCAGGGACAGCCGGACAAGCCGAATGCGCCGGCCGACGTGCAGAGCTTGCTCCCGAACGGCGGGTTCGAAGTGACCGGCGCGACCGGCATCCCCGACGGCTGGGTGCGGTGGCCGGCTGACGCGCCTGCGGCGATGTTCACCACCACCGACGAGAACCCCGCCGGCGGGAAGTTGTGCCTCAAGTACGACTTGACGGCGTTCAAATATACCCCCGAGCTGAGCGGCAAGTACATGGACCGGGGCCGCGAATACGTTGATCAGACCGGCCCGAGCTTCGCGGTGGACCTTGCGAAGGCCACGCGCTACCGCTTCAGCTATTGGTACAAAGCGGACAAGAGCGACAAGCCGGCCGTCTACCTGTATTTCGCCGTGTATGGGAAGGATAACGTCGTCTTCGACTACCGCGGCCACGAGCCGATGGGCACTGGAAAGTGGGAGAAGGCCAGCACCGAGATCACCCTGGCGCCCGGCTCCACCGCCGTGAGAATCGGCATCCGCGGCTACCTGGGAACGAAAGTGTACCTGGACGACGTGATGCTCGAACCGATCACGGAAGCCGGGATTTAGGTTCGCGTGCGTGATCACGCGCAAGACGGGGAGGTCGCGCCATTTCGCTCCGCGGCGGCGCCGCCGCGGAGCGAGAGCGGCGCCCAGCTTTCAGGGAAACTGAGATGAGAACATGTCTCTGCTCGAAAATCCTTCAGGACTACAGTCTGGAGGAAGCCGCAAAGATCGCCGCGCGGATCGGCTATGAGGGAATGGAAATCTTCGGCCTGCCGCAGCATCTGCCCGCGGACACGCCCGCGGAGCGCCAGAAATCCCTCCACGCCCTTTTCGGCGACCTCAATTTGAAGGGGGTGACGATCTGCTCCTACCTGGGCCGGTTTGAGCAGATGGGGGACGACGAGGCCGCGCGGCAGGTGGAGGACTTCAAGCGGTACGTGGAGATCGCCGTCCGGCTCGAATCGGACATGATCCGGCTCATCGCCCAGAACGCCCCGCTGGGCCAGATGCGCGAGGACCACTTCCTCCGCTGGGCCCACTGGGCCGGCGTCTGCGCCGACTACGCGAAACCCTTCGGCGTCCGCATCATCCTTGAGAACCACATGCCGCTCTTCGCGACGGTGGACTGGACGCTCAAGGTGGTCGCTTTGATGAATCGGGAGAACGTGGGGATCGATTACGACCCCATCAATCTCTTCGCATGGGACGCCCCCGACCAGTACGGCGCCAGGGCGGTGGAACGCTTCGGCAAACTGATCCTCAACGTCCAGGTCAAGGACGCGCGGAAGGAAAACGGCAAGGCCAACACCCGGCTGCTGCTGGGAGAAGGGGTGATTGACTGGCGCTCCATCATGGCCGCGCTGCGGGGGACCGGCTACGACGGGTACGTGTCGGCGGAGTGCGAGCGCAAGCAGGATGCCCGCATGACGAGCGTGGACATCGCGCGCCACGAATTTGAGCGAATCCGGGAGTTGATCGCGGCGGGCTGAGCGAAAGGAATGACGCATGCGAGTCGGAACCGTCCAGATGCGCAATGGCGCAGGGGACAAGGCCGGGAACCTGAAGCGGATGCTGGACTACATCCAGCGCGGCATCGAGGCGCGGTGCGATTTGCTGTGCTTCTCGGAACTTGCGCTGAATGGTTAGAAGCTGTCTTGCTTTGTTGAAACCTTTTCGTGAACCCCCGCAGGGGGTGATGGATAGTAGCCCACGGCGAGCGAAGCGAGTCGTGGGGAACGACGCGACTTGGGATTGAAGAGAGC
>CAIUPP010000033.1 GCA_903901045.1 uncultured Planctomycetota bacterium
CATCCTCAAACGCCTGTGCGCTCGAACGCATGACGCGCTTTTGACAGCCATCGCCTCAGCGCTCGACGCCGTTACGCCGCAGGACAGCCAGGGCTTTTTTCGTCACTGCAACGTAGGTGTAAAATGTTAATATGCTCTAGTCCTTCGCAAGGTTTTTTGTTCTGACCGGATGCCCATTATCATCGTCATGGCGAAGGAGGCGCGTCACGGACGCCTGAGCGCTCTGTCCAGCCACCGCGCCGACTGCGGCAATCTTCCAGTTTCCAAACCCGCCACGCGCGCACGGGGCACCCTCTCCCTCTCACGGGTTGTCAAAAAGGAAGATCGCCACGTCCGCGCCGACAACCTCCCGTGCGCCAACACCCCCCATCGCGGCGCTCCCTCGCGATGACCGCCCAATTGCGAACGAAGCGCGCCGCGGACGCCTGAGTGGGGCGGAGTCGTGCCTGCCTCTTGAGCCCCCGAAGAGGGCGACGGACCATCCCGTCACGGTTCCGTCGCCCCCTTCGGGGGCTCTTCACTGCCAAGGCGTGTCGGTTCCCACGACTCGCTTCGCTCGCCGTGGGCTACAATCCGTCACCCCCTGCGGGGGTTCGCAGAATGGTTTCAACAGGGCAAAGCTGTTTCACAAGTCGGCAAGCGGCGCGGACTGGTCGAGGTGGGGACAAGACTTTCCTTTGGAACGTATTGTGGCAGCGTGTCGTTCTTCCCGCGGTCGAGGTGGGGACACAAAACTTTCCTTTGGAAAGTATTGTGTCCCCACCGGCCCCCGGACCTTCGCAAGGTTTTTTTGTTCTGGAGGGATGCAGGCGGGGCTTTCTGAAGACCCATTTTGTTGTGGAGAGGGGCGGCGAGAGCGCAAGCTGTGGGGAATTCGCAGTACGGAAACGGCAAGGACGACAAGGACTGCAAGGAGGACAAGGGGGACGGTGACAGGGCGAAATGGACGATATGGAGGGGATGGACAACGCGAGGAAGAAGAAGGGGCTGGGGGTGAATGGCGGGCGGTTTGTCAGTGGGGTGTGTTATAGAGTTGGATGCCGCCGCGTGGGGCAGGCGGCACGGTATGCTCGTGGTCCTGGTGGAGGCTCGCCTTCCGGAGGCGGGTTTCCTGCGGAAGGCGAGTTGCCGGCAGCCGGTCTGTCCGATGACGCGCCCGATGCATGGACGCACGGACGGACCTGACGCACCCGACGCACGGACGCACCGACTCACCGACGCACCAGACGCACCCGGATGGACGGCTGCCGGCAACTGGCCGACGAGCACGAGGGGGAGCAGTCTGTCCGGAATGCAGAGTGCGCAGTGCGCACTTGAGGATGCAGAACGAAAGAGGGACAGAAGGGAGAGGGAACCATGCAGAAGATGGGGAGCCGAGGGCGGGGTGTTGAGGAGAGGGCTGGTTCGGGCCGGAGAGGGCCCGGGCGGAGGACGGGGCCGCCTCCGAGTTTTTCGCAGCAGGTTTTGCAGTTGGCGCAGGTGGGGTGTACGCATGAGGAGATCGCGGGGGCGCTGAATGTTTCCGAGGAGCTGCTTCACCGGCGCTTCGCGCGGCAGTTGCGGCAGGGCGCGATGCTTTTCCGCGGGCGGGTGCGCGCGCTGCTGCTGGAGTCGGCGGCGGAGGGGAAGGTCGCCGCGCAGGTGGCCTTGTGCCGCCTGCACCTGCGGGATGATGAGAAGGAGGGGAGGGAAGGGGACGTTTCGCAGGAGAGGCCCCTGGAGGAGATGACGATGTCGGAGATGCTGGAGGCGTACATGAAGCAGAGAAAGCGGGAGCGGAAGGGATGATTTGCGAATGGCGGTCCGGGCAGAGGTCCACTCCGGCGGGGGGTGTTGTCATTGCGAAGGAGGCGCGCCACAGCCGCCTGAGCACTCTGTCCGGCCACCGCGCCGACTGTGGCGATCTTCCAGTTTCCAAACCCGCCAGCGCGCACGGGGCACCCTCTCCCTCTCACGGGTTGTCAAACTGGAAGATCGCCACGTCCGCGCCGACGACCTTCCGTGCCCCAACACCCCCCATCGCGGCGCTCCCTCGCGATGACCGCCCATTTACGAAGGAGGCGCGCCGCGGCCGCCTGAGCGCTCTGTCCGGCCAACCCCGTCGTTGCCCCCGGCTTGCCGTTCACCTTCCCTCGCGGAAGATGATGTCGCTGAAGTCCGCCTCGTCGAGCCGCACGATGCGCACGAGCCGCCAGTGCGGCCAGGATTTCTCGTGGCTGGTGAAGGTGGCGTCGGTGTCGAACAGGTCCGGGTAGCGCATGTTGATGTCCTCCCAGCGGTCGGCGCCCTGCGGCTGGGGGATGAGCAGGAAGACGCGCCGGCTGTGGGTTCGTTCGAGCACCTGGTCGAGGTAGAAGCTCAGGGAGTGCTGGAGGCCGGCCCCCCCGTTGTCGCGCATGAGGCGCGCGACCTCGTAGCCGCGATAGCCGGCGACGACGATCCAGTCCCCCTGATGTTCGGCGTTCAGATAGCTCACCACCTGCGGCAACTCGCGGTCGGCGGGGGTGACTCGCAGCGACGCGCATTCCACTTTGCCGGACCAGAGCAGCAGGGCGGCGGCGAAGACGGGGAGGCGCGTCCAGAGCGCGCGCTGCTGCGGCAGGAGCCGCGCGACCAGCCACGCCAGCAGCGGCACGAGCGAGAGGCAAAGCGCGCAGGGCCAGTCGCAGCCGTCGGTGAGGAGGGCGAGCCAGTCGCTCCCGGTCTGCCGGTTCACCGCGAGCCCGCGGAGGAAGTAGAACGGGTCGCCCATGATGAGCCAGTTGGCGACGGCCCATGTCGCCAGGGCGTAGAGCGGCGGCGTGACGAAGACGGTCAGCGTCGCCTCGGCGTAGTGCGGGCGCTTGCGGCTGAGCCGGAGGTGGAGCAGGACGACCGCCAGCGCGAGCAGGAACAGCAGCGCCCCCTGATAGCGCGTGAGCATCACGAGCATGACGGTGAGGGACAGGTACGCCAGGCTGCGCAGTTCGCCGCTCTCCCACCAGTGCAGCAGGAAGATGACGCCGGCCATGGTCAGCAGGCCGAAGAGCGGCGCACTCGATCCCTGCAGCAGCGGCTGAAGGATGGGGGGACTGCAGAAGAGCGCCGTCGCCACCGCCGCGGCCGCCAGCGCAGGCAGGCCGGTGCGGCGCAGCCAGACGGCCAGGAAGGCGCAGAGGAACGCGGCGGCGAGCATCGCCATGACGACGAACGCCCATTCCCCGCCGAACGGGGCAGGGAGCCGGATGAGCGGCATGGCCAGCAGCGTGGGGAGCGGCGCCCAATAGAGCGAGCCGATGAGGCCCTGCCGCCCGCGCGCTTCGCCGATCAGCAGGTCGTTGGCGACGCCGGTTCGGATGACGGCTTCGCGGCTGAACTCCGGCGCGCGCCGCAGCGCGGTCCGGCCCGCCGCCGCGCCGATCAGAACGAGCAGCAGGAAGAGCAGCATCCATCTGCGACTCATGGCGCCTGCCCCCCCTTCTGCTCCGCCGGCTCGACGTAGTGCGCCGCGAGGTCGAACCCGTGCTTCGTCTTCTCCCAGTAGTTGGGGCGGGTGATGAGTTGCAGGCAGCCTTTCCAGGCGCCGATGCTCATCAGCACCCAGTAGACGGGGGCCAGCAGGGCGTACTTGACGAGGTCGTAGTAGCCGCGCCGGTACGCCGCCAGGAGCGTGGCATAGATGAAGATGAAGTTCCCCGCGAACAGGCAGACCAGCCCCCACAGGATGATGGGGAATGGGAAGTACTCCGCCACCGCCTGCCAGCGGAAGACGAACCAGAGCAGCGTGAGGATCCAGTAAAGCGGGCAGATCAGCAGCGAGAGCGGCGTGCCGCCGACCATGAGGTGGAAGCCGATCGACCGCACCAGCCCGATGCGCCGCGCCAGCCGCGTGGGATGGCGCATGGTGACCAGGTAGGTCTGCACGTACCCCTTGACCCACCGGCTGCGCTGGCGGATCCAGAAGCCGGAGTCGCTGCAGGCCTCCTCCCAGGTGGTGCTATCGAGGATGCGCGTCTCAAGCCCTTCGCGCGCGATGCGCAGGCCGAGGTCGCAGTCCTCGGTGACGTTGTACGGGTCCCACCCGCCGAGGCGGCGCAGCGCTTCGGTGCGGAAATGGTTGCTGGTGCCCCCCAGCGGGACGGGGGCGTGGAGGTCGTCGATCCCGGGGAGGAAGAGGTCGAACCACATGCTGTACTCCAGCGTGAACAGCCGGGTCAGGACGTTCTGCCGCTGGTTGAAGAAATTCAGCTTGGCCTGGAGGCAGACCATCTCGCTCCCGCACTGGCGGAAGGCGTAGAGGGCCTTCTTGAGTTGGTCGGGCTCGGGGCGGTCCTCGGCGTCGTAGACCACCACGAACTCCCCCGCCGCGCGCGCCAACCCCAGGTTGCACGCCTTCGGCTTGGTTTTCGGGAAACTGTTGGGCGCCACCAGCGGGCGGACGTACGGGGGGAGATCGCGCGCGCGCGCGGCCTCGATGGTCGCCGGGTCATCCTCCTCCAGGAGCAGCAGCACTTGCAGCTTCTCCTTCGGGTAGTCCAGCGCCTCCAGCCCGGAGAGCAGGCGCGGGATGGATTCCGTCTCGCGGTAGAGCGGAACCAGAATGGTGTAGAGCGGGAGGGTGGCGTCGTCGAGCGAGTCGACCTGCTCGGGGGTAATGCGGAACTCGCGCGGCCGCCCCAGCGAGAGGTGGATCAGCACGAGCTTGTAGAAGACCAGGACGAGGAAGAAGGCGACGAAGAGGCCGTTCAGGATCGTGAGGGTCGCGGCATGGTCCAGCGCGAGGCCGACGCCCAGGAGGATCAGCAGCGCCGCCAGAGCGACCCATTGCCCCGGCGTGAGCACCCGCCAGGCGCAGTCCTCCGGTCGCTCCCGCGCGATGCGGTAGACAGAATCCCATTCCTCGGAGGAGATGCCCAATTCGGCCAGCTTCTCCGCGGGCAGATCATGGCGCTTCGTCAACGGCCTTCCTTTGTGTCAGGCTCCTGGACTATGCAAGTAGTGAATTATCCTAAAGCGCGCGAGGGCAAGTCAAACGGCTGGATGCATGACGAACGCATGAGTTCACTGCGGAGCGGGTGAGGTAGCTCCCGCGCTCGGCGGCGGATTTGAAGGCGCTTTCGATTCATTGGGGGCTGGCCTACTGTGGAAGTTCTCGTTGGGCAGGTTTCTGCCCGTTGATCGCCACCATTGCTCCCATTTACGGTAATCCGCTCCGTAATCTTCGCCGGTCAGACTGCGCAGCGCCTCAATACAGTGTAAGTCAGTGCATTCAAGCTCGTCCTGGTCCGGTCGCACCCGCCGACGAAGTGAGCTGATTAGAATTGGGACCGACTCCTTGTCTCCAATTGAACTCAAGTGGAGAAAGGCGTCGTGGGGACCTCCAATTCCATGAGTTATGATGCGATGGCAGAGAATTCGCTGATCCTCTACCGTCGCCACTTTCCACCACGCCATGTCATCAAACGTCCGTTTCTGATGCGGTCGCCAATAAACCCCGTAATAGCAGAGACCGGCCGTCGCCGCCAAGAGCACAAGGGCGAGTCCACACCACGCAATCGTCACTCTCTTCATCGCTCCTCGTCCAGATATCTTGGGACGCCCACCGGGCAAGCCGCCGTCCGCCAATCCGCATTCCGCAACCGCTACAGCTCTTCCACCGAGCCTTCCAGAGGCTTCGCTTCGCGATGCAATTGTTTCTGTTCCGACTTGAGACGGCGCTCGGTCTTCTTGACGTCCTCGACAGGCGGCAGAGCCTCAGGCACAATCCCTCGGTCCACGAGCAGCCGGCGGACTTCCCGGTTGTTCTTGACATGCTCGCCGGTGATTCCTTTTTCTGTTCCGAGGTCATTCTGTTTGATGTTGAAGTTCGTAATTTCGTTCGCAAAGTCCTTGGCCTTGATGGTAATGGTCGGCAGATAGTCGGCCAAGGCGCGGCCTTTAGGCACGGTCAGCTTGCGCTTCATGTCTTGCGTGGTGCGCCCACCAAAGAGCGCCATGTCCCCTTTGCTGCGAATGCGTCCGAAACTCTCATTGTCTCTAAGACGCTCGAAGATGATACCGGATAATTCTTTTTCCGAATGGCTTAACTTCTTGCGAGCGCTGACGCGTTCCACTTCAGCCAGTCGCTTCTCGATGATCTCCTGCTTTCGCGTCTGCACGGCAAAATAAGTCTGGGCGAAGGCAATCTCTTCCTTCGCAGGGTCGCCGTTTTGAGCGATGAGATAGCAGGCATAGCGCGTCAAACCAATGTCTTCGATTTGCCTCTGGCCGCCCGATCCCAGCGCCACCATTTTGTTGACATCAACAAAATGGTGGCGCGGATCGTAACCGGCGTTCTGGCAAGCCGTTATGGCCTTATCAATCACCTTCGCAAAGTTCCGCCACTCGGCGTACCCAAGCAGGCGTTGCAGGTCCCGCGCACACCAGAATTCCGTCCCACTCTCAGGATCCTTGCGGACCATTTCCTCGAAGTCAGCATGCAGCCTGATGACAATGGCCTTTTCCATGAATTGCTCCTTAGTAGCTACAGCTCTTCCGCCGCGAGGCTGGCCAGGCCGCTGCGCTCGGAGCGGGTGAGGGTGATGTGGCCGAAGACGGACTTCCCCTTGAGCCGCTCGGCGGTGTAGGTCAGGCCGTTGCTGCTGGCGTCGAGGTAGGGGTTGTCGATCTGGTACGGGTCGCCGGTCAGGACGATCTTGGTGTCCTCGCCGGCGCGGCTGATGATCGTCTTGACCTCGTGGGGGGTGAGGTTCTGCGCTTCATCCACGATCATGAACTGCCGGGGGATGCTGCGCCCGCGGATGTAGGTGAGCGCTTCCAGTTCAATCACGCCGCTGCGCACGTACTCCTCCACCTTCTTGCCGATCTCGCCGCGCGCCCCTTTCACGGTGAGCAGGTAAGCCAGGTTGTCGTAGATGGGGAGCATCCAGTGGCCGAGCTTCTCTTCCTTGGAGCCGGGAAGGTAACCGATGTCGCGCCCAAGCGGCATGATGGGTCGGCTCACCAGCACCTTCTCATAGCGCGGCTCGTGCACCACCTGCGCCAGCCCCGCCGCCAGCGCCAGCAGCGTCTTGCCGGTGCCGGCGCGCCCGACCAGCGTGATCAGTTCCACCTCCTCATCCATGAGGATGTCCAGCGCCATGCGCTGCTCCATGTTGCGCGCGCCGATCCCCATCGGCTTGTTCTCGCCGTTGCGCAGGAGCATCACGCTCTTGCCGTCCGGGGTGCAGCGCGCCATCGCCGTGTGCTTCGGGTTGTTCTCATCGCGCAAGACGGCGAACTGGTTGGGGTACATCTCGATGCCCAGCAGGTCGCGCGCAATCGCCTTGTGGCCATAGAGCTGGTCGATCAGGTCCCCGCGCACCTTCTGCTCCGTCCAGCCGGTGTACAGGGTGTCGATGTCCACCTTCTCCTTCTCGAAGTCCATCGTCTTGATGCCCAGCGCGTCGGACTTGATGCGGGCGTTGATGTCCTTGGAGACGAAGACCACCGGCTGCCCCTTGCGCATGAGGGCGTAGGCCACGCCGATGATCCGGTTGTCCGGCACGTCGGCGGAAAGGCCCGTCCCGGCCAGCGAGCCGGGTTCGAGCACGACGCGCACGGAGCCGCCGCTGACCCCCATCGGCACCCCTTCGCGCAGGCTCCCCTCCAGGCGCAGGCGGTCGAGCTCGCGGATGGCGTAGCGCGCGTTCCGGCCGAGCTCGTTGTTCTGCGCCTTGAAATGGTCCAACTCCTCGATCACGTCAATGGCGATGACCACCTCGTTGTCGGCGAACGCCTCAAGCGCCGCGGCATTGTGCAGGAGGACGTTCGTGTCGAGGACAAAGCTCTTCTTCATTCGGGCTCCTTGGGGTGAAAGGGAGAAGAGAGAAGCGCGTCAAGCGCCTGGACGAAGCGGCGGCGGTCGGCGTCGGTGAAGGGGCTGGGGCCCCGGGTGCGCCGCCCGGCGCGCCGCGCCTTGCGCGCGCCGTGACGGCCGGCCAGAAGCGCGGGCATCTCCTCGTTGCGATAGACGCGCCCGCGCGAGGAAAGCGCCCGCGCGCCTTTGCTCAGCGCAAGGGCGGCGAGGCCGAGATCGTCGGTGATCACCAGATCGGCGGAGCGGCATTCTTCAAAGAGGCGGAAGTCCGTCGCATCAGGACCGTCGCCTGCAAACACCATCCGAGAGTGGCGCGGGTTATCCAACCCGCGATCATCGTGCGTTCCTTCCGCTTTCTCTCCCGCGCCTGCGGCGCGGGACGCGGACTGGATAGTCCGCGCCACATGCGGCCTCCGGGAATCGAGCCCGCACATCGGATCGCCGGCAAGCTTCTGGGAGGAGTTGGCAAACAGGATGAGGGGACAACTGAAGCGCTCTGCGGCGCGCTCGGCTTCGCGCCGCACGGGACAAGCGTCGGCATCCACCAGCAGACGGCAAGTCGGCAAGTTCACCTCAGTATGCCAGCACGTCCTCGACGCGGGAGAGGCTCAGCACCACGTCCTTGCGGATGAGCACCTCGCGGCGGTTCTTTTGGATTCCGGTGCGGCGGGCCTCCAGCACGTACAACTCCTTCCCGGAGCGCCCCTCGGAAACATCATGCACGTCCACGTCGGCCAGGGTGACGAAGTTATCCCCCCACTCTTTGAGCACACCGACGTAAACGACGGGGCTTCGGGTATCTACAACGACCATCGAGCCGATCAGCCCTGCCAGTTCCTCGCGCTCCGTCGCCATCGGCACTCCTTCGTCCAAGACTCGCTGTGGCCTCATGCTACCGAGTCCGGCGGGAGGCGTCAAGAGTCTGCTGGAAACGGTTTTGGCGGGGATAAGAAGCGCACGGGAGCGGCCGACAGCAAGTGCGTCAGCCTGGCATCAACAACCCGAAAAGCAGCAAGCTTAAGACGACCCAAAAGAGCGGCGCATATCGCCTCGCTAGAAAGCAGAAGCACACTGCGAGGATAGCCAGAATAAAGAGCGTGAATACGGTGATAGCACATGCTTCGTTAAATGAGCCGCGGTCGTAAGAAAGAACAACCCCGGGAAATGGGGTCACATAGACGCTGGCGAAGGCCAACCAGCCTGCTAGCCCTCTCTTGATCCCCTCAGAAGAAAGCTCCTTCGCACTGAACCGGAAGGCAAGCGCGCCAGCCAGCACATAAACGATGAGTGTAACGCCTTCGACTATTATCCCCGGATTGAACGAACTTGATGCCCCGTTTGTGCAGTAACCAATGAGACTGCCAATAATTTGTCCCGGCCCGAAGAAGAGCATCAGGAATAAGGGACCAAGTCCCAGACTGCGCCCGTCAAAACGCGACTCCTCTCTACAGCAATAGAGGTAGGCAACCCCTATGAATATGATGACGAGATACATGACGAGGAAGGCAACGGCCTTGCGCTGCTTTAGCCAGCGCGGCGCACGGCATTTTGCAAGGACGAAAAAAGCGGCGGTGCCGAGAGTAACCAGCAGAAAGACGAGCCGGAGTACGTCGAAAGCTTTTGGCTCCATTGTCAGGCCGCTCCTCACATGCCGTCAACGGACAACCGATGCAATGCCCCTTCTCCGGCGGCATCTTCCGCGGCCAATGCTACCGCGTCCGGCGGAAACCGTCAAGACTTTATGGCACGACGATTTGCGATTACTGAATACTGATTTCCGGATTGCGCTGGCGCGCCAAGCACACTCCGTTTGCAGGGGCCGTGAAATCGCAAATCAGTAATCAGTATTCAGTAATCGCAAATTGTCCGTTCGCTTGCCTCTTTCCGCGTTCCTCTGTTAGAATTCATCATCAACTCCGAAGTCGGGATCCCTTTGCGCAAAGGAATGACCGTTGGGAAGGACTATCTCCGAGAAGATCCTCAGCGCGCACGCCGGCGTGCCGATGAAGGCGGGCGAGTTCGCCGTGGTGGACGTGGACCTGGCCTACGTGCAGGACGGCACCGGGCCGCTGGCCTGCCGCCAGTTCAAGGCGATGGGGTTCAAGGCGGCGCACAAGCCGGAGAAGAAGATTCTCTTCGTGGACCACGCCAGCCCCAGCCCGCGCCGCGAACTGAGCAACGACCACAAGTTCCTGCGCGAGTTCGCCCGGGAGACCGGCGTGCAGTTCTCCGAAATCGGCCGGGGCATCTCGCACAGCATCGTTTTTGAGAAATACGTCAACCCCGGCGACGTGGTCGTCGCCGCCGACAGCCACACCTGCACCGGCGGGGCGCTGTGCACCTTCGCCACCGGCATGGGCAGCACGGACATCGCCGTCGCCTTCGGCCTTGGCAAGACCTGGCTGCGCTGCCCGGAGACGGTCAAAATCCGCGTCGAAGGCCCCTTCCCCAAGGGGGTCTATTCCAAGGACCTCATGCTTCATATCATCGGAAAGATCGGCGCGGACGGCGCGAACTATGAGGCGCTCGAACTCGGCGGCGGCACGATCCGCGCCTTGCCGATGCACGCGCGCATCACGCTGTCCAACATGGCCGTCGAATGCGGCGCGAAAGTCGGCCTGATCGAGCCGGACGAGATCACCCACGCCTGGCTGCGCGAGCATGGACGCGACCACAAGTTCCCCGACCTCACCCCGGACAAGGACGCCGTCTACGAACGCGTCATCGAGATCGACGCGGCGAAGCTGAAACCCACCATCGCCTGCCCGCACTTCGTGGACAACACCAAGACGATTGACGAGGCGGAGCGCGTGCACGTGGACCAGGTATTCATCGGCACTTGCACCAACGGGCGGATCGAGGACCTGCGCATCGCGGCGGCGATCCTGAAGGGCAAGAGCATCAAGCCCGGCACGCGGCTGATCGTCACCCCCAGCACGGTCGAGGTGTATCGCCAGGCGGCGGAAGAGAACCTGCTCCAGGTGTTCGTGGTCGCCGGCGGTCTGGTCACCGCGCCGGGCTGCGGCGCATGCGTCGGCGTGCATGAGGGAATCCTCGGCGATGACGAAGTGTGCGTCACCACGCAGAACCGCAATTTCTGCGGACGCATGGGGAACCCGAAGGGGCTCATCTACCTGGCATCGCCGGCCCTCGCGGCGGCGACGGCCATCGAAGGGCGCATCGCGGACCCGCGGCAGTACGTATAACGGAGCAATGGTCAATGGGCAATTGGCAGTTGCCAATTGTCAATGAACGGAATAGACGGAGGAAGCCGTGAAACTGAATGGCAAGGCGTGGAAGTTCGGCGACGGGATCAGCACCGACCATATCGCCCCCGGGCGGCTCTTTCACTTGCGCAGCAACCTGCCGGAGCTGGCCAAGCACGTGATGGAGGATGCGCGGCCCGAGTTCGCCGCGGCGGTCCAGCCCGGCGACTTCATCGTCGGCGGCCGGAACTTCGGCCAGGGATCCAGCCGCGAGCACGCCCCCACCATCATCAAGCTGGCCGGCGTCAGCGCCGTGCTGGCCAAGAGCATCGCGCGCATCTTCTTCCGCAACGCCATCAACGTCGGCCTGCCGGTGATCATCATGGACACCGACACCATCGCCGAAGGGGACAAACTGGAGGTGGACCTGGCCGAAGGCGTCGTGAAGAACCTCACGCAGGGCACAAGCTGCCGAATCCCGCCCCTGCCCCCCGTCATGCGCAAAATCCTCGCCGACGGCGGGATGGTGGAGCACATCAAGAAGCACGGGGGGAAGCTGGACCTGGAGTAGAGGGATTGCAGATTACTCCAGAGCAAGAGGACCTCAAGGACTGCAACGACTACAAGGACAGTGTCCTAAGATGCTGTTCTTGGCGTTCTTGGCGTCTTGGCGGTTAGCTCCCCCACCGTTCACCCCGCCGCTTTCGCCGCCCGTTTTTCCGCCGCGCGCGCCAGCCAGATCCCCAGCTCATACAGCCCCACCATCGGGATCGCCAGCAGGCACTGGCTGAACGGCTCCGGCGAGGGGGTGATGATCGCCGCCGCGATGAAGATGATGACGATCGCGTAACGCCGGCTGCTCGCCAGCGATTTGGCCGACATGATCCCCAGCCGCGCCAGCGCCATGGCCACCAGCGGCAGTTGGAACGCCAGCCCGAACATCACCAGCATCAGCAGCATCGTCCCGAAGTACTGCCCGTACATCAGCAGCAGCTCCACCGACGGGTCCACCGTGAGCAGGTACATCAGCGCCAGCGGCATCGCGCCGAAATAGCCGAACCCCAGCCCCAGCACGAACAATGTCAGCGAGAGGGGGATGTACCGCGTTATGGCGCTGCGCTCGCGCGTCAGCAACCCCGTGCCGACGAACCGCCAGACCTGGTAGACGATGAACGGGGCGGAGAGGATCGCTCCCCCCATCAGCGACAGCTTGAACCGGACCATGAAGACTTCCATGATGCTCGCCGCGCGGAACGGGACGTGCCCGACGACGTTGTTCCCCATCAGATAGGGGCGCATGAAATCCACGAGCGGGCTGAACTTCCCGAACGGGTTGGTGGTCTTGGGATCGAGCGCGTCCAGCGGGCCGCGGATCAAGTCGCGGAGGAAGTCGTAGCCGTAATAGAAGCAGAAGCCGGTCGCGATCGTCAGAACAATGGCCGACAGGAAAAGCCGGCGGCGCAGCTCATCCAGGTGCTGCAGGATCGACATCGGGCGGTCTTCCATCGGCCCTCCCATCGAAATGGAGATGCTCAAATTCTATTCTAAGTGTATCAGGGGATACCGACCGAGTCACGCACGAAGGAAAGTCATCTCGTATCAAGCCGATGGTAGGGGCAAGGCATGCCTTGCCCTGGCCCGGACGCAGGTTCGGCGTGCGAGGCAGGTTAGAACTTGAAATCCGGCGCGTTCCGGGCAGGCCAGTCCACAATGCGGGGCTCAGGGGCGGGCGTGCGGCGCAGGTGGCGGTCGTAAAGGGAGGCGGCGAAGAAGCCGAGCCCCATCAGGAGGAATCCGGCCAGCGCGGAGAACCAGCTCTGAAGCGCAACCACCCCGCGGCGGCGCAGCAATTCGCCCAGGATCACGCCGGCGACGAAGAGCAACAGCGGCAGGCCCAGCAGCAGCGCGGCGCTGACTCCCGCGCCGGGGCCGGGTATCTCCACGACCACGCGCTCCCCCGCCTGAAGCTGGGGAGGGGCGGGCAGTTCCATCGTCACGCTGCGCCCGTCGGCGGCGCAACGACAGAGGCCGCAGGCCCCGCATTGCGCGTGACCTGCGGCGTCCATCACAATCCGGGCGATGCCCTCGTTCACTTCGACGGCAACGCCGCTTTCTCGCATAGCAGGAGCCTCGAAATGGTTTCGCAACTCTCGCTGCGGCGCAGCAAAGAGGGGACAAAAAACTTTCCTTTGGAAAGTATTGTGTCCCCACCGCACCTGCGTCACTCGGCCTTGATCGCCTCAACGGGGCAGGCCTCAATGCAGGTCTTGCACTGAGTGCACTTGCCCTGGTCGATCACGGCCTTGTCGCCGTTCATGCAGATCGCCTCGACCGGGCACTCGGGCACACACGTCTCGCAGCCGACGCAATCGTCGGCAATGACTTTCACGGCCATGAAAATACCCTCACAGATTTCAGAAACGCCGGGGAACTGTCCGCCCGACCGTGGGCGGCCTAAGAATATATCTTGGCAAAATCGCAGGAGAACTGCAAGTTGGAGTGAGGAAGGCCATCTCCCAATTTCCTAATCTCCTAATCACCCAGTGCCCGGGTCGCCAGTCCATGGCGCCCTGCATGTTTATTGGGTAATTGGGAGACTGGGAGATTGCGTGATTGAGGCATTCGTTCGTCATTCCCGAATGAAATGGCATAGCACCGCCCATTCGGTTATCATGGGGCCGGAACGCCAGTTTATCGGAGGTGCCGATGCCACAAGACCTTGCCGCACTGGCGGAGATATGGCGCGGACAGGACCGGATGTTGATCGTCGTCCACGACAACCCGGACCCAGACGCGCTCGGCAGCGCTTCCGCGCTGGCGCGCCTGGCCGAGGCGACGGCGGACGTGCATAGCCGCGTCTGCTGCGAAGGGCTCGTCGGCCGGGCGGAGAACCGCGCGCTGGCCCGCGAACTGCGCCTCAAACTGCTCCCCACCGAGCACGTCAACTGGAAGAACTGGCCGGTCATCGCCCTCGTGGACGCGCAGCCCAGCTCCGGCAACAACTCCTTCCCCTCCCGCCGGGTGCCGCAGATCATCATCGACCATCACCCCGCCCTCAAGCTCAGCCGCCGCGCGCGCTACGTGGACATCCGCCCCGAGTACGGCTCCTGCGCCAGCATCCTGAGCGAGTACCTCTCCGCCGCCCGCGTCAGCGTCTCCCCCGACCTCGCCGCCGCCATGTGCTACAGCATCAGCACCGACACGCAGGACCTCGCCCGCGAGGCGGCCCCGGCGGACATGGAGGCCTACGTGCGCCTTTACCCGCTCGCCGACAAGCGCGCGCTGGGGCGCATTCTCCATCCGCGCCTGCACCACGACTACTACTCCACCATGGCGCGCGCAATCCTCTCCTCCTTCACCTACGCCAACGTCATCGGCGCGCACCTGGGGGAAATTCAGCACCCGGACTCCGTGAGCCTGGTGGCCGACGTGCTGCTCCGGCACGAGCGAATGGCGTGGTCGTTCGTCACGGGAGTCTGGCATGGCGCGCTGTTCGTCTCGCTGCGCGGCCTGCACGGACGCGGCCATGCCGGGACCATCCTGCGCGGCGTCATGCGCAAACGCGGCCACGGCGGCGGCCACGGCACCATGGCCGGCGGCAGGATCCCCCTCAACAACATGACCGTCGAGCAGCGCGAGCAACTGGAGAAGGACCTCGTGCTGACGCTGATCCGCCACCTGCGCCACCGCGAGGATGTCACCCTCCGCCCGCTCATCGGGCCGATGGAGCTGAACGAGGCGTTTTTCAAGTTCGTGTGAGTTGTCCCCAGGAGTCCCAGGAGAGTCCCGCATGTCCGAACCGCTCAAGCCCCCCTACCTCACCAAGGTCGAGTCGCGCGGCGACCTGGCCGTCTGGATCGTCGACGGCGCGTACATCCGCGGCCGGATCGATGAGGAGTTCACGAATTTCGGCCAGCACTACCGCTATCCCTACATCCCCGAGTACGAGCTTTGGATCGACCGCGAGGCCTCGAACGACGAGCGCGCGTTCTTCATCGACCACCTCCTGGTCGAGCGCCGCCTGATGGCCAAGGGGGTCCCCTACCTCGAAGCGCTGACCAAAGCGGACCTCGCCGAGCGCGCCGAGCGCCGCCGCGCCGGGGATGTCCGCCGTGCGACACGCAACGGAAAGCAACTGCCCGACCCCGCCACCGTCCATAAGGAACTCTGGAAGAAGCTGGAGGATGGCGTGTCGGTCTGGATCGTGAGTGGCCGCAAGGTGCGCAGCGTGTATGACATTGATTTCACCGCCGGGGGCCATGAGCATGTCTATGAATTCGTGCCGCAGGGGGAGGTGTGGATTGACGACGACATCGCCGAGCCGGAACGCGGCTTCGTGCTGCTGCACGAACTGCACGAGCGCAACCTGATGGCGAAGGGAATGCCCTACCAGGCCGCCCACGCCGACTCCAGCCGCATCGAGGTCCGCTGCCGCCACCATCCCGACGAGCTGCACGACGCGCTCGGGAAAGAAGGCTGGACCTGAACGAACGGATTCAACGCTCAACGTCCAACGTTCAACTTTCAACGTTCAATGAACAACGACCAGCGAAACAAAACAACGCTGAACGCGGAACTCCATTGTTGGCGTCACTTGAACGTTGAATGTTGAACGTTGAATCCGTTGCTGTATAATGCGTCGGTTCAGCCAGGAGGCTTCTTATGGCAAAACTGATTGACGCGAAAGTCGCCGAGATTCTTTCGGACCAACTGGTCGTGATCACCGCCGGCGCGCGCGAGGGGGTGACCGTCGGCATGCGCTTCGCCGTCCTGGCTCAGGGGGACGAGGTGAAGGACCCGGCCACCGGCGAGTCGCTCGGGCGATGGGAAATGCCCAAAGGGCACCTCGTCGCCAGTCACGTGCAGGAGCGGATCACGTTGTGCGAAGGGACGATGGCGGCGGGCCTGCCACGCGGCGAAGCGGGTGAGCAGGTGCTCTCCGCCGCGATGATCAGCGCCTCGCTTCGCCCCGGCTCCTGGGGTGGCGCCACGGCGCGACTCGAAGTCAATCGCGGCCAGGTGCGCGGCGTGCCGACCCTCGGGCCCATCTCCGTCGGCGACCCGGTGCGGCAGATCGTGACCTGACGGAGGCATGGCCGTCTCGGTCCTTGCAGTCCTTGATGTCCCTTGGATCCTTGTTCGTCCATTGTTGGTGGCTCAGGAAAATGAAAATCTTCCGCGCAACCGAAACCGATCTTTCCACGACGCTGCTTGGCCTGTCGGAGCGGCTGGGCCTCGGGGCCGGGATGGTCTCCGAGGAGAGCCGCCGCAAGACAATCCAGGCCTTCGGCGCGCCGCTGGAGCCGCTGGAGATCGTGCGCAAGGTGCTGACCGACGTGAAGCGCGACGGCGACGCCGCCGTGGCGCGGTACGTCGCGCTGCTGGACCGCGTAACGCTGGAGCCGGGCGAGTTCCGCGTGCCGCAGGCGCAGATGGATGCCGCATGGCAGCGGGTCGCCCCGCAGGTCCGGCAGGCGCTGGAACGCGCGGCATCGAACATCGAGCGCTTCCAGAAGCACATCCTCCCGAAGCCGGCCGCTCCGCTGACGAACCCGGAGGGGGGGCGCGTGCAGGTGGCCTATCGTCCGCTGGAGCGCGTGGCCGTGTATGTCCCCGGCGGGCAAGCCTCCTACCCCAGCACCGTGTTGATGACCGCCATCCCCGCTGTTGTCGCGGGAGTGCGCGAAATCGTGATGTTCACCCCCTGCGGCCCGGACGGGACGCTTCGCACTGAGACGCTCGCCGCCGCGCGGCTGGCCGGAGTAACGGAACTTTATCGCATCGGCGGGGTCCCCGCCATTGCCGCCGCCGCTTACGGAACGGCAACCATCCGCCGCGTCGATAAAATCGTCGGCCCCGGCAACCTCTTCGTCACCCTCGCCAAGCGCGAGGTGTACGGCCAGGCGGACCTGGACATGCTGGCCGGCCCCAGCGAGGTGCTGGTGATCGCCGACGCGAAGGCGGAAGCCCGCTTCATCGCGGCGGACCTGCTCAGCCAGGCGGAGCACAATCCCGCCGCGGCGGTGCTGCTCACCCCCGACGAACCGCTGGCGCGCCGCGTCGTCGAGGAGCTGGCCCGCCAGTTGGAGACCCTCTCCCGCGCGGCGGCCGCGCGCGACTGCCTGGAGCGGTACGGCTTCATCGGCGTGACGAAGGATATGGATCAGGCCGTCGCGCTGGCCAACCAGTTTGCGCCGGAGCACCTGGAGTTGGCGGTCGCCGAGCCGGAGAAGCTGCTGCCGCGGATCACCTCCGCGGGGGCGGTCTTCCTGGGCCAGTACACGCCGGAGCCGGTGGGAGATTACGTGGCCGGGCCTTCGCACGTCCTGCCGACCGGCGGCACCGCGCGCTTCTTCAGCGGATTGAGCGTCAACGATTTCCTGCGCACGATGAGCGTACTCTCCTACGACCGCGCCGCGCTGCAGAAAGCCGCCCCCGACGTGGACGCCCTCGCCCGCGCGGAGGGGCTCGACGCCCACGCGCGCTCGGCGACGATACGGTTTGAAAAGTGACGGCCGGGACTCACCACGGAGAACGGACGAGGCAAACCGCCGATGGACGCGGATCAACGCCGATATGAGATGAAGAAATAAGAAGCAAGAGAGAAACGATGAGCTACTTCCGACCGAATATCGAAAAAATGTCCGGCTACACCCCCGGCGAGCAGCCACAGGAGGCCGGATTCATCAAACTCAACACCAACGAATCCCCCTATCCGCCCCCCGCTGCGGTGGTCAAGGCCGTGCGCGCCGCGGCAGGCGCCGACCTGCGCCTCTACCCCGACCCGATGGCCAACGCCCTCCGTCGCACAATCGCCGAGACCTTCGGCGTCAAGCCGGAGCGCGTGCTGGCGGGGAACGGCTCCGACGACCTGCTCACCATGATCCTGCGTGGCATCGTCGGACCGGGGCGGATCGTCGCCTATCCCGTCCCGACCTACTCGCTCTACTCCACGCTGGCGAAGATCGAAAAGGCGCGCGTGCGCGAAGTCCCCTTCCCGGATGACTTCACCCTCCCGGTGGGGCTCTTCCGGCGAGGCGCGGCGGCCACCATCATCGCCAACCCGAACAGCCCCACCGGCACGATGGTCAGCAACGCCGCCCTCTCGCGGCTGGCGCGCGCCGTCAGCGGCGTGCTCGTGGTGGATGAGGCGTACGTGGACTTCGCCGACCGCGACGCGATGTCGCTGGTGGAGAAGCACCCGAACGTCATCGTCCTGCGCACCTTCAGCAAATCCTTCTCCCTTTGCGGCATCCGGCTGGGGTACGCCGTCGCGCGCGAGGATGTCATCGAGGGGCTGGCGAAGGTCAAAGACAGCTACAACGTCAACCGGCTCGCCATCGTCGCCGGAGTCGCCGCGCTGGAGAACATCGCGGCGATGCGCGCCAACGCGGAGAAGATCCGCCGCACCCGCGCGCGCCTCACCGCCGCGCTGGAGAAGCTCGGCTGGTTCGTCTATCCCAGCCAGAGCAACTTCCTCTTCGCGCGCGTCAAAGGCCCCCTCACCGCCCGGCAAGTGTACGAGGAACTCAAGCGCCGCAAAATCCTCGTCCGCTACTTCGCCGCGCCGGGGCTGGACGACGGGCTGAGGATCAGCATCGGGAGCGAGGGGGAGATTTTGGCGTTGATCGAGCAGTTGAGGGAGATGCACAAGGGCGAGTAGTGGCAGGATTCCAGAGTCTCATAGAAAGCCCGCAGATGGAACTGAGCGATAAGGACAGAAAGCTTCTTTGGGCAAGAGCGTGTAATTGCTGCTCCTACCGACACGATAGCAAGATTTGTGGTCAACCGTTAACGGTAAAAGATCAGGGCAAGAACACGGTCCTGGGAGAAGAATGCCACATCATCGGGGACAAACCGAAGTCGGCACGTTACATTGCCAATTGCGTGGAGCGCGAGACTTATGCGAACGCGATTCTTCTGTGCCCCATACACCACAAGATGGTCGACGATAACTGGGAGGTGTATACCGCCGACGTCCTTCGTGGCATGAAAGCAGGGCACGAGGCGGCTGCTGCACTATTGAGGATTGCAGAAGTAATGGAATCGCACAAGACAAGAAACGGCTATGTTTTCAGGCCCTTTCCGGCCATCGGGCATTTCCATTTGTTACGCAAAGGTCAATAAAGGAGCAACCGACTGACGACCGCTTGGAAATAAGGGATTCCGAGTTCGTGACCAAAGTGTCAGAGGCTGATCGTGCCGTCGGTATGGAGGTCAATCGGCCAGCAACCATAAGTAATGTGCGTTCTACGCTAAAGGTGGATAACGTGAGGGAAGCCGTGGGCTTCAGCACAAACCAAGGGTTGAGTGGAATAGTGACTTACTGCCCGAAGTGTCAATCACCTGTTCCAGTGGCGTATGTAGGGCCCCGCCCTCGCACTGCGAAATGCCGCCTTTGCGGAGGCGAAATCCCCCTGAACTGAAACACCGCGTCACGTTCTCGCCGCCCTGCGCCGGTCGCCCCCCCCCGGATTCATAAACGGCAAAGCGTCATCGCGAGGCCGACCGAAGCGTAGCGCTGTTGGCTGACAAACGCCTCCTCGGTCGGCCGTGGCGATCTTCAGCTTTGCCCAAATCCTCCAGGCGGAACGTTCCCGCGGGGAGAGGGCAAGGAACAAGGAAGATTGCCGCAGTCGGCGCGGGGGAGGGATAGAGTATAGGGGAAATTTTCTCGCGCCTCCTTCGCAATGACTTGTGATGATTCACGGGCTGCAGCCCGCGCTACACGCGGCGTTACGCATGGCGTCCGAGAACGGGCTGCCCGTTATTCCGGCATCGTCCTTCATTCCGAGTTCTGCACTCTGCCTTCTGCACTCTGCATTCCTACGTTTGCCCCCTTCCCCTTGCGGCCCCGCTACGTTTTTCGTATTATATGGGTCTTGGCGCGCCCCGGTCAGGGGTTCTATTCTGAACCGGGCGAGGGCGCAGCATGCTGCGCCCCTACAACGCGCAAGGAATCCGCCGATCTTGAAACATCGGCATTCTCTGTGAGTCCGCAGCGAAGTCAACCGTTGTTTCTGGACAGGACAAAGGCATGAAGGCATCGGAAATCCGCCGGCGGTTCCTCAGTTACTTCGAGCGGCACGGGCACACCGTGCTCCCCTCCGACTCGCTCATCCCGGCCGCGGAGGACAAATCGCTGCTCTTCACCGGCGCGGGAATGGCCAAATTCAAGAACGAGTTCATGGGGCGCGGCGCGCCCGGACTCACGCGCGCCGTCACCAGCCAGAAATGCCTGCGCACCGGCGATTTGGACAACGTCGGACGCACCGCCTACCATCACACGCTCTTCGAGATGCTCGGAAATTTCTCCTTCGGCGACTACTTCAAGCGCGAGGCGATCCTCTGGGCCTGGGAGTTCATGACGGTGGAGTTGAAGGTGCCCGCCGAGCGCCTCGCCGTGAGCGTCTACGAGGAGGATCAGGAAGCGTACGACATCTGGCACAAGGAAGTGGGGCTGGACCCGAAGAAGATTTACCGCTTCGGCCAGCATGACAATTTCTGGCCCGCCGACGCCCCCAAGCTCGGCCCCAACGGCCTCTGCGGCCCCTGCTCGGAAATCTTCTATGACTGGGGCCCCCAGACCGGCTGCGGCAAGCCGGACTGCAATCCCTCCTGCAGTTGCGACCGCTTCTGCGAGGTCTGGAACCTGGTCTTCCAGCAGTTCGACCGCAGCGAGGGCGGGAAGCTGACCCCCCTGCCCACGAAGAACATCGACACCGGGATGGGCCTGGAGCGCATCGCCGGGGTGTTGCAGGGAAAATCCACCAATTTCGATTCCGACCTGTTCGAGCCGATCATCGCCGACATCGAGCGGATCGCGCAGAAGGCGTACGCCCCGCTGCGCACGAAGCGCACGGGAATGGCGTTCCGCCGCATCGCCGACCACGCGCGCGCCTCCGCGTTCTGCATCGGCGACGGCATTCTTCCCAGCAACACCGGCCGCGGCTACGTGCTGCGCAAGCTGATCCGCCGCGCGGTGCTCGACGGCGCGCGCCTCGGCCTGCGCCGCCCCTTCGTGTACGAACTGGTGCCGGTGATCGCCCGGGTGATGGCGGACCAGTACCCCGAAGTCGGCGAGCGCCGCGAGAACATCGCGCAAGTCATCAAGATCGAGGAGGAGCGCTTCCTGCAGACGCTCGACCAGGGGCAGGCGATCCTGGCCGGAATCGTCGAGGAGCTTCGCAAGAACCGGCTGGACACGCTGCCGGGAGTCGAGGCGTTCCGCCTGTTCGACACCTACGGCCTGCCGCTGGACGTCACGGAATCCTTCCTGGAGGATGAGGACCTGAAGGTGGACCGCGACGGGTTCGAGCGCGAGATGGAGCGCCAGCGCGAACTGTCGCGCAAGGGAACCAAAATTTCGTCGGAGATCTTCGGCGGCGGCCCCGTGGCGGAACTGAAGGAGCGCGGCGGCGCGACGGCGTTCGAGGGGTACGAGAAGGATGCCATCGAGGCGCGCGTCGTCGGCCTCATCGCCAAAGAGGCGCTCTGCGAGGAGATCGGCGAAGGGCAGGAGGGGATCGTCGTCCTGAACGCCACCACTTTCTACGGCGAGTCCGGCGGCGAGGTGGGAGACACCGGCCTGCTGACGGGACTCGGCGGAGAGTTCCTGGTGACCGACTCGCTGCGCTCGGAAGGGATGGTGCTGCACGTCGGGCGCATGACGAACGGCTCGCTGCGGCTCGGCGACACGCTGCACGTGCGGCCCGACGTGGCGCGCCGCGCCGCCATCCGCCGCAACCACACCGCCACCCACCTGATGCACCTGGCGCTGCGCGAAGTGCTCGGCAAGCACGCCGAGCAGGCGGGCAGCTACGTGGGACCGGAGCGGCTGCGCTTCGACTTCCACCACACCAAGGGAATGACGCAGGAGGAACTTCAACTGGTCGAGGACCGGGTGAACCAACTCGTCCTGCAGAACGCCCCGGTCACCTGGCGCATCCTCCCCATCGCCGAGGCGCGCGCGGAGGGGGCCATGGCGCTGTTCGGCGAGAAATACGGCGAGACGGTGCGCCTGATGGACGTGGGAGGTTACTCCAAGGAATTGTGCGGCGGGCTGCACTGCAACGCCACGGGGCAGATCGGGCTGTTCAAGATTCTCGCGGAAAGCTCCGTGGCCGCCGGCGTGCGGCGCATCGAGGGAGTCACCGGTCTCGGCGCGCTGGCGTACGTGCGCGAGAAGGAGGCGCTCATCGACCAGACCGCGGTGGCGCTGGGCGCCCAGGAGGGGCGGCTGGTGGAGCGCGCGGAGCAGCTCCAGAAGCAGTTGAAGGACCTACGCAAGGATTTGGAGAAGGCGCGCCGTCAGGCCGGGCCGGGCGCGGCGGAGTACCTCAGGAATGCCCGCGATATCGGCGGCGTAAAGCTGATCGCCGCGGCGATCGAAGAGGCGACGGCGGACGATCTCCGTGCGCTGGTGGATCAACTCAAGCCGATGACCCCCTCCCTCGCCATCGTGCTGGCCGGAGCGTCCGAGGGGAAGGTCAACCTCATCGTCGCGTTCAGCAAGGATCTCATCGCCAAGGGGCTGCACGCGGGCAAGATCGCCGGCGAGGCGGCCAAGCTGGTGGGCGGCGGAGGCGGCGGCCGGCCCGACATGGCGCAGGCCGGCGGCAAAGACCCCGCGGCCATCCCGCAGGCGGTTTCCAAGGCGGCGGAACTCATAGCGGGGAAACTGGGCGGGTGACGGCGGTCTCACCACGGAGACACGGAGGCGCGGAGAACGGCTTGAAGGATTAACGACGGATCAAAGCGAGGAATCTCTCAGTTCTCAGTTTTCAGTTTTCAGTTCTCGCTCTGTTTCGCGTCTCGAGATGAAGCGCCCCGTCACCTCAGTTGGCTCATCGGATCCACGAACCTCTCCCCCTGCCAGATGCGGAAATGCAGTTGCGCGCCGGAGGAGAGCCCGGTCTGCCCCACCGTGCCGATCACTTCTCCCTGCCGCACCCAGGTTCCGTGGCTGCAAAGCACTTCTCCCAGGTAGCCGTAGAAGGTGATGGAGCCATCCTGGTGCTCGAGCATCACGCTCCTGCCGTACCCGGGGAAGCGGGTGAACGCGTTGACGCGCCCGCTCTTGGCCGCCACCACCGCCGTCCCTTCCGCCGCGCGAATGTCGATTCCCTGGTCGGCCTCACCCCTGCGCCAGGGGATGCGCTGATGGAACTTGCCGATCAGCTCCCCCTCCACCGGCCAGAGGAACTCCCCCTCGGCCGCGATGGGGCCCGGATGACCCTGGTTGAACTCCGCCTTCGGGCGCGGGGTCGCGGGGGTCGTCGCCACCGGCCCGGTCGAGTTGGGGATGATGATTTCCTGCCCGACCGGCAGATTGCCCAGGTCGAGGCCGCTGTTGGCGCGCACGATATCCCGCCAGTCCGCGCCGTACGCTTTCGCGATGGAATAGAGCGTGTCGCCCCGCTGGATCGTGTAATGCAACCCCACCGGTTTCGGAGGCGGCGGCGCCGGCGGATGGTACGGGGGGGGGACGGAAGGACAGCCGCACAGCGTGAGGACAAGCGCCGTCACCAGCAGGCAGACCGGAAGGAAGGAAACACGCGCTTGGGACTGCCGCATAACCGCACTGTCTTTCACGATTGCAGAAAAAAATGGAGCGGCGGAAGGGACTCGAACCCTCGACGTTCAGCTTGGGAAGCTGACATTCTACCACTGAATTACCGCCGCCCGTCGACTGCGAGGATTATAACAGGGGGCACTCCGAGCCGTCAACAAAGCGAGGGAGGCGATAGGGCGCCACTCGCGTGCGATGTCATTCTGAGTCCGCCCGTTGGCGGACGAAGAATCTTTCGACAGGCGAACGGTTAGCGCTCCGAAAGACCCTTCGCTGCGCTCAGGGTGACAAATGGACATGCCCTCCGCGCATGAGTGATACACTGCCAGGGAGGCGGAATGCAGAGCGCAGAAACGAAGCGATCACCCGCTGCAAACCGGCCCGCCGGCCCTGCCGTTCGGCCTCCCCCTTACCCCTTCTTCTGCATTCCGCCGCTGATGCCACCGGAGATGGCGAAAGTCATCAGGTCGGTGCTGGCGATGGGCAGCGGCGTCACGCGCTCCTTCGGCAGAATCACCAACTGCCCGCCGAAGTTGTACGCCGCGGGAAGATAGACCGTCACGCACCCCGCCAACCCCCACGCCTCCATATCTTTGCGCGTGACGAAGCCGACCATCCTCACGCTGGCGTCGGGCTGCAGCGACACAAGCACCGGCTGGTCGAACCCTCGGTTCTTCCCCGCGAACGCGCCGATCAGATCCTTCAGCGAAGAATGCACCAGCTTGATCAGCGGGAGCTTTCCGAATTGCCGGTCCACCGCGTCCAGCAGCCAGCGCATGAGCAGGTTCGAGGAGAGGTACCCCACGGCGGTCAGCACGACCGCAGCCACCAGCACCGTGATGGCGAATCCCAGGCCGGGGAGATTCAACTCCGGCGCGTGGTTCTGCAGGTAGCCCGACAGCGGCGTGTTGATCCAGATGAACAGCTTGTAACAAATGTACAGCGTGAATCCCACCGGGGCGACCACCAGCAGCCCCTTCAGGAAATGCCCAAGCAAACGGCCTCTGACGGACATCGATATCTCCTTGTGAAATTGGCAGTGCTATGTCTCAGCGTCTTCGTCGATTATGCCAGGAGCAAATGACGAATGACGAATAAACTCCGCAAACGCCCATTCGTCAATCGCTGGAAGCCGTTTTGCTCTGTTGAAACCATCCTGTTCCGTTCGTCAGGCCGCGAAGCGGCCGTCGGACTTTAGCCCACGGCGAGCGGAGCGAGTCGTGGGGTCAAGTCGTGCCCAACCCCCGAGCCCCCGAAGGGGGCGACGGAG
>CAIUPP010000034.1 GCA_903901045.1 uncultured Planctomycetota bacterium
CCAAGGTTCCGGCGCCCCCTTCGGGGGCTCTCTTCATTCCCAGGTCGTCTCGTTCCCCACGACTCGCTTCGCTCGCCGTGGGCTACTATCCATCACCCCCTGCGGGGGTTCGCTGGATGATTTCAACAGAGCAAAACAGCCTCTAATCGCTAATCGCAAATCGTCCTTACCGTCCCTGTTCCCGGATGCGCTGGGGGCGGCGGATGAGCAGGTAAAGAAGCGCGCCGATCCAGTTGGCCAGAACGATGACCAGCACCCAGATCAGTTTGTCATTCCCCTTATCCGGCTCCTTCGTGATGCAATCCACCAGCGCCCAGATCCAGAGCGCCAGCATGCCGAGCATGGCGATTCCGAAGCAGCCGAACAGCATGAACGGCAGTATAACAAAGCCATGTGCGGACATTCTTCAGCCCCTCTCATGAAACTTTCTTGATCTCCACCTCTCCGTGGTGAGCCCTGCCCTGATTATGGCGCCGAAAGCCCCGCCTCGCGCCGGATGCGCTCCACGTCCAGCTTGCGGATGTAGCTGACCAGGTTCGGCCAGCCATGGAAGTTGAAGCCCCCCTGCGTCATCTCCATCAGCGCCTCCTCCTTGCTCCAGCCCTGGACCACGATGCGGTACGCGGCAACCGCGGTGCCGGTGCGGTCCGCCCCGTGCAGGCAGTGGACGAAGACCGGCGCGCGCGATTTGTCCGTGGCCACCTTGAGGAAGGCGACAATGTCTTCATCCTCGGCGTTCCAGGCATGGGAATTGATGTGCACGTACTCCAGCGGAACGCCGCCGAGTTCATCCTTGTCGTCGTGGAACGCGCGAAGATCCACCACCGTGCGAATGCCGAGTTGCTGGAGAGCGCGGAAGCCTTCCGCCGTCGGCTGCGCGCCGCGGTAGAGGTCGTCGGAGACTTTGTGCAGGTTCGGCGCGCCGGGCAGCTCCATCTTCTGCGCCCAGGGATGCCCCGTCCCCATCTCATCCTTGCGCTCGGTATTGGCGCAGCCGGCCGCGAGGAGGAGGGCCAGCAACGCCGCCGCGCATGCGAAGCGGGTCCGCCGGCCGGTTGCGACTGCGGCAATCATTCCACGCATGGCAGCCTCCGCAGGGATGGGCGTTTTGACGACGATGAATTCTAGCGAGTTGGGCGGCTGTTGCCAATAGTTTTTTTGATCGCAGGAGTGTTCGATTGGTCGGGGGGGGGGCTTCGCGCGCGTCTCTCATCTGGCACAGCCGCCTTCGGAGGGCTTATGGCTCGCCGCGTAATTAGCTTGACGTTCGCTCTTCCGCTAGCGAGCAATGGGGCCAGGGTTGGCAGGGGCAAGGCATGCCTTGCCCCTACGCGCGTGTCAAGCTGATTGCGCGTCGCTCATTAGGCCCGTCGCTGCGCAAAAAAGATGGGCCTTATCGTTTCGCGGCCGGTACGTCGCGCGATCTCGATAAGGCCCGCCGGGCGTGTAGCCCGTTCAGTATAACCTTGGCCCATAAACAGCGCCAAGTCAAACCGCAAACTCAATTTTTTCGACTTTCATGTTCTATCGCTCACCTCCGCGATCCCGCCGAGCGGCGTCCGCTCGTCCACAAACCCAACGTCCCAAACTACTTTCGCCGCTCGGCGGGACCCACACTGCCTGTCAGCGTCACGTCTTTCTCGCCCTCCTCCTCACTGAGCCGTACTCACTCGCCCCATAAGTCTAATATCCCATGGCGGAGGCGTTGTCAAGAAAACAGGCCCGACCGCATCTGGCGGCCGGGCCTGTAGTTAGGAGGTGGGGACACAATACTTTCTGAAGGAAAGTTTTGTGTCCCCACTTATGGGGGACGACGACTACTCTTTTTCTTCCTTGGGCAGATCGCTCACGATGGCGTCGGTGGTGAGCATGAGCACCGCGATGCTGGCGGCGTTTTCCAGGGCGCTGCGCACGACCTTGGCCGGGTCGATGATACCGCGGGCCATGAGGTCGGCGTACTCGCCCTTCTCGGCATCGAACCCGAAATTCTTGTCGGTCGAGTCGAGCACCTTCTGCAGAACGACGCGCCCTTCGAAGCCCGCGTTGTCGGCGATCTGGCGAAGCGGGGAACTGATGGCGCGGCGGACGATATCCACTCCGGTCGCCTCGTCGCCGGTCGCCTTGATCTTGTCGAGTGCGGCCATGGCGCGCACGAGAGCCACGCCGCCGCCGGGGACGATGCCTTCCTCGACGGCCGCTCGGGTGGCGTGCAGGGCGTCATCCACCCGGTCCTTCTTGGCCTTCATGGCCACTTCGGTCGCCTCGCCGACGACGATCTGCGCCACGCCGCCGGAAAGCTTGGCCAGACGGCCTTCCAGGCTCTCGCGGTCGTAGTCGCTGGTGGTCGTCTTGATCTCGCTGCGGATCTGCTCCATGCGGGCCTTGATGGCTTTCGGAGCGCCGGCGCCTTCAATGAGGGTGGTCTTCTCTTTCTCGATGACCACTTTCTTCGCGCGGCCGAGATCCTTGAGCGTGACTCCTTCCAGCTTGATCCCCAGGTCTTCCATGAAGGCCTGGCCGCCGGTGAGGGTGGCGATATCTTCGAGCATCGCCTTGCGGCGGTCGCCGTACGCGGGGGCCTTGACGGCGGCGACGTTCAGCACGCCGCGAAGCTTGTTGACCACCAGGGTGGCCAGCGCTTCTCCTTCCACTTCCTCGGAGATGATCAGCAGCGGCTTGGACGCGCCGGAGACCGCTTCGAGGATGGGGAGGATATCCTTGATGCTGGATATCTTCTTCTCATGGATGAGGATGTACGGATCCTCCAGGACGCATTCCATGCGCACCGGGTCGGTGACGAAGTACGGGCTGGCGTACCCCTTGTCGAACTGCATTCCTTCGACGATCTTGACCTCGGTGGTGAGGGACTTCCCCTCCTCGATGGTGATGACCCCTTCCTTGCCCACCTTGTCCATCGCCTCGGCGATCATCTTGCCGATTTCCGGGTCGTTGTTGGCGGCGATGCGGCCGACGTTGGCGACCTCGTCGCGGCTCTTGACCTTGGAGGCCATACGGCGGACGTCGGCGACGACGGCCTCGACGGCGCGTTCGATGCCGCGCTTCAGGTCGGAGGCGTTGGCCCCGGCGGCGAGGTTCTTGAGCCCTTCCTCGAAAATCGCCTCGGCCAGAACGGTGGCGGTCGTGGTCCCGTCGCCGGCGACGTCGCCGGTCTTGGAGGCCACTTCGCGCACCATCTTCGCGCCCATGTTCTCGTAACGGTCCTTCAGGTCCACCTCTTTGGCGACCGTGACGCCGTCCTTGGTGATGTGCGGCGCGCCGAAACTCTTCTCAAGGATCACGTTGTGCCCACCCGGGCCAAGCGTCGCCTTGACTGCGCGCGCAAGCTGATGAACGCCGCGCCGGAGCGACTCGCGGGCGTCGTGACGGAATGAAATCTGTTTGCCGGCCATGTGCGCCTCCCAATTAACCTACGATAACAGCCAGAATGTCGTCCTCGGACAGGATCAGCAGTTCCTCTCCCTCCACGGTGACTTCGGTGCCGCCGTAGCTGGTGAAGAGGACGCGGTCCCCCTTCTTGACCTGGAAGGGCACGCGCTTCTCCTTCACGAGGCGGCCGGTGCCCAGGGCGATCACTTTGCCCTCCTTCGGCTTTTCCTTGGCGGTGTCAGGCAGAACGATCCCGCCCTTGGTGCGCGTCTCGGCTTCCACGCGCTTGACCAGAATCTTGTCTCCGATGGGGGTGAGCTTGGCGGCCATGGACGACTCCTTTCTCTGAACGATGAACGCTTGAACAACACAGTTTGACGACAGGGCAATACACTGCCCTGTCCCTGCAGCGGTTGCGGGGAACTTTCCCTTACTGATCCGCGTAATGCCGCCGGAGGATCTGCTCGACCACCCGGCGCAGCGTGCCCAGATCAATCGGTTTGGGGACGAACGACTCGAACTGCGCCCCTTCGGCCTGGGCGATCAGTTCGTTCGAATTGTCGGCGGACATGAGAATGCTCGGCACCACCACCTGAATCTCCTGGTGGATGATCGTCACGGTCTGGAGGCCGCTCAAGTCCGGCATGTTCATGTCCACGATGATGACGTGGATGAAGTGCCGGCGGACGACCTCGATCGCCTCGCGTCCGCAGGAAACCACGTGCGTGATGTAGCCGTGCGGTGCCAGCGCCTCCCGCACGCTCTCGCGGCAGGATTCGTCGTCGTCGCTGATCAGAATTTCGTACGGCTTTGCATGGTATTCTGCGGCAACCATCCCTGACTCCCGGCCGGGGGCTGTTTTCCGGCCCTTCTTCCACTCAACAGGGTAGCAAACTATATGCCAACATTTCCAACTGCGGCCGTGAATAAGATGTAATTTCACCCGGATGGCCTCCAAAGCCCATTATCGGCATAACCTGTTATGGGTTGGCGTTTTAGGGTTGAGCCTGCGCTTGGAAAGGAACGCCCCGGCGCGGGCATTGGGAAAGAGCATCCCCATGCGCTGCTGGCAGTTGGGCTGTCAGATTGACACCCCGGCGCGGGAGAATCCATGAACTCAGCGCGAGGCCGATCCCATTGGCCGGGAGCCGCTTTCCGGCCGGCTGGGGCGATCTGGCCGCTTCCGGCAGCCGTCCGGGGAGGGCAGGGCAAACGCATCTCAAAAGCGCCGCAGAATGTGGAGTGCGCCGCCGCCGGCGGCGCTTTGGCTATGACGGAGCGCACGACTCACGGGGCTGCACCCTGAGGGCGCCGGACTCCACGCCATCCAAAGCGGCGTCGTTGCCGCCGCACTCCACAAACCATCGC
>CAIUPP010000035.1 GCA_903901045.1 uncultured Planctomycetota bacterium
ACTATGCGCAAGAAGCCGCCCGTTCGGTACTCCTATTGACCTTTGCGTAACAAATGGAAATGCCCGATGGCCGGAAAGGGCCTGAAAACATAGCCGTTTCTTGTCTTGTGCGATTCCATTACTTCTGCAATCCTCAATAATAGGAGTCGAACCACCAAAAAACGGCGTCGTCACGACCCCTCGCTGCGTAACGACCGTTGAACTGACAACCAGGCAGGGGGTGGTTGTCAGTTATCGGAGAAAGAGAGAGAAAAGGGGCCGAGAGTGGGGATAGGTTGGGGCACCTGGTTGCCGGATCGTGCAACGGCGCGCGCTGCGGGAATTCCGGAACCCTTGCGATTATTGGCCCATAACGCGCATGGCCCGCCAGCGTGTGCTGAAGAGCCTTTTCGCGTCGAGGAGTTTGTTCTCCGGTTGACTGGCGAAACTCTCATGGACTCCGGCAAGCCACGTCAGTATCTAGCCTTATAGTAATTGTTTACGACAATACCAAAGTTGTCCACAATGTTGAAAGTTTCTGATTACAGCAGAGTTCCCTCTAGGACTACAGGTTGACGTCACCAGAAAATGCTTGACGGCATTCTTAGAAGTCGCTACACTGTATCCGTTGGATACAGTGTGCGGGTTTTGGCCGTCTGAGGATGCTTCAGCAATGAGTAAAGTGAGCACTTTCCGAGATGCAAGCCAGAACTCCTCCCAACGCGTTGCAGAAGAGCTTCGGCATGCGCTGGCGGAGGGGAGGCCCTACCCGCATGGGCAATTACCTTCGCACCGCGAACTTTGCCGCCAGCACCGTGTTGGCGTCAATACCTTGAGGAAAGCGCTTGACATTCTCGAACAAGAAGGAGTGCTCTACCGCGTTGAGCGCGGCGGCACGTTTCTTTCCACGACGTTGCCTCGCCCCGCCATCTCTGCTACCGGCGCTTCTCTGAAATGCATCAACTTCCTGGAACAGTATCCGCCCCTCTGGACGTGGTTGAAAACGGACTACCTTGCCGGGTACACCGATGCGCTGGATCATGTGGACATTAAGATGCGTTTCGTTCCCTGTCCCCGGACTGTGACAAATTTCACAAGCCTCATTCTGGACCGGCTCGACTTGAAGGAGCAGGGGTGCGTGCTGGTGAACGTGGCGCCGCCGCGCCTGCTGGAGTGGCTGAGGGGACAGAATATTCCGTTCGTCGTTCAATATTTCACTGCTTACGAGCGGACCGACCTGCCGGAGCACCATAGCGTTTATGTCAACAAGACAGGAGCCGCGGCGGACGCCGTGCGCCATCTTCTGGAATTGGGGCATCGGCGAATCGGGTATGCAGGCCCCTTGCACCCGGGACAGGGTGTTGTGGGGCTGTATGAGGGCTATCGCGCCGCGTTGCAGTGCGCTGGGCTGGGCCAGACGCGGGTGAGCATTGTGGCCGAGGTCAATACCGACGACGTGTCGGCCGCGATGGGGCAGGCAACCGAATATCTCAGGCAACCGAATTGCCCAACGGCCATATTCGCCGGGACCGACGCGGTGGGGATTGCTCTTCTGCGGGCGGCCCAGTCACTCGGAATTGCCGTGCCGCGACAGTTGAGCGTGGTGGGTTTCAATGACCAACCGGAAGCTGCCGCGAGCGTTCCTCCGCTGACTACCATGGCGGGCCCGCGCCGGCTGCTGGCTCGGACGGCGGTTGAGACGCTTCTGTCTGCCGCTGAAGGAAAGTTCGATTCGTTTCAGACGAAGATTCTGAACTGTCGGCTGGTCATGCGGCAGAGTACGGCGGCTCCGGAGAAAACGTAAGTTGTCAGCGATCGTCATCCGTTCTCGCCGGTTTGGCGGACGTGCAGGCTCCTGATGGGTTAGGAAGGTTTTATTAGGAGGGCGTGTTATGGCGAATGGTCTGAGAAGGTGGTTGTCGGCGTTCACGTTGATCGAGCTGTTAGTGGTAATCGCCATCATCGCTATTCTGGCCGGGATGCTCCTGCCGGCGCTGGCGGCGGCAAGGGAGAAGGCCCGCCGGACCGCGTGTGTGAACAACCTGAAGCAAATTGGCCTTGCCTTGGAGAGTTATAACAGCGACTACTCCGGGTACCTGCCGAGCTGGGCGGGTTGGGCTGGACCGGACTTTGACGTGTGTCTGCCGAACAAAACGGCCTGCGACGAAGCCGCCTCCCTCTACCACACGGCGGCCGGCGACTGCTGGAAGCTGAAATGGGCTCCTTTGGGGATGGCCGGGTCCATGTTCACAAACAAGCCCGGCGATGCGGCGATTCGCGTGGACGGTGGAGCGTTCGCCAGCACGCTGCGCAACGCGACGTTCAATGCCAGTTACCGTTGCATCGGCTGGGCGGTGAAGACCAGCGGTTCAACGGCGGCCGCGTGGAATCCCGGACTGCTCAACCAGGCGCCGGTGGGAATCGGGTTTCTGCTGACCGCGGGATATCTTCCGGACGCCAAGACCTACTTCTGTCCCAGCGCGGACAACATGCTTGGGGACGCAGGCGATCTGGGCTACCAGGGCGTCACGCGGGTGGGCGATTTCCAGAAACTGGGCGGATTCGACGCCAAGTCCTTCCTCTATGGCGACCATCGGCTGTTCCCGTTCTACAACTCAACCTATCAGCACTACTACCGGATTACGCTCTCCCATTACAACTACCGCAACGTCCCCCTGGCCGTGGGGTCGAACAACTACGGAACCGTCTGGCATACGGCTCAGAATGGCACATTCAATCTGCCGGGCATCAAGCCGGCTATTAAGATGCGCATGAACCAACCGGCTTTCCGCACGGCGAAGGAATTGGGCAGCAGAGCGATTGTGAGCGACACGTTCAGCAAGGGGGAGAAGTACGACGGCGCGGGTAACGATGTCAGCGCTTATAATGGGGTTGCCGATTGGGTGTCCGGACAGAAGGCCGTCGGCATGGGGATGCGGGCGCACCAGGTGGCCTACAACGTCCTTTATGGGGACGCGCACGTCAGTATGTACGGTGACCCCCAGATGCGCATTGCCTTCCATCGTCAGGGACGCATGTATTACGGAACGCCCAAGAGCAGCACCGCGCCAAGCGATCCGGCCTATAACACAACTGGCTTTGGCCTCTCCACCAACCGTATTCTGGCGGGCTTCATTGAGGGCATGGGCATTCAGAGTGACGACCTTTCCGGCACGGCGTATTCGGTGTGGCACGATTTTGACGTGTCCGCCAGCGTAGACGTCAGCGCTCCATAGATTGCATGGCGACCGGGCCGGGGCGCCACGCAGGTTCCCCGGCCCGTCTTGCCCGGATGCGCCGCGAAGAGCGATATCGCGCCCCTGGTTCGTTCCATCGATGCCCGGTCCGGGCCACTCCAAAAAGAAAGTTGTGGTCAGGGACCATCCTTCAGCTTATGCTTCCAGTGGAAGGGGGACTCCAGTGCGCGTCAATTTCACTCGCCGGCGTCCCTTTAACTGCGTGCGCGCCCAGTCACTGTGAATGGCGGCGGGCGGTTTCGCTTCGCGTTTCGAAGAGGCCATGAGTAGGAGAAAACGCATGATCGGGAGAGGACGACAGACAGGGTGTGGCGTCGCGCTGTTATGCGTTCTGGCGTTCGCTTTCGGAGCCGTGCCGGCAATGGCCGAGACGGAAGTTCTTCCCGGAGTCATTGCCAATTGGAATCTGGACGCGGGGGACGGCAAGGTTGCGCCGGATGCGTCGGGCAAGGGACACACGCTGACGCTCAATGGCGCAGTCTGGGCTGAAGGGCGTTTTGGCAAGGGGCTGACCTTCGCAGACAAGGCCTATGCCACAGTGCCGGGGTGGAAAGAGCCCGGGTTGGCCGAGCAGTTCTCCGTCGCCGCATGGGTCAAATTCAGCAAGCTCGGGCAGGGGCGGCAAAAGATCGTCTACTGCGGCGAGAACCAGCAACGCTGCGTGAATTTTTCGATGGGCAAGAACGAATACGCCGACAAGATAGAGTTCCGTTTCACCACAGGCGGGGAGATTCGTCAAATCACCTCGGCCACGATTCTGAAGGTCAACACGTGGTACCACGTGGCGGTCACGTACAACGGTTCGCATATGTGCATCTATATCAACGGCAAGGAAGACAGTTCCGGCAAGGCGGCCGGGAAGGCCGATGGCGATGTTCCGTTGTCCCTGGGGACGATCGGCGGCAGTGACTATTTCCAAGGCTCCATGGACGAGGTGCAGATTTACGGCCGGGCGTTGAGCGCCGCAGAGGTGGCTCAGATGGCAGGCAAGGCGCAGACGACGGGCGCGGCGGCGGAACCCGCCCCGGTCAGGAAGGTGCTTCTCACTCCGGGCGGGGCTGCCACGGCGTTGCTGTTCGATTGCGGCCCGAAGGAGCAGCAGGCAGCGCCGGGATCAACGTCCCTGAGCGGCCAGGATACGTATTCGCCCGAACAGGGCTATGGTTGGATCAAGGAATGGGGCTTTGACGCGGCCACGGCGGGGACCGCTCCCAAGACCACGGTGTTGGGCTCCTCGACCACCGCGCGGGAGCATGTGGATGCCCAGCCGGAACAGAACGACGTCACCTTTCGCGCGGACGTCCCGAACGGCGTCTATGCCGTCACCATCTGGGTGGGCGACGCGTCGCCGCGGGAAGGACGCCTCGGCACGTGCGTTGCGACCAACGGTCGGGCCGTTCTCCCGCCCCCCGGCGTGGGGGGATGGGGCGTCGTGACCGAGCGCACGCTTCCCGCCGTGGTGGAGGATGGCGCGCTGCTGCTCAACTTCTACGTCGTGGGCAAAGGGGGCGCGGCGCGGCTGGCCGTTCTGGGCTTCAAGATCGAGCCGGTCACGGCCCCCGAAAAGGAGGGCGTGCTTCGAAAGAAATGGCTTGAGAGCGAGATGAAGGGGGAAAAACCGCGCGAAGTCAAGATAGGCGAACAAACCTTTATGGAAGTCGGGCGGCGCCGCGAGATACCTCTCGGCGCCCTGTCCGGATCCTGGCAGGGGCTGCCGCTGCTGGTATTCACTCGGTCCAATCCGGGCGATATTCTGGACTACAGCATTCCGCGCAAAGAGGAAGTGACGGAGCGGCTCGGCGCGTTCGCCGCCCCCGACGAAGACCAACCGCTCTGGTTTGGCATTCACGCGCTTCGCGACCTCAGAGATGTCCGCGTCGTCTGTTCCGACCTGAAGGGGGCCGCCGGGGAGATCCCGGCCCGGGAGGTGGAAATGTTCACCCAGACCACACGGCTGCGCTCCATGTCGGACCGCCCGGGCAGTTCGGTCACTTTCGCGTCCGATCTGCTTGAACAGAACATGCCGATTGACGTGGCCAAGGGCCAAAGTCAGCCGATCTACCTTCGCATCCATGTCCCGTCGAGGACTGCAGCGGGGTTCTATTCGGGTGTTGTGACCCTTACTGCCGAGGACACCAAGCAGGTGGAACTGCCCCTGTCGCTTCGCGTCCTCCCAATCACGCTTCAGTCCCCGCAGGACAAGGTGTGGCACCTGGCGACCGATGGAACGCGCTGGACTTCCATGACGCAGCCCCAGTGGCGCGCGGAGATTGACGATATGGCCCGGCACGGCATCAACAGCCTGGAGGTGGGCTATCCTCCCTTCGGCGTCACTTATATTGAGCAAGGCGGACGGATCGTTGACTCGGACCTGGGTGTTACCGGCGAGATTCTCCAATATGCGGCGCAACGCGGCATGAAAGGGCCCGTGATCGTCGGCGCCACCCCGGGCATCTTCTGGCGCTGCCGGGGATGGGGGATCGGCCAGAAGGGGGCCGCGACGCATGAATTCACCGCGGGCCAGGAGGGACGGGCGCTGCTCTTGAAACATGCCGATGCCGACGCCCGTTCCGGAGTGGACCAATTGATCGGCGCTTTGCTGCCGCCAGGGGAGACCGTCGGACTGGAGGTCCGTTACCAGGTCTTGGGCGGCGGATCGGCGACCGCTGACCTGACCTTCTGGAAGACGCACAAGCGCGATGCCGTTGCGGAAGGACGAGTGACCGGGACGTTGAAGGCCGGTGAGGGATGGCAGACGTTCAGCGCCGTCACCCGCGTCCCGCAGGACGCTCTCTATGGCCGCGTCAGCATCTCATTTAGCGGAGGGCCGGGCTCTGTCCTCATTGACGAAGTCCGCCTGGTGCGCGAAGGGAAAACGGTCAACCAGATTATCAACCCCGGCTTCGAGCGCGACCTGGACATCCCCTCTGAGACGGCCGAGGAATGGCCGGAGTTGTTCGCGCGCGATTTTGTCGATGCGATCCGCGCCCTCGGGCGCGGGGTGGAGCGGGTGGGATCGAAGGCCTGGATTGAGGGGACCGACGAGGCCAGCGGAACGCTGCGCGAAGTGAACGAAATGCGCGGCGCTCACGCCTCCGGCTTGCCGACCTACTGCAACCTCAATCCTGCGGCTATCGGCAAGATGGGCAAGGACCTCGACACGATTTGTCTCTATTCGAGCTTTCTGGGCACGGAGGAGAATTGCGGCAATCTCCTGACCACCTACCACAGTCGGAACCAGAAGTTGTTCTTCATCGCCTCCGGCGCATACGTGGGGCAGGAATTCGATTTCATGCCCAATCGCCACAGCGTGGGGCTCTGCTTCTGGAAGAGCAAGGCGGATGGCACGCACGTCTGGACCTACCAGCGGCCCAGCGGCGACCCCTTCAATGATCTGGACGGAGGCGTTAAGGACTACTGCATGGTCCTGCCGCCCCGCGCGCCGGGAGGCAAGCCGGTGCCGACGCTGGGCTGGGAAGGCATTCGCGAGGGATGGCGGGACTTCAAGTATGTCTATACGCTGGAGCAGTCCGTGGCGCAGGCGGAGAAGGATGGCCGCGCGGAGGCCGCCGGCATGGGCCGCACCGTTCTGTCGTTTATCCGCGACACCGTGCCATGGTTTGACCAGTCCGGCGGCGTGGGCTACGACAATGCATCCGCCGATCAGCTCCGGTGGCTTGCGGCGTGGGCGACGCTGGAAGTTCAGGAAGGCAAAGGGGCCGCGACCGCTTTCGTCGCGCCAGCCGGCGTGAAGCCGCTGGACGTCAAGTTCGCCTCCGCGCCTCCCGCGACGGCCGTGGCTCCGCTGCTTTGCGCCGTGACGGCGGAAGCCCCCGTGCTGGATGGACGGCTGGAGGATCCCCTCTGGGCCAAGGCGACAAAGATCGACGGGCTCAAGAGCTACCTGGACGCGAACGCGGCGGCGCGCCAGAAGACGGAGATTTTCCTCACCCATGACGCCGCGAATCTCTACATCGGCTTCCGCTGCTTTGAGCCGGCGATGGACCAGGTCAAGGCGACCGTTAAGGAACTCGATGGCAACGTCTTCGCCGATGACAGCATCGAACTCTTCCTCGATACCGCCAACGATGAGTTTAACTTCTTTCAACTGGCCTTCAATGTCGACGGCACGCGGTTTGATATGCGATGTGCCGGGGACAACAACGCCGGAGCGAACGTCTTCGGAGCCAATTACGCGAAGCAGAAGGTTCGCGACGTGAAATGGAACGGCGAGTGGTCCGTGAAGACCAGCCGCCAGGCCGACCGGTGGGAAGCGGAAGTGGTTCTTCCATTCAAGACCTTCGGACGCGAGAGCGACCTGTGGGGCATCAACCTCTGCCGAAATCGCAAGGCGGCCGAGCCGGAGACCTCCGCATGGCGGGCCTTTGGCTCCTTCCACCAACCGCAGAAATTCGGAAAGCTGCTCCTGACCGGGGCGCGCGGCGGGAAGTCGACGATCACGCAGGTCAGCCTGCCGCTCACCCGTTTCGGATTGAGCACAGCCGAGCTTCGTTTGAGCGGTGGCCAGGGACTCCAGGCGCGCACCGAGGTCACCAGTAAAAGCGGCCCGGCGCGGCGATTCGACGGCACTGCCGTAACGGAGGGCGTCGCTCGCCTGCCGTACAACCTGGATGAATCCGCGACGGCCCTCACCTATCTTATCGAAGAGAACGGCGCCGTACGGCACTGTATTCGGATGCCGGCGGAAGTTCCTTCGCCCATCGGCGTCATGCGCGGACAGAAGGTCCTTTCGACCGCCATGCCGCGCGGTGTGTTCCAGATGGCGATCCAGCTTTCCGAGCAGGAACAGACCCAGAGGCGCTTCCAGGTCACCCTGTCCGGTCCCGACGGCAAAGTCATTGACCAGGCGGAATTGCCGCTGAGCGGCGCCGCTTGCTCGGTGTCGCTGAACCTCGACAAGTTCCCGCAGGGGACGTATGCGATGACGCTGGCACTGACGGGACCGAAAGGCTCAACCCCGATTGAGCGACGCGAGGCCGTCGTTCTGGTTCCGCCGTTCCTGGCCGAGAAGAAGTAACAGGAGAGGATTGAGAATGGTTATTGATACGCACACGCACGCAGCCCAGGGCTGGAATGAGGCGGACGTCCGCGAGCACTTCCAGGCGACGGGAGTCGCCAAGGTTCTTCTCTCGGCCGCGCCGATGGACTTCTGGGGATCCGACTTGAACGAGGGCTGTGCGCGGCTCATCGAGTTGTTTCCGGACAAGGCCGTCGGGCTCATCGGCATTCACCCTCCTCAGATCGATCAATCCTTGCGGGATATTGACCAGTATCATCGCAAGGGTTTCATCGGGGTGAAGCTGATGCCGACGACGGGCTATTACCCCGACGATGAACGCTACCGGAAAGTATTCGAGGAAGTCAATGCGCGCCGAATGATCGTGTTGTCGCATTGCGGGTGGTGCGCCCCGGGCCTCAACAGGCCAGACTTGCCTCAATGCACGCTGTACTCGCACCCATACCATCTGGAGCCTCTCATTCGTATCTTCCCGGAGACGGATTTCATCATGGCGCACGGCGGGGGACGGACGACCTTTCAGGAGGCGTTCGAGCTGGTGCAGTATCACGAGAATGCCTGGCTGGACACCTGCCCGGGTCATGGCACATGGATTTTGCAGAACGCGGGCGCATGGTTGAACGTCCTCAACTGGAGCCGGGTCCTCTTCGGGACCGACACGTGCTATGGGCGGCGGGGGTCCTTCGCCAACTTCAAGAAGGTGGAGGAATTCGTCAGATTGTGCCTTCCCTACGCCGGATTCCCCCAGCACGTTGAGGCCGTGATGGGCGTCAACGGGGCGCGGCTGCTCAAGAAGCATGGCGTCCTTCTTCCGTAAGGGAATACCTGTGCGAACAACTCGGTGCCTGCCCGGAACGGGGTATGGCGTGTTACTGCCCAGGTTGCTGGCGGTCAAATCGGCGGCGGAACTGCGCACACGCGCGCCCATGACGTACGTGATCGACTATTCGACGCGCTACCTGGACGATCCGAAGGAAATCCGGGCTTTTGAGGACGCGCCGCCTGATCTGATGCACGTGGGGAAGTCCTGCCCCGTCCTGCATAACTGGGGCCCGGTGCCGCTCATTTCCGGCGAGAACCAGTTCACCGGCGGCCCGAACCATACGCTCGACCGCGCGGCGGTTTGCCTGCTTACGCCGCAGGAACTGGAGGGGCGCATTCACAGGCTCAAGCGTTACACGCAGCAGTGGCACGAAGCCGGCATCCCGCTGCTGATGTGTTACAGCTCCATGCATACCATCGCGGGCGATCACCAGACGCGCGATGGATTCTGGAACTTCTTCGACCACTGGAATGACTACACCCAGTGGCTGGGACCGAAGCCGAAAAAGGACCCCTTTGATTGGCTCATGGTGGACAAGAAGGGCGCGCTATTGCCGGGAGCGTGCGGCGGGTACACGCCCGCCTATTTCGCGCCGCTCCATCGCTATCGCGTCTGTCCCGAGCACCCGGAATGGCGCAAGTTCCATGTGACCCTGGCAAAGCTGATTGCCGAGGTGGGCTATGATGGCGTCTTCCAGGACAACAGCACCCCCGAGAACATGGAGTGCTTCTGCAAGCACTGCCGACGGAACTTCAAAGAATTTGTGAAGGGCATCCCGGAGCGGGAGCGGGGGATTCTCGGCGTTGCGGGCGACGCCGCCGACGTGGACTTGCTTGCCGGCGCGACCTCCCCCGAGCTGATCCGCCGGTATCGCATCGCCACGACCGCGCGCTGGCAGCTCATGGTGCGGGACGCGGGGCGAATGGTCAATCCCGGATTCCAAGTCTTTCCGAATGTGAACTCTTATCACGATTTCATGCCCATCGCCGAATCGTGCGACGTGCTCATGTTCGAGAGCACCTACTCCCCCGGCGTGCAAAATGGCGCGTACCGGACCCACATCGGCCAGTTGCTCTTCACCATGAACGCGGCGGCGCGCCCCGTGCTGCTCGACTATGAGTGCCTCGGAACGGGGAAGGAAAACGTCCTGGAACTCGGTCTGGCCGAGTGCGCGGCCTTCACCAATGGAGGCGCTGTCGCCTGTCGCGGAGAGCCGCTCAAGAAGTATCATCGATTCTTCCGCCGCGCGCGCCGGCTCCACGAAGGGCTTGAGCCGTACGCAGACATCGCGCTTCTCTACTCCTATTGGGGGCATAACCCGGGCGGAATGGGGCTGAGATCAGGGGACGATCCGTCCCCCGCGGACGATCTCTCCGCCGGTCAGCGGCTCATCAAAGTTCTCATGGACCGAAAGGTTCAGCGGGCCGACCTTGCCCGGTTGCGATCGCTGGTTCTTGCCGGGCACGCCCTTGAAATGACTGACAAGCAGGTTGCAGCCATAGCTGACTTCGTTGGCAGAGGCGGCATGCTCCGCTTTTTCCGCGCAGACACGACCGTGAATGGCGAGCCGGTTGCGAGCGTCTTCCGCGGAATCTGGGAATGGAAGCAGGGCATCGAACTGCCGGGGTTTGCGCCCCTCGTTCAGGCGCAGGGGGACGCGCGCGGCCTGCGTTTCAGCGCGTTCGTCGGGACTGAAGAACGTCGCATGACATTGCATGTCGTCAACTACAATGTGAGCTTTGCGGAGAATCCCGCAGGGGTCAGGCCGGTCGAGTCCGTGGGGATCGCCATCCCCCTGCCGCGGGGCTGGGAAAGCGAATCGGTCAGGGTTCATGATCCGGACGCCGAAATCGCCGAGACGCTTCCTTTCACGCAGGAGAACGGCGCCCTGAAGGTGACGCTGCCACGCGTGCGCCTCTACAAGGTGCTTGAGATCATGGCGCGACAGGGATGCGCTCCCAGGAACGAGACGTTTGGCATCACCGTTGTCGTATAATCTTCATTCATTGAACAACGCGAGTGAGCGAAAGGCGGAGTATGAGCAAGCATCCTTCAGATTCCTGCAGCGTGGACGTCGCTGCCATTGCGGCAGCCGGGTCGCGGACCGCAATTGTCTCGCTTCCGCTACCGCCGGTCCCGGTGGATGTGAAAGTCGCCGGCGCGGATTCCGTTCAGGCCATCCCCCTGGGGGAATGGCCCGCGCGGCTGATGGCGAACCCGAAGCAGACGTGGCCGTGGCCTGCCGAATGGGTTGCTGCGCCGAAGGGGTTTGGGAACCCTCCTCGCCGCTGCCTGCTGTATGCGCGGTTCCCCGATGCTGCGCCGGACCGGTTCCGCGTGACCGTGACGACGACGCCTTCAGCCGGGCCCGACCCGGTTGGCGCCCCGCAAGACGCTTTTCCCGTGCAGGTCAGCGCCGTACCGGGCAAAGAAACGTATATGAAACGAGAGCTTCATCCCGGTCTCTATCACTATGTGAAGCGCGAGGACTCGGTGACCGTTCGCGGCTTCGGGCACGCACTGACGCTGCGCCTCGGGTTCCGCATCGGGGACGAAACGCGCTACTGGCAATGGTGCACGACGGTGCCGGCCTGGAGCGGCCCGCTGACAACCGCTATGGTCGTGGGGGGCCACATTTACGCGGGGCCCGTTGACCGCCCGATGACGCTGGAAGAGGGATTTCACTTCTATGAGACACCCTTCGTCCGTGAAGATACCATCAGCGCAAAAGCCTTTATCGTGGCGCATGCCGACGGGGCCATCGAGGTCACGGTGCATTTCGCCAACGTGCAGGGTTACGGCATGGGGTCCGCCGTCGCCGGACTGCCGATCGTTGAACTCTCGGGCGATGAAGGGGGCGCTCTCCGCGAAGAGATATTCCGGGTTTCGGAAGGCGACGCGGGCCTTTGCGAACAGGGGCGACTGTGGCGCTGGATGCCTGTTAAGGACAGCCGCATCTATCTGGGTCGCCGCGAGGACCGGCTGACCAAGAAGATGGAAGACCAGTACGTGCAAGACTCCGACAAGCTCTTTGTCAAAGGAGTGGGGCGCAGCGCGCAGATGACACTCCACCTGGCTGGGGGGAATCAGTCGCCGAGACGGTGCCTCGCCTCCCCGTCCTGGTACAAGAAATGCGCCGAGTTCGGCGTGGCGTTGCCTGAAGAGGAGACGAATGACTTTGAGGAACTGCGGCGGCTCTCCGATGCCGCCGAGCCGGTCTTCCTGCGAAACGTCCATCCGGACGGTATGAGCCGGGGCGCGATTTACCGCTACCTCGACGAACTGTCCGGACGGCATGAGCTTTCCGGCGACGGCAACGAAAGCAGCTTTGTCTTCCGCGGCGCATACATGCGCGCCTCGGCTGAGCTCTACCGTATCGCGATGGACTCCGCGCAACACATGGCCGACGTCTTCGTGGACCATGATTATTTCAACGTCCATTATCATGGCGACGAGCCGGACTGGAAACTCTTCTCCCTGATCTATCTGCGCTTTGGAGGACTGGTTCAGGCATGGCAGGAGACGGGCGACCCCTGGTATCTCGAGAACGCCGAGGCCGTCGCCAACCGGTGGATCGCTGTCAACCGGATGAATCAGCCCCGCAAGAACATGGGGCGCGACACCGAGCCGGTCGAAGGCATTATGATGCTCTATGAGGCGACGGGGAAAGAGCATTATTTTCAAGAAGCGGAGAAGATTGCGCTGGATGTCGCGAACTCGCTCGACGAAAACAACATGTGGCGTTGCGGGTTCGGCGTCGGCCCCTACTGGGGCACGAATGCGCTGCGGGGCAGCGCATGGAACGGCACCCATCTGCTGGCGGGCATCGAGGAGTTCCTGGCCCGCGCTGCTTCGGAGACAAGCCCCCACTACGACTACCTGCTGAACAAGGCGCGCGCCATGGTCCAGCGGTTGCTGACGTTGATCAAGACCGAGCAAAAGGGATTCCATCGCACATCGGGGGCGTTCCTTCCGCGCCGGTATTTCCTCGTGGCGTATATGGCCCGGGACGAAGAGTTGATGAAGGGGATCGTCGAGGCCGTCCGCCTCATCGAAGCCGAGTACAGAAAGAGCGGCGAAGCGTTCTACAAGACCGGCCATCACTGCGCCGGCTATTTGGAAGCGCCGTATCTGTTCCGGTCGCTCTTCGGAAAACCCCTGCCTTGGAGATCTCGATGAATAGCCCCGAAAGACACGGTGTTCTTCTGATCGGTTGCGGCATTATGGCCGCCGTGCATTGCGCCGTCCTGTCGGGCATGAAAAACCCGAAACTGGTCGCCGCGGTGGACTTGGACGTCGAGCGCGCGAAACGATTCAAGGACACCTACGGATTCGAGCGCTGCGGCACGGACTATCGCGCAGAACTGGAGAAGAAGGACTTCGACATCGTTTTGGTCTGCACCCACTGGCCGACGCGGCTTCAGATCATCCGGGAGTGCTTCGCCGCCGGCAAGCATGTCCTGGCGGAAAAGCCGCTGAGCATCTATCCGGATGAAGTAGATGAGATCATCGCGATGGCCAATGCCATGCGGCGCAAACTGCGCGTGGGGATGATGGAGCGGTTTCGTCCGATGTTCAGCAAAATCGTGGAGCTCATCGGGCAGGGGGTCATCGGCAAGCCGCTGGTCTACAGCCTCATGCACCATCAGGCGGAGGCCCCTTCGAAACTGGAGCGCACCTGGCTGTACCACCGGAGCCTGCTCCACGGCGGCGTCACGCCCAACGTGGACTGCGGCATTCACAAGTGCGACCTCGTGCGCTGGTTCTCGGGATCCGACGCCGAACAGGTGGTTTCGCGCGGCTGCAAGCTGGAGCCGGACTCCCCGTCGAACAACTTCAACCACTCCATCTTCTGGATGAAGGATGGGTCCACGCTGACGCTCGAAGACTGCTGGTCGAGGAACACGCGACCGCTCATCTATATGTGGATGCTCGGAGACAAGGGGCGAATGCAGTTCGAATATGCCGGCAATCACGACCGCCCCATGCACTATTCCGAGGAGGATGTCATTCACATCTGGCATCGGGAGAACCCCCGGCACGAGACACTGTATACCCCGTGCAGCGTCAAGGCCGTCGGGCCCCAGATGGAAAGTTTCATGCGCGAGATTGAGGAAGACCGGGACCTGAATTGGCACTACGACAACGTGCGCAAGGCTACGGAGATGGTCATGGGAACCGTGCTGTCAGAGCATCGGAACAGCATCGTGCGCTTCCCGCTCACAAAGTCGGACATCCAGGACATTCACAAATTGGTCACTCGGTAGGGGACCGCCCGCGGTCCTCCGGCGGGACTTGAACCCGCGACCTCCAGCGCCGCAGTATGGCGGATAGAGAATTCTGCTGTTGGCCACGTTCGGTACTTCTAACAGAAGTCGAACCGCCAAAAACGGCGTTGTCGCAACCCACTGCTGCGTAACGACCGCCGAACTGGCAACCAGGTAGGGGGTGGTTGTCAGTTATCGGAGAAAGAGAGAGAAAAGGGGCCGAGCGTGGGGATAGGTTGGGGCACCTGGTTGCCAGATCGTGCAATGGAGCCCGAGGCAGGAATACGAGAACTCATGCGATTATTGGCGCATAATGCACAAGGCCCGCTGCGCATTGCAGCGGGCCTTGGCTTCCGGAGAGCGTTTCGTTCCAGTCGAATGGCGAAGCAAGGGTAACTGTTTTTGAAACTTCTCCGTTCTCGGCCTGGAAATTGGGTGTCGTAACACAAGGAAGTGCAACGGGAGAGGACAAGGTATTCCTGGGGCAAAATGCACTCCTGGAGTCCGGATGTTCCCGTAATCGGACTCACTCCTCCGCCCCTTGATTCCCCTCAGGTTTGCATCACTACTACACTCGCGCCGTGTAGATCGGCTCGCTGCGTTAAGAGCTTTTTCCCCAGCGCCCACTCTGCCCATACAGAACGCGGGAGCGTCTTCCGACGCTATGGGTAACAGCAAGACGCCGCTTTGAACGCGTTTCGCGGTCCTCTTCTCTCCCCAGACCATCCATTTCGACCGCTTTTGGCGTCAGATGGAATTTACGGGACGGACGATTGGACAACCGCACGAAACGGGCAAGAATTTCTTCTGCCAGAATATTGACATCTTCTTTCCCATGATGTAGCATGTATTACACAAGGTAACTACTTAGCACACAAGGTAACGCGCTGTAGCATGGCAGTAGTTTGGCATTGGTATTCCTCAGTTCCTGATCTGGTGTGGTGGAAAATGGCAATATCCGGCGGACCTCGTAGCGCGCAGTCCCGTGTGCCGGTGGGGATGCAAATACACAATGATTTTGCTGCCATGATCGAGCAGAACAAGTTGGCGCCCGGTGTAAAGTTGCCGACAGTGCGTGAAGTGGCCAAGCAGTACGGCGTCTCTCCCAAGACGGCCGCCCTTGCATTCGAACGACTCCGGGGTGCTGGACTCGTCTCATCACGGGCCGGCAGTGGAACGTTTGTCTCATCGCCGCCTGATGTGGCGACGGCGACCGAGCTGATTTTCTGCGCTTCCCCTTACATGCTTCACGAAGGCAGGGAAACGTGGCGGGTATTTGCCAGATTGCGAGGGGTCACGTTGGCGGCTCAACAGCACAATGCTCGGCTGTTTATAATTACCGACGGGGCGGAGTTGGAGCGCTACGTCCATCCCAATGCGCGGCAAGGCATCATTCTCTTCTCTTCTTATGAAGACGCCATTTTCGGAAGCGTGGTCAAATACGCCGCCGACCATGAATGGCCGATCTGCCTGGTCATGGGTTCATCTTCGGTAGTGCCCTTCCTCGAAGATCACCGCGACGTAGGTTTTGAGCTGGCCACGGCACACCTGCTGGCCTTGGGGCATCGGCGGGTGGCCTACTTGGGTACGCCAATAGACCCCACGGAAGTGAACGTCAAGAACAGACCCGCGTGGCGCGGTCGACTGGGGTATTGGCGCGCTCTGAAACATGCGGGGATTCCGGCTGACCCGGGATATTGTGAAGAGGCGTCCATTCCTGAATTGGACGGCCCCTTGGAGACTGTCCAGGCAGTTGAACGACTTCTGTCTCGTTCGCCGCGACCTACCGCCATCGTATGCAACAACGATGACCGCGCATTGGTGGTATTGGACGTTCTTAGAACACACGGTGTCCGCGTTCCCGAAGACATATCAGTGGTCGGCTATGACGACAGCCCGGAAGCACAGAAGAGCACGCCGGCGCTTACGAGCGTGGACACCCAACTCAGCGCGCAGGGAGAAGAAGCGGTCGGCTATGTCGTGAACCGCCTCTTGGGGCGAAAGGCGCCACTGCCGTCGGTCATGCCGCGGCTCGTGGTGCGCGCTTCTTCGGACGTTCCCAAGAAGGCGTGACCGAAAGAGGGGACGATAGACGAGAATGGCTGGCGGGGGAACTCATCAAGGTCGTGAGTTCATGCAGGAAGTTTCCATCTGAGAGAAATCGAATGTCCAAGCGCCTGGCAGTTATCGCTCTGTTGATTGTGGTTGGATCATTTGCGCGGGCCGACGTGAAGGTTGGGGCCATAGCCGGCACCATGCGTTATACGCGAGCCGACGTACCGCCGGCCGTTTGCGCAGTCTCTCTTTCCGCAGCGCGGAATGAATGGCGAAGCTTCCAGATTCTGCTCCAAAGCACGGCCGAGGAAACCGTCACTTCGGTGACGGCGGGCGACCTCATTGGCCCGGACGGGGCCGTGATACCGGCGTCGTCGGCTTCACTTTACCGGGAACACCAGCTCGAAATCACGATGGCGAGCAACCGCAATTTCAACTTTAAGGCGGGATATTATCCCGACGCGCTCATTCCATTCAAGAATCCTGAGGACGGCGCGCTGCTGACCGGTGGCAGGTTCAAGGCAGTTCCATTCCTCCTTCCGGCCGGTGAGACCCACGGGTTCTGGGTGGACTTGTTCGTCCCGCGAAATACCCGCCCCGGCACCTACACGGGAGAATACAAGGTTCGATTTGCCCACCAGCCGATGATCGTTGTCCCTGTGACCCTGACGGTCTGGGGCTTCACTCTTCCCGATACGCCGTCCCTCATGACGCGTTTCGGCGACCCGGGGTTTGGACTTGCAAGGTATTACCGGGCTAAGAAACTCCCCGAGCCTGCCGATTGGAAGGCTGTCTACGATCAGTGCGACCGCCTGACTTCCCAAAACAGGTGCAGCGCCGAGAACTGCAATGTGGTCACGTTAGATCCCGAACTGCAACCCGACGGCACTTACACCGTGCCCCCCGCCGTGATCAAAGCTATTCAATCTTTCGTCGACACCTATCACACGAATATCTTCTGCCTGGGCAATCCAGCAGGCTGGGGGTTCACGGACCCGGTTGCGGATAACGCCAAACTGCTCGCGCGGCTGCGGGCCTGTGACACAGCGATCGCGCAAATCAACCGCCCCGTACTCTACTACATCTATCTTTCTGATGAAGCGAACGATGCCGCTGCCTACAAATATATCCGCGACTGGGGTAAGGCCATTCGCGCGGCGCATTCAGCCGCGAAGGTCTTGGTTGTCGAGCAGCCGAAACCCCAGGACCCGGCTTGGGGTGATCTCTATGGTGCGGTGGATATTTGGTGTACCTACTTTGCGCTCTATGACGGGCCGGCGGAAGCCTCGCGCCAGGCTCTTGGCGAAACGGTGTGGGCTTATACGGCGCTCACGGAGGTCGCGCCTTGTCCTTACTGGGAAATTGATTTTCCCCTCTTGAACTACCGCGCTCCCGCCTGGATCGCATGGTCCCTGCGTGATCGCGGGCTCCTCTACTCGGGGAACCTGATCTATTGGGACGATGTGGACGACCCCTGGACGCAGCCAATGACTCTGACCAGCAAGACTCAGGAGAAGAATAACGATGGGACCGTCACCTACAAGACGCAGTTCGGATGGAACGGCGAGAGTAATTTGACCTATCCAGCCAGGGAGGTCGGTTACGACGGAATCGTTCCGAGCATGAGGCTGAAAGCCATTCGCGACTCGGCCCAGGATTACGACTACATGGCAATCTTGGAACGAGCCGGATTGGCGGCCGAGGCGCAGAGCATCGTGAACGGCGTCGTAAAATCATGGACCGTATGGTCAAGCGACCCGCAGGCCTATGATGCGGCGCGGCTCAAGCTGGCAAATCTGATCGTGCAGCGTGGGCTGAGTCGGTAGCCCCTCCGGGCATCCGGCGCTTACACTGGAAAAGGGGGTGATACAGAGAGAGTGAGAGTGAATGAAGTACAGTATCGGGCTTTGTGGAGACGCTGTTTGGGCAATCGTGATGAACCACAGGTCGATAGGAAAGGGCAGATCGATGGAAGCGGTTATGTGTGGGCTGGTGATTTTGCTGTTCGCGCGTGTCTTGTTTGGAAGGAGACAGCCGATGAAGCGGCTATATGACCGGTTGTGCAGCGCGTTTACGCTGATCGAATTGTTAGTCGTAATCGCTATTATCGCCATTCTGGCTGGGATGCTCCTGCCTGCGCTGGCCGCAGCGCGTGAAAAGGCGCGCAGAACCTCTTGCCTGAGTAATCTTAACCAGACGGCCAAGGCCCTGGAGAGCTACTGCAGCGACTACAGCCAGTACTTCCCGAACTGGGCAGCTTGGGGAAAGTGGCCGGGGGTACTCACAGCAGGCAGCGGCACGGACGCGGACATTACATACGTGAACGACTATGGTAAGTTCACTGACAACCATCTTACCGGCACCGACTTCACGACCTATGGCGCCTGCCAAACCTATGCTCCGGCTCCGGGCGGCTTCCCCGGCCAGCGTTACGGCGGGTCGTTCTGGAATCCTGCGCTCGACTACCGCGTCATCTTCAGCGGGTACAATAACGGCTTCACGTCCACGCAGGTTAACCCAACGCCCGGGAAGTATCAGTCCACGAACCCCGTCGGGCTGGGCTACCTGGCATGGGCAGGGTACATGAACGACCTCAACGTCTTCTTCTGCCCCAGCGCCACTAACATGCCGGCGGACCAGATAAGCGATTGCCGCTGCAGTGCGGCCACTTCGGTCGCGCAACTCAAGCACGCCGCGGCAACCGGCGGAGGCGGATTGGACGCCAAGTCGGTCATGTACGCGGACTGGTCATGGCTCGGAGACTGGACCAGCAACAACTACATTTCCGCAAGGGCGATCGAAGGCAGCTACAATTACAGGCTCCTGCCAACGTACATGTGCCCTGAGAATACGTACTCCAACTACAACAGCCCTACGCTCTCCCGGATTGGCATCCTCTACACCAGTCCGCGGCAGATCATCAAGCACGGAGAGCCGGTATTCAAGACACAGAAGCAACTGGGGGGACGCGCCATCGTGAATGACTCATGGGGCGCATGCTGGAGCCGGTATCCGACTGCGGTGCAGACGCCCGGCAACGGCATTTACGCGCACCGCGACGGCTACAACACGCTCTACGGCGACTGGAGCGCCAAGTGGTACGGTGATCCGCAGCAGAAAATCATGTGGTGGCCGATCTACGGGACGACAGGCGACTACAGGGACAGCTATTACGGCGGGTACACAAACATCGTTTCCGACGATTACTGCCCCGACTATGGCGGAGAGCCTCGTGACCCGGGCACAGCCGGAAAGATGTGCGGCTCCATCGCCATCTGGCACCAGTTCGACGTCAGCGTCGGCATTGATGTGGGGGTGGACGTTCCTCCGCGATAGGCGGCTCTTGATGTCATGCTGTACCGGGGGCCGCTTCGGCGGCCCCCGGCCCGCCGTGCGGCAGTTCCCACCTCGCGATCGGAATGAAATGCGGACGTCCCCTTTACTAATACAGGCCTTTGGCCTGACAATGGAGACACGCCATGCATTTTCCCAGAATCGTCCGGTCCGGTCTTCTTGCTCTGGCAGTCTGCGCGTGTTCGGCTGAACTCATTCAGGCGGCGACACTCAAGGCGTATTGGAAACTTGACGAAGGCTCTGGAACTCAAGCGCTTGACTCCAGCGGGAACGGCCTGACCGGAACAATCACCGGGGCCGTCTGGAAGCAACGAGGAAACGGCTATATCCTGCAATTCGACGGAACCGGCACCTTCGTGAATTGCGGCAACCCGGCGGCTCTGGACCTCACCGGGCCGCTCTCCCTGAGCGTGTGGGTCCGCCCCGACCTCGTCCCTTCGCCTTATCCGGCTGAACCACTCATCGCCGGTCGCAACATGTTCACCAATTACGCCATGACCTACTACGTGGATGGAATTTCCTACGGCTACATCGGCGGGGGCGGCAACAATGTGCAAAGCAATGCGTTAACGCTAAGGGAATGGTCACACCTGGTGATGGTCTACGACGGAACGTACATGCGTTTGTATCGAAACGGCGCCCAAATCGGCGTCGACCATCTGTCGACTTCCACACCGCAATCCAACTCGAATCCGTTCTATATCGGCAAGCGGACGGACGTGGCGAAGTACTTCCAGGGCGTCATCGCCGACGTCAAGGTGTACAGCGGGGCGCTGACAATCGGGGAGGTCCAGAGCGAATATAACACCGGAACCGCCGGGCGCTTCCAGCCACAGGGGGATGATTCCCTCGTGGCTCACTACCCGTTGAACGAGGGTAGCGGTACGGCGGCGCATGACGCCACCAATCCTTCCGGGGAAGACGATGGCGTGCTCTCGGAGGCAAACTGGGTGCAGTACGGGTCCAATCAGTTCCTGATGTTCGACGGGATAGACACCAAGGTGGACTGCCCGTCCGGGCCATGGCTGAGCCTTACCGGCCCTCTGTCCGTAAGCGCCTGGGTCTGGTCGGATCAACCGCCGGGGTATGAGGCGGGGATTGCGGGGAAGCACCCCAACAGCTACCTCCTTTCGGCGTATGCCTTTGACCGGACGGACTACTTCTATATTGGCAGTGGAACCAACCATATCAATGGCGCGCCACTATCCGGCGGGTGGAGCCATATGGTTGGGATATTCGACGGAACGTACTTGCGGATGTATGTTAACGGGACGGCGCTTACTCCCGTGCTGTCTTCAGTTGGAAACGTGCCTGCCGGCGGGGACTTTTGGATCGGGTACAACCCAGGCCTGACGTACGGGAACTATTTCAACGGCATGATCTCCGACGTGAAAGTCTGGAAACGGGCCATCACGGAAGGAGACGTTTTGGCCGACTACAACGCCGGGATAGCCGGGCGCTATGCGCCGCTGTCGGTGACCTGCCCCGACGTCACCGGCAACTACGTGTCCATCAGCAAGACGGACGCGAACGGCACGCTCAGCGCGCGCATCGGAAATGATGCCGGCCAGAAGGGCGTCATCGAAGTCTTCGTGCCGGGCACGTCAGCTCATTTTCTCCTGGAAAGCGATTTCTCCTATCCCGGCGGCGGGCCGAGTTTCCGGAACGCCTTCTCGCACCTGACGTACACGAAGGAGAGCGCCTGGTCTCCCGTGGCCACCCAATTGGCCGCCGACAGGGCAAAGATCACCGCGCAGGGGAGCTGCTTCAGCGTCGAGCGCACAATCACGCTGGCGAGCAGCGGGCGCATTGACGTGTCGGACGTCTTCACTAATCTGGGCGGCGTCAACGCCGTGGGCGTCCTGACGGAAAGCACCGTCACGGCCCAGGCCGCGTTCACCTCCAGCCGGCTTGGGCTGGGGCAGTGCGACCCGTTCATCTTCGGCGCGCAGCCGGCCTATGACATCGGCCTGTTGGCTAATGACCGCATCTCCCGCAGCCAGTTCATGCCTTCGCTTGATGGAAATCTCCTTCGGTCCCGGATGTACCACTTTGCGCTGAGTCCCTCCGGCAGCCAGACGCTCAATTACAGCCTCTATCCTTATGTCCCGCTGACGGCGTACAAGGGGGACCCGCTCAACTTCGTCAACATGGCGCGTGCGGGCCTGGGTTCTAACTGCACCATTCAGGGGCCTGCTGAATTTCTGGACGCGACCGGGCCAATCGTCACCGACCCCGTTGCGCTCAAGGACCACCTCAAGCGGATGGGGACCAAGATTGTCCTCCTGAATCCGTGGCTCGACTACGACCCGGGCAGCAGTCTGACGACGATCCAGACGCGCGCCCAGTATCAAGCCATAGTGCAGCCGGCCTACGCCGCGGTCAAAGCGGCGGACCCAACGGTCAAGGTGATCGGGTGCATGGAGACCGACTGGGTCAATATGGATGCGGATGCAATAGACCCCAACTATGATCCGAATGATCCTGACCACCATCTGCCGCGTTGGACGGGGGGAGCGAGCAGTTGGGGCTGGCTCAATGCGGCGCAGACTCAGCTCATCATCGATTATCACACCGCGCACCCCGGCGCTCTTCCCTGGCTCGATTCGGACAAGTGGAGCGTCGTGCGGGACAAGGACGGCAACATGGCGTGGGAGGTATACCACCGTGGCGGCCCCGGTTTGTACTCGCTGTGCGTCTACCCGGCGACAGGGAACTACCAGAAGGACTTCATGCTTAACCAGGCCAGCTTCATCGTGGACACCTGCGGCCTTGACGGCTATTACACCGACCAGTTCAACCTGGCAAACTCGCAGAGCTACAAGAAACTGGACTCCGGCAACAACACCGTCTCAGACTGGGATGGCGTCTCGGTCAACATCGATCCCGGCAACGGACAGATTCTTGCGACGAACGGAAAGTACGTAGATTGCAGCGTGGCGGGGGTGGACGCGCGTGGTGCGATCATTGACTATTCCATCTCTAACCCGAATCGCATCCATGTCGGCAACTCGTACGCCAGCAGTTCAGAGGAGAACGGACGGCGCAGTTTCCGCTTTACGGAGACCGAAGGGAACGTTTATGCGGATACACTGCCGCCAGCGGGGATGAAACCGGACTTCATGCCCATTCTCGGCACGAGCCAGATTGGCACACCCATTGCTTTCGGCGCTACTGGGCCAAGCGGCGGCAGCGCGACAGCGGCGCAGCTGATGGGATGTGTGCGGACCTTCCTGCGGCATAGCATGGTTTACTATCACTATTGGTTCCCGGCCATTCCGCTGCCCGGCCAGCCCGGCGGCGGTGGGTACGGCCCGATCATTAACATGTTCCCCATTACACCCGTGCGGCTCTTCGAGGGTGGGATCATCGGGCAGGAGCGCATCATCACCTGCGTCTCCAATCCTCCCGATGGGACCGGCTCGTTCACTTGGAGCAATTCGCAAATGCCGAACGTTCAGGTGTTTGACACGAACGGCATGCCGAAGATGGGGAACCTCTTTGTTATCACCCCCTCAGGCGGCGGGTGGAGCGTGCACTTGACCCTTGCGGACTGGTCGGACATCGCCGTGATCTCCGGAGGCGGGGAACAACAGACGTGCCCAGTGGCAGTGCAGTCCACACCGGCCGCAGGCGCGGCGGTCACCGGCACGGTTGCCGGCACGACCAACTACAGCGCAGGATTCAATCCGGGTACGCCTGTCAGTTTCACCGCACCGGCGCAGTTTACCGCCTCCGGCGGGACCGATTACCAGTTCACCAACTGGCTCCTGCGCCGCGATGCCAACATCGTGACGCGTTATCGCCTCGATGACGGCGGCGCCAGTACGACGGCGGCCGATTCCAGCGGATGGGGGCACACCGGCTCCCTCAGCGGGGGAGGCTCCTGGGTCTCCGACGGCGGCCACACCGTCCTATCCTTGGACGGCGTCAACGACATCGTCAACTGCGGCAGCGGCGGGATCTTCGATTCGACGACCGGACCGTTCACTTTGAGCGCGTGGGTCAAGCCCGCCGTGCTTCCTCCTCCGCAGGTAGACTCCGGAATTGCGGGAAAGGACTACGCGTATTTCCAACTGAGCTATTACCATGATGGAAACTGTTACTTTTACGTGGATTGGGGGAACGGCGGCGGCTGTGTCGGCACGCCCATGCCGGTGAATACGTGGACACATGTCGTCGCGACGTTCGACGGGACGAACGTCTCCATTCGCCTGAATGGCGGAACTCCCGTCGTGGCCGCTTGCGGGCAGTCCACCATTCCGATCGGAGGCAGTTTCGTGATCGGGAAGTGCACGAATGGGTATTTCAATGGGAAGATCGCCGATGTTCGGCTCTTCAACCGCGCATTGTCGCCGACGGAAGCCCAAACACTTTACACGCTGGGGATGGACGGCCCCGTGCTGACCGAGACGCAACCGAATGGGCAGCAGACGGTCACCTTCACCGTGAACGAACCGGTTACGGCGGAGGCGGCGTACCAGGTCGTCCAACGGCAATTGACCGTCAATTCAACCCCTGTCGCCGGCGTAGCGATTACCGGTACGAGCGCCGGAACCACCGATTACACGGCGGCCGTGAACGACAACAGCGCAGTCAGCCTGAGCGCGCTAACCACATTCTCAGAGTGCGGTGTCGACTACTCCTTCCTGTACTGGCAGCTCAATGGCGTCAATCAGCCTAACGGCCAAACCACGCTCGCTTTCACTATTCAGGCCGACAGCACCGCCGCGGCGGTGTACAACGATGTGCCGGCGGTCACCATCACCGCCCCCTCAGCGGGCCAGACGTACAACGCGCCGGTCACGCTGACCGCCACGGTATCCGACACTGTCGGGACGATCAGCAAGGTGGAGTTCTTCGAAGGGAGCACGCAAATCGGGCCAGACCTGACAAGTTCTCCGTACACGTACAACTGGACCAATCCCGCGACGGGTAGTCACACGATCGTCGCCAAGGCCACCGACAGCTACAACGCGGTGGGGACTTCCAGCGGGGTCGCCTTTACCGTGAACGATGTGCCCGGCGTCAGCCTGGTGGTGAGCCCCGGTTCTCCTCAGGCCGCTCCGGTTACGCTCACCTTGACCGCGACGGTCACCAACACCTATGGCACAATCAGTCAGGTGCAATTCTTCAACAACGGGATGCTGATCGGCACGGACATCACCAGCCCGTACTCAATCAGTTGGAGCAGCGTCGAGGCCAGTGGCAGCAACGGCCTGAGCTTGACCGCCAAGGCCACCGACAGCTACAGCGCCGTCGGGACGTCCAACACCGTGTCGTACACCGTCAACGACAGTGCGCTGAAGTGCTACTGGAAATTCGACGATCAGACGAGCGGGAGCGGCGGCACGGCGGCCGATTCCGCCGGCAACAGCAACACGGGCACGGTGACCGGAGCATCGTGGCAGACCGGAGGCAACGCTAGGGTCATCAACTGCCTTTCGTTCAACGGCAGCAGCAATTACGTGCAGAAGACGAGCGCCACCGGCCTGCCGGCGGCGAATGCGACGCAGACGCTTGGCCTCTGGGTCTATATCCCCGCCACCTATCCGACCATCAAGAAAACGGCGCTAGCGGTCACCGGAAGCGGCGTGGCCACGAACATCGGCTTGGCCAAGATCGGTTCGACGATGTACTTTGGCGTGTGGAGGTACGACGGTACGCTGCTGGTTTCCACCACTACGTTGCCCACAGGGGGCGTATGGCACTATGTGGCCTACGTCAAGAACGGCAGCACGAACTATCTGTACATTGACAACAACGCGGCCATTACCTCAACGATCGCCACCGACGGCAGCACCAGTCGCACGGTGATCAATGCCGGCCGGACCGCCAGCGGAGCGGACTACTGGCCGGGCAAACTTGATGAGGTACGCATCTATAGCCGGGTGTTGACGCAGGCGGAGATACAGGGGCTGTACAACAGCGGGAGCCCGAGGCAGTAAGCTTCGGCGGAATGTGAAGCGAGACGAAGGGTGCCGACGTCAACTGAGCTCCAAGCCTCTTGACGTCGGCGCCATTCTCGAATGTCGCAAGGACTGCCCCGCCGCAGGTCTCCTCCTCAATAGATCGAGACGAAAGATTCTGCGCCGAGTTCGGGGTGGGGCAGCCTGCCGGTGGACCTCGCTTCCGAAAAGCGCTATCGCGGACGCACTTATTGCATCCCACAATGAAGATGCTTCGGGAGAGACGACGTCAAGCTTTCCTCCGACCGCTCAGCAGGTCTGGAATGCAGATCCAAGCGCTCTTGTTCTGCATGGACTTCGTTGCCGCGACGCCGATGAGCACGCTGTTGCAGGCATCCCGCGTGCCGGCCATTTGGCCTTCCGTGTCAGACAGGCCGGGTTCAAAGAGCATTCGGAGCAAGCGCGAGTCGCCGCCGCCATGCCCTCCGATGCCGATAGGCGGCGTGTGAATGGACCGTGAGCCGTCATTCAGCATCACGATGACTTGGCGGTCCCTCGGGTCTTTCCAGGCGTTTGCGCTGTGCATCTCTCTGTACTCGAGCCGGCCCTTCTTGCCCTGAATTTGAAGCTCCAGCCCTTCCCATGGCGACCAAGCTTGAAGCGAATAGGAGAACTTGGCGCCATTCTTGTACTTCACCATGGTGGAGTAATGGTCCTCGATGTCAATCGCCGGATCAAAGACGCAACTATCGGCGACGTAGCCGGTTTCCTTCTCGGCCGCGCGGTGGAGTTGGATGAAATCACGCCAGAAGGGTTCAGAATCGAGCCCCAGGTAGAACTGACACTTGCCCTTGTGCGGGCAGCCCATGCAGCGCTTGGAACGGTAGGGTCCCTGCTTGCCGTAGAACGCCAACCCCCCTTGGGCGCTGACGAACTCCGGCTCGTCGCCGATTATCCAGTTGACAACGTCGAAGTGATGCGTGGATTTGTGCACCTGCAACCCGCCACTGTAAGCGCGGCGACTGTTCCAGCGGTGGAAGTAGCTCGCGCCGTGGGCCAGGTCGAGCGGCCAGTGCATGTCCACGGTGATTACCTCACCAATTACCCCGTCCTGCACGAGCCGGTGAATCAACGTCATGGGGGGCGTGAAACGGAAATTGAAGGTGACGGTCACCTTGCGACCGCTCCTCTTTTCGGCAGCAAGGATGGCTCGGCATTTTTCATCGTCAATAGTCATCGGCTTCTCAGTGATGACGTCCTTGCCCGCCTTGAGTCCCTTGATAATGTACTCATGGTGGACGCTGTCTATCGTCGCTACGATGAGCGTGTCGAACTCCACTTCCTTCACCATTTGGTCGAAGTCCTTGTAGGTCGGGACCGGTTTGGGAAGTTGCTTGTTGCAATGGTCCATGTGGACCTGGGAGATGTCGCAGAGGGCCGCCAGTTCAGACGTTTGGCCGAATTGCGTGCAGAGCGGCAAGGCGTACATGGCACGGCCACGATTCGAGACGCCGACCAGAGCGAAACGCTTTCTCTTCATGAGTCGTGAACTCCCTTAAAATACCGAAATGATAACCCTGTGAGATGCGTGAGGCCCCTTCGCGTCATGCCTGCCGGCACGGGCCTATGGACTCGCGCTCGATGAATTCGGGCACAAGCGTGACATTAGGGACTTTCTCGCCCTTCATGAGGCGCACCAGCATGTCCACGGAATGGTTGCGCATGGCATCGCGCGGTTGTCGGAGCGTCGTCAATTGGGGTGAAATGATGCCAGCCGTGCTGATATCGTCATGCCCTATAACGGAACAATCGTGCGGAATTTCCAAGCCGAGTGCCTTCAGTGCGAACATCGCCTCGATGGCCATCAGGTCGTTGCTGCAAATGATCGCCGTCACGCTCTTGAACTCAGCCCGATGCCTCATGAGGTATTCTCGTACGAGGCCGGTCTCACTTCCGGTCACATGGACTTGTGTTTCGTCCGGAAGGCCTGCATCCCGCAGGGCGGCCATGTAACCAGCGCGCTTCTGTTCGGTGCCCTCGATGGATGGCGCCACGAATGCAATTCGCCTGTGGCCGAGTTCGACCAGGCGCTCTACGGCCTTTCGGACGCCGGCGGCTCGATCAGTCATCACCCATGGATGGCCGGGCACTTTCTCTGCGGAATGAACGACGCAGGGAATATCAGCAGGAATATATTGAGCCGACTTGCTTCCGTACAAGCCTGAATGGAAGAGGATGCCATCCACTCGTCGCGCCCGCAGTTCTCTCAAGGCCTGCTCTTCCAGGGCGAAAGATGGGCGGCTCTCAATCATGATGGTTCCATAGCCGTGGGCCTGAAGCGCTTCGGTCACGCCGGACATGAGATATCCGTTGACCTCCGAATTGAAGAACCCGCCCACGATGCCCACCATGTTTGACCGGCGCTGTCGCAACGCTCTGGCGAAACAATTCGGCGTGTAATCCAATTCCTTAGCCGCCTCACGGATAATGCGCTTGGATTCCTGGGAGGCATAGCAGCGTTTGTCCCCGGAAAGGACCCTGGAAACGGTGGACGCCTCAAATCCCGTTCTCTCGGCCACGTCCTTGAGTGTCACGCGCACGAGACTGTCTTCCTTAATAACAATGGATTGATAGCATACGATTGCTAGTGTAATCCTTCTGAGGCCGGAAGTCAACACGATCCGCACCTATGGGGAACGCGGGAGCGTTTTCCCACGCTATGGGTAACAGCAAGACGCCGCGTTGAACGCGTTTCGCGGTCGTCTTCTCTCCGCAGACCATCCATTTCGGCCGCTTCCGGCGTCAGATGGAATTTACGGGATGGACAATTGCGGTAATCGCCGCCAGCCTTCAGCGGGTCAATCCCGTCCCTGTCCCGGAATATCCGTTCGATGACCGCCTGACAAACGCGTTCGACCTCTTCGAGCGTCCTTCCGTACACGCCAGGAGGAAAGTTCAGCTTGCACACGTCCTGGGTTACTCTTTCCATCGCATCCTCCTGGATCGGCTGCACAGTCAGATTGGTTTCGTCCGCGATGATGCGATTCCCTTTGCAGCGCAGAATGAGGGCCTTGATCCCATATGCCTTCAGACCCCGCCTGTGGAAATGGATCGGCCAATCCAGCGGCACGTTGAACACCCGCGCGGCGCGAAAGGTATTCGGTTCCTTGAACTCTGTTCCGGCCATGAGGCGATATGGCAGAAGACGCCCCCTTGGCGCGGTCGCAGAACGCACTGGCCACGTTGAACCTCGCGAGGGTCTCCGTCAGGCCGTCTTCTCACTGCCGGAGGTACACGGGATCGAGGCAGGCGTTACAGACCAGACGAACTTGCTTACGCAATGCCATCGCCAGCCGTCCTCCTTGTCAGGGGTTCAGCCGAGCCACTTGGCATGCTTGTTGACCATGATTCCCCGGCATTTGTGATAGACGTCTTCCGAGAAACAGTGATACGGAGAGAGAAGGCGCAGCGGCATTTCGACTCCGGCTATTCGGGCAAGCATCTTGTCATAAGCCCCGTCGACAGGGTCACGGAACTTCGTTGGCTCAAGGAAGTCGTGGATGACTTGGGCCATCCCTCCCGCAATGGCAAGTGCCTCGCCAGACCGCCCGCGGCTGTCGGCATCATAAAGTTGCTTCGTCTTCGTCGGCATCATGCCGCCAAAAGAACTGAGCATCGAGCATTCTCCATACAGGCAACCGTAGGGGAAGAGGAACTCGCCGAAGAAGTGCTGAAGGTCCGGCGCGTTCGTCATCAGGTCCACCACGCGCATGACGCTGTCGCCCGTGTTCTTGGTCGCAACCAGGTTCGGCACTTCGTCGGCAATGCGTCGGTAGTCCGAACCGTTCAGGAGCCTCTTGGCGCGCATAAGGTTGTAGTGAAGGAACTTTGAGTCGGGGAAAGCGCCGCACACGTCCCTGAAGAAGGTCCGCATTTCATCGTTGTCGAGGACTCCCCACGACGGGAGCGAAATCTGAAATTCGCGGAATCCCAACTGGTGGGCAAACGCGATTCGTTCTACGATGTTCGCCGTGGAAAGGCCGATGGTCCCCACCTGAGGAAAGACGCCGGCTCCCTTTGTCTCTTCCCGGAAGACCGTGACGACCTCGCGGAAACGTTCCGTATCCACGGCGTAACCTTCCCCGCACGTGCCAAACACGTACACATGGTTGAACCCCTTGGCCAGGAGGTCACGCACGAGTTGACGGAACGCGCCCTCGATCAGGCGTTCCTTATCATCCCACGGGCAAACCGTCGAAATCAGCATTGCTTGTGGATACCTCGCCATTTTCAGCCCTTGTCCTTCAATTTTAAACCAAAGAGTAGTACGGCATTGTCACTCAGGATCCGTCGTTTCTGTCGTTGCGTAATATCGGCATATTCTATTCGAGCACGCTGCATGGGAGCGAAATAGAGCGGGGCTGTCCGAGCCGAAGAGTATCTTCTCCGCGCCTGCCTCCCCCACGGCCCATTCGAGGAGCCGGTTCGTGATGGACTTGGCGCTGAAAGTGTCCGCATAGACGTCCATTCCGCGCCGCCTGTATGGCGCGCGCTTGTTGGGAGGGATCGCCGTCCAAATCATTCCCCAAATGCGCCAGGATGAGCCGTACGCCGGCATTCCTGGCGGCCCTATTCCTTCACCCGGCTCTCACGTCGGCCACGCGTGCCCGGTTATCGCTCACCGAACACAAACTCGCCGAAATTGGCGTCCAAGTTGAAGAACCCGCCGCCTGAGTAGGCCCAGCCGGAGAGAGTCGCCTGGCCTCCCTGGCGGAACAGCCCGGCGGTCCAGACGTCCCCCTTCTTCGGGGCAGGGACGCCGAAATCGGACCAGGGGATTGCCACCTCGGCCTGCCAGGAAATCTGGAAGCCAAAGTCGGTGGCCGCCTTCCATGTGCCGTTCCAGTCCACATTAGCCAACTTCACCTGCGGGTCGTCATACACCCCGTCCCACTGTCCGCCGCCGGCGCTGACGCAGAACTGGTAGACCTTGTTGACCCCCTTAGGCATGAGGTAAATCTCGATATTCGGTGGCTGGCAGCACTGGCGCGCATCGTGGGTCAGCTTGGTTGGCAGCCGCAGGATCGCTTCGATGCAGCGCGCGCCGACGTACAGGTTCTTGTCGTCATAACCGACGTAGTAGGTCGTTTGGCCGCCGGGAACATCCAGCCGGGCGGCTTTCGCCCAGTCGGCATCGTTCAACGCGCCGGTCAGCGGCGGTGGGGTGGGCATGTACGAGATCACCGCTTGTTTCCGCTGGACCTTCAACTCCACTTTCTCCGAGGCAGGGCGGGGGACGAAGCGGAAGTCGGAAACGTACGCGCTTCCGGCCGGCAGCGTCCAATACAGCGCGGACGTGCGCTCCCAGTCCGCCTTCGGGTGGGTGTCGAACTGGTCCTCCAGGATCGTGAACTCCTTCCAGCCGGCGAAGTCCAGCGGGATCTTCTTGACGAAAGCGTTAGCGCCGTTCCCGAATGCGAAGATCAGTTCTCCCTTCGCCGAGCCGCCATTCACCTTGAAGGTCACTCCCTTGGTCCCCTCGAAAGGGGAGTTGAACGGACTGATGATCCGGCCCGGACCGGTCATCTTCCAGCAGGGAAGACCATCGAACTTGTCCGCCTCGATCTTCGCCGAACCCTGGTCGCGCAGGTAGCTGAGGGCGTAGTCATTGTACTCGTTCCGTTTCACCGGCGTCAGCGGCGCCGGTTGGCCGCCCTGCGCCCGGGTCACCACGATCTGGGTATCGCCTCTGGCGACAGGGACTTTTGCGAAGTTCTGGCCGCCGAACGCCAGCGTCTCGCAGGCCACCGGCTTTCCGTTCACAGACGCCTGCGCCCCCTGCCATCCGGCCGGCAAGAGCGCAAGGATTTCGGCGGCGTCGGCCTCGCTGCGGACGGTCAGACGCACATCATTCGCGGCCATCGCGCCGTCAATCGCCACGCCGCGGCCGCTGGACATCAGATAGTTCATCCGCCGTCCGTCCGCGGAGTACACAAAGCCAGGAACCTGGCTCAGCGTGGTCATCCTGAGGATGTTGTACTTCAATCCCGGCGCAACGATCGTGAGCGCGCCGGCTGCGGGGGTGAGGATGTCGAACTGATACGACTCGGAGTCATACGACTCGCGCAGATGCTCCGTAACCGGGGGGTGATAGTGAGCGTGCTCGATGAGCGGCTGAATCTGCCAGACATAAACGGGCCGCTGCGGGTCCAGCGCCAGGCCGGCCAGCGAAAGGGTGATGCTCTCCGTCCGGGTTTCCTCCGCATGGTTGACCACGGGCAGGAGGTAGCTGTTCCCTTGCTTGAGGAAGGCGCTCTCGAGCGTGGTCGTTTCAAAGGTCCACCAGTTCGGGTGGACGTTGTTGTTGACCAGAAGTTCGTTGTCTTTGACCTCGTAGGACAGGTCGCTGAACAGCAGCGTATGGGCGATGCCGAGGCTGCTCCACAGCGTTCCCAGGTGCGGCTTGAGGCCGTACATGGCGTAATGGTTGGAGTGGCCTTGTGAACTCCAGTAGAGAATGCAATTGATGTTGGGCGGACGCATGGCGCGCGCCATGACATAGGCCATGTTGGCCATCGTGCGCCAGTCCTTCTTGTCAATCGGGTCGAAGGGGGCGCCGTACTCGAAGTAGCCGCCGTGCGAGGTGTCCGGGTAGCAGCCGCCGTTCTGGAAGTGGATTTTGCCCATCTCCTCGGCCACCAACTTCATCCCGCGCAGGATGATGTGCGAGTGGTAATTGTGGACGAAGTTCATCTGCGGGAAGAAGTTGACCGCCTCGCTGTGGCCGCCGTCCACGTAGGTCATGTCCACGTCGAGGTTCTTGAGCATCTCGCGGCGCTGGTTGAGGATGAAATCCACCTGGTCCTGGGTGACGCAGTTCAGGAAGTAGTTGTAGGTCTCGCCGGAGCCGTACTGGCAGAGGTCGCCATTCTGGTTGCGCAGCAGCCACTCCGGGTGCTCCTGGTACGTCTTGGACTTATCGGAGGCGCTGCCGTACCATGTATAGAGTCCGAGACGCATGCGGGCCGGGTCGAGCGCGTGGAACTTCTCCAGGTCCTTGTTGATCGAATCGGCGCTGCGTACGGCGGGATGCGTGCCGGTTCTATTCAGCGGAAGGATGGTTCCTTTGGAGGCATAGTCGCCGGTGATCATCACGTCGCTCAGGAAGGTCGGCAGCATCTCGCCGGGAGCGCAATCCGCCAGGATGTTCTCCGCCCGCCCGTTGCACCAGCCGGTGTTGTAGGCGATGCTGTCATAATCATAGTGACCGACCGTCTTGACGCGATGCCACCATTCCGGCACTTTGCTCCTGGCCATCTCCGCCATGTCGGGCAGGTTCATCATGTGATCGTGGAAGGCGCGCGCGTCCCCGTCCAGAACGGCCAGGTGCGTCTCAGCGGAAAAGAAATATCCCTCCCGGACCACGTCGCCGCTGATGTATCCTTCCCATCCCTGGGGGTCAAGATAACCCTGGTCTTCAATGACATCCGGCATGAAGGCGATGGTGAAGAAGCGCTCATAGTGTCCATTGATCTTGAACCGATAGTGGCTGAACATCAGGTTCGTCTTCGGCTGCTGATAGGCGAAAAAAGAACTACTCAAGTCTTGGATGGGCTTGCGGGCCTTGACCTCGCTGCCAAGGGCGAAGGGGACAGTCCCGGTTCCGGGGCCGCTGCCGCCGTCCCAGATCGGGCGGTAGATGTAGCCGTCCTTGCAAAAATCCGGCGTCATCGTCAGGGCCGAGCGAAGGAAAAATAGCTTGCCGTCGTTCGCGTCCGTCGTGGCGCGGAAATAGACGACTTTCGTGACGTAGTCCTTCTCCAGTCGATACGCTTTCGTCAATTCGATATCCGGCAGGCCGGGGTTGGTGCAGACCAGTTCAAAGCCGTCGGGCTTGCCTTCGGCGCCCTGGCGGAAGCCGATCACCTTGTCGTTCGCTTCGGAGACGCGCGGACTGTCCTTGTCGCCGAAGAGGTAGATGTCATGGCTCTCCTGGACCACCGAAGTGTTGTCCGGCAGGTGTACGACGCGAACAACCTGGCCAGTGACGGGGGAGATTTCGCACTCGACCTTGTCGCTGCGCAGCGTCAGTTTGGCCGGCGGGGCCGAGGTGGGGCGCTGCTCCGGCGTGCGGGTCAGTCCGATGTACGGGCGCGCGGGGTATTTGGGAATCTTGAACGACCCGGTCGAAATGACCTCTTTATTCGGCGCGCGTAATGTGGCGCGGATTTCATAGTCGCCAGCCGGCCACTCCGTGGAGGGGAAGGTCACGACGACCTTGCGCGGATCGGCCATTCCCTCCAGTGTGCGCGCGGCCACGGGTTTCTCCTGCCCGGCGGCGAGTACTTGGACGTCCACGGCTGGCTTGAATGGCAACGTTTCCGCGCCGGAGAGGTCGAGCGCAACGTGCAAATTCTTCCCCACGAAGAACGGCAGAGGACGGAAGCCCACGTCAATGACCGGGATTATCTTGTTGTCCTTCGGGGCGTCCGCGGCGAGCGCCTGGATCTCCTGGCCGGAGAGGGTGCGGTTGTAGATGCGGACGCCGGCCAGAGCGCCCTTGAAGAACATCTTCAGCTCAGGACCGTACCGGCCCTTGCCCAGGACGAGGTTGACGGGGGTCTCAATCCAGATCAGCGGGTTCTCCGTGCGCGCGCGCGTGGTGTCCAGCGCGCCGTCAATGTACAGCCGCTCCTCGTGTGTCTGCAGGTCGTACACCACCGCCACGTGATGCCACTCTCCCACCGGCAGGACGCCCTTTGAAACGGTGGAGGTCCAGTGCTTCTCAGGGACGTCGGAAATGGTGGTGAACCCGACGTTCCCCTTGTCGGACAAGTAAACGTTGTAGTCGGCCTTGCCAACGACGTAATACTTCTGTTGCTTGGGCAAGGGGGCGTCGCGCATGACCCACATCGCGATGCTCAAAGGACCGGGAATCCCCAGCGTTTTCCCGTTGCCGCAGTCCACGTAGGATTGGACGCCGTCGAACTGAAGCGCGAAGCCGCCCGCGCGCTTGACCCAGTGCGCGCCGGCGATATTGCCGATATTGCCATTGCCGCTCTTGTCGGCCAGGGCCGCGCCGGAACCCTCCGAAAGGGGGTACCAGGCCGCCAAGCCTTCTTCCGCCCGCGCTGCCGAGGCGGCGGCAAGCGCCACGATGCACGCCAAGACAAGGAAACAAGAGCGACTCATTGGCAAGACTCCTTACAGGTGGGTTCTTGGGGGAGCGTCCCCGGCGGGGTGCGCTGCCGGGGACGCGCAGAGTGTGGCCGCGGACGGCCTAGTTCAGGTTGTACGGGTAGTCCGGCGCGTCGACATCTATGCTGTTGCTGGCATCCAGCAAGTGCCAAACCTCCACCGCGCTGATATTTCGATACGAGGCAGTGTCCGGGTTCTTCCCGGTCCGGAACGTGCCATTGTCCGTGCCGTCCGGCGCCCAATTGTAAATGCCGTTGACCTGGATGGAGGCACTGAACGTGTAGGTGCTCGGCCAGGTATCGGCGTAGTAGGAAGGGAGCCACCACATGATCTGCTGCTGCGGGTCGCCGTACCAGCGCGCGCTCCAGTCGCCGTAGAGAACGTTGTAGCCGTCGCGGTGCGCGTACTGTCCCTTGCCGACGAACGGCGTGTTGCCGTAGGTGCTGTTGTAGTAGCAATCAGCCTGAGAGAAGCTGTCGCTCACCAGCGCGCGCCCGCCCAGTTGCTTCTGCGTCTTGAAGATAGGATTTCCGGGGCGCACCCGCTGGGCCGGCTTGATGTGCCGCATCCTGACGCCGTCCGTCAGATGGTTGGCAACCACTGCGTTCGACATGTTGTACCATGTGCTCAGTCCCACCATCGCCGGGACGTCGCGGTAATTGTAGTTGCTCTGCACGGCGCGGAAATACAGTCCTTTCGCGTAGTTGTCCGAGTTCATGCCCGAACTGACCCAATTCAGGTTTGTCATGTTACCGTGGCTGATTGAGTTGGCATCAAATCCTCCGAACGTGCGCAGGTCTCTTGGCGACGCCGCTGCGAACATCGGCTTATTCTTGATGCTGAGCGCCGAGCCGGCGGCCACTTCGCCGGAGTCGGCGGGCATGTTGTCCCCGGCAGAGGGACAGAAGAACGTCCGCGCATCGCCCATATATCCGCAGTCGAGCAGGTAGCCCAAGCCGATCCCGGTCAGGTTGAAATGGCCTGCTGCGCGCGCCTTTCCGTCCGCGGTGGTCCACGGCGTGTTGCTCGTTTCCTTCTGCCCCACATAGATTGTGCGGAAGTACCAGACCGGCAACCGGTTAATCGTGGAGCTGGTCTCGCCGTTCGTCCGCCAATCGAATCCGCCCGTACGCAACTCTTCGCCAAGCTTCGTGTCCTTGACGATGCCCGCATCTGCGCAGTTCCAGACGCCACAATTGCTGCTGGAAACGGCGCCGGTGAATCCGCCATAGCCCGGCCAGCAAGGAAAGTACGAACCGAAGTCACTGCAGTAGCTCTCCAGACCCCGGCTCATCTGGCTCAGGTTGTTCAAGCAGGCCGTGCGTCGCGCCTTTTCCCGGGCCGCCGCCAAGGCCGGCAGAAGCATTCCGGCCAGAATTGCAATAATCGCTATCACCACAAGCAGTTCGATCAACGTGAACGCCGCACTCCACCTCTGCAAAGACCTCATAAGATTCTCCTTTTTTCCAAAAATCCCTTGTGCCTTGCAGCCTCGCGGTCGCCTCGCCCGACCTCTCGCGCACGACCTGTGGTTTCCGTCACCGCTGAAACCGGCTACCTTCCCTCTCCGCCACCTCTTTTTTGCCCGCCTCTTGCAAATTCCTAAGGGCTGCGTTATATTGCGAGTGGTGGTCTAGTGGTATTCCTCTATACCACTTGAATTATAGTAACCATTCTTTGGATTGTCAAGGGAGGAAAAGAAAGATGCCAATCATGCTGAAACCGCTAGCGCGTGATTCCCTGATCAACCGCGCTGTGGAGACAATCCACAACTATATCATTGACCGGGAGATGAAGGGGGGAGACCCTTTGCCCTCCGAGCGGCAGATGGCCAGCGCGCTGTTCATCAGCCGGGTGACACTTCGGAATGCCCTGGCAGTTCTGGAAGGAAGGGGGACTATTCACCGCGACCGGTCCGGCGCGGCGGTGGTCGCGCCGACCATAGGCATGCGACACGCGGGCGATCCGGAGAAGTTGCGGAGTGAATTGGCGCGCCTCAGAAACTTACGATCCGTCGCCGAAGTGGGCGCTGCCGAATTCGCCTGCCGTCATCGCACCGACGAAGACGTGGCGCGCCTGCGCGACATCGTGGGCGACATGTCCAGGGAGAACAAGGCGGAGCATTCCATCACAAGCAAGGACGCGGCGTTCCACTTCGCGCTGCTCCGTTGCGCCGGGGAGTTGTTTGTCCCGACATTCGGCGAAATGATTCGGGAGTTCTTTCGCCTGGCGACGGCCGCCCGTCCCTTGGTCATGACCAATCCGCAGAACGAGGATATCATCCTGGAGCACACACACATGGTGGATGCGCTCGAAAGACGTGACCCATGCGCGCTGCGCGCCCTCCTGATCCAATCGTATGATAAGGACAAGGCTGGCCTCAGCGCCACGGTTCAAAAACGCGTCACGGACAAACCGATGGAAACTGATGAGCGGATGTTCGCACGCGCATAACCCGGTCGAATGGCGAACCGAACGTAACTGTCTTTGAAACTTCTCCGTTTTAGGGACAAAAATGGCCTATCGTAACGCACACGGCAGGAGCGAAATAAGACAAGGAGCGTTTCGGGGCCGCTTGTGTTTCCAAGGTAGGACCGTCTGAAGGGGCAATCGTACCTTTCCAACTGCTCGCTTAAGGGGCAGACTGTGCTTCGCTCGCGGCAACCAGCCTTGCCAAGTCACTGCTCGTGCGAAGACTGACGAATAATTGGACAGCACGGGCTTTCCTTTGGCCACGGTCCCTTTCAACGTCCCATGGTGTCAGATGAAGTTTTCGGGAGCGACACAGGACTGGTGTAATATGCCTTTCCGCATTATAATTACTCGGTCAAGCAGCCAAAGGCCGTTCTTGACGCAGAGCAATTCTCCATTTGAGGTGCCAACGGTGCGAGCGAATCAGAAGCCGGATGGCTTCTACCGCAGCAGCAAAGCGCAGCACAGGCAACTAGTTTTTCAGGCGCTTTATCATCAGGGACCCATCAGCCGATACAAGTTGGCTGAAGTTCTGAAGTTGCGATACCGCACCCTCCGGCGCTTGCTGAGCGAGATGTTGCATGAAGGGATCATTCAGGAAAGCGGCAATGTGATCGTTCGCCGCGGCCGCGCCCCGATCTTTCTGAGCGTCAATCCGCATGGCGGTCGAATCATCGGCATTGCCCTTGACGCCTGCGAAGTCACAGGGGTGTTGGTGGGGCTCGACCTATCGTTGCAGCGCACCAGCCATGCAAAGATCGGCCGGAATTCCTCTCGCAAAGCGATCCTGGAGAACATACACTCCGTCATTGCCGAACTGCGTCAGTCGCCCGAAGGGCGGATGGCGCCTTTGTGCGGCATTGGCTATGGGGAATATGGGCTTGTGGATGCGAACGCAGGAGTTGCCGTGCGCAGCACTTACCATCGCGCATGGCACGATGTTCCCATCAAAGAGCAACTACAGAAGAGCTACGGCGTGCCGGTCAGCATCGAGACCGAAGAACGCTGCGTGCTCCTGGCCGAACACATTTGGGGGGCCATTCCCGATACCCAGACCGCCTTGCTCATCGAAGTGACCAGTGGGATTGGCTTTGCCGTGCTGGATCGAGGAGAACTGTTCTCTGGCGCGCGCGGGTTCGGTGGAGAGTTGGGACATATCCGTCTCGTTCGTGACGGAGACGCCTGTCCGTGCGGTTCGCGCGGCTGTTTGGAAACGGTGGTAAGCACGCGCGGGATCATCGAGGAAATGCGCCAAGGTCTTAGGCATGAAAGGGGCGGGACGCCTGCGGGGCACGCCGATAGGGTGACCTTGGAAAGAGTCATTCAGTCGGCCATGCAGGGTGATGCTTTGGCCGGCCATGTGGTGGGGAAGACGGCCTCGTATCTGGGCCAAGCTGCCGGCATCGCCATCAACCTGTTCAACCCGGATGCCGTCCTGCTGCGCGGTGAAATGTTTCGGGTGGGCGGCTCCTGGCTCTTGGACACTGTGCAGCATGAGGCGGACTCCTGCGTGCTCAAAGAACTGAAGATGGGCGTTCGATGGCGTCTTTCAATGCTGGAAAGCGCGGCCGCACGGGGAGCTGCCGCCCGCGTTTTCGCGGAGATATTCGGCTTCAATCTGTCACTCTTGCCGCGGCCCGCTGTGCCGATCCTTGAGAAGAGCCGGCGCACGATGGCGCGTGAAGGGCGATAGACGACTCTGGCCCGGGTGGATACTGCGAAGAATCGAAAGTGCGTCTCAAGGTGCCTTGCCGTCGCAACTCGGGGAGAGCCGGAAGACAGGGCAGCCGGCTGCTCCTTGGGGGTAGCTCGATAGGCTCTCGATTTCCGGTGCATCCGGGCATTTCCCATTTTCGTCTTGACATATTCCCGCCGCGTGCTATATTATGCGCATAGGCACAATACATGATGTGGACGATTGCGTGTTTCCCGGGTGTGCCGGGGAACGAGTGCTTCTTTGGAGGGCGTGTCATGCAAGAGGCGCGACGGATGTCGAGGAGGTTCTGGTCGGCGTTCACGCTGATCGAGCTGTTAGTCGTCATCGCGATCATCGCCATTCTGGCCGGGATGCTGCTGCCGGCGCTGGCGGCGGCGCGCGAAAAAGCGCGGCGGTCGGCCTGCCTGAACAACCTGAACCAGATGGCCAAGGCGCTGGAGAGCTACTGCAGCGACTATGCCGGTTACTTCCCCTCGTGGGCCGGTTCGGGCACGAATTTCACCTGGTGCAAGAACAGCGGGGGAGCCTGGACC
>CAIUPP010000036.1 GCA_903901045.1 uncultured Planctomycetota bacterium
CTCGGCAATCTCCTGGCGGGTTCCTTCTTTCGTGTCATACGACGCGAGAACCCGTTCGCGCAGGTCGATCGATAGAGTTTTCATGTCCGCAGTCTACCAAATAACCGCGGATAAGGCCACAGTATTTCTTAATATGCTCTAAAGTGCTGGGCTATTATCTTGCCGTCCCTACCCTTCGGCAGGCTCAGGGCCGTGAGCAACGTCGAACGGCGGGACGGCTCATCGAATGACGGTGGTTTCAACAGAGCAAACAGCCTCTAGCCGCCTGCCAGTACCTTGCCGGTCCGCTCAAACGGCTACGCGCCTTTTGTCATGACCGCCGCTGGCGTCATCCGCCGAGCACATCGCGCATGGTGTACATCCGGGGCGGCTTTCCGGCCAGGAAGCGCGCCGCGCGGATTGCGCCGCGCACGAAGGTGTCGCGCGTGTGGGCGCGGTGGGTCAGTTCGATGCGCTCCCCCAGGGTGGTGAACATCACGGTGTGGTCGCCGACGATATCCCCGGCGCGAACGGCATGGATGCCGATTTCTCCCGGCTTACGCTCGGCGTTCGCGCCGTGGCGGCCGTAGACGGCATCGCGCTCGATGCTGCGCCCGGTCGCCCCGGCGATCTCCTCGGCGAGGCGCAGGGCGGTGCCGCTGGGGGCGTCCTTCTTGAAGCGGTGATGCGCCTCGACGATTTCGATGTCGTACTCCTCCCCCAGCGACGCGGCGATCTGGCCGGCGATTTTGAAGAGGAGGTTGACGCCGATGCTCATGTTCGGGGCGACGAGGATCGGGATGGTGCGCGCCGCGCCGGCCAGAGCGACCTTCTCGCGCTCGGTGAGCCCCGTCGTGCCGATCAGGATTGCGCAATTCATCTTCACGGCTTCGGGGAGGCGCTGCATCAGGCCGGCGGGAGTGCTGAAGTCGATCATCACGTCGGCGAGATTAGCCCACTCGGGGGAGATGGCGAGGCCGATCGGGCCGCAGCCGGCGAGCTCGCCCGCGTCGCGGCGCTCGTCGGGATGTCCGGCCTGCTCCAGCGTGGCGGTGATGCGCAGCTCCTTCTCATGCGAGATGAAGTCCACCAAACGCCGCCCCATCCGCCCGGCGGCACCGTTGATCGCGATGCGTACCATGTGTCGCTCCTGTCAGGTGTCCTGGTTCAAGGGTGCGCCCTTTCCGAAACGGCAGGGCCTATTATGCCATAGGAGCGCGCGAAGGCAAAGGGGCCGGGGACTCGCCAGTGCGAAAGGGGCGGAACGGATAAGAGAAACAGCCGTTTGTCAGCCCGACGTGGTATATTGTATTCGGAAGAGTTCGGTCGAATCTTCCCTCTCTTGCAGCGCCGTTGCCTGGTTTCGGCGCAGTTCGGGGGAGCGTCGTGTGAGACCCGTTTCTTCGTCGCAGGGAGTGACTGCCGTGCGTAACTTTCATCTGCTTCTTATCACATGCGCCCTGCTCGTCATTTTCGCCGCGCCCGCGCGGGCGGAGTGGCGGAAGTTGGGGACGTACCGCGTCACCGCGTACTGCCCGTGCGCGCGCTGCTGCGGGAAGTCGGATGGCATTACGGCGGATGGAACATACGCGCCGGGCTGCCTGGGTCTGATCGTCGCCGCGCCGAAGGGAATCCTTTTCGGCACGCTGCTGCAAATCGAGGGAGTGGGAGTGGCGACGGTGCATGACCGCGGCGGGGCCATCAGCGGAAGCCGGCTCGAACTCTTCTTCGCGACGCACAAGGAAGCGCTACAGTGGGGTGTGCAGGAACGGAAGGTGTCTATGTGGGTGGAACCGTGACGCTGCCGTCGGAACACTATCCAAGGAATCAAAGGCCCAAGAGGATACACTGGCTTCGTTGGGCGCTGATATGTTGCGCGATCCTGGCACTCTGCTTCACCGGCATTGCTCTCGATATCTATCGATATTCATCAGCGAGTGACGCGTTGCCCGCCGACGCCGCTATCGTGCTCGGCGCGGCAGCCCGGAATGGTCAACCTTCGCCGGTATTTGAGGAACGCATCAAGCACGCGATTGATCTGTACAACGCCGGCCGCGTGAACAGTCTCCTCTTCACCGGTGGCGTTGGCAAAGACGAGCAAGTGGCCGAGTCCATGGTCGCCAAAGCGTACGCCGTCGGGCGCGGTGTTGCCGAGAAAGACATCTTCTGCGAAACACAATCCAGGATTACCTACGAGAACCTCCGCGGTGCGAAGGCGATAATCGAGAAACAGCACTTGGGGCGAGTCCTCGTTGTAAGCGACCCGCTGCACTTGCGAAGGGCGATGACGATGGCGCAGGACCTAGGCCTCGATGCGCACCCCTCCCTCACGCCAACGTCGCGGTACATAAGTTGGAAGAGCAGGACCGGGTTCTTGTGGAGTGAAACGTGCTACTACGCGACGTATGTAGACCAAGAACGGTTTCTTGAATTTCATCTGAACGCGCTCTTCCGGCAACAGCTCGTCATTCACCAGTTCTCGTTGGACGAAAATACAGGTGTAGTCGTTCAGCTTGTCATAGGCGTTTTGAGAACCGTCGAGCCATTGGGCGAGCTCTTCCTTCGGCGTCGCACCATCGCTGGTCGCGCAAGAGAGCGCAAGGGCCAGAACGCCTGCAAGGAGCGCCCTTGGCGCCGCAATCCGCCATGACATGGTTCGATTCTCTCCCTTGGAACGAGAAATGCTTCCGGAAGACGCCCACGCATCGCATGTTGCCTCTGACACGATTCAGCACAACATGCCGCACTTTCGCCGCCTGATTATGAGCACTTGCAGGTGAATGTCAAGGTGCCACTTATGTTAGACGCATCTGGTTACTGTGGCGACCACGGCGTATGAGTCCGGCCATAGCATGTTTCCTGAAAAAGGGTTCTTGTGGGGCTGTTGAAGAAGCCCTGCGAACGCACGTTCTCGCAAGATCAATGCGTAAATGGCGCGGACTTCTCGGTCTGCGCACGCGGGTTTGATAACCCGCGCTACACTTTTTCAACAGCCCCCTTGTATCCCGTCCCTTTTCAGGCAGTTCCGAGCGTTTACTGTACAGTTTACTGCACAAACGCCCCTTCCGGCCAAAAGAAAAGGGACTTGCGTTGTCGCAAGTCCCTGTCCCGTAATGGCGCGCCCGGCACGAGTCGAACGTGCAACCTTTGGGTTCGAAGCCCAACACTCTATCCAATTGAGCTACGGGCGCGCTTTCAGATGATTCGTCGCTCCCCCTCGGAAGCGTTCACCAGTGTAATCTGCGCACGAGGGGAAAATCAAACGGCGGAACAGCAATGGTCAATGGGCAATGGGCATCGGTCAAAGGTCAATGTACGGCAACGACTGGCAGCACGCTCCACCGGCGCTTGCCTTCTCATTGACAATTGACAAATGCCCATTGCCCGTTGCCCATTGACTATTGCCCATTGACCATTGACTATTCCCCCCGCCGGGGCGTATATTCCCGCATAGGGGGACGTTCTGCGCTCGCCGATGATCTGGAGAGATGAAACGATGGATCGGATCGGCAAGTACACTATCGAGAAGAAGCTCGGCCAGGGCGGCATGGGGATCGTGTACAAGTGCCTGGACACCGAGCAGCAGCGCCACGCCGCGGTGAAGGTGCTCCCCCAGCAGTTGGCGGCCGACCCGGTGTTCCTCCAGCGGTTCAAGCGCGAGGTGCTGACGCTCCAGCGGCTCGATAACCCCCATATCGTGCGGATTTTCGACCAGGGGGATTATGACGGGGCCTATTACTACGCCATGGAGTACGTGGATGGTATTTCGCTGGAGTCGCTGCTGGAAGCCAAGGTGAAGATGGAGCCGCTGCGGGCGCTGCGGATTATCCGCGCCTGCGCCGAGGCGCTGCAGCACAGCCACGCGCAGGGGATTATCCACCGCGATATCAAGCCGGCCAATATCATGCTCACGCTGACCGAGGAGGTGAAGCTGACGGATTTCGGCATCGCCAAGGTGCTCGATGCGACGCGAATGACCGCGACGCAGGGGGTGCTGGGGACGGTGGAGTACATGTCGCCGGAGCAGTCGCAGGGGCGGCACGTGGACGGCCGAAGCGATCTGTACAGCCTGGGGGTGGTGCTCTATCAGTGCCTGACGGCGCGGCTGCCGATTACGGGGACGACGCCGACCGAGATTATTATGAAGCTGCGGACGCAGCAGGTGGACCCGCCGAGCTCCTGGACTCCCGCGCTGCCGCGCAGTATGGATGATCTGGTGGAGCGGATGCTGGCGAAGGAGCCCAGCAAGCGCATCGAGTCGGCGATGGAGTTGATCCGCGAGATCGACCGCGTGGAGGGACAAATTTCCTCCGGCGCAACGGACCCCTCCTCGATCAGCAAGGAGGCGATTCTGACGTCGCGGCAGGAGAGCTCGCTCTGGAGCAATCCGTGGATGATCATGTGCGCCGTGGGGGTGCTGGGGTTCGCCGCCTACATGTTTCTGCCCTCGAAGCAGGCCGATCCGCCCCCGGAAAGCGTGACGGGGACGACGCTGGCGTCGGGCGAGGGAGCGCGTCCGCAAATTCCGATGCTGTTGGCCGCGGTGCGCGCGCGCGGTCAGGGGAATTTCGATTGCGCGACGGATATCTGCAATCTCATTCTTAAGTACTACCCCGGTTCCAAGCAGGCCGAACAAGCGGTGAAGGAACTGGACAATATCGAGCAGGCGCGCAAGGCCGCAAAGGAAGCCCAGGAGAAGTCGGAAAAGCCGGCGCCGAAGTTGACGCCGGGCAATGTGCCGGAGTTGTGAGTTGGCGTTACGCCAGGGCTGGGCGCAGCATGCTGCGCCCCTACAAAGAAACGACGAACGACGACGAGTGGGCAGGCGGGGGGTGCGCGCGGGGGCTGGGCGCAGCATGCTGCGCCCCTACAAGAAAACGACGACGCGACGACGACGCGATAACGAACTCCCCCGCCTCGCCAGTGCATCTACTCCTGGGAAGCGTCTCCCTTCGACTCCTCATCCCCCAGCGCGCCGAAGCCGCAGGCGGCGATGCATTCGCGGCATTTCAGGCAGTCGCGGTCGGCGATGAAGCCCCGCTCCCGGTGCTTCGTGATTTGAATGTTCATGGGGCAGGCGCGTTCGCATTTGCGGCAGAGTTTGCAGCGCGCGGCATCCATGGGGATCGGGGCGCGCCCGCCGCCGAGGAAGTTCTGCAGGGTGCCCATGGGGCAAACGGCGCACCAGCCGCGCGGGTGGACGAAGAGCACGAGCAGCAGCCCCAGGCCGGTGGTGACGACGCACATGAGCCAGAAGACATGCCCCCAGTGCCGCCAGTGGCCGGGATCGCGGCTGATGTTGAAGATCATGAATCCCATGAGCGCGGCGAAGAGACCCCAGCGCAGCGCCATCCCCCGCATCCATGAGGGTATGCTCCGGCGGCGCGCGCTCCACCCCCAATAGCGGTCGAAGAACGCTCCGCGCGGGCAGAGGTGGCCGCAGACGTAGCGTCCGCTGAACAACCCGCCGATGATTCCCAGGAGCATGACGATGGGCACGGTGAAGCCGAGGACGGGGTACCGCCACCCGAGCGCGATGGTGAGCACCACCACGGGGGCCAGGAGCCATTGTGTCAGACGACGACGGGCGACGTACTGCTGAGCGCGCATGAACTTTCTCCATTTCCCCCACTTAACCCAATATACCACAGGGCCGCACGACGATAGCAAGGAGACGAAAGGCAAGAGCGGACGGCGGTGGGAGTTACATTCCGCCGCATATGCAGCTATACTGGATGAATGGGGAGAGAGTTCACTCAGGCAAGGAGCGCACGATGGCGAAGCAGCCGTATTGTTACGACCACCCCCGTCCGATGGTGACGGTGGATTGCGTGTTGCTGCGTGTCAAGGTGGGCCGGCTGGAGGCGCTGCTGGTGCGCCGCCGAAAGGAGCCGGAGAAGGGATGCTGGGCGCTGCCGGGCGGGTTCGTGCAGATGAAGGAGCCGCTGGAGGCCGCGGTGCTGCGCGAGTTGAAGGAGGAGACGGGGATCAGCGAGATCTGCTGCCTGCTCCAGAACGGCGCGTACGGCGACCCGAAACGCGACCCGCGCGGCCGCGTGATCTCGGTAGCGTATTTGGCGACGATCGCCGGCGACGGGCGCGCACCCAAGGCGGGCAGCGATGCCGACGCGGCGGAGTGGCACCCGGTGGACCTTCCCCCGGACGGCCTGGCGTTCGACCACCCGACGATTATCGGCGACGCGCTGCGCCGGTTGGCGGTCGGCGGGCGCACGGGAGGCATTCTGTTCAGCTTTCTGCCGGTGCAGTTCACGAGCGAACAGCTGGGCGTTGTGCTGAAGGCGGTCTTCGGGGCGAAGATCGACCCGATGACGTACCTAAAGCCGTTCATCGATGGACAGTTGGTGAAGCCCTCCAAGGATATGAAGAAGTTCCACTTCGTCGGCTGGCACAGCGGCAAGTGCAGGTGACGGTTCTTCTCACCGCGGAGACACGGAGAGCGGCAGCACAGGGCAACGGCAGGAACCGCCGATGAACGCCGATAGACGCAGATACGGAAAGCGAAGCGTATCTCATACTTTCAGTTCTCAGTTCTCAGTTTTCAGTTCTCGCCGTTCTCCGTACCTCCGTGCCGCAAGAGCCAGGCTATAGGGGGACCGCTATGAGCGCAAAGAAGCTCTCCGGCGCCGAGCCGCTGATCGGCGCGCATATGTCCACCTCGGGGGGGATGGATCAGGCCCCAGCGCGCGGGAGCGACGTGGGTTGCCGCTGCATTCAGATTTTCACGAAGAGCAATATGCAGTGGGCGGCGCGTCCGCTGGAGGAGAAGGAAATCCAGGGGTTCCGCGACAACTGCGACAAGCTCGGCATCTGGCCGGTGGTGGCGCACAACTCCTACCTCATCAACCTGTCCGCGGCGGATGAGGCGCTGGCGCTCAAGTCGCTGGATTCGCTGGTGATGGAGATGGAGCGCTGCCGGGCGCTGGGGCTGCCGTCGCTGATCATGCATCCCGGTTCGCATGCCGATACGCAGGCGGGGCTGAGGCTGGTCGCCGAGGCGCTCAACCGGGTGATCGAGCGGACGAAGGATTCGCCGGTGAAGGTGCTGCTGGAAACCACGGCGGGCCAGGGAACGAACCTGGGGCACCGCTTCGAGGAGTTGGCGGAGATTATCGGCAAGGTGGAGTGCCAGGAGCGGATGGGGGTGTGCATGGACACCTGCCATGTCTTCGCCGCGGGCTACGACCTCCGCACGCCGGAGGTGTATGCCAGGACGATGGCGGAGTTCGACAAGGTGATCGGGCTCAAGCGCCTGCAGGCGTTCCACTTCAACGACGCGAAGCAGGGGCTCGGGTCGCGCATCGACCGGCATGAGCATATCGGCGAGGGGCATCTGGGGACGGGGGCGTTCCGCCTGATCCTGAAAGACAGCCGTTTCGCAAAAGTTCCCAAGGTGCTGGAAACGCCCAAGGGGATGAAGGGGGAGGAGGACTGGGACGCCGTGAGCCTGAAGCTGCTGCGCAAGCTGGCGGCGTCCTGATGAAAGAATGAAGGACGGAATGAAACCACGGATGAACTCAGATGCGCACGGATACGGAGCAGAAGCTTAAGTTCATCTGCGCGCCTCTTGTTGCTCCATGCCTTGCGTGGTATGCTTTCTCCAAAATGATTCATAGTACGGAGAGCACCGCCATGACGCCGCTGGACTTGATTCGCGAGAAACGCCCTGAAATTCTCCGCATCGCCGCCAAGCATGGCGTCCGGGAAATTCGCGTGTTCGGGTCCGTCGCGCGGGGCGAGGCGGGTCCCAACAGCGACATTGATTTCCTTATCGAGCCCGGCCCCAACACCACCCCTTGGTTCCCGGCGGGACTTATCGTGGACTTGGAAGACCTGCTCGGCCGCCGCGTCGAAGTGATCACCGACAGAGCGCTCAACCCTGACCTGCGCGAACGCGTCCTTCAGGAGGCTGCGCCGGTATGAAGGACGATGCCGTCTACATACTTAGTGCGTTATTGTTTTGCCAAGTGCCGTTGCCCTTCGTAAGGCTTTTCTCCAAGCCAACATAAAGGTCCAAACGTTGCGAAAGGGTTCACCGGAAGAGCACGTCTTGAATTGCCATTCCTCTCTTGGAGTTCAAGCGTGACCACTTCGGAAATGCTATTTGAGCGTTTCTGCAATGAGGGGCACCGACGGCGAGAAGACGCCAGACTATGAGCTTGCACTGGGAAACGTGCCAGTGATAGTTGAGGTGAAGGAACTCACTCTTAACAAACCTGACACAGAAGCACTACGCGACTTCAACAGCAGCGGTTCTGCCGTATGGGGGCTGTCGAACCTTGGCAATCGCGTGAGAAACAAAATAGAAAGCGCCAAGCACCAACTTGAACGTCTTTCGTCAGGGCTGTGCCCCGGATTGCTGCTTCTATATGATGCCAGACCGCGCCCTATCAGGGGAATCTACCCTTACGAGATTCTGGTCGCAATGTACGGCTTTGAAACCATTGACGTCCATTTTTCAGAAGAACCAGCGGAATCCGTGCGATTCGGCAGACACAGATTCGGAAAGGGGAGCAAACTCCGTTACAGCACTCACACGTATATCTCCGCCGTTGGCGTTCTGCGTGAGGCAGGTGGCAGTAGATTACACATAGATCTCTACCACAATATCTTTGCCGACAAGCCTCTCCCTCTGGAACAGATTCTTGGACGGGAAGATATGTCGCTTTTCAGCGTTCCATCGGGCTCGAACAATGAATTCCGAGAATGGGTGCAAGTCGTATCAGCAGAAGAATACGAGAGCAAGCGTCACACCCCGAGGCCAATTTCGGGTTTCACGCCTGATGCGTTGCCTACAGAACCTCAAACCTGAAAATCAATGGTACTCGACCGCGAGCCGCCCCTCCCGCGTCCACCGCAGCACCACATCCGCGAAGCGCGCTGAGGATTTGGCGCGGCGGATGTTGGGGCCGTCGGTGCGGGCGAAGTGGGTGGTGACCCAGGAGGCGTCGCGCCCGGCGAGGGCATGGCGGGCGGCGAGGCGCGCGCGCAGCAATTCCTCGCCGGCGTCGATGAAGATGCGCCGGTCGAAGAGTTCGCGAATCTCCCGCCAGGGCGGTTCGTCCATGAAGAGGAAGTTTCCCTCGACGAAGACCCAGGAGATTTCCGGGCCGATGCGGATGGCGTTCTCCACGGGATCGTGCAGGACGCGGCTGTAGGCCGGAAGGAGTTTCTGCTCCCGCCCCCCTTTCACCGCGCGAAGGTCGGCAAGCAGGCGCGGGGCGTCGAACGTCTCGGGGGTGCCTTTCAATTCGCGCAGGGAATGGTGGAGCGCGCTGTCCTCAGTGCGCTCAGAACGCTGCGCCACAGCAAGAGCGCGCTGAGGACAG
>CAIUPP010000037.1 GCA_903901045.1 uncultured Planctomycetota bacterium
GCACGGTGGCGGCCGAGATGCTGATCGAGCGGATCACCCACGGATGGCGTCCTGTGGAGAAGCGCGAGATCAAGGCGAAGCTCATTATGCGCCGGAGCGTCGGTCCCGCGCCCAAATCTGCGCTCGATCTGGCGGGCGCTTCCCCGCGCGATGCCGGCGGCTGGGGTGACTCTGCTTTGGCCAAGAGCGGTCTTGGCGCCAAATGACCTTGGGGCCTCTGTGCGGCATTATCCCCAACAAGCCAGCTTCAGGACGCTATGTCACCAAATACCCGGCCGGCCATTGCTGGACAGATCCAGGCCTCCTGTCACGGCTGAACCGATGATCAGACAGGCCGCAGTAGCAGGAGCAACACATGAACTCGTGTGTCGCGTCTGAGTTTGCCTCGTGGAATGGAGCGTGCTGGATCTGGCCAGAAACATCGGGACGCCAGCAGAACAGCCACGTGCTATTCCGCAAGTCCTTTTCCCTCAAGCCGCGTGCGCGTCACGCCGTCTGCCGCATCAGTGCCAACACCTTCTATGAACTTTACGTAAATGGCCGATGGGTTGGCCGCGGGCCGGTGCGCTCGGACCCTGCTTGGCAACATGTGGACACGTACGACGTAACGGCGTATCTAGCCGAAGGCGATAATGTCGTGGCGGTTCACGCTTACCACCACGGCGAAGACCATGTCGGAGTGCTCACGACGTATGCCGGACCGGGCGGGCTTCTTGCTCAAATCGAGATTGAGTTGGCTGACAGCCAGCATGCCAGCATTGGCACAGATGTGAGTTGGCGCGTGATTCGTGCCCCGCAGTATGCCACGGATACGGGCTTCATCACCCGGGATCGTGAGGACTACAAAGAGACGTGTGACGCTCGTCTGGAACTGGTCGGCTGGCAAAAGAATGAGTATAACGACCGCTCATGGCGTTCGGCTGTCGTGCTGGGCACCGTACCTTGCCCGCCGTGGACCCAACTCATTGCGAACCCGCTGCCAGCGATGACCCATGAGACCGTCTTCCCGCTTAACGTGTTCACCCACCACAGCGGCGGCGCGTACGGCTTCTGCAAGCACGATGTGGTCGCCCCCGAAGCGATGCGCTGCGACGATGATGCGGTAACCGTGATCTCCCCCGTCGAACCTGACTTCGAGGTGCAGATTCTCTTCGACTTCGGCAAGGCGATGGTGGGACGCTTCCACCTGGATATCGCCGACGCGACCGGCGGCGAGGTGTTTATCTCCTATGGGGATTCGCTTGACCTGACGCGGATTGACCATCTCCTCCTTCGGCCCGGCGCTCAATCCTACCAGCCTTACGAACGCCGCTTTGGACGCTATGTGATGCTGACACTGCGCAACCTCAGCGGGCCGGTAAGCATCCGACGGGCATGGTTCGAACTGGTCACGTACCCCGTTGAACCGCGCGGCGCGTTTGAGTGCAGCGATCCGATGCTGAATCGAATCTGGGAGGTCGGCCGTTGGACCCTGCGTATGAATATGCACGACCACTACGAGGACTGCCCGTTCCGCGAACAGATGCTTTACTGCGGCGACGTGCGCGTGGCTTCCCTGTTGGCATATTATACCTTCGGAGACTATGCCCTGGCCCGGGAATCCCTGCTCAAACTCGCGCGGATTCAACGCGACAACGGTTCGATTCCCAACTGGGGGTATATTGCAGACAAGTGGCCCACGGTCATTCCGGAGTACCCAGCCCTGTGGCTGATCACTCTGCATGACTATTGGCTGCATAGCGGTGACGCCTTGCTGGTCGTGGAACTGTGGCCGAACGTGAAGAAGCTGTTGACCTGGTATGCGCAATGGCATGACGAGACCGGCCTGATGCGCCAGTTGCCGAATGATCTGCGGGCCGACTTTGTCGACAATCTCTCGGGTATCCCGATGGACGGACCGGTGCTGGCCGTCCAGTGCTTCTACTATCTGGCGTTGCGCGGCGCGCAACGAATGGCCAAGGTCGCTGGCGACGCCGATACCGCCCGCACGTGTGACAAGCGCGCGACCCACCTGGCTGAGGCAATCAACGCTCGCTTCTGGGACGAGAAACTCGAAGGGTATCTAAGCTGCCTAAGCGGAATGGGTGAGGAGACGGAGCACTTGACACCTGATGTGGATCCGAAACTGAGGCAACCGTTGAGCCAGATCACCAACGGAATGGCGCTCTATGCGGACGTGGTGCCCGATGAACGGCTCAAACCCACTCTCCGAACGCTGCTCGAACCAAAGCGCGCTTCACCGGCGCGCTCCGGCTACATGGGTTACTACCTCGTGGAGGCATTGTTCCGCCACCACCAGGACACTGACGCCGTCCGCCGTATCCGGGAGTACTGGGGTGGCATGATCGAGCGCGGCGCCACCACGTTCTGGGAAGTCTTCGATCCCAGCATGCCCGAGGGCCGAGTGCTGGAACGGCTGTGGTCCCTGTGCCACGAGTTCTGCGCCGGGCCGTTGCATAGCCTGCCGCGTCACGTCCTGGGCGTCGAGCCATTGGAGGCCGGCTTCCGGCGGACCCGCCTCGCCCCGGTGCTGGGTAGCCTCCAGTGGGCCAAGGGGCGCGTGCCTACCCCCCTCGGCGCCGTAACGGTGCATTGGCAGATCGTGAACGACGGCCTACTGACCTTAGAGTTCAGCCAACCGGCTGGGATGGAAATGGAAGTCGAGGTCCCGTCGTGCAAGGGCACGCTCACTCATCTGGAATTGGACGGCGCCGATCTGTGCGGTCTACTTGGCGTGCAGCCGCCACGAATCAAGTTAGCCTCACCTGCAACGGACGCTGTCCATCATTTGACGGCTCACTGGCGACCTTGAACAAACAAGTCAAAGGCCGGTGGGCCGTGGTTATGCCGAGAGACCGCTGCACACTCGTAGGCTGTGCTTGAAGGAATAGAGATCCACGCCGTGAGACGTGACGTGCCGAGACTCGGTTCTTCTGTATGTGCGTTATAGGTGTCGCGGCACACGGAGTTCATATCGGTTCCGTCTGGCCATTGATCGCCAGACGGAAATAACAGACTCATTTGGACAAACGCCAGTGAAAGGGAGTAAGTCATGCCTTACGCGGGAGTAATGGACGACGTCCGGTCTGCCATCAGAGGGGCGCGACCCAAGCGCATGCCTTTCTTCGCATGCAGCGAGGAGTTCGACGTGCGCATGGCCGGCGAAGTGTACGAAAAGTACTGCGCCGACAGCAAGATCATGGCCAAGGTCCAGAGCAGCGCCGTGGACCGTTTCGGCTACGACTGGTCCTGGATGCAGGTGGACGACTGCATCATCTACGAGCTTCTCGGCGTGGGCGTGGTGGGCAGCGGCAACATCCTGCGCGCCACCAAGGACTACCGCCCCGCCACGCGGGCGACCCTGGACAGTCTCAAGATGCCCAGCCTCAGAAAGGACGGCCGCTGCCCCGTCCTCCTGGACGCCATCAAGCGCATGAAGGACAAATACGGCGACACGCTGATGGTCGTCGGCCGCACCGAAGGCCCGTACTCTTCCGCCGGCCTCCTCTACGGCATCGAGGCGACGAACTTCCTGATGTTCGAGGACGCGGAACTCCTGCGCGACACGATGAAATTCTTCATCGAGCTGCAGAGCGAGTTCGGCCGCGCGCAGTTCGAGGCCGGCGCCGACGCGCTCTGGTACGGCGACTGCAACGCCAGCAGCCACCTGATGTCGCTGAAGACGTACAAGGAATTTGTTGTCGGCCCGCTGGCCGCAGTGGTGAAGAACTACAAGGGGCACGGCCTGACCATTCTGCACTCCAGCGAAGAGAAGCCGGACTACGCGGCCGTCATGGCGGGAACCGGAATCGACATCCTCAGCATCGGGCCGGGCGGCAACCTCGCCGAATGCCACGCCGCCGTGAACAAGAAGTGCGCCGTCATCGGCAACGTGGACCCGATCGGCGAGTTGATGAATGGCACCCCGGCCTCCGTTGCCAAACAGGTCGAAGGCATCCTGCGGACCGTGTCAGTCAAAGGCGGCCACCTCATCAATTCCGGCGAGATGGTGCCGCGAGCCACGCCGGAGCAGAACATGATGGCGTTCGGCAACGCCGTCCGCGAGATTTGGCCGAAGGTCGCAGGATAACAGGACGCCCGCGGTCTACGTATCGCCGAGTAAGAGAAACATTTGAAGGGAAGATACTCATTATGGCAAAAGCAAAGACGGGCACGAAGAAGAAGGTCAAGTTCACCGGCTCGGAATCGGAAGGCGGGATCACGAGTTCATACGAGATGTCCGACGGGGTGAAGCTCAAGGTCCCCTACTCATTCATGGGCTCGATCTATGACAAGGAGGAGGAGCAGGCGGTCCTGGCGGCAATGAAGCAGGACAGCCTGACGATGGGGCCGCAGGTGAAGCTGTTCCAGAGCGAATTCGCCGCAAAGCACGACGTCAAGCACGCCTTCGCCGTGAGCAACTGCACGACAGGGATGCACCTGTGCACGCAGCTTTTCCAGATCAAGCCCGGCGACGAGGTGATCGTCACGCCCAACACCTTCATCGCCACCAGCCTGGTGATCCTGAAGGAGAACGCCATCCCGGTGTACGCGGACATCGACCCGCGCACGTTCAACATCGACCCGAAGGAGATCGAGAAGAAGATCACCAAAAAGACCAAGGCGATCTACGTGGTCCACTACGGCGGCCTCATGTGCGACATGGACCCGATCATGGCGCTGGCGAAGAAGCACAAGCTGTACGTGCTGGAAGACTGCGCACATGCCCCCAACGCGGAGTACAAGGGACGCAAGGCCGGCTCCATCGGCGACGTGGGGGTGTTCAGCTTCCACAGCCTCAAGAACATGACCACCTGCGGCGAAGGCGGGATGATCACCAGCAATCACGACGAGTGGGTCGAGCCGATCGAGGCGCTGCGCTGCATGAACCTCGATCACTACAAGCCCGGCCAGACGCACTGGGAGTACAGCGGCGGCATTGTGATGGAGAAGAAGACCAAGTACGACTACTGGATTCCGAGCCACTTCGACGTCAAGGATATCGCCGGGTACTGGGGGAACAACTACCGGATGAACGAAATCCAGGCGGCGGTGGGCCGGGTGCAGATCAAGAAGCTGGACATGCTCACCGACAAGCGCGTCGCGTTCGGGCGCGCCATCAGCGAAGGGATCAAGGGAATCAAAGGGGTCACCCCCGTCTACGAGCCGAGCTACGCCAAGCACGTGTACCACCTGTATACGCTGTGCGTCGAGGAGAAGGAACTGGGGTGCGGGCGCGACGACTTCCTGCGCATCCTCTACGTCGAGGAGGGGGTGCAGGGGATTCTGCACTACCAGCCGACGTACCATTTCAGCGGGCTGAAGAAGATGGGGATCACCGGCAACTGCCCGAACGCGGAGGCCTTCTTCTACAAGCGCGAGATGAACCTGCCGATGCATCCACGGTTGACCCAGCAGAACATCCAGGACACCATCGCCGGCATCCGCAGCGCCGCCGCAAAGGCGCGCAAGGGGTATCGGATTAGGTGAAGGGCAAAGTGCTCAGCACTTGCCAAGCGCGGGCGGTTCGCACTACAGTGGCGGGTGTTCCCCACGTTCGACATCTCTGCACCAATAGTTAAAACGAAATCACCCCACGGGCGACCTCTTCATGAGGCCGCCCGTGATCGCCTTGCAGAAGATTGGATACCTACGACCCTGTCGGTATGTCATGGGTGCCTGAGCCCTCGCCAGGACCGTCTGGCATTCGACGGTCTGGCAATGCCATTGTGACTGGTGGACCTGCCTCTTCCGCCTGACGACTACCACGCTGCCGCCGATGGTGTTCCGCCACCACGAGCCGGGCCGTCAACTCCACGGCACGCTTTCGACGCTCCTCCAGGCTTGGCGGCAAGGCTGCTCCGGATGCCTTGAGATTCTTCTTCATGGGGTCTCTCTTCGTTAGAAAAAATACACCCCCGCGTTGGACGGGGGTGTAGATAGACGACGAACAGCTGATAGAAAGGATTCTCAGCCAGCTTGGCGCTGATGGACTCCTCTGCGCGGAGGCACCGGCAGGCCACGCGAAACGTAGTACCGCTGGTATGCGGCCGCCGCCGTTCCGGTCGGGATTCCTAACTTGTTTCCGATCTTCATGAAACTCACGCCGCCTTCGTACATCTGGCGCACCTCGTCGCCAACGCGGTCTATGAGCGGCGGTTCGCGAAGGGACATCTGCACCTGTGTAGCTTTCGCAGATGACACCTCCGCAACCCCCGCACGCTGGGTCACCGGCTTCAGGATGGAGACGCTGAAGGCGGCTGAGGCATTTGCCTTCGCCGAGTGGGGGCGTTTCTCAAACGACACGCTGACCTTGCCGTCGACCAACACTCGGAAGAGTTCCGCCGCTTCATAAAGGGTTTCCGCACCCAAGATGCCGTTGCCGGCACGCTCCATTGTCCCAGCCAAGTCGGCCAGAATGTTCTCGATTTCCTGACGGCTCAGGGTGCGCTGGACTTGGTCGCGCTGGCGGTGCAATTCATGCAGACGCGCCTGGCATTGCGTCCGCTCCTGGCGCGCTGCCTTGAGCTTGCCAAGGGACTCACGCCGGTCTTCGTCGCTTTCGCCCTCGCCAGCCTCCATAAGATAGTCAATGTGTCTGGAAAGCTTTGCCACGGACTGTTCGGCCTCCGCTGCCTGATGCTGAAGGTTCCCATCGCCACTGGCCGCCTGCTTCTGCGCAGTCTGGATGACCTCGACCGCATAGGTGGGGTCCTGGAGAAGCAGGTTCTGGAGCTTACGACAAACCAGAGCTACTCCCCGCTGGCGGAGGACGGTGCCGCTGTTCGGGCAGCGAGGAGTGGGGCAACCCATGCTTTCCCCGTTGGTCCCGACCTGGTAGAAGCGCGCCCCGCAGTGTGCGCAGTGAAACACGTCCGTCACCAGGTCATGAAGCTGCAGGGGCCTTGAGCGCTTGTGCTGGCCGCGGTGATGGCGGCGGTTCTCTTGGAGGCGCGCTTGGACCTGAAAGAAGATTTCGTCGCTGACGATCCGGAGCGCCTCATCCCGGCGCTCAATAATATCCTTCGGGTCGGCGGCGACCCGCTCGGTCCCGTCCTTGCGGGCCACCCATTTGGTACGGAAACAGCCGTGCCGCCAGGTGCCAATGTATTTTTCATTCATCAGCATCGCCCGAAAGGATCGGAGGCTCATGCACGTTCTTGACGAGCGGTGGTCATACGGCCCCTTCGCGTCCAACCACCTCCGCCACGCCTCCCGGAGCGGCACACCCTGAGCCACCATCTCGAAGTGCCTACGTACCAGGCTGGCCACCTCCGGATCGATCTCCGGCATAGCTTTTGGAGTACCTCGATTCGTCTTCTCGCCGGGTACCTCCTTGCGCCGATAGCCAATCGGTAAAGCGCCGATGACATAGCCCCGGGCAAAGCGGCCTTTCAGCCCTTCCCGGACGTGGTCGGCCACCGCCTCGGTAAACGAGTCATCGATGATCCCAAACATGGCGATCTTAAGCTTCCAGCCCTTCTCGTCTCTTGTGTCAATCTGCTGAGACGTGCTGACGGCATGAAAGCCCCGGTCTACCACTTCCTCTTGAACGTACTTGAAGCCCTGATATGCCAAACGGAACAATCGACTCATCTTGAAGACCAGCAGGATGTCGGCCAGTTTGGCGTCGAAGATCGCCCCGAGCCGGTGAAGTCCTTCACGCTGTACCTTCTTACCCCTGACGCCCTCGTCGCAGCAAAGCAGTTCCGGAGGAGCATACATGCCGTGCTGCGCGGCGTAGGCGGCGCAGGCCTTGAGTTGGTCGGCGGTACTGCTTTGGAGCTTGGTAGAGTAACGGCTATAGGGCGTGGCGATGAGCAGGCCATGACGTTGCGCCCAGGCAACGCGCTCCTCGAACGGCGCCTCCGGATTAAACTCCGTCAGGTCTACCTTGTTGGCGCGGGCCGTCTCGATCCAATGTTGATGCACTTCGAACTGCAGGGCCGGTTTGGCAGAACCGGCATCAGGTAAGTTGACCATCGTAACCTCCCGTGGTAATGTAACAGGGTTCCATGCCCACGAGAGGGCCACCGGAGACTACGTGGTGCTGGCCAGTACACGCTGTCGGCGTTTGCTGTACAAGCCCGGGGCCACAAGCTGGAGAATTTCATCTCCTTCAAAGGTAATGGCTTGTGGCAACAGACCAAGCACCAGTCGTTGTCCCGGCGTTTCGTTCACAAAGGACCAAGTTCGCCCGCCCCGACCATTTTGCAAGAGAAGCCCTTCGGCCAACAGGTCGAAGGGCTTTCTCATTGTCACCATTAGTTTTCTCCCCTGTAGTGTCCAGTTCAACCCGATCAGTTCGAGTATTCGCCGCTTCTCCGGGTAATCAGCCATAAGCCAACGCTCGTGAAGGTGTTGCGCGAGTTCAAACGCTTTTATCGTAATCTCCGTATTTTGGTCTTCACCCACATCTATCGCTTCAAGTTGTAGCTTCAACTGATCACAGGAAGGCTGGACCAACCCGAATTCGTTGCGAAATCCTTCATCTCGATCTCCCGAAAATCCAATTATGTGGAGACCGAACAGGATATCAGAACCAACACTCCAGCCGCAGATTACACCGGGATGAAATTCTGGACAGCACGCGCCGTAAATTGCCGGGTCTTGCCGAGCGAGTGCCGCCAGTGCCGGGCATCAACCGCCTCGACTCCTGCGGCGACTCAGTTACCGCCACGCCGGGTCTGGAGGTCGCGGGGTCAAGTCACCCCATGGCCAATCACATGGCACTACGCTCTTGCCGTCAAGGCCGACTGCGTTAGTCAGAGAGGATTTCATTTCAGATGCGTTCCCTTCGCCATTCGACCGGAGAGAAGTGCTCTCCGGATATGAGACTGGATTTCGAGTATAATGCCCCATCGTTGCGCGACGTGAGTGTAAGCTTTTCACGCTTCCAGAAATAGAACCTCCGGGGAGCGCCATGAGCACAATCAGAAGAGCGTATGTTGAAGTCTCTGCTCCAGGCGGCCCCCGCCGCATCGTGCGGAATGGCGGCGTCCGCTTCCCCCTTCGGTCCGCAACAAGTTCCGTGGCCTTTGACGTTCACCTCAACTCGATATCTGACGCATTGATAAACGCTGACAAAGGGTGACCGAGTTCTTGGAAGGGAACATCCCGTGCGAATCGGCAACTTCGCGGTGGCGTACCTGTCACACGCGTGCTTCAGATTCACGACTCCGGAAGGCAAGGTTCTGTTGACCGATCCGTTCTTCAGCCCGGGCTTCAAATGGCAGAATCACATTGAGCGGCGTCTTACTCCTTCGTACGTGCCCGTATCGGCGATCAAGGTCTGCGACATCATCTTTGTGTCGCACATCCACGGCGACCACTACGATGCAAACGCCATTCTGGCCATCCACGCCGCCACTCACGCAAGGGTGCTAGCCCCGCCCGATGTGCTTGAGTCCCTTGCTGCAAGGGGGATGGAAGATTCATCTCTGCTTGTCGCTTCAGAAGGCGAACTCTTCCGCTTCGGCGATTTAACGATTCATACGTATGCCGGTTATGACGAGTCGTTCGATGCGCAGGGACGACCGAACAAGTTCTCTTTGGTGGCCGAAACCGGGGCTACGCGCCTTTTCTACAGCGGCGACTGCCACCACCTGCCTCCGGCCGTGAGGGGCATGAAGGTCGAGGCCATGTTCTGCTGGCCTCACCCGAAGGACGACAAACTTGTGGGTTTGGTCAAAGGCCTCGAAGCCCGATGCTTCGTGCTTATGCATGGCGACCGATTTGAGCCCGGCAGGTTCTTCTGCAACTTCAACTATGCCGCCCAGAAGAAGCGCATGGCTACGCTCTGCCCTGAGCAGGAAGTCGTGATCCCGAAGCGGACGAAGCGGCTGTAGAACAACAGGAACTTGTGGTAGTGGCTGCTACAAACAATCCCCGGCCGACACGAGCCCCTGTGACCTTGTGGTCGGCCACAGCAAACTTCACCGGGGCCCCTTCGACCAACCGCGCGGCTCTCTCTTACAACTTCGCCGCAAACCGATTCCCGATTCTGGCCAACTCACGCTGCTGGTCCCCGGCGACCACCGGCTCATTGGCCAATCTCAACGCCTTCAACCGTTCGCGAGCCCTTACCGCGCCGGATTGGAGCGGCTTACGCCCTCGTCGTGAAAGAGCCTGCGCAGCCCCTCCTGAATATCCTGAGGGACCGGCGAGGCGTAGTTTGCCGTCATGGATTGCACCTTGGCATGGGCGCGTTCGAGGAGAGAGGAGGACGGTTCCAGCCCGCCGGAATAATCGAACAGGTCGTGCGAGAAGAACTCCCCGCCGCGCAAGTACTTCAAGGTGAGATCGTCCGTCATGTAAGTCCCGCCTGCCCCCGCATGGTCAATCCCCTCCAAAGCCAGACGCTCGGCGTCGATGCGGATTCCCCCGGCGAGGAACCGCGCCGCCAGGAAATAGGCCTCTTGAATGAGCATCATCTCCGTGGAATGCCCGATCGCGTTCAGCGTTGAGCCAAATCCCGGCAGCAGGTTTGCGCCCGCGGCCACCGCGGAAAGCATGAAAAGCATTCCCTCCGCACCGCTTTGCTGGTCAAACCGATGAACCATCGCGCCTCCGCATTCTGCGGAAACCGGAACGCCATAAGACTTGCCCAGCTGAATGCTGGCCGCCTTCCACAACACTTTATCCAGCGTGTAGTAAAGGCAAGCGCCATTCTTCATGTCCCCCACGGCCGGGCCAAGCGCGTAGACGAATGGAGCGCCCGGCTTGCGCATCTGAGTCAGCGCCAGCAGGAAGACCGCTTCGGCATTCGCGGTCGTGAGCGTTCCCGCAAGACTGAAGGGGCTCGTCATGCCTGCCGTGGGACAGACGGTCGAAATGACCGGGAAATCATACTCGCAGGCCACCTTCATCAGTTCGACATTTACGCCGGTCACTGTGAGCGACGAGAGCGAGGCGACCGCCACCGAGAATAGCCGGCTCCCACGCAACTCTTTTCCGCGCGACAGGACTTGGCCGATCTTCAGCCACCGTTGCATGCTATCCAGGGAGGTCGCATAGACGAAGTTGTGTTTGGCGTGATGGAGCAGGTGTTCCTGCAACGCGACCAGGTTCGAATGCGGGCCCTCCACGTCGGTCACAGGAAAGTCCATGCAGGTCATCCCCAGGACATGGGGGAGTTGCTGCCCGACGGCCGTGTTGCGCCGGATGTCTTCCAGACGCGGCCGGCGTGGGCGTTTCTCTTCGTAGTCTACGATCCATGGATCTGTCGTGATCGCGACGCCCCACTGCCGGTCGCCCCCCACGGTGCGCCGGACGCCGTCGACGCCGGTGACAACATATTCGGCCGGTGCCTGCGCGAGCAACTCCCGGAGTAACGTCCTGGGCATGCGCACGATGCCGCTGGTCTTGTCAACCCGGGCTCCGGCCTTGCGACATAGCGACAGCGTCTCTTCGTGCATCACCTTGACGCCGGTAGTTTCCAGTACTCGTTCCGTGGCGTCGCGGAAAAGTTCGACCTGCTTTTGCGAGAGCATCATGCCGGGAATCATGCTGGATTCCTCTTGAAGGAGAGGCTCATGGCGCATCGGACGCGCTAGCCGATGGCGAAGTGGCGGACGTCTCCGGCTCATGAATGACCCGTCCGTCGTCCTTGTCATCGCGCACGGTGGTTTTCAACGTCTTGAACAGCGCCCTGATGTCCCGGAAACCGCCGATGACGAACCAGACCGTGGCGGGCACGCCGATCACAAGGTTCAACAGGATGTAGAAGTGCCAGAACTTCGTCCACCATTCCACGCTGGTGCCGAACGTAAAGTGAATCGCGGTAACCAGCAGAAACACCGCAAACCATCCGAAGTTCCATATGACCATGGCAATGGTGAGAATCTTGTCGGCGCGCGTGAACTCATCCCGAATGCCGATGATCTCAAGCCAGCGGCTCTGCCGCGCTCCGGGCTCCTGAACGGCGTCCTCCTTCACGGCCCACTGTCCGCGGTGGAGGATCTTCTCAAAGTTGGCGTCTGTTTGCCTGCTGCCGGTCATGAGAGACACGACAACATAGAAAATCACGGCCGCGATCATGGCGAAGCAGTACAACCAGTTGCCGTTGAAGGGAATGCTGGTATGGAAGAAGAACTGCCAGAGTTGCTCGCCGAAGATACCCGCAACGCCCAGGATCGCGCCGGAGATGATGGCCGCGTAGGCCCCCGCCGTGGTGCCGCGCTTCCAGTACAGGCCACCGACGATCACCGCCCCCGAGCCCCCCAGCCAGATCGTGCCCGTGACAATTTGGAAGAAGAAGATCTTCATCGTCTGAGGATAGGTCAGACTGAAGATGAATGCGAACAAGGCAACCCCGGCGATGGACCATCGCAAGAGCCGAATATGCTGCTCGGCGCTGAGCGGCCGTTTGCGCAGGGGCAGCACGACGTCCTGGACGAAAATGGAGCCCCAGGAATGCATGTACGTGTCGTGACACGTGAATGAGAAGAAGAGCATGATCATCGCCACGAGCCCTTTGATGCCGATGGGCAGGAAATGGGCCATGGCAACCGGCACGAACATCTGGTTGCGGATGGTCTTGTCCGATATCTTGTCCAGGTTGGCGCTGATCGCCGCGGCCTCCGCGGAAAAACGGGCGGCGTGCATGATGGTGATCGCCGCGAGCGGAAGCAGGATGATCAGCAGGCTCAGCGGTATCTTGCGCCAGGTGGAGATGATGCCACCCATCCGCTGCTCGTGCGGGTTCCGGGCGGAGCTGTTAAAGCCTTGCGTGCCCTGCCAGGACATGTAGCCGTAGAATGTGCCGAAGATGCCGATGAGGAAGAACCAGATACTGAAATCGCCCACCTGACTGGTATGGTAGGGATGAAGAAGCGAGGCATCGGCGGAAGGCGCCGCGGCCTGAAGCGCCTGCGCCATATCCGGCCAACTGAACTTGACCATGATCGCCGCGATGACCACCATGCAGACCACGATGGTGATGATCCCCTGAAAGCATTCGGTGACCATCACCGAAATCTGTCCGCCCATGTTCACGAAAGTCAGCGCCATGCCGAGGTCCACGGCCATCACCACGGCGAAGGTGGAAATGTGGAAAGGAATTCCCGGGATCTGGAAGAAATCAGGCAGGCCGCAGAAATAAATGAAGAAGCGCGCCGCCACGGCGGGGAAGATGCCGAAGTTCAGGATGCCGCACGCCCAGCATACGAAACCGCCGAAGATGCGGAATCTCCGGCTGTAGCGCACTTCGAAGAACTGCGCCATCGTGAGCGCCCGTGTTTCGCGGAACCGGTAGAAGACCCAGCCGGTCAAAAGGATGATGGTGCCACACGGAATGGACATCAGCCCCCACCATATGGGCGGCAGGCCGGCCTCGGAGTGCATCTCAAACGCCCCTACCGTCCCGCTGACGGCCGTTGCGCCCATGAAACCGGCGATGGAAAGAAGATAGCGCCCGGCGGAACGATTGGCCGAGAGAAAATCCGCCACGCCTTTCAGATACGAGCGCGTGCTCAGACTCACTGCGCGCAGCACGACCACCGCCACAGCCAGGATGGCCCAGTCAATCCAACTCATATTCACGCTCAGCGTCTCCTTGTCTCGGGAGTCCGGCTGTGCTCAAACAGGCCGCCTATTTCAGGATCGTCTCGAAGACACGCATGAAGTTATGCCCCATCGCCCCCTGCGTCTCCTGGGGGGTGAAGCCTGCGTCCAGGAGCGCGCGAGTCAGATTCGGCGTCTTGTCCGCCTCCTCAAGACCAAGCACGTGCTGGTAACTGCACTCGTAGTCTGGTCCGTAACCGACGACCTCCGGCCCGAAATGCTCGCGCAGATACTTCATGTGAGCGACGGTCTTGGACATGGAGGACTTTACGACGTACCCCTTGAGCCGCCCGAGTTCCCTCTCTTCCCAGGAGTCCCATACGGTATAGCGCTGGCGCACGTAGTCGCGAATGTCCCTGGCCTGCGCGGCGATCTGCTTTTCCTTCTCCGCCCGGCGCTCGGAAATGAGGCGGAGCTTCGCCTCGTTCTCGGGGTCCCCCGTCTTGGCCTCATCCCGGACGTCCGGCCCGAGACAGACGCCGATCCCATAGACGCCGCGGTGTTCCGCGACCCGTCGAATGCGCGTGTCATCGAAATTGCGTTCGTTCACGAAGAGCGAGCCGACGCCGCCATGGCTGTACACGAACGGCAATCCTTCCAAACGAGAGACCACGTCGTCGAACCCCTCCGGGAGCAGGTGCGCCACGTCCACGATGATCCCCAGCTTCTTCATCTCCTCGATCGTTCGGATGCCATGGGCATTCAGCTTTGTGCCGTGATACACAACCTTGCCGGGCTGACCGTACTTGACCACGTCGTCATACGGGCCCGTTTCGGGCCAGTCCTGGAACCCGCAGTGGATCATCCGCACGCCGAGATCGTAGTACTCCCGCAGGATGGCCATATCGTTGAGGTGGCTGACACCGGAGAGATGCAGAAGGATGGCCACGCCCCCCTCGGCGTTGATCCGGCGGATGTCCTGAGCATTTCGAGCAATCTGGAGTTGACCGCCGGTCAACTTCGGCAGCCGGTGAACCTCCTCGTACTGCTGCTGGATGAAACGGACTTTCGCCCGTCCGCCGAGCCCCTCGCCGGAGGGCTTCCAGAAGCCGATGCCCGGAGACCAGACAATCACTTTGACGCCGCCGAGGATCAGCCGTTCGAGGTTGGTGGCGCAGAGGCAACTCCGGCCGAGAATGGGGCTGACGTCGAATCCATCGGCAGTGACATCGAGAGGAATATTGTTGTAGCCGAGTACGACGGTGGTCTGCCAGTGCAGCTTGCGCGCCGCCTGTTCGCGCTCATGCTCGCGCGCAGCCAACTCGCGATAGGCTTGTGCATCCATCCGCTTCCTCCGTTTCACTTCAGTCTCATGGACTTGCCCGCCGCTTTCTCACCGTTGCACGCCAGTTGGCTGAGGCCCTTCCTGAAAATAACAAAGTCCAACTCAAGGAAGGGTTTGTCGCCCACGACCGGGATCGTGGTCCGACAGGGATACGGCGGCTTGAAGAATTCCGCATAGACGTCGCAATAATCTTTCCAGACGCCCGGCCCACAGAGCAATGCGGTGACTTTGACCACGTCGGCAAACCCGACGCCGCGCTCCGCCATCAGCGCCTTCATCTTCCTGAAGAGCTTGCGCATGCCGGGCTTGGGGGCCTTGATGTCGAAAGGCTCGCCAAGACCCGCGGTGTACATGTAGTCGCCCCCGATGGTGACCTTCGATATCGGCAGATTCAGGTCCATCATGTCGTGAAAGAAACGAGCGTCGCTCATGGTTCACTCTTCTACCAATGTGCCGGCTGAATGACACTAAGCCGGGATTATCGACTCAGCGCGTCGTAATCAGACCTCTGGACTATTCCGACCCTGCGATGATGCGTCCGTGGACGCCCACCTTGAGCTGGTCGCCGGCCAGCGGCAGTGCGCCATCCCGCGGGTGGCTGTCACACCTGCCTCCGGCGGAAGAGCGGGCGTGCGACAGGAACTTCCAGCAACCCGTCCACACTGCCGCGCTGCAAAGCCGTCTTCACAACGAGGGCCACTTCCCGCAAGGCGGCGAGAACGGCCTCTATTTCACTCGGAGTGTGCGCCGCGAGGATGTACGTCATTCCCGGAAAATGAATCCCCCGCCGCGCCATTTCCTGAATGATGAGGGTCTGGTAAGGAGCGGGATTCTCGACCTCCAATCCAATATGAAAAACAGGAGGCAGTCCTTTCAGGAGGAATGGCGTGTCGGTATCTCTTCGGAGTTTGAGGACGCCTTCCTGGAGTCGTTTGCCCATTGCCCAGATGTGCCCGATCACGTCTGTCCGGCGAACTATCTTCTGAATGGCGATAGCGGCGGCCATGCTGGCCGGTTCGCTCCAGTAGGAACTGCTGATGAAGCTCGTCTCGACCGCGCGCATCACTTCCCGCTTCCCGACGATGGCGGCAACCGGGTAGCCGTTGCCCAGCGCCTTCCCGAGAGTGGCCATGTCCGGCGTGACACCGAAGTACTTCTGCGCGCCACCGAGAGAATAGCGAAAGCCGGTGACGACCTCGTCGAAAATCAGCACAACCTCATGAGCGTCGCAGAGGTCTCGCACCCCTTCCAGGTAGCCGGCCGCAGGCTGAGCGAAACGCGCCGCTTCCATGATGACGCAAGCGACTTCGCCTCGATTGGCCTCCAGCTTCATGCGGAGGTCCTCCAGATCATTGTAAGCGAAGGGGATGGCGGTACCCGCCAGCGCCTTCGGAACCCCGGCGCACGGCGCGCCGGGGAGCAGGTGCGCAGAGAGACCGTCTCCAGAGGCCAGGTTTGCCGCTATGTACCAATCATGCCAGCCATGGTAGCCGCAGAAGAGCACTTTATCCCGGCCCGTATACGCACGCGCGATGCGAACGGCCACGGCGTCCGCGTCGCCGCCCCCCTTGGCATAGCGAGTCATTTCGGCGCAGGGAATGGCGTCGGCCAGGAATTCGGCCAGCTCAATTTCGCGCGGGCTGTTGATGGGGTAGGCAATGCCCTTTCGAATCTGCTCGATCGCGGCGGCATCCACCTCGGGATGGCAATAGCCCAAGTAGACCACGCCTGTCCCCCCCGCCATATCGATGAACTCGTTCCCGTCCACATCCCAGAACCGGCACCCCTCCGCGCGTTCGGCATAGATGGGGCTGACGCCGAACGCATGAAGGCTGGGGTGGCGGCTGAGCAACTGCGTCTGTCCCGCAATGCGCTCCCTGGCTCTTTCGAACAACGCTTTGGACTTCGCGACGCCCTTGTACATTATCTTTCCCTTCAATTGTCCCCACATACCATCTCATAACCAAGTTGTCCCAGATCCGCTGACCCTGGGACTGGTGCGGCTGCTCGTCCAGACCGCGACTTTGACGATGGTTAGCGAGTGGTCGTGAGTCCTCGCGACTCTTCCGATCCCGCAACGATGCGACCGTGGACGCCGACCTTGAGCTGTTCGCCAGCCAGCGGCAGCGCCCCAGCATCGGGGCGTGCGCCATCCTTGGGGCGTAAAGGGTCCATCCATTCCGCGGGGAGCACGATGCCAAGTCCAACGGCCGGACTGTCCTTTTGCAGGCGATAGTCGTTGTCGCCATCGCGAAGGCGAGTAACATGGACGGGCTTGAGGAACTTCGGATCGGCCGCGACCGAACAGGACTCCCATCCTGCAGGATAGTTCTTCTTATTCGCCTCGGAGAGCGGATGAGTGCGCGCCTTTTCCAGGAAATCGGCGCGAGGCGGCTTCCCTTCGGTGACGTCCCAGTGGACGTTGCCGTCAATCTGAAGATCCGCCTGCTTTGCCTCCAGGTAGATGCCTGGATACCCCTTGGCCTCCGAATCGTAGTACACGTAAATGTTGTTGAAGACCCGCCGGGTCATGTCCGGGCCCGTACTTTGGATCATGCTTCCGGCGTAAGCGCCGTTGGGGTGGTTCATCGGGATGATACAGGTGTTCTGGTAGAAGTACATGCGTTCGATGGAGAGGAGGTCGCTGCCGTGGGTCATGAAGGCTTGGGAACCGTCGATGACCATCCCCCCGGGCAGCTTCGGCGTGGGCCGGTTGTACTGGATCGGTCCGCGCATGTCGATGACATTGCGGAAGACGTAGATGTCTCCGCCGGGTCCGCCCCGGGTATGGGCCGCGATGCCCGTGGTGACGCGGCTGACGACGTTCTGGTAGACATAGAGCTTGTCCGTGATCCACGGCGTGGGGCTGCTGATGTAGATGCCGTCATCCTGCATGGCGCCCACCCAGTTATGGTGGAACCGGATGTTCCGGCCGCTGGGGTACACTCCGTCGTGCCCGTCGGCGAACTCACAGTAGGAAACGTCCCAGTTGTTGTTCAGGGGATAGTAGAAGACCTCGTGTTCATAGCCCCCTTCGGTGGCGAGGACGGCGTGGGTGTTGAGCCGCGCGATGTGGCGGGCCGGTTCCGGCTTGCTCTTGCGGTCCGGGCCGCCTAGTTCCGGCCGTATCTCTCCGGTTGTGAACGGAGGATACACTTCGCCGTCGTAAGAGTAGAGGCCGTTCTCGCTGCGATAGGCCCAGGGGGGGATGTTCCCGTACACGCCGCAATGCGTCATCTTGAGCGGGCCGGTCCCTTTCGACCAAATTGTGTACGTCCCGCCGTACATCGTGCAATCCTCGAATTCTACGCCAACGCCGAACTGCATGTGCAGGGTCCTGTACCCGCCGCCGCGGATCAGGAGGTCCTGAAACCGCACGTACATCCCCTGGCTGATGTAGAGCGGGGTGGAATCGAAGGGGGCGACGACCAGGGGCAGCTTGCGCGGGTCGGTCTCGCCGGCGTAATTGTCGACGGCGCACTGGGCGCTGTCGGGCAGTTGGATATGCGTGTGGGCCAGGCGCACGTGAATCCGCCCCGTCTCCTTGTCGTACCAGATCCCCGGCCCGCAATACTGCGGCTTGACCATGAGTTCGGGATCATTGATCCAAAGTTCATTCGCCGAACGCAGGTCCATCGCATACCAATAGGTCTGCAATCCCACGTTGGAGTCGCCAAAGAGGCCGACGACGTCGCGGATATTCTTGAAGATTCCGGTGGAAACATACTCCCCGTCAGCGGCCCCCTCCTCCGTGCAGGGAGTCCAGGCTTCGCGGGGGTTCGTTTGGAATTCCGGGATGCCGCCGTCGAGGATGGCCAGTTCGCCGGGATAGGAGCGGATGGTGATGGGCGCGTCGGGCATCCCGCGGATGGCGCAATAGACGTTCTCGAAGTAGGTCCCGCCGCGAAGGTAAAGCGTGTCGCCCGCCTTCACCTTCTGGAAGGCATGGTTGATCGTCCGCCAGGGGGACTGCTCGGTGCCCGGATTCGCGTCATTGCCCTTCGTGGGATGCACGTAGTATGCCGGGCCCGACGCTTTGGGCCGCGACGAGGGGAGCGGTTGCGGACGCAGCGGCGCATGCGACCGGCTGGTGACCTCTGAACCCATTGCGTAACCTCCTGTCGGACTGACGCTCGCGCCCTCTCTCTGATAGGCACCACAGCCCGCCAGGATGAGCGCTGCCACGGCAATGCATCGAATCATGCGCGAAGTTCCTCCCTTTATGAGCGGTCTTCAGAGGCCCCGCTGCCTACCACAGATTCTCCGACGTCAGGAATCGTCCGAACATTTCCGTGCCCTTTTTCACCCCAACGTCGTTTCCGCCGATGATGAGTATCATGCCGTGTTTGTATGCCGGCAGATATTTGATTGCATATCGGCCCCGGCCGGGGTAAAACTCCGTGATTTCGCCGGGCACGGTCTCCTGGATGATCTGCCGCAGAGGCTCTGATTCCTTGAACGTGCCGACGAGAACGACCGTCTCCTTCGCGGCCGGGTCCAGCGCGTCAACCACCACGGGCGCAACACCGCCGAGACGTTTCAATTGCTCCGCCAGCGACTGCGCGGCTTCCGGCATGTCCGTGGAGACGATCCGGCAGGCGGGCCGCCCGTCCTTGACCAGGTACGTGTCGGCATACTTCACGCTCGCCGGGACGTTCCCCAGCGCCGCCTTGAGTTGGGTCGTCAGTTCAAAGAGCTTCAGCTTGGCCGCCTCGAACCGTTCTGGCGGCAGATTACGCATGACTCCCAGGAACGTCAGATCGTCCCCATACGCGGTGGCCTTGCTATCGTCGACAATCGGGATCAGCGCGTTGGGGGAGCGACCTATCACTTCTTCCAGCCCCTTCTCCGCCTGCGCAGCGGCGGCCCCCTTGCCATTCTTTCGCGCATAGTCCATCATGCGGTAAAGCGAGGCGAGGTAGCGCCCCTGATAGACGCTCTGCCCGTCCTCGACGACCGTCACGGAGTCGAACGGCCCATCCGGCCCGTCGAGAGCGCCCTCCGTATCGTTGTCCCTCCAGCGCACGTACCCATGCACGTGGAATCCGGCGAAGCGCATGTAGGCCATCAGCCAGCCGACGGAGCCGCCGTCCACCTTGCCCCAGAAACTCGAAGCGGTGCAGCCCCAGAATATATCCTTCGGGTCGAGCGTCACATTCTTCTCGGCGAGCCATTCGCGGTATGGTTTGGACAGTGTGTTCATCTGCCAGAGGTCGATATCCGGATCGATCTTGGCCGCCGCGCGCGGAAGCTGCATGAAATCATAAGTGGTGGTGTAGGTCTTAATCCCGGCGGGACGTATCACCCGGGAGTATTTGATGAATTCCTTCACCCCCTCGGCGCCAAACTCATCCATAATCTTCGTGTAGACATTGGTGTAGCCACGGTCTTTAAGGTAGGTGGCATATTCGCGCCAGTACCACTGCTCCGCGCGGAGCTTCTCGGGCGTGAGGTCCCCGTTCTCCGGCGCGAGGTAGTTCATGGAGAAATTAAGCAGCCCTGCGCGGATGGCGCTGTCAAAGTAAATCGTGTCGTATTCGGAGAAATCCAGATGCGGCAATTTCTCCCGATTGAGGATCTTCGGATCCTGGTCCGCGGCCTCCTTCCACCGCCGGCCATCCTCCTTGAGCCGGACAAAGTCTTGCAGACAGTAGCGCCTGTCCACGTCGCTCCAGCTCTGGCCAAAGTCCACCCCCAGCTCCCCCAGGTGCTGCATGTAGTTGACGATCTTCGCGTTATTGTTCTCTTTCGAGTTCGCAGAAGTCCAGTTTCCGCCCGGCATGCAGAACCAGATGTGCTCGCTTTCGTAGTGCAACAAGTCCGGCTCGGGCTGCCGCAGCGGCCAGACCGTGACCTTAACCGGTAGTTTCTGGAGCAGCCTGCCGCCGTCCTTCAGTTCGATGGCCCCGGCATACTCGCCCGGCCGGGCGTCCACGCAACGGAGCTTGACCCACCACGTGGTTGTGCCGTTAGCCTCCGCTTTCACCGCCGGACTGCCCACGGGGTCAACATACTGAGGATCCACCAGCCAGTAGCTTGCTTTCGTATAGTCGGCCCGCGGCTTGTCCTGGACGTACACACTCAGGTCGGAAGCGGGTATCTTCGCACCCCCAGGACCCGCAAGATCGGTGGGGGTGACCGTCAGCGTCCGGACGGAAGTTGCGTTGGTGACGAAGAAGGACTTCCAGCAACGTTCCCCCATTCCCGCATTGAAGACCAGCGCCTTCAATTCATCCCCTGCGAGCGGATACGGCGGAACCTGCGCCATCCCCCCAGTCAGTTTTCCCTTCTGCCACCGCGACCAGACTGCGAATTCCCTGCCGGCCCCCTTCGCCCACTGCTCAATCGCCTCCGTAGCCGTGGGGAGCGGCAGCGTGGCCGCCAGGTTCCGCCAGACCTGCACCGCCACCGCGGGGAGGTCCTGAAGGATCTGCCCCTGCACGTCGGCCGGCCAGCCCTGCGGGGTCAGCTTGCCGCCCAGAACGACGACCTCTCCCTTTCCGTACGCATTCACCATCAGGTACGATTCCGTCCCATGGCCGATCACGGAGACGCCCGTCGTGACTTCATCGACCCCCCCCGCGCCAACAAGGCCGGAGAGCATCTCCGCAGTCACCCCTTTGGCCAGCGGATGCTCGGGCTTGAGAAGCTGAGCGCTCTTCGGATCGATGGAGCCGGTCCACCATTTCTTCGCGCCAATCCAGCCCGGAGGCGTGTTGCCGAACAGGGACTGCCCCTCCGTTCCGCTCAGGATTAGGATGCCGCCGTTCTGCACCCATTCCTTCAGGCCGTCCACCTCCTCCTTGGGGAAGGCGGCGGCGCTGCCCTCACCCACCAGGATGGCCGATGCGCGGTTCAACGCGCCCGGCTCAACCGGATAGATCGGCTTGCTTCCATAATTGACGTCGGCGACCAGCCGCAATGGCCAGACGATTTCGTCGTTGAACGTGATCGTTTCGTAGCCGCCGAACCACGCTGCGAGCGGCTTGCGCATTTCCTGCGACCAGCCGGGAGCCGCGCACGCGGCGCAGACCACCCATGCGGTCAAGTACACCAGTAACCGCTTCATCTGTTGACTCCTTCTCGACCGAGAAACCACACTAGGGCGCAAGCACGCTCGCCACGATGTTGCGCAACGTCACCACCATGTCCGGCCGGGAGCAGTTGGTGTCGCTGAAGCCGATGAGCTTCCCCTGCCCCACGGGATGAATGAACAGCGCGTTGTTGCCTCTGAGCGGGCTCTCGGTGGAGTCCACGTTGATGAGTATCTCCTTCTCGTCCACTTTGCCTTCGGCCACGAATCGGGCCATTTCCGGCGGGTACCATTCGAGCTTCATACCGGCTTTCATCCCCGGCGCCAGGAGCGGCGAGTCCTGGGCGACGACGCCGAAGAAGTGGTCTTCGGGCTTGACGTGCCGGCTCCAGCCCGCGCGGTATCCGCCGGTCCAGGGGATCTTGTCCCACGCCGTCCCCTTGCCGGTGGCGAAGTATTGGGCGAATTCGGAGGACATGATGAGGTTGCCGCCGGCGTTCAGATACTCGCCGATCGCCTCCGCGTCCCCTTCCTTCGAGACCCAGCGCCCGGCCACGATCACGAGCTTGTAGTCCTTCCACTCCTTCGGATTGACCCACTCAGCCTTTTGAACAGCGTCCACGTTCATTGCCTTGAGGACTTCATAATAAGGCAGGCCAAACGTGCGCATGGATTCATTCACGACCAGCGCATTCCCCTTGCCCTTCAGGTCGCGCGTCTCGGCGAACATCGGGTGGACCTTTTGCAGTAGGTCCTTGGCTTGTTTGGCGTCCAGGAACTTGAGCGCGGCGTCTCCGGTGACTTTCGCGGCGTCAAAATAGACGTGCGGAGTGTAGGTGTCCAGAGGCTCCAGCCAGAGGCAGTTCTCGCTCTTCACCTTGTCGGCTGCGACCTTGAAGCTGAACGTCTGACGATGCTTCTTCTCCCCCACCTTGGAATTCGCGATGCCGATCAGTGTGTCGTTCCAATAGACCGCCAAGCGTCCATAATCCCACGTGTCCTGCATGCACCATAGGCTGACGTCCACGGTCAGCGCCGCCGGCTTGTCCACGGCGATTCCCGCAGCGATCGTGTCCGGCTGCCCCGCTTCTTTGGCGTATTCATTGGGCCGAAGAAGCGTAATCTCGTCCCCGTCGCCCGGAAGTCCCTTGGCAAACCCACCCGGCTCGAAGGAAAGGTCGTCCACGACAATCTGGTCTGCCTTGAACACATTGCGGCACGCCAGATTCTTGCTCCCCGCGATCACGACCTCTCCGGCAAAGGCCGGGGCAAGCCATCCGGCGATCACGAGCACGCCGACCAGAACCCCCAGTTTCGACAGTCGCTTCTCCATGTCAGTCCCTCCGAGAATAATGCAAATAGATGCCGCGCCGACGGACTACCGGCCGGTCTTCTCCATCCGTAATCCAACCAGCTTTGCTTCTGAGCTTGCGCCAAAGACCACTTCGACGCTGCCATCGGGCATTTTGGCGGCGTCAATCTGCCAGCCGTTGACATCGTAAGCAGCGCTCGTTCCCTCCACCGTGAACTCATGGCATAGCAACAGCGTTCCATCATGCCGCAGCACATCCAGAAAGTAATGTCCCGGGTTGCCCACTCGCCGAACCAGGGAAAGGATCTCCGGCTTGCCGTCGCCGTCGACGTCCAGCACCTTAACGCCGGCGCGACTGCATCCCGGCAACTCCGGCAACCCACGGCTCCACATCACCGTGCCATCCCCGTTCAGAACCCACAGGCAGTCCTCGTCACGAGTATCCGTATCTCCCTCCAGATGGGTCACCGCTGCAACAATTTCCCGCTTGCCGTCGCCATCGAGGTCCGCCATGGCAATGGCGGAGGCATTGGGGCCGTTGGTGTTTCGTCCGAGCAGCTTGGACCATTTCAACTCGCCCGCATGGTCGAGACAGAAGAGCGTGACATTCCCCGCCTGCCAGCTTTCGCCGACGATGCTCGGACGCTCCCTGGCGGCCAGTGCGGCGGCGTCAAGGACATCCACGCTGGACCAGCGGTGCGGACTGACCCAGCGCAGCCAGAGCGGCGCACCATCTCCGGCAAAACAATGAATCTGCGCCGAGCAGGTCCCGGCCAGCAGTTCCGGCCGACCATCGTTGTTCAGATCGGCGGTTGCCACACCGTGCCCGGGGCCGTGGACCGGCGCTTCCCAGAGGAGTTCTCCGTTGCGCCGCAGCACATACAGAGTCCCGACCCGCGAGGGGGAGCGCTGGAAGTCGCTGATCAGCAGTTCCGCGAAGCCGTCGCCATCCACATCGGCCAGTTTGATGCGGTCCGGCCGGCTGTGCGTCTTGAACGTCCAAAGGAGATGCCGGTCCCGCCCGTCAAGGGCGGTCACCTGATTGGCCCAGTGCTGGGTGATGACGACGTCCATGACGCCGTCGCCGTTGAGGTCCACAAGCGCGACATCCTGCGGCGATTTCATGTCGGCCTGCCAAGCAAGCGACACGCGGAATGGGAAGGGCTTTTCCGGCGTCCGCGCCGCCAGCGGCGGAGCTTCGCCCGGGAACTGGACCGGGGTGGACCACTTGTCCAGAAGCATGTCCTGGTAATACAGGCGCGAAACCAGCGCGCACGGACCGGCCATGCCGGGGTTCGCTTTCCACGATCCTTGACGGTCAAATGGCACGGAGGGGACGTCTACCGAGCCGAGGTCCGCCAATACGCGGGCATGGACGTCCAGCAGTTCCTGCCGTAGAACAAGGTTGGCCTGGGATGTCTGCAAGTCACCCCGGATGTGCGTTTCATATGATATCTTCCGGCGCGAAGGCAGCTCCGGGAGTTGATCGATGACGGTTTCCGAGAAGAAGGCCGGAGTCAGAGCAGACTCTGTCCGCGCTTCGCCGAGTGTTTGGCCGGCCTCCATGAGTTTCGCATGGACTTGGATCGTCCGGTAGAACTCCGACGTCTTCGGCGCCAGGTTGACGTAAATGGAGGAGACCGCATTGGGGGAAAGGATGACGCCGCGCGTCGCCATCGAAGGAGCAATCCCATTTCCCGACACTGCCAGCGTCAGTTGGGCCGGCCGCGCGCACGAAAGCCCATTGGACACTTTCACTCTACAGAGTCCGGCTTGAAGGAGGAATGGGTCCAGAAAGTCCACGCTTCGGAGCGCGACTTTGTCTTCCGCGCCCGCAGGTCTTTCCAAAGCCGCCTGCGTGACGCGAATGTCGTCCAGGTCAAACAATGCATCGCCGCCAAGCCATAGTACCCGGCAGCGGAAGGCGTATGCGTGGCCGGAGTTCAGCGTCAGACCCCGGACCCCGAAAGTCCTCCAGTTCCCAGTCAGGAACTGGGTGGAGGTTCTCAGCAAGGTAAGGACGTCGGCTTGGTCGGTTTCGTCGTAGAGGGCAATCTCAACCGGGACAGGGCCGCCATGCTCGTCAAAGTGCGAACCGGGATTCGTAATCCGGTTCTTGCGGATGCTGAAGGAGACATCGACGGGCCCGGCAGGAGCGACGAAGGTGGGGCGAAGCCGCCAACTGTGCTGTCGGCAGGGTGTGCTTTCGATGCCCCAGACGCGGTAGGCGAACCGGCCGGAGGCGGGGGATTCGTCGGTCAGCCCCTCGACCAGCTTGCCGGCCGTCCCCTCTTCCACCGACGGGGTGAGGTCACCCTCAAAGTCCTGGTTCGCGACGAACGTGGCGGGTTGGGCGGAAGAGTCCGGTCCGGCGGCAGCCAGCATGCAGATACCTCCAACCGCAAGCACGTAACCCGCCCTGCACACGCGCTTCATGACCGCAATGCTCCCTCAATCCCCAGTCCTTGCGCCGCGATACTTTCAGCGGAACCGGACGGGTAGTCGCACACCTATGGGCTTTTCGGCGGGATCAACACCTGATGCGGCGGACGGCGGCCGGCGATGGCCTCGAACAGCATGTTCACAGCCTGCTCGCCCAGAACGTCCTGAAAGCCGACGACATCCATACGCGGGGAGACCTCCACCTGCAACGGCCCCTGATCAAGGACGCCCAGCACGGGGTGTGTCTTCAAGGCGTCGTTCTGATAGTAGAATTGCAGCAGCGGATAGAAGCAGCCTTGTTCCACCACGAGCGCGTCGCACTTATCACCGTTGCGCGCAAAGAACTCACCGAAGTCCTCGAAGCGACGGTCCTTTCGGCACCAGACGACCGCACTCTCATCGCCCGGCAGGCCGAGATCCTTCAGAGCGTCATGGTAGCCCCGATCTATCTCGCCGGCCAACAGGTACGTTCGCGCGCCGTTCACCAGGCCAATGCGGCTGCACCCTCGCAATCGCAGGCGCTCCACAAGCATCCGCGCCCCCTGCGCCAAGTCCGGCAGAATGGAGAGCACCGGCCTCTTCGATGCGCACAGGCCGATGACCGCCGTCGGAATGTGCATCATCTCCAGGAATTCCAGCCAGGAATCATCCACGTGGCCGCTGATGAGCGCGCCACTGACGCCGGAAAGTTGGCCGATGACGACATCGCTCGGGCGCTCGCCTGCGTGAATGAATTTCAGGTCGTGACGCCGCATCTGCGCCGCCTTGCGCAATTCGTCCACCATTTGCTCATAAATCGGCGTCGGGCTATTGACCAGCAGGAAAGCGACCGTCCCCAGACTCTGGCCGCTGGTGGGGTCTCGCTTGACGAACGTTCCCTTTCCCTGCGTCCTCTGAACCACGCCCTGCCGTGACAATTCTGCCATCGCCCGCTGGACGGTGATGAGGCCAACGCCCAACGTGCGCGCCATTTCGCGCTCGGGCATCAGTTGCCCGCCCTCACCGATGCTGTCGCGCGCGATCAGATTGAGAACGTGGTGTTCCACGCGCGTCGTTTTCGTGAACCGATTCGGCATGCTTCTGCTCCATTTACACACCGGTTCGCGGAGGAGTGACTCCTCCGCGAACCGTGATCGATCTGTCTAACCGGCTTACTTGGGAGGCCACGCGTCGAAGACATTGTAGTCTGCCGGGTCGGTGGGCAGGACATCCCCATCATTGCCGCTGTCAATGCCGCGGCTCACGTCGAGCTGATGGAAGGCGCGCTGCCAGACCTCGACGCCGGTCGTCGGGGCCCATGTGCCGAACTTGTAGCTGGAGGTGTTGCTGCCGCAGAACATTGAGAATGCGGCGCTCTCCGTGTTTCCGCCGCTCCACCAGTTCGAGCTGCTCCCTCCCATGTTGCCCGGATCCATCCACATGATCCGCTGCTGCGGATCGCCGTACCACGCGGCGCTCCAGTCGCCGTAGAGAACGTTATAGCCGTCCCGATGGTCATACCATCCCTGGCCCGGCAGCACGCTCGAATTCTGCTTCTGTGTGCGCGTCCAGTCGTCGGAGACGATGGCACGGCCGCCCAGCATCTTCTGCGTCTTGAAGATCGGGCAACCCGGGTACGCCCGCATCCGCGGCCGCATGTAGAAGAGCGCCATCGCGCCGTTCACCGTGGCCTTCCCAGGACCCGCCTCAGCCGTGTAATCCCGCGACACGGTCTGCGTGAACGTCGCATTGCGGTACATATAGTTCGCCGCCACGCCCACGGAGAGCGCCTTCGCGTTCGTGTACGAGTACTGGGTCGCCCATGCATAGCTGGGGCCAACGTCCCCGTAATTATAGAGCCAGCTCCTGCCATAGTCGACGTCCGCCCAACCCTGCTTGCTGAACCACGCCGCGTAGTCCCCTTTGGCGAGGCTGTTCGCATCGAAGCCGCCCAGAAGCCGGACGTCATTTTGTCCGTACAGGTACTTTCCGCAGGTACCGTAGATCAGTTGGTTCGCGGGCTTCGGAGCTCCAACGGCGCTCGGACAGAAGAACCCTTTCGTATCGGCCATGTACCCGCAGAAAGCCAGGTATCCCAGATTGGTCGGGGCTGTCTTCAGACGGCCCTTGGTAAGCCGGATCGCCCCATTCGGCTGAAGCCCGTAGGCGATCATCGTGAAGAGCGAAGGAGCCGGCGTGTCGGTCGGGCAGAAGGTCGGCGCGGTGATTACGCGGTCGCCCGTAGTCTGGTCCGTCCAGTCGCCGCCTCCCGCGTACGACGCATTGGTCACGTCCCCCCATCCATTGGCCGTTGAATCCTGCCAGGGACTTCTCCCGTAGCCCGGGTAGGACGGGAAGTAATTACTGTAGTCTGAGCAGTAGCTTTCCAACCCCCTGCTCATCTGGCTCAGGTTGTTGAGGCACGCCGTGCGTCTTGCCTTCTCCCTCGCGGCAGCCAACGCGGGTAGGAGCATCCCGGCCAAAATGGCGATAATCGCGATCACGACTAGCAACTCGATCAGCGTAAACGCCGACAGCATACGCCTTAGCAACTGCGTCGCCATGACTCTCCCTCCTTGCCTCTAAACCCAAAAAGAACCCACTTATCCACAAGTGCTACTAAGTATAGTATTATAGAATCACGTTGTTGGATGTCAAGAACAAAATGTGTCTAATTCACTAAATCTCACCGTCCGCTTGCCCAGTAGTCCGACTTCCGCCAATGTCCATAGCCACCGGCAGATCCTTCAAAACCGCAGGATCAGCCCGACTTGGACGTGACCGTAATCTTCGCCATCTTGCGGGGCTGGCCGGTCGTATCGGACTCCACGGCGAAAAGCTTCTTGTTCAACTCCGTGCCGTAGCTCACGCGGTTGAACTTTTGCGTCAGGTCCGCGCTCAGGGTGATCCGGCCGAGCCCCTTGCCAACCCCGAAAAGCAGCTCCGCCGCCGGGCCGAGGCTCTCCTCCTGCGCCGAGTAGGTCAGGACGAAGGATGGGCCGTCCGGAACCGTGCATGGCGCATAGGGGGAGGCGGTAACGACAATGACCTCATGTCCGGACTCGACCAGCGGAGTGATCACCTTCCAGGCGGTCTTGGTCTTGAAGGAGCCGAAGTCCGTAATCAGCACCAGCCGGGCGCGTCTTGCGCGTTCCAGGCATTCGGTGATCTTCTTGTCCGAAACGTCCCCCTCGATCTCGACGCTGTCGGCCTCGGGAGCGTGTTCCCAGACCCTCTCAGTAAAGTAGCCCGGATGATGCCACTTGTCATTGCCTCCGTGCGGAAGCTGGAACTCGTGGATCTGTTCGATCACGAGAATGCCCCTGCGGTCGCGGATGGGAATTCTCTTTGCATCATCTTTCATGACCAGGAGGCACTTCCCCGCAGCCTCCCGAGCCATGGCCTTCATCTCGGCAGAGCCGGTGATACTCTCGGTGCGCGAAGGATCGGCGAAGCGGTTCCGCCCGAAGATGCCTTTGGAGAATTTCAACCGGAGAATCCGCCGGACGCTTTCGTTGAGCCGCTCTTCGGTGATCTTGCCTTCCTTCACATAATTAATCACCGCGTCGTAACACTGCTGCGACAGGTCCCCCTCGGCCTTCAGGAGCACCAAGTCGATCCCGGCCTTGATGGCCCGCGCGGAAGCCTCCGGAATGCCGTACAGCTCCCGAATGCCCAACATCGCCATGCTGTCGGTGGTGACGACCCCGTCGAAGCCCAGTTCCCTGCGCAGCACGCCACGCACCATCCGTTCGGAGGTGGTGGCCGGCTCGCCGGTGGGGTCGAGCGCGGGGCAACGCATGTGCGCGGTCATGACGGCATCCAGCCCCGCCTTGATCAGTTCTCTGAACGGACGCAGTTCCACTTCATTCAGTCTCTTCTTGTCAAACGGAAGGCTGGGCAGCGAAAAATGCGCGTCCTGATCCGAGTCCCCTCTGCCTGGGAAATGCTTCCCCGTAGCGATGATGTCGTATTCATGGAACGCTTTGAGCGACTGAAGCGCACAACGCACGACCTCCTCGGGACGGTCCGAGTAGCTCCGCGCGCCGATCTCCGGGTTCCGCGGATTGATGTTGACGTCGAGAACGGGCGAATGGATCATATTGATCCCATAGGCGCGCAACTGCCTGGCCACCATGCGGTGGACCCGATAGACGAAATCCGGCTCCGGCACCGACGCCAGTCCCATGGCCGCGGGAAACATACTGACGTCCCCCCTGTTGATATTGCCCCCCGCATCCCCCTCCTGATCGGCCGACATGATCAGAGGGATGGAGAAGCGCCGCTCGGCGGCGATCTGCTGCAGCTTGTTCAGCAACTCGGTGTATTCGCCAGGGGAGAGGTAAGGGGCGGGCCGCGCAATGTCCGTAGTGCCATAGCCATGTTCGACGGCCGGCGTAAGGCGCAGTCCGCCACAGTGTAACTTCGTCAGCGCCTCAACATGCCGACGTCGGATGGTGCTGCCAGCGAAGCCAAAGGTAAAACATTGTCCTACTTTCTCTTCGACTGACATCTGCCCGAGGATTGATTCAAGCTTCTCAGCAGTGACTTCCGCACTCATTGGTACCACCTCTTCCTGGCTCGACCACCACAATGGGTGTCCGCCCCATAGATATCTTATGAATGGATGCATAATAGTACATATTCCGCAAGCCGATGTCAATGGCCGAGAGTCGCAGGTTTCCAGAATGTAAGCGTGGGGCTGGATTATGGTGGGCGCCGGGCAAAAGACGAGCAGCAGGCAGTCACACGACCGAGACTTATTCGGGTACGACGCCTCGTCATGTCCATTTATTCATCCGTGCCCGACAATTGCCATTGTGCGGCACATTGTCAGGTGAGGTGACCTTGTCGAACGCGCTCTGTGGAGAGAATTGCCGGATGCTCTTGAACGGCCCCCCCCCCCACAAGTGTACAAAGAAGCGGCGCGCTGCGTCCTTGAAGGCGCTCCGCGCGAATATATTCCGGGCAGCGCTTGCGCTATTCTGCAGTGCGCCTCGGCGCGCGCGTCTCATCAGAGCAAGGGATGGCAGACATGGACGAACTGCAAAAAGCGCTGAATGTCAGCGCGGGCGTTCTCGCCGGAGCCGAGCGAGAGGAGGCGCTTGCTTCCCTTCAGGCGCAGATTCGCGCGTGGGACATTGCGCTGCCGCGCGTGGAACCGCTCCTCTGGCATTTCGGCCTGCACGATTTCCCGAAGACCGGTTTGACCGAGTACTGGATCGCGAACGAACTGGAAGCCGGCTATTGCGCGAAGTACCTGTTTCTCTTCGACGGGCAGAGCTGCCCGATGCACTTGCACCAGGTCAAAGTGGAAACGTTCTTCATCGTGAAGGGCCGGGCGCGGATGCTCTGCAGCGGCGTCGCCCGGGAGATGGGGCCCGGCGAGACGCTCCTCGTCCACGCGGGGACGTCACACAGCTTCACCGGCCTGGGTCCGGTTCTCCTCCTCGAAGTGTCCATGCCCAGCCGAGTGGATGACAATTTCTTTGAAGACACCCGCGTTCCCTACGGCGGCAACTATCGCAAAGGAGCGTCCCGATGAGTCATCTGCTCGCGGAGAAGACGTGGCCGGAGTTGCAGAAAGCGATTCAGGAGCGGACGGTGCTGTTGCTTCCGCTGGGGCAGACCGAGCAGCACGGACGGCACTTGCAGACCGGGGCCGACAGCATCATCGCCGAACGGGTGGCGCTCGCGACGGCCGAGAAGTCGAACCCCTCCGTTCCGGTGCTGGTCATGCCGACGATCCATTACGGATACGCCCCGAAAATGGTCGCGCAGTGGCCCGGGACATTCCGCATTCGCTGGAAAGTCATGGTGGACTACGTCGCGGATGTCTGTTCCTCGGCGCTGCTCGGAGGCTTCAAGAAACTGGCGATCGTGTCGACGCACGGTCCGCACGGCGACGTGGCCCGCCTGGCCGCGCGTGAAGTGTTTGACCGCACCGGCGTCGGCATCGTCGTCACGCAGCCGCACACGTTCGCCCTGCCGGTCTTCAAGAAGATCCGCAAGAGCAAACTGGGGGGCGCATCCCATGCCTGCGAGTACGAGACCTCGCTGCTGATGCACTTCGGCTACCCGGTGGACCTGACCGGGACGGACGCCCGCGACTCCGTCAAGGTCTGCAACGAATGGGTGGCCGGGGACATGGCCGGCTCCGGAAAAGTTTCCTGGTCCACGTGGGATCTGCAAACGACCTCCACCGGCGCGCTGGGAGACCCCAGTTGCGCTTCTCCCGAAACCGGCAGGCAGTGCATGGAGAGCATCGTCGAGGAATACTGCCGGTTCCTGAAGTACTTCCGGGAGATGGAAACCCCCGTCCGGTAGGACCCCGACATGGAGAAAATCCTCGCGCTGGACCTCGGGACGAGCTACCTGAAAGCCGCGCTCTTCAACCGGCAGGGAGCGCTCTGCGCGTTGGCCAAAACGCCGACGCCCATCTCCCGCTCGCCCGACGGGGGATGTGAGATGCCCTCGGAGCGCTTCCGGCAGGCGGTGCGGGAGATCGTCTCCGCCCTGGATCGACCCGACCCGCGTGGACGCCGGGAAGTCGTTGCGGTCACCTTCGCGACGCAAACCAACACTTTTCTGCTGCTCGACAGGGCGGACCGGCCTCTCATTCCCTTCATCATCTGGTGCGACCAGCGCGCAAGAGAACTCGGCGGCGAGGCGCGGAAGCTGGCGCAGACCCCCGGTTTCCGCTCCACGACGGGCGTCCCCTCTCTCGACAGCGACTACATGGCGGCCAAGCTTCTCTGGCTGAAGAGGAACAGCCCGGAGTTGTGGCAGGAGGCCGGCAAGCTCTGCCTCTTGAGCGATTACCTCACCCACTGGCTGACCGGACGGCACGTGACGGAGGCCGGGGCCGCGGGGCTGACGGGAACTGTGGACATCCGCAGACTGGCCTGGTGGTCTCCGTTCTGCGAACAACTGGAATTGCCCCCTTCCTGGCTGCCCGCCATTGCGCGCGCGGGGACGGACCTTGGCCCGCTCTCGGGGAGCGCCGCCGCCGAACTCGGGGTGCCGGCCGCGTGCCGGTTCGTCGTGGGCTGCCTCGATCAATACGCCGGCGCTATCGGGGTCGGCAACGTGACTCCCGGCGGGGTCTCTGAAACGACCGGCACCGTCCTATCGACCGTGCGCTGCGCGCGGGGCTTCAGCGACCACCTGCGGGAGAACGTCTTTCAGGGACCGAGCTTCGATCCGGCACTGTATTACCAGATGCTCTTTGGCAGCGAATCCGCGAACCTCCTGGAGTCATACCAGCGCCAACTGCCGGACCGGTCGCCGTTCGAGGAACTGGATCGCTTGGCGGCCACCGCGCCTCCCGGCGCGAACGGACTGAGGGTCCGGCCGCCCGCCCTTCTCGCCAGTGCGCCGGATGCATTCGCCGGCGGGGATCGGCGGCACACCAGCGCGCATGCCGCGCGCGCCATCATGGAAACGGTGGCGCTGGCGCTGGCGCGCCAAGTCGGGCAATTGTGCGGCGCGGAGCGTCCGCGCGCGATCCGGGCTTCCGGAGGAGCCGCCCGCAGCGACGTGTGGCTTCAGATCAAAGCGGACGCCCTCGATGTGCCGTTCGAAGCCACCGACTGTGCCGAACCGACCAGTCTGGGCGCAGCCATCCTGGCGGGGATGGCGCTCGGATGGGGCACGGCGCCGGAGTTGGCGCAACAATGGACCCGCGTCTCCCGCTTGTTCAACCCCCGCCCGGAAATGCACAAAGCGTACTCAGAGTTGTTTGCCGAATTGCGCGGTATCGCCGGTGCGCCCTGACCTGCGCCGCGCGAGTATAGCGATTATGCAACCCCGCGTCCCGTGCAACCTTCATGAGCCGCGGCCCCTCGTGTTTCCTCCAATCGCGCGGTATCGGGCTTATCGCGTTCAACCCTTGCGCTCCCAAGCGATTCAGGATAACCTGTCACTCGCAGCCGTGAACGCTTGCGCCCTTCTTCGTGCATCACCCGAACCGAACTCAGCCACCAGAGGAACCAGCGGAGCGGAAAGAAAGCTATGAGCTGCTTCTCTCAGGCGCATCTCAAGTTGATGGCCCTGGCATTGACGCTCCAAGTCCTGGCCTTTGCTGCGCTGGGTCAGGAGTCGGGCACTCCGCTCAGGTTCGTCGGCAACAGCAAGATCCCCCCCATCCTCTTCACGCAAGACGAGAAGCCGGTCGGCCTGGTGGTCGATCTGGCATACGCCGTCGCGGAGAAAGCGCACCTCTCCATTCGCGTTGAAGCGATGGATTGGCCCGAGGCTCAATCACTGGTGGCCGCCGGCAAGGCGGACGCGCTGCTGCAAATCAACCCCACGCCGGAGCGAGAGAAGCTCTACGACTTTTCGGATATCCTGTTGGAGTCTCGCTTTCACATCTTCCGCAAGAACACGCGTCTCGATATTCAGAGCCTGGCTTCCCTCTATGGGAAGAAAGTGGGCGTCGAGGCCGGCGGCTTTCCTGCTCAGTATCTGAAGGAGCACGAGCAGATTCATCTCGTCGTGCTGCCGAATTGGAAGGCCGGCTTTGACATGCTCAAGACCGAGCAGATCGATGCGGTCTTCGTGGACCGGTGGGTGGGCGAGTACGAGCTCTACCTCAATAGCATCGAGGGGGTGATCGTCGTCGAGCCGCCCGTCGTCACGAACTACTCGCGAATCGCCGTCAAGAAGGGCAATACGGAACTGCTCGCCCGAATTAACGCCGGATTGAAAGAGATCGAGAGCGATGGCGCCCGTCAGCAGATCTTGAAGAAGTGGCAGGCGAAAGAAGTTGTTTATGTGACCAGGGAATCCATCGACCGGCTGGTCTTATGGGCGGCCCTGGGATGCATTGTGGTGCTCATTGCGATCACGTTGAAGACCCTGGCACACTCCCGCGCGATCAAGAAGATCAACCGCGAACTGGCGGAACGTTCCAGTGCTTTAATCCGCGAGAACGAAGAGCGCAAGCGTGCCGAAGCAGCCTTGATGGAGGCGCACGACTCTCTGGAAAAGCGCGTGGCGGATCGCACCGCCGAGTTGCAGTCCGCCAACACGTCTTTGGAGGACTCGCGCCGGGAAGCGCTTCAACTGATGCAGGACGCCGTCGCGGCCCGCCGGCAGACCGAGCAGGCCAACGAAAAGCTGCGCCAGGAAATCATCGACCGCCAGCAGGCCGAAGAGACGCTGAAGCAGAGCGAGGACCGCTTTCGGACAACTTTCGAGGGCAGCGCCGTCGCCATGTCGCTGACCGACCCCGACGGCAAGTTGCTCAGGGTGAATGCGGCCTACTGCCAGATGCTGGGTTATTCCGAGGCAGAACTCGCCCGTCTTAATTTCTACGAGTTCTCCCATCCCGCCGATCTTCCCGGCAACCGCGAAGGCGTGCAGCGGCTGCTCAGCGGCCAACAATCCACCTTCCGCATGGAGAAGCGCTACATTCGCAAGGACGGCCGGGTGATCTGGGGCGACATGAGCACGGCGGTCGTGCGCGACGCAAACGGCAGGCCGCTCCACATGGTGACTCACGTGCAGGACATCACCGAGCGCAAGCAGGCCGAGGAGGCCATTCGGGAAAGGGAGCGCCTCTTTCAGGACGTCATCGACGGCAGCCCTTCCCCCATTTTCCTCAAAGACCGCGATGGGAAATTCATCACCATCAACGCGTCGCTGGAGAGAATGCTCGGAATGTCGCGGGAAGACATCATAGGCAAGACAGACTATGACATTGCTCCCAGGGAAGTCGCCGACGCTTGGCGGACGAACGACAAACAGGTGATGGCGACTGGCAAGGCCATCCAAATCGAGGAACGGGCGGATCTCCGGGATGGTCACCACATCTTCCTGGCGAACAAATTCCCGCTGGTGGATGCCGAGGGCCGCACCTACGGCGTTGGGGCCATCGGCCACGACATCACCGAGCGCAAGCGGGCGGAAGAGGAATTGCAGCGCGCCGATGATCGGTTCCGAGTGCTCACGCAGAATCTGGCCTCCGGTGTCGCGCTGATCGACGAGCACGGCCGGTTTGTCATCGTGAACCCCGCCTTCCTGCGGTTGTTTGAACTCTCCGAAGCGTCCGACATCAAAAATATCAACGACCGCAACTGGAGCGAATGGCAGGTCTTCGAGGAAGACGGCTCGCTCATGGATGTCGATGAGCACCCCGTGCGCAAAGCCGCCATGAGCGGCCGGGCTGTTCGGAACAAGCCCGTCGGCGTCCGGGCGCCTTCGGGCAAAGAGCTCAAGTGGATGCTCATCAGCGCCGAGCCTGTCTTCAAGGCCGACGGCCGAATCGACGCGCTCATCTGCACGTACCAGGATATCACCGAGCGTAAGCGGGCCGAAGAGGCGCTGCACAAGCGGGCGGAGGAGGCGCTGCGCCTGAGCGAACAGGAATTCCGCTCGCTGGCGGAGGCCATGCCCCAGATCGTCTGGGCCACCCGGCCCGATGGCTGGAACATCTATTTCAATCGGCATTGGACGGACTACACGGGGATGACGATGGAGGAAAGCTACGGCCATGGCTGGAACAAGCCCTTCCACCCCGATGACAAGCAGCGCGCTTGGGAGGCCTGGCAGCGGGCGACGCAACACAACGAGCCCTACTCGCTGGAATGCCGTCTGCGCCGCGCCGATGGGGCCTATCGGTGGTGGCTGGTCCGCGGTTCGCCGATGCTCGGGGAGAACGGCGAGATTCTGAAATGGTTCGGCACTTGCACCGATATCGAAGAGATCAAGCGCGCCGAATCAGCGCTGCAGGAGGCCAACGAACTGCTGGAAAAGCGAGTGGCCGAGCGCACGGCGGAGCTGCTGGAGAGCGAGGAGCGTTTTCGCACGATGGCCAATGCGATGCCGCAACTGGCGTGGATGGCCAGACCCGACGGCCATATCTACTGGTATAACCAGCGCTGGTATGACTACACCGGCACGACGCCCGAGCAGATGGAGGGCTGGGGTTGGCAGAGCGTCCACGACGCGTCTGAACTGCCCAAGGTGCTCGAGCGCTGGAAAGTCTCCATTGCGACCGGTGAACCTTTCGATATGACCTTCCCGCTGCGGGGCGCCGATGGAGCGTTTCGGCCCTTCCTGACTCGTATTTTCCCCCTGAAGGACGCGACCGGCCGCGTGGTCCAGTGGTTCGGAACGAATACGGATATCAGCGAAATAAGACGCGCCGAGGAGAAGTTGAGCGAGCTGAATCTATCGCTCGAACAGCGCGTGGCCGAGCGCACGGTCGAAGTGCGGCAGCAGGCCGACCAGCTCCGCGCGCTGGCGACCGAGTTGACCCAGGCGGAGCAGCGCGAGCGCAAGCGCCTGGCGAAAATCCTCCACGACCACATTCAGCAGCTCCTGGTCGCGGCGCGGATGCAGGTGGAGTGGATGCAGCGCGACAGCCGGCCGGAGCGGTTGCAGGCCACGGCGCAGGGGGTGGACAGCATTCTCAAGGAAGCGCTGGATGCGTCTCGCTCCCTGACGGTCGAGCTCAGCCCTCCCATTCTCCACGAGGCCGGGCTGATCGGCGGCCTGAACTGGCTGGCCGCCCGCACCCTGGAGAAGAACCAGGTCACAGTGGTTCTTCGCGCGGAGAACAAGGCCGAGCCGCCCGCCGAGGATGCGCGATTGCTGCTCTTCGAATGCGCGCGGGAATTGCTGCTCAACGCCGTGAAGCACTCCGGGGTGTCTCAGGCGCACGTCACCCTCCTGCGGACGAATGACGGCCTCATCAAACTGATCGTTAGCGACGAAGGGAAGGGATTCGACCCCGACGTGTTCAGAAATCGCCAGCCCGACGAAGCCAGCTTTGGCCTCTTCAGCATCCAGCAGCGGCTGGTCCATATTGGCGGCCAGATGGAGATCGCCACCGCGCCGAAGAAGGGAACCTGTATCACCTTGACGCTCCCCGCCGGCGAAGCGCAGCCCGTCGCGGAGGAGACGGCCCGCGCCGCGCGCGACGAAGGCAAGCCCGCAACGATCGTCGTGCGCGAGAAGAGCGCCACGCGGCGCGTCCTCATCGTGGACGACCACAAGATCATGCGCGAAGGGTTGGTCGGCCTGATGCAATTCGAGCAGGACATCGAAGTCGTGGGTCAGGCGGCGGACGGCCCCAGCGCCATCGAACTGGCCGCGAAGCTCCAGCCCGACGCCGTCATCATGGATATCAACCTTGGCGCGGGGATGAACGGCGTGGAAGTCACGAAGCGAATCCTGGCCGCAAACCCGAGCATCAAAATCATCGGGCTGTCCATGCACACGGACAACGACGTCGCGACGGCACTGCGCGACGCGGGCGCGGTCGCTTTCCTGACCAAGGGCGGCCCGTCCGAAGACCTCATCGCCGCGATACGGTCAGCCTGCACGGCGTGACTTGCCATGATCCGCGTGAGCGATGTGGCGGTTATTCGGGAGCAGGAGGCGGTTCGAGGGGAAGGTCAGGGGTTCGCGCGCCGTCCCGAGGCGGGCGGGTGCGCATTGCGTTTCCCCTGCCAGAACGGCTTCTTCTGCTGGTGCGGGGAGTGCGGTTTGTGGGAGGCGTGTTTGGGATTTCGCCCCTCGCCGCTGCCGGCGGACCGATGAGGCGCTTGTCCAGGACGCTGCCCATGGGCGGACGGCTGGGCCTGGCCGGGATGCAGTTTGAGCGTGTGTTGCAGAACGGGGATCGGGCGCCCCAGCATTTTCTCGATGACGCGCAGCGCGTCGCGTTGTTCTCCGGTGCAGAAAGTGATGGCCTGCCCCCGGGCCCCGGCGCGCCCGGTGCGGCCGATGCGATGGACGTAGGTTTCCGCTTCCGCAGGCATGTCGTAGTTGATGACGTGCGAGATGCTGTCCACGTCCAGCCCTCGCGCGGCAATATCGCTGGCCACCAGCACGCGCGTGCGGCCGCGCTTGAAGTTCTCCAGCGCCCGAGTGCGCTCTCCCTGCGATTTGTCGGAGTGTATGGCCTCGGCTGGAATGGAGGCCTGGACCAGTCGCTTGACCACCCTATCCGCGCCGCGCTTGGTGCGCGTGAACACCAGCGCCCGCGTCATCTCCGGCTTCTGCAGCAATAGTTTGAGCAGATCGGACTTGAGCGTCTGGTCTATGAAGTAAAGGGACTGCTCGACGGTGTCGGCTGCCGGGGATTCCGCCGGCACCGTGACGGTGACGGGGTGCGTGAGGAGCTGGTCGGCCATGGCGCGGATTTCCTTCGGCATCGTGGCCGAGAACATCAGCGTTTGCCGCTTGGGGGGAATCTGCGTGATGACGCGGCGGATGTCATGGATGAAGCCCATATCCAGCATCCGGTCCGCTTCGTCCAGGACGAATATCTCAATCTCCCGGATGCTCAGCACTCGCTGGTTGATCAGGTCGAGCAGCCGCCCCGGCGTGGCGACCAGAATATCCACCCCTTGGCGAATCGCCTGCACCTGCGGGCGCTGGTTGACGCCGCCGAAGACGACGGTGTGCCGGAGCCCGGCGTGCTGGCCGTAGACGCGGAAGCTCTCGCCGATCTGCGCGGCCAGTTCGCGGGTGGGAGTGAGGATCAGCGCGCGGATGCGCCGGTGAGCGGCCGCAGGCGGATGGCTGCCGCCGTGAGCGACGGCGGCGCCGTGCGGCGCGCCATGTGCCGCGGCCTGGGGGTGTGCATGCCCCCCGCCGACAGGCCGGCTATGGAGCAACTGCAGGATAGGCAGCGCGAACGCGGCGGTCTTGCCCGTGCCTGTCTGGGCGCAGCCCAGCAGGTCCCTTCCCGCCAGGACGTAAGGGATCGCCTCACTCTGAATGGCGGTGGGGATCGTGTAACCTTCGGACCTGACGGCGCGCAGCAGGGGTTCGATGAGTTTAAGTTTCTGAAATGGCATTAACTTAGTCTAACTCTTTTCGTGATGAATCGCCAATCGAGCCGCACCGGACACGGGTCACTTCTGCGGCAAGGAGCGGTTCTTGAAGAAATCCGCAAAGGGATTGTTGCTCCCCCCTTTGGGAGGCAGCGCCGCCTTCTTTGCCACGCCCGCAACTGCGGCGCGGGGCTGGGACTTGGGGCGGGAAGCACCGGCTGCCCGGTCAGAGACCGGCGCCTTGCTTTTTTCAACGGACCCTGATGTCTGCGGCTCCCGGGCGCTCTTCATGCTCAGGGCGATCCGCTGGCGCTCAAGGTCCACGCTCAACACGGTGACCATGACGTGCTGCTGCACCTTCACAACGTCGGCAGGGTTTTTGACGAAGCTGTCGGCCAGCTGGCTGACATGCACGAGGCCGTCCTGGTGCACGCCGACGTCCACAAAGGCGCCAAAGGCGGCGACGTTGGTGACGATTCCGGGGAGCTTCATGCCCGGCTTGAGGTCGCCGATCTTTGAGAGTCCCTCGGCGAATTGAAAGGCTTCGAACTTCTGCCGCGGGTCACGGCCGGGTTTGGCGAGCTCACTCACGATGTCGGTGAGGGTGGGCAGACCCACCTTGTCGCTGACATACTTCTCCAGCTTGATCTTTCGGCGCAGTCCCTCGTCGCTCATCAGGTCGCGCACCGCGCACCCCAGGTCGGCGGCCATGCGGTCCACGATTCCGTAGCTCTCCGGGTGGACGGCGCTGGCGTCCAGGGGGTGTTCGGCGTCGCGAATGCGCAAGAAGCCGGCGGCCTGCTCAAACGCCTTCGGCCCCAGGCGCGGCACCTTGCGCAATTCCACGCGCGAGCGGAACGGGCCGTTCTGGTTCCTGTATTCGACCACGTTGCCGGCCAGCGTCTCGCCGAGCCCGGATACGTAGGTCAGGAGCTGTTTGCTCGCGGTGTTCACCTCGACGCCCACGTTGTTGACGCAACTGACGACCACGTCGTCGAGGGCCTGCCTGAGCTGCGTCTGATCGACGTCATGCTGGTACTGGCCCACCCCGATGGACTTGGGGTCTATCTTCACCAGTTCCGCCAGCGGGTCCATCAATCGCCGCCCGATCGAGACCGCGCCGCGGACGGTGATGTCGTGGTCGGCGAATTCCTCGCGCGCCACCTCCGACGCGGAGTAGATGGACGCCCCCGACTCGTTAACCATGACGACCATGATCCCCTTCGGCAGGTCGAGGGAGCGAACGAACTCCTCGGTCTCGCGACCCGCGGTGCCGTTGCCGATGGCAATGACTTCGATCTCGTGCTTCCGGCACAGCCGCAGAACCATCTCGCCCGCCTTGGCCCGCTGGCATTGCGGTTCATGGGGGAAGATGGCGGCATTGTCCAGGAGCTTCCCTTGCCGATCGAGGCAGACGATCTTGCAGCCCGTGCGAAATCCCGGGTCCATCCCCATGACGTTCTTCTGCCCCAGAGGGGGCGACAGAAGCAGGTGGCGGAGATTGTCGGTGAAGACCGCGATGGCCGCCTCGTCGGCGCGCTGCTTGGTGGCGAGGCGGATTTCGGTTTCCATGGACAGCGAGAGAAGCCGCTTGTAGCCATCCTGCAGCGCCTCGCGCACTTGCCCGGAGGCGGCGCCGTTCCCCTTGACGAAGAGTGTTTCCAGCAGCGCCACCGCCTCCGTCTCAACCGGCCGAATGCGAAGATTCAGGAAACCCTCCCCTTCGCCGCGACGCATGGCCAGCACTCGGTGCGATGGCGCGGCGGCGACGGGCTCCTCCCAGTCGAAGTAATCCTTGTACTTCGCCGCTTCGGCCTGCTTCTCCTTGACGACTTGGGACTGCAACAGCGCCTTGTTCATGAAGAGTTCGCGCAAGCGGGCGCGCGCGGCCGGATCTTCGCTTATCCACTCGGCGATGATGTCCCGCGCGCCGTCCAACGCCTTCTCGTCCGATTCCACTCCCTTTTCCGCATCGATGAAACGCGCCGCCTCCGCCAGCGGGTCCATATCGCCCTGCTCGAATAACTTCTGCGCAAGGGGTTCGAGCCCCTTCTCCCTCGCGATGGTCGCGCGGGTGCGGCGCTTCGGACGGAACGGCAGGTAGATATCCTCCAGGGCGGACAGCGTCTCCGCCGCGGCGATCATCTTCTCCAACGCGTCGGTCAGCTTGCCCTGCTCGCCGATGGATTTGAGGATCGCCTCGCGGCGCTTGTCGAGCTCGGCCAGTTGCAGCAACCGATCGCGGATGGCAGTGATCGCCACCTCGTCCAGCGCGCCAGTGGCCTCCTTGCGGTACCGCGCAATGAACGGCACCGTGCCGCCAGCCTCGAGCAATTCGGCAGTGGCCAGGACCTGTTTTTCTGAAACCGTGATCGCTTCGGCGATCCGGCGAATATGCAATGCGTTGGGCATCTTCGTTTCCTCTTGCAGTGCGAAACAGGAAAAAGGCCGGACGGCATATTCTGCTGTCCGGCCTTCTATTGCAGATGGCGCTCGGGACTGGATTTGAACCCGCAGGGGTTTGCCCCTCACCCAGACATCGAGACACAAACTCATGCCAGGCGCGACCGACATTGATTCAACAACTTATAGCACAGCAGTGCTGTTACGTCAATTCTCTGAATTCGCACTCATTGCCAAAGGAGCGCCAGTACGGTCCCGCACCACGCGGCGAATGATTCCCCTCGCGCAAATCGGCCTTTCACCGGGACATTGCCGCCCAGGGCAGCGCCAGATTGATGCAAACGAAGCAGGGCAGCAGGACGGCAAAGGAGACGATGTCGAACACGCGCGCCAATCGCGCCCGCCCGCACGTGCCGGCCATGTGCAGTGAGATCGTCGACTGAACGAGAACCAGGAAGATGGTGCTCAGGCCGACCGTATTGACCATTCCGGTCAGCGTGACCCGGTCCACATGGGGAAGCATCGCCCCGACGAAGACGTTATTGGCCACCGCGGCGAAGAACGCCCCCACCGGCAGAGTGAAACGGGTGTTGTCATAAGTCGCCAGGACGAAGAGAGTGACCAGGGCAACGGCCACCGAGGCGAAGAGCGCCTGGAACATCATCCAATACACACTAACGCTCAGAGGCGCCACGAGCATCGCGAAGACCAGCCTGGAGCGGACGCTTCTCGCGCCGCCCGGGGCCGCGGCCCCCAGGTCGTCCCGGTGCGTCGTCGCAACCACGAAGCTGCGTTTGAGCCTCACAAGCCGGGGCAGTCCGTCCGGGTCCAGGCCGCTGCCGGCGTCATCGGCGACGAACCGAAGCGTCGCGGCTTCGTGGCGGCTGTCCTGAATTTCAACGGCCAGCCCCTCATCGGCGAAGGGAAACCGCGAAGGATCGAACTCCGTGGTCATCCGCGCCGTAACGTGGTACCGTTCGTAATTCTCTCCATCACGCACGCCCGACTCAATCCGCTCCCGGCTTTGGATATCGCCATTGACCAGTTCAAAGTTCTCCCCGGGATGGAGCGTCTCGCCGGACCAGCGGAACCAGACGTCGAAGTCCGCCGTCCAGCCGGCATCCTTCAGGGAGAAGTCGCGCACGTGCCGGATGTAAACGCCCGCTGTCACATTACCCGGCGCGTTCTCGGCCGTCGCGCCGTGCACACTCGCGGCTTCCAGCCAGGCGTGGCGTCTGGCCTCCGTCTGGTTCCTGTAGCCGCTGAGTTGGCGAACCCCAAACCCGCCGCCGATGACGTAAATGAGAATCAGTCCCGCCGCCCAGATCGCCATGAGCCAGCGCTCTCGGCCGCTGATCGAGTCCTTCAAGGCGCGCCCCCCCGCTCCGGAGCCCGCCCCGGCAATTCCTTCTGTCGTCATGGTCTTCACTCTCAAGACTTGGCTGACGCCCCTGTTTTCACTGACGGCGAAGTTCGAGCAAAGTCAGATCGTCGTCGAAGCGAACCCGGTCTGAGAAGAGCAGGAGCGCCTTCTCCACGGCGCTCAGCTCAACGTCAGTCCGCGGATAGCCTGCGCGGGCAAGCACGTCCACCAGTCCGTCCACGCCGAGGCGGCCTCCTTGCTGCAAAGTGACCTCGGTAGCGCCGTCTGTGGCCAGGAGGAGGCTGTCACCGCTGTTGAACGGCACGGTCACTTCGCTGTAGGCCGCGCCGGTCATGATGCCCAGCGGCAGGCCGGTGCAGTCTATCTTCTGGACCGATCCATCGGCGCGGAATAGCAGCGGTTCCGGATTCCCGGCCCCGGTCACCTGGAGCGTATTGCTGGCCAGGTCGATCATTCCGCACGTCGCCGCCGCAAAGGCGCCCTCCTCGTCCATGAGATCGCATAGCCCTCGGCTGATCGTTTCGGCAAACTTGCGCGGCCGGTGGAGCAATTCGCGATGCTCTTTCCACAGGGGATAAAGACACAGGGTGTAGAGCCCGGCGGCGATGCCGTGTCCGCTGACGTCCGCCAGGAGGAAGCCATAGCGGTCCTCATCCAACTGGCAGGCCGTCACGAAATCCCCCCCGACGATATCCACAGCCACCGTGTGCGACTTGAAGGTGATCCTGGGGTCCGGAGGAACATCGAGCCGCATGGCGCGCGCCTGTATCTTCTGCGCGCGCTGGAAGTCGCGGATTTCCAGCGACAAATCCCTGAACGTCTCAACGCCGCCGATGACGCGCCCGCCGGCGTCGTGGACCGGCGCCACGCTGACGCGCACCGGCACGCGCGATCCATCCTTCCTTTTGGCGAAGACGATGATCGGCACGGAGCTTGAGTTGCCCGTGACAATCGCCCGATGCAGGGGACAATGTTCTTCTCCGCACAACCGCCGGCCGTCCTTATCCTCATGGCACAGGACGTCGTCATAGCAGCTCTTGCCGATGATATCGCCGGCCGTCCATCCGGTGATGCGCTGCGCCGACGGATTCCAGTAGCGGATGCGCCGTTCAGTGTCCGTCACATACACGCCGTCATTGACGGAATCCAGCACGCTCAGAGGATCCGGCATCGCTTGCATGGTCCATTTCTCCTTGCCCTAGGGCTGAACGCAGACCGTCCGGTCAGAGCGCCATCACTCCTTCGGCGAGCTGCCCGCGTCGCAGCAGGTCGGCCATGAGACGCATCTTCTTGTCCGCGTGTTTAAAGAAAGCCTTGTACCCCGGGCAGAGGTAATTCAGCCTCCGCTGCCCGTCGGGTGTCTCGACGAAGCGGTTCTTGGGACACTCGCCGTTGCACACGAAAAGCACATCGCATTCCCGGCAGCATTGCGGCAGGGTATCCCTCTTGTGGCGGCCGAATTTCCTCTGCTTTTCCGAGGCCACCAGTTCGATCATCGGCGTGGTGAGAATGTTCCCCAGGAAGCCGTTCGGCTCCACAAAGTGATCGCACGAATAGAGATCGCCGTTATGCTCCAGCGCCATCCCCAAGCCGCACGTGGGGCCGAAGACGCACACCGTGCCCGCCATTCCCAGCCAGCCGGCCAGCGCCCCGTCAAAGTTCAGGACGAAGCTCTTCCCCACGTCCTGCTTCACCCACTCGTCGAAGATTTCGATCAGGAAGCGCCCCCATTGTTCCGGCCGAACGGAGCGGCTCGTGACCTCGCTCCCCTCCTGGAACCCGCTTTCGCTTTCCCGCTCCACGATCGGAATGAACTGGATGTACTGCGTGCGGGCTTCGTCCCGGAAGAACCGATAGACCTCCAGGGGATGATCGGCGTTCCTGGAATTGACCGTGCACAGGACGTTGAACTCGACGTTATGTTTCTGGAGCAGCCGGACGGCCTTTATAACGCGGTCGAACGTCCCGTGGCCCCCCTTGTCCTGCCGGTGCGCGTCATGAAACTCTTTCGGACCGTCCAGGCTCAGGCCGACAAGAAAGTTATTGTCGTGAAAGAACCGGCACCACTCGTCGTTGAGGAGAATGCCGTTGGTCTGAAAGGTGTTCTCAACCCGGACGCCGGGCTTCCGATATTTCTTCTGAAGTTCCACGGACCGGCGGTAGAAATCGAGCCCCATCAAAGTCGGCTCCCCCCCCTGCCAGGCAACGATCACGTCGGGGATCTGGTGGGCTTCCATGATCTGGCGGATATAGGCTTCATGCACCTCAGCCGTCATGCGGAACTTGCTGCCGGGATAAAGCTTCTCCTTCTTCAGGAAGAAGCAATAGGCGCAATTTAAATTGCAGGCTGAGCCCGTCGGCTTGGCCATGATGTGAAAAGCTCTGGGCGGAGCGCTTGAAGCCGTATCGGTCATACCCGCACTCTCCAAGCGCGAAGACTGGTCGCGCACCAAACAGCCATAGCCGCGTGAAGCGCCACGGCGGGCCACAGCGCAACGCCGGACATGCACATCAACGCTCCCGCCATCGCCAGCAGAACGGATGCGCCTGCGTTATATATGAGCATTCCCCAGAGCAGGGCATACTGCGAACGACTCCCGCCGTCGTCACGCGCCAGCCAGCAGGCGACCCCAATGGCCAGCAGGGCCGCGGCGCAGAGCCGCGCCGCCATCAGCGCCTCCGGCGACGGCTCCCTGGCACTGAGCAACAGTCCAAGTGCCGGTGAGGGCACGCAAAGCAGAGCGAGGCCCGCGCCAGCCTCTATCGCAGCGGTCGCAATGAACAACTTCCTTCGCGAATTCATCCGAACTTTCCCCGTCTCCACAAGGCGACCCGGCTGCCGTTCAACTCATGAAACCGGAGCTAGTGCTTGGCGCTGCCCGACGCAGCCTCCAGCTTTGCCATCACCGCGCTCAAGTTGAACGAGGCCGGCTTCTGCCGCGGCGGAAACTTGATGAAGTCTTCGAGTTGCTGCGCCACGAGCGCCTGCATGCCGTAGATCAGGAAGGCATGGGACAATATCCAATCCCAATAGGTGTTCGAGTTCTCGTAAGCCCGCTCGAAGGGATCGCGCCGCAGGTTGAAGATATGCGGCACGCGCAGAGCCACGAAGGGCTCGGCCCAGCACTCGCACGTCTTTGCGCGCTGTTCCAGGAGCGTCGCCTTCCAGTCCTCGTAGCGGATCGCCATGACGTCTCCGTCGTCGCTGAAGTAGAAGAAGAACTTTCGCGGGCTGTCCTTGACCTGTCCCGTCAGATAGGGAACCATGTTGTAGCTGTCGAGATGGACCTTGAAGGTCTTGTCCCCCGCCTTGTAGCCCGCGAGCAGTTTCTCCTTAATGCCCGGCTGCCCGGCGGCGGCCAGCAGCGTCTCCGCCCAGTCCTGGTGGGTAACGATTCCATTGAGCACCGTGCCCGCCTTGATCTTTCCGGGCCAGCGCACGAACGCCGGAACCCGCCACGCGCCTTCCCAGTTGGTGTCCTTCTCGCGGGCGAACGGCGTGATGCCGGCGTCCGGCCAACTGTTGTAGTGCGGGCCGTTGTCCGTGGAGTACATGACGAGGGTGTTGTCGGCAATCCCCAGATCATCGAGCTTCTTGAGCATCATGCCGATGTGCTCATCGTGGGCGACCATCCGGTCGTTGTAGTCCCCCTGCCCGCTCTTGCCCTTGTGCTTCTCGGCAACGTGGGTGCGGAAGTGCATGGCCGTGGTGTTGTACCAGACGAAGAAGGGCTTGCCCGCCTTGTTTGCCTTGTCGATGAAGTTCAAGGCGCCGGCGGTGATCTCATCGTCGATGGTTTCCATGCGCTTGATGGTGAGAGCGCCCGTGTCCTCGATCTTCTGCTTGCCCACCTTGCCCCAGCGCGGCTGCACCGTCGCGTCGTCCTTGTCGGTCGCAAAGCAGTGGAGCACGCCTCTGGGGCCGAAATGCGCCTTGAAAGCCGGGTCCTTGGGGTAGTCCGGGAGTTCCGGCTCCTCTTCCGCGTTCAAGTGGTAGAGGTTGCCGAAGAACTCGTCGAATCCGTGCACGGTCGGCAGGAACTCATTCTTGTCGCCGAGGTGGTTCTTGCCGAACTGGCCGGTGGCGTATCCCAGGGGCTTGAGCAATTCGGCGATGGTCGGGTCTTCCGCGTGAAGACCCACGTCGGACCCGGGCAGACCGACCTTGGTCAGCCCCGTGCGGATGGGGCTCTGGCCGGTGATGAACGCCGCGCGGCCGGCCGTGCAGCTCTGCTGACCGTAGTAATCGGTGAAGCAGACCCCTTCGTTGGCGACGCGGTCGATGTTCGGCGTCCGGTACCCCATTTGGCCGCGGCTGTTGAAACTGATGTTCCACCAGCCGATATCATCTCCCCAGAGAATGAGGATGTTCGGTTGCTTGGTTGCCACGCCAGTTCCTCCTGTTCTTGTACTGCGGCATTGGAGATCGTTGCGCGCCTTCACACTATGTGGATATTGCTCCGTCTCTGCGGGCACACGGCTTGGATTTTCTTCACTTCATTCCTTCGCCTCCCTCCCACCTCTTCACGGGGCGCGCATCTTCTGTTGCAGATCGACCATGGCCTGCTGGCTGACCTTAATCAGCCCCTCCTGCGGACGGTCCAGGTCGGCCGTCAGGCATAGAACGACTGAGAACGAAAGGGCCAACGCCAGCTCGATGAGGGCGAAGTTCTTCCCGCTCATCCCGAGTTGAACCCCCGCCATGCCCATGGCGAGCATGGCCAGAACGTACAGGGCCACCCATATGGCAGCCGGAATGCGGTCCCGCACGCCGACCTTGACCCGTTCCAGGTGCAGGTCGATCATTTCGTTCAGCGATTGGACAAACAGTCCCACCGCAATCGACCCCGTCTCCGACCGTCCGATCTCCGCGGCCCTGGCCCAGAGCTGATCCTGAAGGGCGTCCGAGCGCCGCATCGCCTGCTCTAACTCCTTCCACTGGGCCGGGACCGCGTCAGATCGCAGGTCCACATATTCCTTCAGGAGGCCGCGAATGTCGGAACGGTACGGCTCGGGCAGGAGGCCGGCGCGCAGCCAGGTCGTCCCGATCGCATTCACTTCCTGCACGACGAGGTTCTTTCTGGCGTCGTAGCGGACGGCGGCTGAGTTGAAGGTGAAACCCAGCATGAAAGCGAGCAACCCCATCGCCGACGCGACCAAAACGCCGGCCGAGTCGCCCTTTCCTTCCCCGGGGGACCTGTTCCTTCTCCCTACGAGGAAGCCGGCCCCGATGGCAAGCATGACCACCGCCATCGTTCCCATGAAGATCGCCCACAGAGGCACGCTATCGAGGTGCATAATCCTAACGCCTTTCCTCCCTGGGGCTATTGCGCCGGAATGACGGCGGACGATTTGTTGACAGTGCGGAACGTCAGATCGACCTTGGTAGCGCCCGCCCGGATCACATACGCAAACGCCTCGTTCGGCACCGCGGCGGTATCGAACGAGTCAATCTGCATCGTATACCTGGGCCGGGCGGGCACCTGGGGATACGAAATGCTCACTTTGCGGATCAGCGGCTGGTCGCCCGTGGCAACCCAAATCTCCACATCCCTGTCCTGCGTCGTAAAGCCGAGATGGTGACACTCGCCGCCGCCTATCGTATCGACGCCGATGTACTCGGCGGTCTGGACTTTCGGCACCACGCGCTCGTAGAGATCGGTTCGCAGCAACTCGGTCACGGGCAGCGTGGCGCCGTAGTTCTGCGCGATCTTCTCCAGGGCGACGTCAATTGTCCCGGGAATCTGAGCCTGCCCGTACGCGTCCTTCTTCAGGTCCAGGAACGTCAGGGTCAAACCGTCGTAGACCACCCGCCGGGAATTATTGTCACTGCTGTATTGAATGCTCACCTTGTTCGGGCGGCGCAGGAAGATCGTGCGCTGGCTGGTGAAGGACACCTTCTGCCCCGCTTCGGTCAGTTCGTCGTACGAATCGGTGACGGTCATCGTGAACTGTTCCAGACCCGCGAGGTACCCGAGTCCGGCCTTGAGAATTTCGAGCGGACTGGCCGTCTCCGTGATCACCGGCTGCGGCGTCGCCGGCTGCGGATTGGGATCCTGGACGACCTGGTACCCTTCCTGGCCGTTCTGGGTGGTCTTCGCGTAATACGCGTCGTCATACTGATAGTACGTGTTGTCGTTGACAACCACGGGAGTGACCGGCTCATCGCTCTCCCACGGAGTCGTGGAGGTCCAGTAGCCCTCGGGCGGATAGACCGGCTGGTACCACACCTCATCATTGTTCCAGCAGGGCGCGTACCAGTAGCCATGGTTGTACCAGTAGTCATTGCCTCTCCAGGCGGTCTTGACGCTGCCATCGGGGAGGCGCGCGACGGCGGCGGTTCCCTGGCGAGTCCGGACGGTCGCCACCCCATTGCCTTCGGGGCCGCGAATATATGTCGCCGTGCCAATGGGACCGCGAATGATCCCCGCCGAACCGCCGTTGGGCCCTACCACGGTCCGTCCCCTGTCCGCGGGGTTCGGCAGCATGGATTGCCCTGTGATCGAACCATAGTTGGCCGGGCGGTAGGTTGAACCCGCCGCTGTGCCCGTGCCCTGAGCGATCGGGGTTGCGGGGCGCACGGGGGGCCGCGGAGTGACGGGGTTATTGGCGGGCCGAGCCACAGGCGCGGGCGGCGCAGGCCGCGCTGCGGGAGCCTGCCAGGCGGGCCGGGCATCGCGCGCTGGCGGCGCCTGTCGCGCTTGAGGGGCCTGTGGCGCAGGTCGCGCAACGCGCGCGGGTGCGGCCGGCCGGGCTGC
>CAIUPP010000038.1 GCA_903901045.1 uncultured Planctomycetota bacterium
GGTGTTAATGAGAGTCGGCCGCCCACCCCGAAGAAATCTGTCGTGCGCCCGACTAGCCCCCCGTGTCTAATTAACACCCCCTAAAAGAAATCTGTTTCAACGTTGGGCTATTATCGCCTGTCCCTCCGGGACAAGGACTTGGCCCGGTTTTACGGGGCTTCTCTGGCAGCAAATCCTGGCGGCATTGGACATGCTTGTCCGCCTTGGCGTGAGGGTCAACCCGCAAGCCCACCGGCGGACAAGAATGTCCGCGCTCCAGAAAACTGTCCTGCGCCCGCAGCCCGCCGCCACGCAAATTCGCTATTGCCTAGCAGCTTTGCAAAGCGCAGCATGGGGCTCATGCTTGATCTTAAACTGCATGAATTGCGCGTGACTTGTCCGAGGACCGAGTGACTAATGACTGAACACTGATGACTATGAAAAAACGCCGCCTCCAGAAACCCGCCACGAGCCCCCGCAAAACGCCGCCGCCCGCCGCCCCCACGCCGCCTGCCCGCCCCTTTCCCGTCGTCGGCATCGGCGCCTCCGCCGGGGGGTTGGAGGCGCTGGAACTGTTCTTGCGCAACGTGCCGCCAGGCAGCGGCATGGCCTATGTCATCGTCCAGCACCTCGACCCGACGCACAAGGGCATCATGCCCGAGCTGCTGCAGCGCGCCACCAGCATGAAGGTGATGCAGGTCAAGGACCGCACCCGGGTTCAGCCGGAGTGCGTCTATGTGATTCCGCCGAACAAGGACATGTCCATCCTGCACGGGATCCTGCACCTGCTCGATCCGGCCGCGCCGCGCGGGCTGCGGCTGCCGATTGATTTCTTTTTGCGCTCCCTGGCCGATGACCTGGAAGAGCGCAGCATTGGCGTCATTCTTTCGGGCATGGGCACGGACGGCACGCTGGGTCTCAAAGCCATCAAGGGCAAGGCGGGGGTGGTCTTCGTGCAGGACCCGGCCACGGCCAAGTTCGACGGCATGCCCCGCAGCGCCATTGACGCCGGGTTGGCGGACGTGGTCGGCCCGGTGGAGTTGCTGCCCGGCAAGATCTGCGCCTATCTCCAACACATCCCCCTGATCGTCCAGCCCGCGCTGGCCTACGAGGACAAGAGCCATAGCGCCTTCGAGAAGGTCGTCATCCTGTTGCGGGCGCAGACCGGCCACGATTTCTCCCTCTACAAGAAGACCACCATCTACCGCCGCATCGAGCGGCGCATGGGCATTCACCAGATCGACCGCATCACCGGCTATGTCCAGTTTCTCCAGGAGAATCCCCGCGAGACGGATCTGCTGTTCAAGGAACTGCTGATCGGGGTAACGAGCTTCTTCCGCGACCCGGCGGTGTGGGAAGAGTTGAAGGGTCGGGTGCTGCCGGCGCTGCTCAAAGACCGCCCGCCCAGCCGCGCGCTGCGAATCTGGGTCCCCGGCTGCTCCACCGGCGAGGAAGCCTATTCCCTGGCCATCCTCTTCAAAGAGGTGCTGGAGCAGACCAAGCCATCCGGCAACTACTCGCTCCAGATCTTCGCGACCGACCTGGACCGGGAGGCCATCGAGAAAGCCCGCACCGGTATATTCCCGGCCAACATCGCCGCGGACCTGTCGCCGGAGCGGCTGAGCCAATACTTCGTCCAGGTGCAGCACGGCTACCAGGTGACCAAGCCGGTCCGGGAGATGGTGATCTTTGCGCCGCAAAACGTCATCATGGACCCGCCGTTCACCAAACTCGACCTGGTGAGCTGCCGCAACTTGCTCATCTACCTGACGGCGGAGCTGCAGAAGAAGCTCATACCGCTCTTTCACTATAGCCTCAATCCCGGCGGCTTTCTGCTCCTGGGCAGCGCCGAGACCGTGGGCGAGTTTAGCGACCTGTTCACGCCGCTGGACGGCCGGACGCGGCTTTACCGGCGGCTCGAATCCGATCCGCAGATTGAGAAGATCACGTTTTCCGGCACGTTCGTTCCCCCCCTGCGGGCGGAGCCGCCGAGGCCGCTCAAGCAGCCAGCCAACCTCCAGTCGGAGGCGGAGCAACTGCTTTTGAGCCGGTATTCCCCGGCGGCGGTGATCGTTAACAAAGATGGCGACATCATTTTCATCAGCGGGCGGACGGGCAAATATCTGGAGCCGGCGATGGGCAAGGCCAATATGAATATCTTTGCCATGGCCCGCGAGGGCCTGAGCCTCGAGCTCAACGACGCCTTCCGGAGGGCGCTCCGGCAAAAAGACCCGGTTATTCGCAAGAACGTGGTGGTCGGGACCAATGGCGGCAGGCAGACGGTGGACCTCATGCTTCAGGTCGTCCAGAAGCCGGAGTCGCTGCGAGGGTTCGTGATGATCGTCTTTACGGACGTGGAGACGCCCCTGGAAAATAAAGGGTCGGGCAACGCTAAACACACTTCCGCCACCAGCACCCAGATGGCGGCACTGGAGGGGGACCTCGATCAACTCCGCCAGGAGTTGCGGACCACCCGCGAAGAAATGCAGACCTTCCAGGAAGAAGCCAAGTCCAGCAACGA
>CAIUPP010000039.1 GCA_903901045.1 uncultured Planctomycetota bacterium
CATGGCCAACCTGAGCTACACCGGGCATTGGATCCAGAACGGCGGCACCCCCTCCACCGACGGGCGCCTCAACACCCCCACCGTCTGGCACCTCTTTGACACCGCCAAAGGCCTCGATGCCGGCGCTCCGATGTGAGAGGAACCAGCCATTTGCGCTGGAGCTGCGTGCAGGCCGATGTGGGAACAGGGCCGGCCCCGTATGAGTCGGCCCTGTTTTCTTCGGAAGAACCCGGGTATTTCCATGCGCCGGGGCTGAGAGTTAGGATGTTCGTCAGAGCAGTATTCAGTTATCAGGGATTTTGGGAGATGTTTCCATGAGACGAGCAGGATTTGCCGTTGTGCTCACCGCATTGGTCGCCATGATTGGGTTCGCCCAGCCGGCGAAGGTTTCTCCGCAGGGGTTGCGGGTGGAGTCGATTGGCACGCCCGTGAAGAGCGCGCGCTACTGGACGACGGGACTCTCGCCCAACCCGCGCGGCGGGTACAATTTCATCACCCAGATATACAACGTCGACAAGAGCGGGAAGATGGATACGGACTGGGTGGTTCTGGACCTGGCTTCCGGCCAGCCGGCGAAGCGGTTCACCTTCCCCGGCTATGCCAACTCGAACTTCCAGATAGAGAACCAGTTGCGCGCCGCCAATGGGCGCATATTCTTCGCCATTCAGGGCACGCGCTTTTGCTATTACGACCCGGAAACGGAAACGATCGGAATGATCGGACCGCTATTTCCCGCCACCCCCGGGGGGCCCGGCTTCTTCTATCAGAACCAGATCGGGCCGGATGGGCTGCTTTATTCGACGACCCAGTCCAGTGACGGGTTCACCTACCTGGCCGTCGTCAACCCCGATACGCTCACCTTCAAGACCTTTGAAAAGATAGGCGGCAAGGTGCGCAAGGAGATGCTGACTTACGGGTACTGGATCGAAGTGGATCCGCCGTGGGTCTACGTCTGCGTGGGGCAGGAAACCTGGGCGCTGGTGGCCGTGAACACGGAAACTTCCGAGAGCAAGGTGCTGGCGGAGGTCCCTGCTCCCTATCGGATATCGTTCAATTCGCGCGAGCATGTCCGCGTTTCCATTACCTCGGAGTACACCGGGACCGACATGGGGGAGGGCACTTTCAAGGACAACGTGCTCTATGTTCCCTCGCAGAAGGTGAAGACGGAGTACTTCTGGCTTGCCGCCGACAAGATGATCCCGGCGATGCAGAACTACAATGCGGCGGAACTCCCCTTCACGCCGCGCAGCATGAAGAAGTTCCCGCCTCTTGAACTGACAAAGACCAAGGCGCTGCCGCTGGGCACTCCGCCGGAGCTGGACCTTTCCGGTCTGGGCCTGGTGGTCGATAACAGTTTCACAGTCAAGTGGCGTCCGGCCGGCTCGCCCACCGCGGCGGAATGGCGCACGGCGTCGTTCCCGTTGAAGAACGTCATCGGGATCAAGATTCAGTCACTCATTGCCTTGAAGGACGGAACCCTGCTGGGCAATGCGGAACAGTACAACGGCTTCTTCCGCTACAAGCCGGCGGATAACAAGCTGGCGTACTATGGCAAGGCCGGACCGAGCCAGCCCGTGATCGCCGAGGCTGACGGGAAGGTCTATTTCACCGGCTACCCCAACAGCGTGTTGTACGTTTACGATCCCGCGAAGCCGTGGACTTGTCCTTTCCCCGCCGATTTCGCGGCCATCTCGAAGGCCGAGTTGAACCCGCACGTGCTGGGACAGTTCGCGGTGAAGACCGGGACGCACTACGCCTACGGCCTCGTCGCGGAGGGCGGAAGGCTCTACATGTACGGGCGCCGCGAGCGTCAGGGTCAGGGCGGCGGAGTGGGATACTATGACATCGCTTCCGGCAAGTTCGAGGGCACCAATGCGAACCTGAACTTCCTGGTGCCGCGCGGCTTCGCCGTGATGCCGGCCCTCAAGAAGATTGTCTACTCCGGCGAACTCATCGATGACCCGACCCACCCGACCGAGAAACCGGCCGAGGCGCAGTTGGTCGTCTATGATATGGAGATGAAGGAGCTGAAGCGGATCACCGTGAAGCCGGGACTGGCCTCGACGGGCTGGCTCTACGTAGCGCCCTCCGGCAAGCAAATCGTGGGCGTGTTGAATACACCGACCGACAAGGCCATTTACCTTTTCGACATGGAGACGGAAAAGCTGGTCAAATGGGTCACGCTGACGGACGCGATTGACTGGGTGTCCACGAACCCGAAAGATGGCAAGTGGTTTGGAAGAGTGAAGTCAACGCTGGTCCAACTGGATCCCGCGACACTCGACGTGAAGCCGATCGGGGATCTCGGGCGCGCCCTGGCGTACCCGGTATGGCAGGCCGGCGTGCTCTATGGAACGGACGGCCCGGAATTGTTCAAGGTGACGTTGCCGTAAATTCCGGCTGCGATGTGGTTGGGAATGGAGGGCTGCCTGCGAACCGGCAGCCCTCCATTTGGTCTCAGGAGATTTCAGACGCACCCCGTCAGTCCGCACGTTACGGAGTCTCTCATGAAAAGCTTCGGCGTTGGCATCATCGGCTGCGGCGCGCGCACGCGCTGGATCGCCAAGTTGTTGATGGAAGCCGACAAGCGCATTCGCGTGGCGGCCGTCTGCGACCCTTCAGCCAAGTCCGTTGAGCTGGCCCGCGAGACGTTCGGGCGCGATCTGACGGTCTGCGGAAGTTGCCGCGAGCTTCTGAACAGCCCCGGCATGGACTGGGTGATGATCGGCTCCTGGAATTGCTGCCACCGGGAGCACGCCGTAGCCGCGCTCCGGGCCGGCAAGCACGTCTTCTGCGAGAAGCCGCTCGCGACGACCTGGCGGGATTGCCTGGCCATTCGAAAGGCCTGGCAGGCGTCCGGGCGTTCATTCTACATCGGGTTTACGCTGCGCTCGGCGCCGCATTACACCACGATCAAGAGGCTGATCGACGCGGGGACCATCGGCAAGATCGTAAGCATGGAGTTCAACGAGACGCTGGATTTCAACCATGGCGGCTTCATCGTCTCCGACTGGCGGCGGCTGACGAAGAACGCCGGGACGCATCTGCTCGAGAAGTGCTGCCACGATATCGACTTGGCGAACTGGCTGGTGGGCAGTCGCGCGAGCCGCGTGGCCAGCTTCGGCGGACTCAATTTTTTCACGCCGGAGAATGCGGCGCACGTTCGCCGGCTGGGCAGGGACGGGAAAGGCCGGACGGCCTACTCCGCCTTCGACGGCGGGCAGGAAGTCAGCCGCCGGAACCCCTTCACTTGCGACAAGGACATTATCGACAACCAGGTCGCGATTCTGGAATACGCCAACGGCGTGCGCGCCACGTTCCACACCAACCTGAATGCGGGGATTCCCGAGCGCCGGATGTACCTCTGCGGCTCCGAAGGGGCGATCCGCGCGGATTGCCGCGCGGGGCGCATCGAGATCAGGCGCATCGGGTTCGCGGAGCGGGTCCGCGCCGTCCGAGTCGTCGCAGAAGGAGCGCATGCCGGCGGCGATAATGCGCTCGCGCGGGATCTGGCCGCCTCCATCACCCGCGGCAAGCCCGCCACGGCGGATATGAATGACGCGTTGACTTCAGCGGCGACCTGCTTCGGCATCGACCGCGCCATGACGACGGGAAGCGTGGTGGAGATGTCGCCGTACTGGAGAGACCTGGCTCTTGAAACCCCGGCGGAGGCGCGATGACGACCCGCGATAATCTGAAGGCGCATCTGGACAAGCTCGAAGCCGCGTTCGACCCGGCCTGGGAGAGCCGCAAGCTGGAGCTGTGGAAACGCGCGCTGGAATGCGAGCCCATCGAGGGCGGGTTCCTCCCCCGAAGCGATCGCGCGGAGCCGGTGATCGACGACTGGCCCAGGGTCAGAGTGAACGCCGCGTTGCATGACCCGGAAGCGATGCTCCTGCAGCAGCTTCGCGAGGTGTATCGCGGCGTTCGCGCGCGCTCCTGGCGCATCCCCGGCATCCGCAGCAATTTCGGGACCGGCATCCTCTCCTCCGTCTTTGGAGCCCCGGTGTTCCTGATGGGTGAGAATCTGGACACCTTGCCGACCACGCGGTCGCTTTCGGCGCAGCAGATCACGCACCTCTTGTCGCGCGGGGCGCCGGAACTCACCGCCGGCTTCGGGCCGGCCGTATTTGAATATGCCCAGTTCTTTCGCGAGCAGTTCGCCCCTTATCGCCGCATCCGCGAAAACGTCTGGTTCGTCCACCCGGACCTCCAGGGTCCCATCGACGTGGCGGAGCTCCTCTGGGGGTCCGACCTCTTCTACGCCTTGAGCGACGAGCCCGACAAGGTCGCGGCCCTGCTCGAAATCATCACCGAAACCTACATTCGTTTCATGACGCGCTGGCTGAAGGAGAACCCCTCCCGGGAGGGCGGGAAATACCTCACGCACTGGGGCTTGCTGGCGAAGGGGCAGGTATTCCTTCGCAACGATTCGCTGATGAACCTCTCGCGCGCCACGTATGAGCGCTTCGTGCGTCCCTATGACGCGCGAATACTGGCGCAGTTCGGCGGAGGAGGCGTCCACTTCTGCGGCAAGGCGGACCACGTTGCGTCCGCCATGACGGAGTCCGGCGGGGTGACCATGCTCCAGGTCGCGCAACCGGAGTTGAACGATATGGGAAAGATCATTGCGGCCACCCTGGGCCGAAAGGTGCCCCTGTGCTGCAAGCTCGTGGAAAGCATGAGAGGATTTGACCTGAGCCGGGCTTTTATACGAGAGTAGAGTGGTAGGTCATTCCCGGTTTCCCGAAGCCGGAGCAGGGTAAAAAGACTTATTCAGTTCCCGGTCTGATATGGATGGAGAGCCGACATGGCTACTTGGCGACGGAGCGTCAGTCTCCTCGATTCCCTCACGTTCTGGTGCGAGCACTGGAAGCCGGATTGCGCCTTCAGCGGAAAGACGCCCCGGGAATTTCAGGCCTGGCAGCGGCGGTTCCGCAAACTGTACGCGCAACTGATCGGCCCCTTGCCCCAGAGCGTTCCACTTCGCACCAAGGTGATGGAGACCGTCGACTGCGGGGACCACCTGCGCAAGAAGATCCTCTTCGACTCCTCCTGGGGCGTGACGGTGCCGGCGTACCTGCTGGAGCCCAAGGGATTGAAGAAAGGGGAGAAGCGCGCGGGCATCCTGGCGTCGCACGGCCACGGCAGCGGCAAGGGCAGCGTCGTTGGAGTGGCCAGCGAACTCGGAAATGTCCACGAGAAGGCAAGAGTCGCGCGGCAGAACAGCAACTACGGCCTTGAAGCCGTCCGGCGGGGATACGTCGTCATCGCTCCCGACTGGTGTCCGTTCGGGGAACGCACGCCGAATCCCGAATGGGTTCGCGTCAACCGGGACCCCTGCGACATCACCAACCTGGCGTGGCAGTACTTCGGACGCCCGCTGCTCACCCAGAGCATCTTCGACGGCATGCGCTGCGTGGACGTGCTCGCGAAGCACCCCCACGTCGACCCGCGCCGGATGGGAGTGATCGGCTTGAGCCAGGGCGGCACGATGGCGTCGCACCTGCTGATCAACGAGCCGCGCCTGCGCGCGGGAGTGGTCAGCGGCTATATCAGCACCCTGCGCGGCGACGCCCTGACGATGCGCGGCTGCGGCAACACCTGCGGGGCGCAGCACGTTCCGGGCCTGCTGCGCCATGGCGACCTGCCCGACATGCTGGGGCTGATCTGCCCCAAGCCGGTTCTCTTTGAAATGGGCCGGCAGGAGACCTGCTTCCATTATCCGGACATGACGAAAGCGTACGCAACCGTGGAGAAGATATATCGAGCCGCCGGCCGCTCGGAATGCATCGCTCGCGATGACCATCCCAACGGCCATCGCTGGAGCGGCGCAAAGGCATGGGAGTGGTTGGAGAAATGGCTGTGACACCGATTGCGAAGGCAGGAAGTATTTCGGCGGCGGAGAAGTCTCCACTCGCGCTGTTTGGCGGAAGCAAGGCGATCGCGACGGACGAGGGCGACACGTTTACCTGGCCGATCGTCACGAAAGAGGATGAAGCGGCCGTCCTGGACGTTCTGCGCCGCGGCGCCATGAGCGGGTCGGACGTGACCCGGCAGTTCGAGAAGGAATTCGCCGCATGGCAGGGTGCCGCGTTCGCCCTGGCGCACAGCACCGGAACAGCCGCGATCGAAGCCGCCATGTTCGGATGCAAAGTGGGGATGGGAGACGAGATCATCTGCCCCAGCGTCACCTACTGGGCGGCCTGCCTGCAGGTTTACAGCCTGCGCGGCACCGTGGTCTTCGCCGACGTGGACCCCGACACGCTGTGCATCGACCCGAAGGACATCGAGCACCGCATCACCCCGAGGACCAAGGCGATCATGGTGGTCCACTACCTCGGGCATCCGGCTGATATGGACGCGATCATGGCCATCGCGCGGCGGCGCGGGGTCAAGGTCATCGAAGACGTTTCCCACGCGCAGGGGGGGCTGTACAAGGGGCGCAAGGTGGGGAGCATCGGCGACGTTTCCGGAATCTCGCTGATGAGCGCCAAGTCTCTGGTGGCGGGCGAGGCCGGCATGCTCACCACCAACGACCGAGAGATTTACGAGCGCGCCTGCGGGTGGGGGCATTACGAGCGCTTCCTGATGCCGCAGGACTTGGAGACGCCGTACTTGAAGGAGAAGACCGGGCTGCCGCTGGGGGGGCATAAGTACCGCATGCACCAGATGAGCGCGGCCGTCGGGCGCGTGCAGTTGAAGCATTACGACGCGCGCTGCGAGGAAATCCGCAAAGCGATGAACTACTTCTGGGACTTGCTCGAAGGGGTACCGGGGCTTCGCGCCCACCGCCCCCCGGCGGACTCGAACAGCAACATGGGAGGCTGGTACGCGGCGCACGGGCACTACCGGCCGGAGGAGTTGGGTGGCTTATCCGTGACCCGCTTCACGCAGGCGGTGACGGCCGAAGGCTTCCGCAGCCGCCCCGGCGTGAATATGCCGCTGCACCTGCACCCGCTGTTCAACAGCATCGACGTATACGAGGAGGGGAAGCCGACGCGCATCGCGCATTCCGACCGCGACCTGCGCCAGCCGCGCGGCAGCCTGCCGGTCACCGAGGGGATCGCGGCGCGCACTCTGAGCGTGCCATGGTTCAAGCAGTATCGGCCGGAGATCATCGAGGAGTACGCGCTGGCGTTCCGGAAGGCGGCTGCAAGCTACCGCGAACTGCTCAAGGAGGATCCGGGCAACCCGGAGACGCTCGGCGGCTGGCACTTCTTCGCGCACAGGTGAAGCCGCCCTGTCCGAAGATGCCGGCTGACGCCGGAAGTTGACGTCATTCCGCCGGTCATGGCAGCCTGAACCCGGCGACCTCACCTCCTGGCGTGATCACAAAGACCCTCGGTCCGCCCGACCGTTCCGGCAGCACATGGATGAAGCCGGGGCTGCCGGGCAGGACATCGCGGTGTGTGACATGGCCGTCGTCAATCACCGCCACCGTCCCATCCTCGGCGCCGACGACCAGGCGTCTTCCGTCAACCACCCTCAGCGCGGTCGGCGGACTCGGCAATCGCAGCCCCCAGCGCTTTTCCAGCTTGTGATTGAACGCGAGGACGTAGCCGTTCCATAATGCCACGATCACTTCCTGTCTGCCATCGCCGTCAATGTCCGCCACCGCCATGGCGCGAACGTTCCGCCCCGTGAACACGCCGGGGGCCACCATGTAGCCTGGTCCGGGGCCGAAGCTCGCGTCGTACAACGGTCGGCCGGCGACGTCCCGGTCAAGCACCCCCGCCTGCAACTCGTTTTGAAATCGGCGCAGTCCCTCCCCCCCGCCGATGTCCCAGACCTGCAGCCGGTTCCACGCCCCGTTTACGTCGCCGACTATCACCTTGCGACCGTCGCCGGCCAGCTCTTCGTAGAACAGGTAATGCCGGTTGATGTTGCACCAACCGTCAATGTAGGTCGCGCCGGGGGGCACATCGTGGAACCCGCGCGGCGCCGCATCCAGCGACCGGTTGTTCATCACCGGGACGCGATTATAGCCGCAGTGCTCGCGGCCGATCAGCAGGTTCAGCGACCCGCCCGGCCCCGGGATCACCTGGAACAGCGTGACCGTCCCCCAGAGCACCGGCAGGCGTCGCACCAGCATGCCGTCCGGGGTGAGGATTTCCAGCGTGCAGCAACTGCCCACGTACAGGAGGTTCCGCTGGTCCAGAAAGTCAGCCGAGTACAACCCGTGGATGCCATTCAGGCCCGGCGCCGACTTGTACCAGTACCGCTTGCCCCAGGTCAGCAGCACGGGGTCGATCTGCGAGACGAATTCCCAAGCGCGCCGGCCGCGCTCATCGAAGGCAATGACCTTCTCATCCTCGCAACCGGCGATCAGCAACCGCGGCTCCGGCCAGTAGTGCAGCACGCGCACCGGTCCGTCGGTCGCCATGCGGCGGACGACGCGGCCACAGCGGTCCGACACCACCACGCTGGCGCCCTGTGCCAGGGCCAGGCAGCCCCCCGCCGCGTCGGGCAGGTCGATCACGTTGGCCACCGGGCCGCCGACGTTCGCGGCGATCTCGCGCGTCAGTCCCGGCGCCGCCAGCCACTGCTCAGCCCGCCACGCCTCTTTCAACCGCCGGAACGCTGCGGCGCTGCGCTGCGACTGCGACTCCAGATAAGCCTGCATTCCCTTCAGCACCTGAGGGTCAGGCCGACAGTCACCGAAGCGATGCCGGCCCGCTTTCAGGCGATGGACCGCGGGCGCGCCGCCGGCCACATGCACTGTCACGGGGGAAGCAGCCTGAATGACCAATTCGCCGCTATCGAAGTCCCAGTCGACATCCACTGGAGCGTCGCTGACCAACAGCGGCTTTGGAGCCCCCCCGGAGGCGCTGGAGGAAGCCGCAACGCACTCCACGTCCAGCCCCCAGAGGTGATCGGACGCGACTACGGCGACCCCCGCCCTTACGCCCTCGTGTTCACCAACGACGGCCATGGCCGGTTCGGGCAGCGCGAGGGCCGCGGCGTTGTCCCCGATCGGCGTGCAGCGCCCGCCGGTGACCCCCAACAGCGAGAAGAGCCGCTGGGGCTGCTTCCCCTTCACCGCGCCCCGCCATGTCATCGCGACCTTTGCCCCGGCCGTCTCAACGTGCAATCGCTGCGACACCGCCAGCGGCGGGTTCGCGGCTGTCGCCGCGCTGTCGAAAGACCACCCCAGCAGGATCTCAAGGTCCGGCTGATCCTCTTCGCAGGCCAGCGCGTCCACGATCAGCGCGTAGCGGTTCGAGCGCAGAGCCAGCGTCCGTTGCCAGGACGCGACACCCGCGCGCGGAACGACGGTCACCGCGCCTGCGGTGAGGCCCAGAACCTCGGCGCGCTGGAGCACTGCGTCCTGACTCAGGTGCGACGGCACGATGCCGCCGGCCCGGGTGAATACCTGGTTCTCCGCGCCGGACAAGAGGGTTCTGCCCGCCAGGCGCAGCTCCCAGATGGAGCAGGTGTGAAACAACTCCCGCCCGCTGTTATATCCTTTCAGCAGCACAAAATCGCCGGAGTCGTCGGCTGCACTGCGGTAACTCGCGTACTGGAAGGCCTGCTCGATGCTCAGGTCGCTTTCGCGCGAACGCCAATGCGCCGGCGTGAAGCGTTCGACATTCCAGCGCCCCGTCATGTCCGTCGGTTCGCTCGCCGACAGGCTCGCATCGGGCCAGAACGACTGCCCCACGCGGAAGCCGCCGGTATCGATGCCCGTGCGCTCCCGGTAGCACAGCCACCGGCCGTCACCTGTGAGGTAGGCCGCCATCTGGAACATATTCAGGGCGGCGAAGTCGGTGGCCCAATCGGGGCGCCGGCCGGTGATCAGGATTTCCTGCGCCCGGAGCAGCGCCGCCAGCGCGCCGTTGCGTCGCGGTTCGGGATCGCGGCTGAGAACCAGATAGCTGAGCACGGGCGCCAGGCCGGTGCCGTACCAGAACAAGTCCTGGCTTTCCCCAGCCACCCAGACCGGTGGGTGATGCAACGGGCTGAAGAACCAGCGCGCACCCGCCAGGGCCTTCTGCCAGACCGGGTCGGGGTAGTCGCGGGCGAAATAGCGGGCCAGGCAGTACAAGCACATGGCGGCCCATTCCTCATGCCGTGAGCCGATCCGCGCCGGCGGAGCGGTGAGCCGGCAGACCAGCTCAATGCCCCGTCCGTGCGCCACCTGCCGCGCAAATGCGTTGGTGATCCTCAGCCGTTCGTCGTCGCTGAAAACAGGGCTTTCCTCGATCAGGTCCCAGTACAGAATCATCTGGTGCGCGCCGTAGTGATAGGGGCCGGCGACCGGATCGCGCTTGTCCTCGATCAGTTCGCCATCGAGTCGTTCCATCTCGCTCTGCGCCTGTTGATCGGGAAATGCCAGCCGCACCACCTCGCGGGCGTGCCGCGGTTCGCCCGTCATGTAGTAAAGCGCCATCCGCTTGCTGATGCTGTTCCAGCCAAAGTAGCCCCTCGACCCGTAGCCGCGCGAAGCATCCCAGGTCTCGCACGACCCCAATTCGGCCGGCGGCACAAGTCCATCGCCCAGACGAATCTTCATCGTCCAGCCCAACGCCAGCCCATCGCCAGGACGATTGCCGGCATCCCGGAGTTCCCCAAGCAGCACCCGCGTCCCCGCCTCGACCCCGGACTGGTCGCTGCCGCCGATGAGCACCACGTTGTAACCGTTGCCGAAAGGATTGTGCAGCGTTCGGACCTCGTATCCATTCCGCCCGGGGTAACGCAGGTCCGTCAGGAGGAAGTGAAGGTCATACAGCGCGCAGGCGGTCTGATTGGTCGACCGATTCCCCAACACCACCAGATGGCTCCGGATCGGCACGGCTGCGTCGGGCGACAGGTCGGACACCACGGGAACCCGGACGCCGGTGAGAGACTCGATCCCCCGCTGAATCTCCGCAGCGCAGTCGCGGTATAACCCGCCAGCCGGAGCGACGATGCAGACGGCCGCCTTCCCGCCCTGCACCAGCCATGTGACCTGGTGCAGTTCTTTGACGCGCGTGCAGACTGGCGCAACAGGCTCCGGGGAAACTCCCGCGGGATCGCTCGGTGGAGTGCTCGACGCTTGGCGCATGATGCCGGACTTCTCCCTTACTACGCCAGCTTGACCCAGTGCGCCAACGAGGCCCGACAGGCCGCGTGGCTGGCGCAAGGGCGAGCTACGTCCCGCCCGGTGATCAGCGTTCAGGTTCTTCACGTCCTCAATGGCATGGGGAGGCCGCTGGCATCAGGCTCCCAACATGGCCTTCTTCTTCCAGTAGTACATAAGGTTATCATATGGAACGTGCGGGGGAATAGTGTGATCGAGCGCAGGGATGGCGTCTGATTTGTCGTTGCCGCGCAGACGAACAGGATTTGTCTCGGCGACCGGGTTCTCTCGCGGGCAGTCACCTTATCGCCTCAGGAAACCTCGCGCCACCAGCTCTGCTCCATCTTGTCCAGTTCGTCCATGACCCCAGGGGGTAAAGGCGGAGGAGGGTGCGTCTCAAGGATTTCGCGCACCCTGGCTTATGGCGTCAGCGTTCCGGCCAAGTCTGGTCCCGCCGAGAACGAACGGACTACCTGGCAAATCGTCAACCGCCCCACAATTCCCTCCTCCGACACGTCCCGCATCTGTCTTTCGTGCAAACGCCGCTACACGTTCAACACCCCGAGCAATCGGCAGAGGTCCGCCAACAACCCGGTGGCGTCGCCGTACGAGAGGATGTAGTGCTGGCTGAGGACTTTCTGCGTGAAAACCTCCATCGGTTCGTCGAGGCTGATCTGCAGGCCGGGCAGTTGGGGCGCCGGCGGCGTCCAACCGGCTTCTTCCCAATGTGGCGGGGTCGTGGCGTTGCCCGTGACGACGTGCATGGCGTAGCCGTCGCCGTGGTAGGTCAATCGCGCAAGAGTCACGCGCCCGGTCTTCACCTTGGAAACATTCAGCAGCCCTTCGCCAAATTGGCCGAAGGCCGCCGGCATGACGGTCACCGGGCCATCAACCACTTCCGACGGCACGTAGTCCGGCACGCCCATGAGGACGCCATCTTCCAGAAACTCGTAGAACTCCATGTACGCGCCGATCTGTCCGGTGAGATAACGGACCATGAGCTGGGTGACGGCGCCCATGGCATCGTTCTCCGGGATGGTGGGGATGTTCTCTTCCTCGTGAACGAGCATGAAGACACCCGCCGGAGCGAATCCAAGAAGCTTCTTCACGCCGTCGACGTCAATGAGCGAGAGGGCGTCGTAGCCGCGGCTTCGAATCCGTCGTCGGAGCGCCAAATAGAGCTTGACGGCATTCTCGACCGTCGCCGGGCGAGGCGTCTTGGTGAATGTCCAACGCTTCTTGACTTCCTGCGCCAGTGCCGCAACCTCCCGCGGATCGAGTTGCTCCATTATCTGGACCATCTCAAGCATTTCGAAGTGCTCGATCTCCGGTCCTATCCTCGCTTTGAGCGAAACGCCGTCGTAAAGCGTGCCGTACAGCCGCATGTCGCGGTAACCCATCATGCCGATCCGGGCTTCCTTCAGCAGGGAGGCCGCGCGCGCGGCCCGAGCGAAGTTCATGATCTTCTCGACCGGCGCGGGCTTGCCTTTGCAGGTGACGACGAACTTGAAGAGATACCCCATATCCTCCATCGGCTTGCGCAACGCCGCGGTGCCGGCCTGGTCGGCCGTGGTGATGAACCGGTCGCCCTCAGTCCAGCCGGACAACCCCCACATCAGGATCGGCTTGTGTTTGAAGGGCTCGATAACGTTGATAACCGCGTGCGATGGAATCCATCCGGCAACGCAGAGGATGAGAAGGTCGAAGTCGCCTCGCCCAAGCTCCTCTCGCGCGCGGGCCACGTCGGCTCCGGCTGCATCGTCGCTGACCGGCTCCGTGCATAGAAGTTCGATGCCCTGCTCTGCAAGGAGCCGCCGGGCCTCGCCGCACTTACGGGCAATGATATCGCGTGGCGTATTCACTTCGCCAAACCCGACGAATCCGGCTCGAATCTTGCGCATGGCTGTCATCCTTTCAGAGTCCGATCGAGGGCCCGGTAGCGCTGGTAGACCTCCTCATAGCGCCTGGCGCTATCAGCCCGGACGGATACTCGCTGCCTTACTCTTACCATCTTCACGCTCGCTTCTTCCAGCGACTGATAGGTGCCATTCCCGACCGCAGAGATCATGGCGGTCCCCAAGCCTGTGGCTTCTTCGCATTCGAGAACCAGGAGGTCCCTTCGGCAGACGTCGGCCTTGATCTGCAACCACGCATCGCTGCGCGCGGCGCCGCCGAGGGAGCGAACCTCTCGCACGGGGACGCCGAGAGATTCGAGCATCTCCAGGTTCTCGCGCACCAGGAAGGCGACGGCCTCCAGAATGGCGCGGACAAAGTGGCCGCGCCCATGAGCGAGGGTGATCCCGCAAAAAGCGCCCTTCGCCCGGGAATCCGGTTCCGGACCGAATGCCCCGCACAGATGGGGAAGCATGAGAAGCCCGTCCGCGCCGGGTTCGACGGCTGTGGCCTCCGAGATAAGAGAAGCATAATCCGTTCCCGCGGCGAACGTGTCGCGGAACCACCGCAGGGCCATGCCCGCCGTTGGCGCCCAGGGCAAGAGAGCATACCGTCCCGGCAGCGCGTGCGCGTAGAGGCCGACTCGTCTTCGGGGATCGTACATCGGGCGGTCAATTGTAGCGCAGAGCGCCATGGCCGCGCCGGTGCACTCGGTAACCATTCCCGGCTCCAGGTTCCCCGCCCCCACGGCGCCCGCGATCTGATCGATGGGAGCCGTGGTCACAAGGGTTTCCGGGTTCAGCCCCGTTTCCCGCGCGGCAGAAGCGGTCAGTGCGCCAACGACCTCGCCGGAGGTTTTCAGCTCCGGCAGTTGCCCGGGGCTGGTCCCCAGAAAACGCAGCATCTCCGGCCACCACTCGCCGGTGTGCAGGTCATAGTAGAGCGTGGAAGGATTCAGGCCGCGGTCCGTCGCGTAGCATCCCGTAAGCCTATAGATAAGATAATCTTCCACCAGAACAAACTTGTGCGCCCGGCGGAAGGTCTCCGGTTCGTTCCGGCGCAGCCACAGCAGGCGCGTGGCAGTCCACGTGGGGACGATCTCCTGCTGGCCGGTCCGCCGGTAGACTTCCTCCACGGCGAATTCCCGGCTCAGGGCATCCGATTCGGCGCGGGAGCGGTTGTCCAGCCAGACGATGGCCTTGCGCAGGGGATGGCCGGTGCGGTCGAGAACGATCAGCGTCTCTCCCTGGCTCGTGACTCCGATGGAGCGGACATCCCCGGGCGCGACTTTCGAGGCGGACAGGACAGCCCGCGTGGCCCTGAGCGCGCTCTGCCAGTATGTTTCGGCGTCCAGCTCAACCCAATCGGGCTGGGGCTTCTGAAGCGCATACTCATCCGCATAGCTCGCGGCGACGCGGCCGAACTCATCGAAGAGCGTGCCCTTCAGCGCGGTCGTGCCGGCATCCAACGCAAGCACATAGGTCATGTTTGTTCTTACTTATCCCAAAGGCGATAGAAGGTGTTCAAAGTCTTCTCGACCAGGAGGTCCCCCCCATCGGGGCCGACGGACCCGTTGATGACCAGCGCGCCGTAACCCCCGCCGGAAACGGCTCGCAGGGTTGGCAGATAACCCAGATAATCGCCGCTCAATTGGACAAGGAACGTCTGCCGTGCCGGGCTGCGCGCCTTGATTCGCTGGCCGTAGTCCAGGTAGAGCTCGAAGGGGTTGGTGGCCAGAGCCACCTCCCCCAGACGCAGCGCGTGCAACTCCATGGAGACCTCAGGCCGGGCCGCCTGAGTCCTGTATCGTTCGATCACCGCTTCGTTGTTGCGCAGCAGCACGAAGTCATGGAGTTTGCTGTCATACGGACCCGCACCGCCTATCGCCTCGTTGGCTTTCGTTTCGGCAACGAAGCGGTTGAATGCGGCGCGCGGAGAGCGTGCGTCCCTGGGCTCGCGCGCCTGCAATGCCTTGAACAGCCGGCAGGCCTCGCGGTACTCCCCAGGCGAAACACGCCGCAAGGGCAGTTGCAGCCTTTTCACTTCGTGCCGGAACGACACCCGGCTCCGGATGCTCCCGGACGCCGCGGCGCAGCCCTCTTCCACGGCGTCGGCGAGACGGCGCGCGATCTCCACGGCGCCTGACTCCCCCCACATGTTCGGTTCGCCGGGGGAGTTGCGCGTCAGATCGCGAGGCGACTGGTCGCCCGATGGGGCAATCAGCGCGAGAAGAAAAAAGTCCCTGGAAATGCGCGCGCGAAGCTCCCGCCGCAGGTCGCCCACAAAGTCCGCCGTGACGCAATAGGCCGCCTCCATGACTTGCGCCGGGCAGGCAAAGTTCAGGATGACGCCGGTGGGACGCCTCTGCGCATCCCAGCAGAACAGCATTTCAACGCCGGAGTCTTCAGCCGCTTCCAACCCGACGAAATCGCGCCGTTCCGTGCGTCCGTACATCTCCACCGTGCCATCGGCGTACATGGCGCGCCGGCAATGGCCTGCCACGGCGCGCCCAAATGCGGAACTGATCCCGGCGGGACTGCGATTGCCCCATGCGCGAAGCACGGCTCGCTGGGCGCGATCCAGGAGCAGCGAACGGTACTCCTCCATCGTGATCGCGCGGGGGTCGGGGGTCCACCAGTTGAAGAAGGATGTCGCTTGAGGCGCATTGTGCGTATGAATGACGCTGAGGGTCAGTTTCGACGTATCGAAGTCCGGCATCCTGGGACGCAGGCGCGCGCGCAGCAATTCCAGAAACTCCGCTCCGATGCCGGCTAGGTCCAGCGTAAGCAGAATCGCCGATTCGCGGCGGCCGCTTTCCAGCGCGAGGGCCGTGGCCAGGAGCGGATCGCGCACGTGCGTGGAAACTCGCTGGTAATACTGACCGCACAACTCGACAGGCACCTTCGGGGTCACATCTTCCGAAGCCCAGCCCACCCGGAGCGCGGACTTCTCCATCTTCATAGTCATCCCTCCCGCGTGACATCCCCAGTGCGCCCGCAACTTTCAGGAGACAGCATACTGACTCTGCGTCGGGATGCCAAGCTACTTCTGCCCCGCGGGAGGAATGCTGCCGAAATAAATGTCGCCAAAGGCCGCAGGGTCAGGGAAGGCAGCGCCTTGCAGGTTGGGCGACCAGAGGGACCATTCGTTCTGGTCAGGATATTTCGGCCCCCAATACTCCATGTGCCGCTCGCGGCCGAAGTTGCCGCGCCAGCGCGTTCCTTCCGCCGGCGCGGTGATGCCGAGCTGCTCGAAGGGGAAGGCGATTCCCATGGTCCATTTCTTCGCCTCGCGGTCAACCCGGTAGGCCGTCCGGTATTGGGGGTTCCAGGAGATATCGGCGGACCCCGAGAGGCTCAAGGGGTTCAGCGGATCGTCAATGTAGCCATAGCGCCCCTCCCACCGCCCCTCCTTCGTCGGCGCCAGGCAGAGCTGGACGCGCTTCTGGCCGACGCCGTCGGGCGCGAGGAACATCTCGACGCACTCGGTATTATAGACCGCGCCGTCGTGCCCGTACTCCTTCAACACCGTGTCTTCCATCAGCGGCTCGTCGCACTCAAATGCGACGTAGATGTTCTTGTCGTCGTACCCGAGGCGCATGCGCGTGGCGGCCTGCGTCTTGCCGAGCGACACTTCCGGCACGTCGATCCACGGCGCATCCGCCCAGGCGGGATCGTTCACGTCGCCGTCGATGGCCGGGGCCTGTTTCAGCCGCAGGAGGACCGCCTGCGCGCGCGACTTCCCGGGCAGGAAGCCTGTCCGCGCCAGCTTCTCGAAGTCCCATGAGAACGGGGAGCTCAGCATTCCGAAATTCGTCTTCATCGTCCGAGTGCCCGCGGACTCATACAGCCACGCGCTGGCATCGGGGAAGTAGTTGCTGGTGAAATCCGGGTCCTTCTTGCGCAGGGCCTTGAGGTCGCGATCAAAGGCCAGGTACGCCTGGAGGTTTCGCCGACCGGTTGCAGGCTCTCTTTCGTGGGGTGGATCACGTAGGCCTGATACAGGTGGTAGGTCTTGGCGATGAGCGCGAACTGATTGTAGGAGATCTCGCTCAGGCGAATCCAGTTCAGCGCGCGCGCGTCGCCCCGGGTTTCCCGAGACGCTGGCCGCTCTGCGGAAATATGACGCGATTATCCTCAGCGACGTGGGGGCGAACTCGCTCCTGTTCCATCCGGAAATGGTGAATTGCTCCATTCGCCACCCGAACCGGCTGAAACTGCTGAAGTCCTATGTTCGCCAGGGTGGCGGACTGCTGATGGTCGGCGGGTGGATGTCCTTCGCCGGGATCGGCGGTAAGGCGAATTATCACGACACACCGCTGGAAGAGGCCCTGCCGGTGACCTGCCTCCCATACGACAATCGGCAGGAGGAGCCCGACGGCATTGTTCCGGCCGTGAAAGACAGGAGTCACCCCGTTCTCTCGGGAATGCCGGCGAAATGGCCGTTCTTCCTCGGTTACAACAAGGTGACGCCGAAGGCCGAAAGCCGAGTGCTCGTTGCCGTGGGGAAAGATCCGCTGCTGTGCGTCTGGCAATACGGCCGAGGCCGCGCCGCGGCATTCACGTCCGACTGCGCGCCGCACTGGGGTCCGCCGGGATTCCTGAAGTGGACCGGCTACATCCGGCTCTGGAACAATCTCGCGCACTGGCTGTCGCAAGGCGCCCCCCACCCTTCCTGAGGATTCCTTCTGACACCCAAAGCGACCGAAATGGGTGGTCTGCGGAGGAAAGGCGACCGCGAAACGCGTTCAACGCGGCGCGGGTGCAGCGATGAAGCAGCCGCCAACCCGCGGAACGACCACGTATACCTGTCCAAACCGGGGGCAAGCTCACTGGCCCGGAGTCTAACCCTGGCCTTAAACTGCTCCAGGGCAGGTCTGCTCCGCGTTGGAACTAAGTCCGCATCTCATGGAACACCTTCGTACAGGGCATGGTGCACTTCATTGACTGCAGTTCGAGGCCAGACGAGCACGGTCCACCCGAGAAGCGTTTTGATGCCGCGCGCCTGACTTGACGCCGCTGTCTCGTTAGGACATACTGTGGGCAACAGTATGATTAGCCCCATCGGCCGGAAAGCATAACTTGTCATAAGCGCCCGTAGCTCAGCTGGATAGAGCGGCGGTTTCCTAGGGTGGTCGACTGGGTCGGGGCATGCCCTGGCGAACCTTGAAAACACTGGGCGGAGAAATAATTCCCCCTAATTCAGGCCAATTCAGCCCATTTTTCCGCCGCAGAATCGCCGCAGTATGAGACCTGTCCTGAGGGCTATCGCCGCCGGACTTCCATCAGCGAGATGCCCCAGGGCTTTCCGGCCTCGGCCGGTTCGAAGGATATCGTCAAGCCGCTGTCTCCAACCGTGGTCTCGAAGTCCACCTTGCTGACGCCCTTTTCCGGCGGTTGCGGAAGCAGGTAGCTCTTGCCATCGGTGAGCGTCACCCGCGCGGCGGCGGGCGTGACCCAGCCGACCTGCGGAAGTTCGGTATCCAGCGAGGAGGAGAAGAGGGAGATGGCATAACGGCCGGGGTCCAGTGCGACTTTGAATCGGGCCTTGCCGTCGATCACGATCATGCGGCCCCTGGCATCCGGCGGACCGCTATGCCAGGAAAAAGGCTTCGCCGCGCTGTTGAAGAAGTCCTTGGGCTCCTGTTCCCACCCGAACGTGATCGTGGGCACCGGCGGGGCAACGTTCGCGGGCGGCGCATCGGGCGTTACCGCGAGGTATCTCAGCGTGAAGCCTGGATGCCGAATCGCATGATGCCGCCACAGCCCTTTTCCGGGCACGGGCTGCAGGGTGATGTCCAGTCCGTTGGCCTCTGCGCGGCCCCAAAGCGAGATACGCTCGAATGGCGTTCCCCCCGCACCGATGCACTCCTTCGAAAGCGTCCACGGCGTGGCGACTGGTCGGTCGTTGATGAGCGCCTCGAAGAGCCCGCTGGCGCCGTTCATGGCCTCGATATCCACGCGGTAAGAGCCGGCGGGAACGGCAACGTGATAGGTGGCGGAGCCGGGGAAGTCAACCGTGCCCGCGCCTTTCACGGCGAGTTTGGTGCCTGGCATCCAGCCGGAGCCGCCCTCGCGCATAGCCGCGAGATCGCAGACTATCGGCTGTCCGACTGCCACGGCATCGTCTACTTCGGCGCTGGCGGCCAGCAAGGACAGCCGATGCCCTTTGCCGGTATCCACGAGTTCCATGCTGTCCAGTTGCTCAAAGCGTAAGGGGACCTCCAGGAGATTCAGAAGCGTCGTCGTGCCATCCCAGTACGGCGAAACTTTGAAGGCGCGCGCGAGGCTGGCCTTGGTGGCTAACCCCCAGTAATTCCAGCGCTCGTATTGTTCCAGATTGCGCAGATCCACGGTCTCGGCCTGTCCGTCGGCATACCGAAGGGTCAATTGTGCGCCGATGTCGTGATTGAACTGCGCCGCGTCGGCCGTGCAAAGCAGGAAGAATCGCCGCGCCTTAAGGCGCACGGGCACACGCACCAGTTCTTTGTCGTGGAGTACGACCGCCGCTTTCCCGGTGTTGGCGCTCGGATGGATGAGGTCGAAGGGAACGCCCGAGAGTTCGATGCGTCCGCCCCAAGGCAGCCCGTAGACGTAGCTTTCCTCTTCGCGGACGGAGAAATCATTCCGGAAGACCACGGGATAAACGCTCATCTCGCGCACGGGGTAACAACCGGGTTCCACCTCATCCCACACGAGGAAGTCCAGGCGGAGCGTATCCCCGCCTACAGGGGGGGCGCCGGCAGCAGGCTTGCCGTCCACGCGAAGTTCGTTCCACGGGTTCGCGTTGGCTGCCGAGCGCAGGTCCAGTGTCCGCACGCGCGCCCGGTCGATCCCTTTCAGCGGCACGCCGGACCAGCCCCAGTCCCAGCCGACCCCGCCTTTACGCAAGCGGGGAGCCGAGTCTAGCAGGTCCTTCTCTGTCAGGCCTGCTTCCACCGCATCGGCCAGCATATAAGGAAAAACCGAAAGCGCGCTGAAATCCGTGGCGTTGGGATTATTCACCGAACTTCTTGCCAGCGGGATCAACTCCTCGAACGTCATCTCGCGCAAGGGCTTCTTGAGAAGTTTGTCCGGCCAGAATTCCTCCAGAGCGGGGACGCAGTAGGGGTCCCACATCGAGTGGATCAACTTGAGGGCGTCGAGGAAGGCGGGGTCCTTCTCCAGTTGCCAGGCGAAGGCATATTGAGCGCCGCCGAAGCTCAGGCCAGGCCTCTCCAGGCGCTTGCGCGCGACCTGGAGCCAGCGCGCCGACATTTCAGCGTCACGGGTGAGCAGCAGGTAGCCCATCAACGACGGGAGCTGAATGGTCGGCGAACGAAAATGCGGACGGTCCAATTGGCCATAGTCGCCGGTATTGAAACCGTAGTAGTTTCCGTGGGCGTTTTCCTTGGCCTTTGTCTGCCAGCTCTTGTCGCCGGTCACCGCGGCCATACGAGCCAGGTACTCGCCGACATACTCATCCTCCGGTCCGCCGCCATGCAGGTGGAAGTTGGCGTATTCCTTCGCCACGTCCAGGCAGCGCAGGTCACCCAGGAGCAGGTACATATCCATTGCGCCAAAGGTGGCCGTGCCGTAGCCGACAAGGAAGTTGCCCCAATGCTGTTCATCATGCCGGTGACCGCCGCCGATGGCTCCGGGATCTTCGTCAAAATGGACCGTATCGATATCGGTCACGTGGCGCACGAGGTTCTCCCAGAAGTCGAGGAGGCGCCGGTCGCCGCTGCGGAGGAACTGCACGAGGGTGACGCGATCGGTGGCCCCATCGTTGTTGAGCCAGCCCATATAGCCTCGTGATACCCAACTTTTGGGTCCCGAATCCCCTGCCTGTGTGGGCATCTCGTACCCGGTGAAAAGGATGTCGCCGAAGTCCACGAAGCCGTACCAACCGAACTGCGACTGGTTGCGCAGGCGCCATTCCATGGCCAGGTCGGTGTAAGTCTCCAGCCGGGGGAAACGCGCGACGTCTCGCCGGTGGAACCGGGGCAGGATGCCGGCCCCGGAATACCACTCCGGCGACGCGAGGGCGACCAACCGCTGGTTGAAGGATGCGACGGTGTTTTCAATTTCGGTGGGAGTGAGGCCGGCATCATGGAACCAAAGGAGGACTTCATGGGTCTTCGCAATGCCCCGCCCACCTTTCGGGTAGTTGCCCAGGTCGTAATGCACCTTGTCTTCCACCTCGTCGTAGCGCCTGCGGAGGTCCAACACCTGGTCGCCCTGATCGGGCCACAGGTATTCCGTGATCGTCCCTGCCGCCGCGTCCACGGCGATTTCCTTGGGAAAAAGCTTATCGAAATGGCGGATGGCCACGGTCGCGGCCGCGCGTTGTCCGCGCAACGTGGCCCACCCCTTCGCCCACTTGCCCGCCCCGGCGGCCGTCAGCTCCTTCTCGGAACGGCCCGCACTGATCTCATAAACCACCGGCTGCACGTCGGGATAGGCGACCTTGTGGCGAAGGACGGAGGGACCTTTTTCCAGCATCGCGGCAAACTGCGTCCCGGCCGGCATTTCGGTCGGCGTTGCGCCGCCGAACAGGACTGACCGCGCGCCGGTCAGGTCAAACTGCTGTCGTAGTGCCAACCGGCGCAGGAAGTCCTCTTTCACATTTGCGGAGAAGACGACTGTGTGCGTAACCCAGATCCATGGTTTCCCGGCATGGAAGGTCAACCGTACCGTGTAAGGGTACTCCTCCCGTCCGGCCGCATTCGCCTGCCAACCGTCCAGTCGAATGACCGTCCGCTGCGCGCCGCTCCATTCAACCGCAGCGACGAAGGGTTTCTTCGACCCTGAGGGAACAAAGCGCTCGGCCGAGGTCCCGGCCTGCGCGCCGCTCTTGCGCAGCCAGTTCTCTTCCTGTGGAGGGCCCGGCGGGGTACGTTCCACGTCGAGAAACATCTGTCCGGCAGAGCGCAGCACCTGCGCTCCTCCCGAGAGCGTCACGGCTTCGGGCAGGCTGAAGGAACGCTTGTTGACCCGCGCCGTCAGCGCGCCCGTGTTGACCGTAAACGCCTCCGGCGACTCCGTGACTGCAATTCCTCCCACTTGGGCCCGCGCCTTGACCTCTGGTCCGTACAACAGTCGGTAGTTCAGGGTCTGATTCGCATCAAGGGACGTCTGGAAGTCGAGCATCACCCACATGGCCGACCCATCGTCCCACCGTGCCGTGATACGCACATCCGCCGGAACGTCTTTGCCCTCTCCGTCTACGAGGCGGACCGAACCGGCGTCCATGAGCGCTTGTCGGGGCAGAGGCACGCCAGTGGTCACCACGTCATTCCGACGCGCGATCCCGGTAGGCTCAGTGACCGTCAAGGGAACTTCAGCGGCCATCACTGCTGCGGCGGCAAGAATAAGCGCGCCCACCGTGATGCAGGCCAAGCCGCACGACTTTGGCTGAATCCTCTTCCGGGACTGCAGCATTCCAGCACCCTCCAAGTTCACTTGGATATTGACAATGAGGAATCCGTACGTTACGATAAGTGTACTTAGGTAGAATAAGGAAGTCAAAACCGTGGCACATATTCCAGACACATTTGCCGTTCTGGATCGTGGTTCGCATGTGCCGACCTACATCCAAGTCAAGCGAAGCATTGCCAATGCTATCCAGAACGGGACGTTCCACCGCGACGCGAAGCTCCCTTCTGCTGCGGACCTGGCCCGTGAGTTCTCAGTCACATCCACAACTCTTAACCGCGCCATCCAGGAATTGAAGCGCGAAGGGTGGGTGACCACCAAGCGCGGCAGCGGCATATACGCGGCATCAGGCCCGTCTGAAACTATGGTCCGTGATGGCGGGGATCCGCGCGAACTCCGCGTCCCGGAACTTGGCCCGATTTGCCACGAATCCAGGGTGGCGTTTCTGAACCGGCTTCAACGCGAGATGCCGGGTGTTTCGATTCGGGAAGGCGCCCCGGACGCCATTGTGCGGCGGATGTACAGTCCGGTGCTTCCCTGCTTTGCATCGGGTCTCGAAGACCTGACAGACATCTTGCTGCCGCGCTGGGACCGCCGCATTGACGACCCGGCCATCGCGCCGTTCTGCCATGAGGGGCGTCTGCTCGCCTCCGGCCCTGGGATTGACGCCCTCACCGTATTCCTGAATGAAGACCTTTTCGATCAGTGCGGCGTGCCATTGCCGGGCTCGGACTGGACGCTGGCGGACATGCTCGACCTGGCCGCTCGCCTGCACCGCCCGGAGCGCGGGCAGCACGGGCTGGCGCTTGCGCCAAACTACTTCACGTTCGCGTATTTTGTTTGGCAGAATGGCGGCAACCACTTCAGCGACGATGGGTCTCGCTGCACCCTCGATTCTGCGGAAGGCTACGGGGCGATCCAGTGCCTGGCGCGCCTGACGCAATCCCTTCCTTCGCAGCGGTCGGACCTTGCATTGTTCACGCAGGGACGCGCGGCCATGTTGATGTCCTATGGGAGCCGTTACGCGCATGCGCGCGCAAACGCGAGCTTTCGCTTGTCGCTCCGATGTGTGCCGGAGTACCAGAAGGGGATTGCACCCGTTGAAGCCAACGGCCTGGCCCTTGTCAAGGGCAAGGCCGCGCGCGAGTCAGGGCTTCAGTTCCTGACGCTGTGCCCCGACTACTACTACAACTGGTGGCACGGTTGCGAGCGGGTCCCGCTCTCCATGGATCGCGCGCGCGATGATGTCTCCCCGGCGACGCAGCCCTTGCGCGATGCCCTGCCCTTCGGCCGCCACATGCTTCACAATGTCCCGCCGAAGTTACGGACGCCTCAACATGACGTGGCCGGGCATCTGCTAGGCGACCAAGTCCGGCACATCGTCGAAGAGCCTTCGGAGCGAATCGAGGAGCGGCTGCGGATTCTCGCCAGCCACATGACGTCCATTCTTTCACAGAGACTTCGCCTGCCGGACCTATAGCCGGCTGGAAAGGAGGAACCGAGCGTCGCAGGGACGTAACGTGGGCTGAGTCAATCGAAGTCACACCTATCGAAAGGAGGCCAACCGTGAGAGCTTTGCGGACGTTTCTGTCGGCATTCACGTTGATCGAGCTTCTGGTCGTGATAGCGATCATCGCTATTCTGGCCGGAATGCTGCTGCCGGCTTTGGCGGCAGCGAGGGAGAAGGCGCGGCGCACCTCCTGCCTGAACAATCTCAACCAGATTGCCAAAGCCACGGAGAGCTACTGCAGCGACTACGCCGGCTACTACCCCGCGGTTCCAGGCGCCAGTTCCAGTCCTGCCGGCACGTTCCCCTTCGTCGACTCGAGGGGGCGCGGGACGGTGGACTGCTGGGGATATTCATTAAAGAACAATCAGAATTTCGCCGTTGCGGGGATCGCACTGAAGGACGGCACTGGAACACTCCGCACTGCGGGTGTTGCCATGCCCGACGGCCAGTTCTACATGATGCCGGAGTATCTCGGGTTGCTCTTGAGCACGAACTCACTTCCGGACGGCAACTGCCTGTTCTGTCCATCGTTCGGCCAAACCTTCACCGAGAACTTCATCAAGCCCGGTGGCACGTTCCAAACGTTCATGTGGATCGACCCGTTGATGTGGAAGAAGCTGGGCGGCCCCAGCGCTGCTGACATGCAGTACAAGAGTCCCGACCGGATCTTCGGCGTCGGCACGTGGTGCAATAATGGGGTCAGCGGCCTGGCGTACCAGTCGACGTACGCCTACCGCAATACGCTCGTCGAAGACGGCCAATGGGGAGGGACTGCCCCGAATCCGCGCGAGTGGCCGTTCTACATCCCCAACGTCAAGCCTCGCCTCCACGTCAAAGCCCTGGAGCCGGTATTCAGGTCTCAAAAACTCCTGGGGTCGCGTGCCATGGTATCTGATGGTTGGATGCGCACGGGACCAACCGCATTCAAGAACAAGCCGGGGCTCGGGTATCAGCTTCACCGCGACGGCTACAATGTCCTCTACGGCGATTGGAGCGCCAAATGGTATGGTGATCCGCAGCAGCGGATCATGTGGAGTTGGCTCGACCTCGGCACCCCAGACGCCCCGACGGACTCTGGCGGGGCCGTGACCGGACATGTGACGTGCCTGGGCAACTCCTTCATGGAAAATAAGGTGTATGACACGAACCTGAAGAACGGGTGCCGTGATTTTGAGATCTGGAACACATTTGACGTCGCCTCCGGCATCGACGTGGGCGGGACGGATGCCTGGAACAACCCCGTGGCGTACCCGTAAGCATTCGCCTGAAGGATGAGATCCGTAGTCATGCGACCCGCCCGCTTGCCGCGGGCGGGTCGCGGGGCTCATGGCCTACGCCCGTACTTCGCCTCGACAACATGCACACCTGTCTGCAAACCGCGTCAGCGCCGCGACTCGATGGCCCAAACCGCCTCATGACGAACGGCACGGGTTGAACCCGGCAAGGAATGAATGTTGGATACCGCAGAAGGTCATTCATCCACCGACCCCCTCATCTTGTACCGAATATGGCCGGAACACTGGCTGACGGACGCGGCGCTTGAGAAGTTATTGTCCTTCTTTGCCGGCGCAAAGCGGTCGGTTGACGAGCTGATCTTCTTTAACGAATGCTATCACGCCCCCATGCGCCTGGATCGGGAGCGCGCGCGGATGGAGCGGCTGCGCCGGGCCATGGCCCTGGCGCGGCAGCAGTTGGGCGTGCGGGCCGGGATCAATATTCTGGCTACGATCGGACATCGCGAGGAGGGGGCGTCGGGGAGCCTGCCCGAGAACTGGGCGCGCATCGTGGGAGCGGATGGCGCCATCTGCCAGTCCGCCGCGTGTCCCGCCGACCTATATTTCCTCGACTACGTGGCCGCCTTATACAGCGCCGCAGCGGCAGCGAGGCCGGATGTAATCTGGCTGGACGATGACTTCCGCCTGCAATACCATGAACCGGTCACGCTGGCCTGTTATTGTAGCGGTTGCCTGAAAGAATTCGGCCGCCGTGTGGGCGGGTCGTATGCGCGGCAGGAACTCCTCAATGCCTGGAATGACGCCTCCCCCGACGCCCCCCGGTTGCGTCGGGCGTGGCTGCAATTCAACCGTGACCGACTGCGCCGGGTGATGCAGACGGCGGAGCGCGCCGTCCATGCCGTCGATCCTCATCTCCCCATCGGGCTGATGACCGGAGAATTCGTGTACGACGGTTACGGTTATCGAGAACATGCGCGGACATTGACCGGCCCTACGGGCGCTCGCGTGCTCTGGCGGCCAGGGGCCGGGTTTTGGAATGACAACGGTCCGAGAGAAGTCATCAGCAAGGCGCACTCCATTGGCAGGCAGGTGGCAGGGCTGCCCGAATGGGTGACGGCGGTGCAGGGGGAGATCGAGAACATCCCGTATCAGAAGCTGCTCAAGAGCGTGCACATGACGATGGTGGAGTGCGCCGTCGATCTGGCGGTCGGTTGCACCGGTATCCAGCATAACGTTCTTCCGTACCGTGAGCAGCCTGAGGAGGAACACCGCCCGTTCCTGGAACAGACGGCGCGGAATCGTTCATTCTTCGAGCGCATCCGCCGTGCCGCAGGGCGCGCTGCGGTGGCTGGCATTTATCCTGCATGGACCGACGACCTTTTTCTGGCGCAGGGGCATGCGAAGGACTGGTTCGCGCCGCAGGGCGGGATCGTGTCGCTGCGTGCGCAACAGGTGCTTGGCGAGATCGGTTTGCCGATCGCGTACAGCCCCGCGGCGCGGTGCGCAACGACCCTGGCCGGGCCGTTGCCGGCGCTGTTCAGCAGCGGAGCACTGACGGAATTCCTGCGCGGCGGGGTATTCATGGACGCAGAGGCATGCCGCCAGCTGCACGAGCGCGGCCTGGGGCATTTGACCGGTGTGACGCGGTTGGAGCCGGTGGAGCGGGACGTCCTGGAGCGCTTGTCCGAGCACCCGCTGAATGGCAACGGGCAGGGCCTGACACGGGATGCGCGTCCCGCATTCTTCTCGCATGAGCCGGAGCGGTCGTACCGGCTGGAACCCATGCCGGGCGCCAGCGTCCTCGCGCAGATCGAGAACTACGAGGGGGAAGATCGCGGGAGTTGCCTGACCCTGTTCGAGAATGCCTTGGGCGGCCGTGTGGCAGTATGCGGATACAGCCCCTGGGCATTCATCCACAGCCTGATCAAGGTCCGGCAACTGCGCGCAGTGTTCTTGTGGCTCGCGCGAGGCGATTTGCCGGCCATGGTCGAGAGCTACGGGCGCGTCCATGTCTGGGCGCGCGCGCGCGGCGACGGGAAGCGCTGCTTCTTCCTGCTGAACGCCAGCCAGGACGCCGTGCCGGGGGTGACCCTGCGTCTGGCCTCTTCAGGACGCTTCGACCTCATGACGCCCAATGGAGAAGAAGCGAAGGCGGCATCAGCGTCGGCAGCCGGCGCGGGGCATTGCCTGGACGTCGGCGGACTCGGCCCATGGGCTTGTTGCTTCATATCGGAGGAGGGATCGTGCGACTGAGCAACTGCGCGCAATACGCCGGACTTGCCGTGACGTCCATCGTCCTGTTGGCCGCAGGATGCGGCTTTTCCCCGCGAATGAGTTACCCTTGCGTTCGCGCCGAGTTGCCCCCTGTGTTGGACGGGGACTTATCCGACTCGTGCTGGGCCGGCGCGGAGGCGGCCGCTGTGGACGAGCCGGTCAACGGCCTGCTCCAAACCAAGCCGCGCACCGTATTCCGCCTACTGTGGGATGACGCTTACCTGTACTTCTCCGCCACGGTGCAGGATGCGACCCCAGTCTGCGTCGGCGCCGCACGGGACGATCGCGTGTGGGAGGGCGACTGCTTCGAACTCCTCCTCAACCCCGGCGACCGACGGGGCGAGTACTACGAGACGGACTTCAACTCTAACGGCGTCATCTGGGATTCTCTCTGGGTGCGACACCGCAACGGCGACTCGCGCATCCTGCGCAGTTGGACGGCGCCCAGCTTGGAATGCCGGACGAAGCCACGGCCCGGCGGTTGGACGCTTGAAGGACGCATACGGCTCGACGAATTTGTCGGGGCGGCCCATCTTCCGCCCGTGCACGGCGACCGCTGGCGCTTCAATGCCCACTACCTCGACGCGCGGCCGGGCACAGGGACCCAGGCGGTCTTCTCCTGGGCGCCAACGACTGATTCTATCGACACCGGCCAGTTTGGCGAGATCCTCTTCCTCGACCCTGCCGGGGTCGAGGCCTATGAACGTCAAGAAGCGCTCGCGGCAGGACTGTTGCGCGACGGGACGCTTGCGAGGGCAGATCCCCTGGCTGACCGGGTCGAGACGCTGACGGTCCGCTCGCAGATGGGGACTGTCTTTCATCGCGTCGCTCAGCCCGACGGCTGGTCCCTGGCGCCTGGGTTCGGCCGATTCGTTCCCCACGCCGCGACCAAGAAGGAACCGCCCGGCCTGTTCGCCGCGCGGCCGGCCGCCGAGATGGACCCGATGCTCGTGGATTTCACGGCGTGGGAAGAGGGGACGCTCCTGCTCATTGGCAAGCTCGATGCCCCGGCCGCCCGAGCCGTGACGAAGGGCCTGGCAGACGGTGTCAGGGTCCGGGCGACCGCGGCGGGGACGCCTGCCAGGAGCCTATGCCTCGATAAAGACAACTGGCTGGCCGAGTCCCTCCCAGTGCACAAGGGACAGGCGGTGCGCTTGCAGGTCGATGCCGGGCAGGCAGGCAATATCGCATGGGATTTTGCCCTTCTCGGCGTTTACCTTGTCAAGGGAGATGCCCAGGAGTCGAGCGACCTGCCGGCGGAATGGGAGCGCATCGGCGATGCAGACCACGTGCGCGTGGAGCCTTCCTCCCGAGTGACCGGAGGGAGTTCAATCCGAATCGAGGCGGCGGACAACCTGAGCGGATTTTGCCGCTGGGTGCCGCGCACGCAGGGCGAGACGCTCTACCGCATCACCGGATGGGTCCGTTCTGATCTGACGGGCGTTACTCGGGCGCACATCGGCGTGGATTACTGTTCGGCACAAAAGAAGTTCCTCCGGCAGGCCTGCACATGGGCGCCGCTGGAGGGGCACCTCCGCTGGGGCCTGTACAACCTCTCCGGGCGAACAGATTGGCATCGCTTTGTCGCATACGCCTTTGACGTACCGGCCGAAACGTCGTGGTTGAAGCTCTGGTGCGGGGTCAATGCCTGGGAGACCCCCGGCGCGGGCGGCAGCGCGTGCTTCGAGGATGTGCGCATCGAGCCGATCACCCCCGACCCGACCTGGCCGCTGGGTTTTCCTCCGGCACGTTGGCAACCTGAGCGCGCGCCAGCTTGCGCGGACGAAGTCCGGGATTCCGGCTATTGTGTCTCTTCGGCCTCTTACCTGGAATACATCCTGCCCGAAAGCGTGCCTGCCCACGCAGCGGACTCGCGCCAGTTGGCGACCTTTTCTTTGCCGGGCTGGAAAGAGCCGCTGTCTTTTACGGTCTACGCCCTCAGAGACCTGACGGCCGTTCGCATCCATGTTTCCGACCTGGCGATGGCCGGCGCGGCGGGCGGCCGCATTTCCGCCAGCCAGGTCGAGGTCCGGCGCGTGCGCTCGATTTATAAGCGCCGGGACTTGATGAGCAACGAGTATCTGCTTTCTCCAAACCACATTGAAACGTTCGAATCACTCGACATCCCGGCCAATCGAGTTCAGCAGTTCTGGCTGACCGTTCAGGTCCCCCCGAACGCGCCACCGGGACAGTATACAGGGCAAGTTGTGGTGGAGCCTGTTAACGCCCCAGTGAAAACGCTTCAACTGACATTGGATGTCCTGCCGGTGCGGCTCGAGACGCCGCGCGGAGTTGCCGTCGGCCTGTATAGCTACCACCTGAAGAGTGACACAAAGGCCCGGTTGCTCGCGGCGCTCCTGGACATGAAGGAACACGGGATGACGACGACCTTCATGTTCAACCCGAATCTGAACATTCCCGTCGCGAACAACCCGACCGGCAAGCCGCAGCTCCTCTGGAATGAGGCCAACCAGTTGGGGGAGTTGTTGGAGACATACAAAGAAGCCCGGTTCACAGTACCGTTGTACCTGATCGCGCCGGCGGCTTTGTTCAAGGCCGCCGAGTCGTGCGGCGGCCCCTGCGGCACGGCGGGGTTCGCGGCCGTGTATCGGGACCTGTGGTCCCAAGTACTTGCGGAGAAGACGCGACGGAATTGGCCGGACTTCATCGTAGCGCCCTACGATGAAGGTTATCCATATCCCTTCACCGACGAGCGTTTCACCATTACCCGCTCCTGCGGCAATGTCCTCAAGGAACTGGGCATACCGGTCGCACTCCACTCGTTGAATCACCCCATCCCAAGCGCGATCCGGTTCGAAAAGGAGTTCTACGCTCTCGCTGACTGTATTCTCTTGACGTTCTGTCATCCGCCCGTTTGCGTGACGGAGTCCTATCGAGGGTTCGGGAACTGGGACGTCTACCGCACACACGTCCGTGACGACGGGAAGAAACTGCTCCTCTACAACATCGACACCACGGGCGTTCATCCGGAAGCGATGCGCTTCGGTTATGGAGTGGCCCTCTGGAGCCGTAAGGCCGACGGCCTCATGGATTGGCACTACCAGGAGTCACAACGCGACGGCGGATACGGGATTTCCTCGCAGGCGGGGTCCGCGGTGATGAACTTCACCTACCCGCCGATCGGCGACTTTCGGGGCGGACCGTCCATCGGATGGGAGGCTGTGCGGGAGGGGACGAAGGACTACACGCTGCTCTACACGCTGCGCACGCTGACGGAGCGCGCCGAACGTTCACCCGATGCGGCGTTGCGCAAAGAGGCGGCCGCGGCCTGGCGAGAGGTCGAGGCTCTTCTCGACCGATTGACGTTCTCAACTATCGACACCACGGGCGAGCTATCGCTCCCGAACCGGTGGACGAGCGAGCGGTGGACCGAGGAGGGCGTCAAGCTCCTGGGCGGGGAGTTCAAGGTCCCCAACGGTTGGTTCCTGGCCGACTACGACCGATTGCGGCGAATGCTTTGTGACCGTATCCTGCTGCTGCAGGATCGCATGGGAGACTGATCGGCAGGAAGGTCCACGGTGGTCGTGGGCCGCCGGTTATCCGGGGAATTATGAAGGACTCCAAAAATGACAGACAGAATGTTTCGCGCACGGCTCATACAGGCGGGCCTTCTCCTGCTCGCTTGTTTCTTCATCGCGCCGGTGAGCGCGCCGGCCCAGACCACGTCCGTCCTCGCGCCTCCTCGGACCGAATCCCAGTACCGTCCGCTCGAATGGAGCTACTTCGGCACCGGCGGAGGAGGCTGCGTGCAGGAAGTCGCCGCGGCCCCCTCGCGACCGGATCGCATGTATGCCAGCATCGATGTCGGTGGCACATATATCTCGGACGACGGCGGCCTGCACTGGCGGCCAATCTACGCGCCCTTGAGCCGCTTCAACAACTGGGCCACGCGCCCCTATTGCATCGCCGTGTCCTATCAAGACCCCGACGTGTTCTATTTCGTAGGCGAGATGGGCCCGTTTACGAGCCGTGATGGCGGGCGCACTTATCAACGCATTGGCGAGTTCAGTCCCGAAACCTACAACAGCCAAACCGTCTGCATCAATCCCGCCGACGATCACGACTGCGTTATGTTCTTCCGCAAGCAGGTCCTGCGCACCCGCGATGGAGGCATGACGGTCCAAGCCTTTCCGCTCCCGCCGGGAGTGGGCGCGCTGGATATGTGCCAGGCTTTCTATCCCCCCAAGGGGGCCGAACCGGTGGTCGTGATCGGCAACGGGAAAGAGGAGAAGTGGTACCGAACGGCGGATGGGGGCGCCAAATGGACGTCCCTGGCCATGGAAGGTTGGCCCGGCGGCGCGCCGACGCACGGCCCGGAGAACCACTTCTGTCCGTTACGGGTGAGTTTCGACCAGACGGCGGACAAGCCGTTGCTCACGATGCCCAGCAGCAAGAATCTTGAGCATGTCTATCGCAGCACTGACTTGGGCGACCATTGGCGCGAACTGCCCTTGCCTCCAAACAAAGATGGAAAACCGTATCCCAGAAGCAGCGTCCTGTGCGTGTTCCCGCATCCCACGGACCCCAACACGTATGGCTTGACCCGTTTCCCTGCGCCGAACCACATCACGCGCGATGGCGGGAAGACGTGGTTCAGCCCGACGGGCATCGTGGGTGAGTCGCCCATGGACCACAACAACGGCGGCTCCGAGGACGGCCGCAGCGACCTTGAGTGCATGGGGTTCTATTTTCCAATGGGCGCACCAGAGCGTGTCTACGTGATGAGCATGTTTTTTCTTCGACGCAGCGACGACGGCGGGCGGACGTTTACGCTCACCACGAGCCGGATAGTCGGCAACTACAGGCACTTTGTGTCCACAGGCATGGACGCGACTTACCTCAATGTGTATACCGCTGATCCGAACACAGGCTACCGTTACATTTCCGACGACGATGGCGGGCCGCATCGCAGCGAGGATTTCTGCCGCACCTTGTTCACGCTGGAGAAGGTGACGACCGAGCCCGCAGATTCCGGCCACTTCAAGGCGGGTCAGGGCATCTGGAACGCTGGCGCCTGCGCGACGATGCTGATCGACTCCGCCTTCAATCCGTCACGCATCTATGCTTGGTTCAACAATAACACGACGGTGAACCCTTCGGACCTGAGCTACTCGTACAAAGTCGCTGGGCTGCATCAGGAGCCACAACAGAACCCGTTACGCAGCGGCCTGTACGTGAGCACGAACCACGGCGAGGATTTCCTCCCGTGCAGCAGCTACAAGAGTTTCCCCTACCGATGGGCCGCCCTCACCGACGCGCTGGCCATGGACCCGCGCAGCCCGAAAGACAAGCGCACGATCTGGATTGCCGTCCCAGCAGGTGTGTTCCGCTCAGACGACAGCGGTCACGAGTGGGTGTGCCTGAACGACAAGATCGCCAGGAGCTTCGGAGCCACCTTGCCGCCGTACGACGACGGCGAAGCGTGGGACAACCTGTCATGGGGCTTCGCCCGCGTCCGGCTCGATCCCCTAGACGGCAGGGTTGTTTACGCCCACCTGATGCGCCACTCCGGCAAGGTTGACCAACCGCTCGCCGCCATCATCAAGAGCACCGATAACGGAGAGACGTGGAAGACGGTGGAATCGCCAGTGAAATCCTGCCCGGCGTTTGAGGTCTCGCCGCTCGATCCGCAGCGACTCTACGCCGCGGACGAGAACTTGGGCCTGTTCATCTCCACCGATGGCGGCAAGACTTGGGCGAACCGCGGCTTTGCGCTGGGGCCCGACCGCAACCTGCAGGACACGATCGGCAAGGAATGGATCGTGCGCATCTGGCCGAGCCGACGGCATCGCGACCTAGTTTTCGTCGGCGTGGATTCCGTATTCGCGCAGCAACCGCGCGCGGGCGTGTTTCGTTCCGCTGATAACGGCCAGACCTGGCTCGACATCACAGGCGACATCCCCCATCTCCGCATCATGAACGTCAAGGAAGACGACCTCGATCCCCGCTATATCTACGCGGGAACAATGGGCGGTGGGGGTTTTCTGGCCTTCGATCGGCTGCCGATGCCCCGCGACGGCCGGGCCTCCCTGCTCCCCGTCCCAGCGGCCGAGAGGCCGAGATCGTACATCTTGAACGGTTCATTCGAAGTACAGAAGAACGGGCAACCCGCTGACTGGTCCCTATGCACCTCTCCCGCGCGCAATGATGTCCAAAAGTACCTCCACCTCAGCAAAGACAACGTCAAGGACGGCGAGTGGTCGCTGATGGTCGACGTCACGCCAAAGGATCTGATGCCGGACGTGTCGTTTCTCTTCAATGGGGGCGTCTCCTCCGACGTCCTCAAGGCAAGAGGAAAGACGCTCGTTCTGAGCGGATGGATCTTCGTAGAGAAGGGGGCGGATCCCGAACCGGTGATGTTCCGCGTATGCACAAACGGTCTTGATGCCGAAGGCAGGCCCACCGACCTCGGCTGTGCGATCAACGACGTGGCGCGCGGCAAGCCCGGCGAGTGGACGCGGTTCAAGTTGAGCGGCGTCCTGGACGCTCAGAAACCGATTAGAGGCGTGTGGATGCAGTGCGGCTGGAACACCGGCAAAACCGCCACGACCCAGTATGTGGACGACCTGCGGCTTGTCGTCAAGGAAGATCTGATGCCAGGCGCAGACTGAGCCCTCGCTGCAACGGAGGCGCGCGCCCTGCTGTCTCATGACGGTTCGGAGTCCGTGATTTGCGAACGAATCACAATGACTGTTGTATCCGCCAAGCCATGGGCGTGAGAGACGACGCGCATTCAAGGCAGTTGTAAAGGAGGTCGAAAAACATGTACTTTATCTCCGGGCAAGACCCGAACGAGATCGGGGATTTTGATGTTGTGGCAAAGGACGGACAACTGCACTGTTTCTACCTCTCGCTTCCCAGCCACGACACCATTGGTCACTTGGCAAGCGATGACGGCATCAACTGGTCGCCGCTGCCGGCGGCCATCAGGACCGGTGATCCCGACGACTTTGACGGTGATCAAATCTGGACGATGGGGGTCTTCCAGAAGGACGGCCATTGGTTTATGCTCTACACGGCGCTCTCCCAGCGCGGCCTGATGCAGACCACCGGCCTGGCGACCAGCCCGGACCTGATTCACTGGACGAAGTCGAAAACGAACCCGGTGATTAAGGCCGACCCCCGCTGGTATGAGGCCGTGCAAAAGGGGAACTACCGCGTGGACTGGCGCGATCCCCATGTGGTAGTGAAGGACGGCGTCTGTCATGGGTTCATCTGCGCCAGGCAGAACCAGGGGCTCCTCAATCGCCGCGGATGTGCCGGATACTTCACCAGCAAGAACGGCCACCACTGGCAGGTGAAGCCTCCGGCCTGCACGCCGAGCAACTGTTTTGACTGGGAATGTCCTTCCGTCTTCGAAGCGGATGGCCGCTTCTATATGGTAGCCATCGCGGGCGGGCCTGGCCGGCAAGTCTACCGCGTGGCGGAACGGATCGAAGGCCCATACCGCCGGATGGCCGACGACACGTTGCTTCCTTCCGGCAACTTCTCCGTCCGCCCTTGCGTCTGGAGAGGTAAGCTGCATCTCTTCCACTGGCAGCGTGGCCTCAGGGACTGGGGTGCCAATGGAGGCGGTGGGTACGCCATGCTAGCCAGCCCGAAGGCCGCCAACGTCGTGCCCGACGGAGCACTAAGCGTTGAGAGCTTTGACTGGTCGTCCCTATATCGTAGTCGGCGCAAAGAGATCGGCGCGCGAACCCCTGCGGCCCCATCGTGCGGAACATGGCGGTGGTCGCGCGGGCTCCTGCGCGCAAGCAGGATGAACGGCCCGGCCATCTGGCTCACGCAGCGCGATCATGAGGACTTCATTCTCTGCGCCGATCTCGCCTTGAACGAAAAGAACCCTGCCAAGGAGTTCGGCCTGGTCTTTCGTGCGGACACAATGGGTGATCAGGGAATGTATGCCACAGTCATTCCCGGACGGTTCTCGGCGGAATTGGTCAAGTACGTCTACAACCGTCGCCGGGGGCCCGACTCACTCTGGCGCGGCCGCAGTGTCGAGCAGACGTGCCATGTCGCCCCGGTCGCGGACAGAAAGTATCGGTTGCGTGTGATCGTGTTCGGCCCCTCCATTGAGTTCAACATCAATGGCCGGTTGGTTCTTGCTCGCATGAACCTGCCTCGGCGCAATGGTCGTGCGGGACTATTCATCGAAGACGGCGAGGCGGTATTTTCCGATATTTCAATACAGCCGCTGTCGGCACCCAAGTGCAATTGGGAGTTCTGATGAACGAGGACACTCGTCGTTCTCGGGAATTCCATCTGACAGCGGCAGTGTCCCAGAAGGGGCGATGAGCCGTTACAGGGCGTGTGCCGCCTCCTGTAGGTTTGCTACGATAACTCTTCTTCAGTCGAAAACAGAGAAGTCTCAAAGACAGGTGCATCCGGACGCCTGACTTGACGCCGCTGTCTCGTTAGGACATACTGTGGGCATCGGCATGAGTCGCCCCATCGACCTAACGTCATACCTTGTCATAAGCGCCCGTAGCTCAGCTGGATAGAGCGGCGGTTTCCTAAACCGCAGGTCGACCGTTCGAACCGGTCCGGGCGCGCCATTTGCCTCGACTGCCCACGATCGCGGCAGGCCGCCTTGTGAAGCCTTGGAAGCGCAAGAACCCCATTGCGATCCAAGGCTTCTTCGTTGTCTGGCCGCCGGGCCGCCGCATTACTCCGGCGCAGCGGCTGTCTGGCGCCTGCTATTCCCCCTGGTACTCCGCGCTGCCGAACCCCAGTATCGGGTAGAAGACCATGGGGAGAAGGAGCAGCCCGACCGCAAACCCCGCTCCCTTCCCAAACTTCTTTGCGACGGCGATGGAGACGAGGAGCAGGATGACGATGCTGACGATCGGAACGAGGCACAGAACGACCCACCAGACGGGCTTGCCTGCGATCTTCACCAAAATGACGAGGTTGTAGATCGGGACGATCGCGGCCCAACCCGGCTGAGCGGCCTTGGTGAACACTTTCCAGAAGCCCGCGATCACGAGGGCGGGAATGCCCAGCAGCAAGCCGAGCCCGATGGCCAGGCCGAGATGGCCGGTGAAGCCTGCGCCTGCGAGAATCAGCACGACGACGCCGACTGCAATGAGCAGGTTCTTCTTCTCTTTCAGCCGCCCCTTCCATCCATCCGCCGCGACGGCTTCTGCGCCTGCCTTCCGGCCCGCCACCAGCAACGTGGGAGTCTCCGGCTCGTCGGGCAGGTCCCCATCCGGGAGTGATCCCAGCGATAGCGAGCCGCTGTCGAGCGATTCCAAATCTATTGAGTCCGGGTCGGCGGCAGGCGCGGCCGAGGGGGGCGCAGGTGGCTTGGCTGCGGGAGGCGCCGGAGGCGCGACAGGCTTGGCAACGGGCTTGGCCGGCTCTTCTGCGGCAGGCTTCGCCTTCGGCTGCGCCGCGGCAGCGACAGGGGCGGCGTTCTCGGGAACGACCAGAATCTCTCCACAACCCGGGCATCGCACTTTCTTGCCTGCCGAGGCTTCGCCGGCCTTGAGAAGCTTGTTGCAGCCGTCGCATCTCCATTGAATACTCACTACGATCTCCTTCTTTGCCGCAAAAAACTCAGCGCCCTTGTTCGCCTGCACTTTAGCGCGCCCAATATCGCGAAGTCAAACCGCCGGGCAGGCAGGGGAAACGCGCTGGGGGCCGCGCGCGCGGCCCTTGCGCGCGCCAAGGGCTCTAGACTATATTCCACTCCCGAAGGCTTTGCCCCGGCGGCCTCTTGAGCGACGCGCTGCGGGGTGAAAGGAGATTTCTTGGACGGAAGCGTCGGAATCGTCTCGCTGACGGCGCTGACGTTGGCGCGCCCTGAGACCGGCCTGCCTGTCGGCGGCGCGGAGACGCAACTCTACCTGCTCGCGCAGGCGCTGGCGGCCGAGAAAATCCCGGTGACGCTCTACGTGGCCGACCTGGGGCAAGGGCCGCTGACGGAGGAAGGGATTCGCTTCGAGCCGTTGCTGCCGCTGACGCCGGAGTTGCGGCTTCGCCCCCGTCATTTCCCGCCGGCGCTGCTCAAACTGAAGCGGGGTCATCACCGGCTGTACGTCACGCGCGGAGCCAGTTCGATCAACGGATTGACCTGCCTTGCCGCGCATTGGGGAGGCGGGCGGCACATGCACATGGTCGCCCACGACGAAGAGGCCGCGGGGCTGGCGGAGGCCACGCTTTCCTTCCTGGCGCGCCGCGCACATCATTTCGGCTTGCGCCACGCCGACGTGCTGACATGCCAGAACGGCTATCAAAAGGAGGCGCTCCAGCGCGTCTACCGGCGAGAAGCCTCGATTCTCCCCAGCCTGCCGCATGCGACATCCACGGGGGAGGGGACGCGCGCGGGGTTTCTGTGGGTTGGACGCGATATCGATTTCAAAGCCCCGGAGTTGTTCATCGAGTTGGCGCGCCGGTTGCCCGACCTGCCTTTCACCATGGTCTGTCAGCGCCAGCCGGGGCGGGATATCGAGCGTTTGCGCGCCGCCGCGCCGCCGAACCTGCGCTTCATCCCCGGAGCGCCGTATCCGCAAGTGCGCCAATTCTTCGCCTCGCACAAGGCCTGCGTCTGCACCAGCCGCGCTGAGGGTTTCCCGAACACCTTCGTCCAAGCGGCCGGCGCAGGCACCCCCATTCTTTCGCTGACGGTGAACCCCGACAATATCCTGGCCCTCACCGGCGCGGGACTGGCCTTCAACGGCGATTTCGAGGCGCTGGTGTCGTCGAGCCGGAGGCTGGCCGAGGATGAGGGGTTGTGGCGGCGCATGAGCGAAGGGGCCAGGCAGCTCGCCGCGCGTCAGGCAGGCGCCGCCGAGAGGGTCGTCGCCGCCATTCGGCAGGCGATGCAGGGGTGAGCGGCATGGATCGCACTCTCGCAGCCGCCGGCGGGATGTGAATGGCAACCGGCGGCGTCTCTCCTTCGATAATGATGCCCGCCCGGCTGAGAGATGGCACGCGCCCGCGTTCCCCCGGTGCAGTTGATTCAGGCGGCGGACGAGGGGGATAATGAACGCCGGGCGGACGGCGGAAGCGCTTTGAGGAAAGGTTACCATGCGTTCATTCTGGCTGGCGTTCGTTCCGCTGTTCGTCGCGGTGGATCCCATTGCGGTGGTGCCGCTGTTCGCCGCGCTGTGCGGCGAGATGGAGGAGAGCGCGCGGCGGCGCGTGATCGCGCAGTCGGTGACGACCGCGCTGGTAGTGGCGATCGGCTTCATCTTCATCGGCAAGCTGCTGCTGCGGATGCTGGGGGTGACGGAGCCGGACTTCCTGGTGGCCGGCGGCGCGCTGCTGTTCGTCATCGCGCTGGCGGACCTGGTGGCGGGGACAGAGCGCCGGCGGCATGCGATCTCGGAGGCGACCATCGGCGCGGTGCCGCTGGGGGTGCCGCTGATCGTCGGGCCGGCGGTGCTGACGACGTCGCTGCTGCTGCGCGATGCGCCCGAGGTGGGCGTCACGGTGACGACGCTGGCGGTGACGGTGAATATCCTGCTGACGGGTCTGGCGCTGCTCTGGTCGCGCGTGCTGCTGGGCTGGCTCGGCGCGGCGGGAACGCGCGTGCTGAGCAAGCTGGCCTCCCTGATCCTCGCGGCGCTGGCGGTGATGTTCATGAGGCGCGGCGTGGAAGGGATTATCGCGCTGATGCACAAGACTTAGCGTGGGTTTCACAACTGTGGCGCGAGTTATGAAACCCGCGAATATATTGTCGCGGACTTGATAGTCCGCGCTACATGTCTAGAACCGGTTTCACAACCTTGTTAGATGTAAGCTTTTAATTTTCATGCAGAGATGTTTAACCTTGCCGTGGAAAGGAGAATCTTTTCATGGCAAGACATCGAGACGAACTGACGGACGCACAATGGGCGAAGATCGAACCGCTGTTGCCGAAGGTCAAACCCTCGCCGAAAGGCGGACGCAAGCCGGTGGATAGCCGGC
>CAIUPP010000040.1 GCA_903901045.1 uncultured Planctomycetota bacterium
GATCCCGAAACGCTCGGCGATTTGCCCCATGGATTGGTGGTCCTTCAGGCGCGCCGCCACAATTCGCTTGCGAAGATCTATGGATGTGGGTCTCATGACCAACATTATACATCGTAGCTATAAAAAATAAAAGCGCTCTAGCCCGCGCCAATCCTGGCTGCAACCGGGGTTACTTGGCAGCCCGCTAGCGCCCCTTCTCAATCTTCTCCAGTTCCCCCGGACGCTCCTGCGGGAACTCCGCCTCGGTGAAGGTCGGATCTCTCGGCAGCGAGAGGCGGAACCTGGAAATGACATCCACCTGCACAACCCCCGCGGCCAGCCGGAAGTTCAGGACATGCCCGCCGCGCGAATGATCATCCGTGAGGAAATGGAAATGATATCCCGGGACATTCGCCCCCTTGACGAAGTAGGGGCAGCGGAACCCCACCAGCGTCCCCCGCACGTCGCTCAGGTCGAACGTGGGCTGATTCGCCGTAGCCGCGGCCAGCTTCGGGTACGGCTTCACCTGCCGCACCACACTGCGGGTGCGCACCTGCGCGAACAGCCCCTCCACGCGCACCGCGCAGAACAGATTCCTCTCCGGCGCGAGCTGGTCCACCACCTTCTCCAGCGCCGCCATATCCGCCTGGCCGGCGGTCGCGCCGCGCTGCGTGTGGAAGAAAGTGACCGTGGCGAAGGGGCTCTGCTCGGACGCAGCCACCTTGTGCGTGGCGCCCTTTGCGTCGGCGCGATAGCAGCCGCCGTCCAGCACCACCATCTCCCCGTCGAGCGCATTGAACGCCCCCAGCCCGAAATCGCCATGACGCAGCAACTGGGCCACCGTCGCGGGGCCGTCGTACATTCCCTCCATCAGGCCGTCGATGGTCCCGGTTTGATAGATCACGTCCGATGGCCTGTCCGGCGCGGCGCAAGCCGTCAGCAGCAGGGCGGTCAGCAAAGCGGCGGCGAAGGAGAGTCGGCGCAGAGTGGTCTTCATGGCAGCCTCGAATCGAAAAAGAGATGAAACCGCATTACCCGGAGAATAACAGAGGAGTGGGCCTCAGGCAAGATCGCAAGTGCGTTGGCCGGAGTGAACTGCGGCGCGCGTTGGTTTGACAGAAAACGCGGGGATGGTATAATCCAAGGACCTCAAGGAGAACTCCCCGGGGCGTGGCTCAGCTTGGATAGAGCGCTTGGTTCGGGACCAAGAGGTCGGCGGTTCAAATCCGCCCGCCCCGACCAGTTGAGGGTAAAACCGCCTGCGGCCCTATGCGGCCGTGGGCGGTTTCCTTTTTCTGCTGGTATGCTGCCCAAAAAGGGTGACGCAAACGTGCCGGTAGCGCACTTGCGTGGAATGCCACCTGGTAAATGTCTTCAACTGCGCGCGGGCGAAGCGCCGCATGTTGGCCTGGCAGAAATCCGTGTCGCGCACGACCTGCGGATCTGTCCTTTCAATGGCCTCCTGAATCTGACTCTCGCTCAATTCCAAGCTCGACGGGGTCCAGTCGTCAAACTTCGCGCTGTACTTGCGCACCGCATTGAGTCCGCTCTTCTCCAGATCGAGCAGCATTTCCGAGACGATCCTGGCGGTCTCCGGGGCATGCTCAAAGAGTCGATGTCCACCCGTCTTGATCACTCGCAGGTCTTTCTCTCCAATGATTCATGGCTCGCGGGTGCGTTATGTTGTGTCTGGGTCAGTCCTTAATATCTGAAGGCACGGGATCATAGGGAGCATGCGGGACCTTCGGCACGCGCATGCCCGGGGTCAGATACAGCGTCGGCACATCGCTGCAATCGAAACGGAGCACGGGGACCACTGGGTCGGGCGGTTCCTTCGGCAGGCCGGTGACGGTGACTCTCTCGCCGACCTGCGTGAAACGACAAGGCTTAGGCCCGTCCTGCCCCAGGAGAGTGACCGACTCGACCGAGGTGCTGAGGCCGGCGAGAATCAGTTCACTGCCGGGCCAATACCGAACGAGTTGGTAGAGTGTCTTGCCCTTGCGGGTGAAGGGGCCGTTGTGCGACCAATCAGACTCGTGCTCTTTCCGCGTCTCCAGTCCCCAGGTGAAACGGTCCGTATCGTAGATGCACTCGCCGCAGCGGTTCAGCCACGTGCCGACGGTACGCAGGACTCTAGCCGAATCCTCGGGCACGGACCCGTCGCCGCATGGACCAACATTCAGGAGCAGGTTGCCCTTGCCTGCGGCGGCTTTCTGCAGGAAACCGACGACTTCCTTCGGGCTCTTCCATTCCCGGTCGCCGGCATGATAGCCCCAGTGGTTGTTGTGGGTCATGCAGGCTTCCCACGGCCGCCATGGTTCGGGGACGGCCATTCCCTGTTCAGGCGTGGCAAAATCCCCTGCCAGGCCGTTTCGCCCGTTCAGGATGACCTTCGGCTGGATGGAGCGCACCATCGTGTTCATCTCCTCGGCATGCCAGCCTTTGGCGTGGAAGGGCCACCAGCCATCGTACCAGAGGATGTCGATAGGGTTGAACCGTGTGACCAGCTCACGAAGCCGCGCGAAGGTCCTCGCTATGAACTCGGCGTAGGCGTCCCGGCTCTCGATGGCGTCGACTGGATCGGGTTGGTCGAACCAGTTGTCCAAACTGTGATACAGGGAGATACGCAAGCCTCGGGAGCGGGCGGCGTCGACCATCTCGGAGACCAGGTCGCGCCCGACATAGCGCTTGGCATTGAAGTCGCTCAGATCGGTGTCGTACAGACGGAATCCCTCGTGGTGCATGGTTGTGAAGTTGATGTAGCGCATGCCGCTTTTGACGGCCAGGTCGCACAGGGCGCCGGCGTCGAAACGGTCGGGACGGAATCGCTCGGCCAGGGCGCGGAATTCCCCCATAGGCCGCCGCTCGCGATTCATCACCCACTCGCCCCGCCCCAACTGGCTGTAGAGGCCGTAATGGATGAACATCCCGTAACGCAGAGCCGCAAAACCGTTGAGGTCAAGGGGTGTTGTCGTCACGGCAAATTCCTTCCTGAATTGTTCGCCTATTTTGCAAACTGGGGAAGCCACTTCAGGTTGGCCGCGATGAGCGCATCGGCCAGTTCGGCGGCACGGTCTTTGTCAACAACAAGAGGAGAGACCAGCATGGCCTGAATGACCTTGGAGCGGTCGCCCGTGAGGGCCGCCTCGACGGCCAGTTCTTCCTCCGCCACGATCGCTTGAAGCATACCGACCAGCGGGGATGGGACGGGCCCGCTCTGCACGGGGGCGGCGCCGTTCCATGACATCACGCCCCACGTCTCGACGATGGCGTCGCGTGGCAGGTTGGGGGTCTGACCTTCGTTCGGCAGGTTGACCACGATCTGGCTGGTTCGGCCGGCGCACAGGGCGGCCATTACGGTGGCCACTTGGTCAGCGGAGCGCTCCGGTTCCGGCAGCGGCTTGCGCCCCTCGATCACCTCCACGATCTCGCGCCGGGCCCGTTCCGCCGCGTCGGGGCGCGAGGGCAACACCCCTTTTCGATGAATCCTGTGGCGCCGGATCGCCTCAAGGGAATTCAGGAAGAAGGGGAGGCCCTCCGCCACGTGCGAGGCCGCACCCGCGGGAAACGCGCCGAACCTCTCGTACAGCACGAAATTCAGCAGGTACCGCGGGACTTGGTCTTCGCCGGTGGCCTGGGCGACTGCGTCGTCCGTGGTGCCGGTGCGCAGGGGCTGGCCGCGCTTGCGCGCCTCGTATTCGAGATACCCCCGGAGCGTCAACCGATCGGCGACAGGCCTGCCGCGACAGGTGATGTCTTTCAGCCACGTGAAGTGGTTGACCCCTACCGAGGTGGCGAAGATATCTGACGGTTCGGCGCCGAGGTACTTGGCGAGGAGGTGCTGCGTACCGATGAAGTTGTGGCAAAGACCCAGGCAGCGGATGCTCGAGGCGCGCCACACGCAGCGCGTCAGTTGCGCCAATGGGTTGGTCACATGAACCAGCCAGGCGTTCGGGCAGCGTTTCTCCATCCTGCGCGCGATGTCCACAAAGACAGGCACGTTGCGCAGCGTGCGCGAGATGCCGCCGGGGCCGACCGTGTCGCCCACGGAATGGTAGATGCCGAACCGCTCAGGGATCGTGACGTCATTGTGCATGGCGTCATACCCACCGGTCGAGATCGAAACGCAGACGCCGTCGGCGCCGTCGAGGGCGGCATCAAGACCGCTGACGTCAACGGTCCATCCTGTCCCGATGCGCTCCGCGAGCCGGCGGCAGTAGCGCTGCATCAACTCCGCTGCCGAGGGGTTGATATCCACCAGAACCAACCGGCTGCCTCGGAGTTCTTCGGCAAGAAACAGGTCGCCTGCCAAGTGGGGGGTCCAGTTGACGCTGCCGCCCCCGATTAAAACAATTTTCAGCATGGCCACGCGCTCCTCCTGAATTCGACGGACTCGGTCCCCTAGCCGGGGAAGCCCATGACCGTGTAGTATGCCAGGTTGGGTTGCCGCACGTCGGCCCGGCCGATCTGGCAAATCACCGGCACGCTGCTCACACCTCCACCATCTTCATATATTTCCTCGAGAGCTTCTCCACCCCGCCCTTCTTTACCCGCACGCCATTCTCCCAGCGCAGCCCGAAGTCCTTGTCATAGAAGAACGTGTCCACCTGGAAGGTCATGTTCTCCTGCAAGTCGTAGGTGGAGGTGGATTCCATC
>CAIUPP010000041.1 GCA_903901045.1 uncultured Planctomycetota bacterium
GCCCGCAGAGGAGAACTGAATGAGCGGCAGCAGCACGAAAGTGGACTGGGGCAAGGTCCGGCAGGGCGTCAAGCGCGCCTTGCCGGAAGTCCTGATGCGCCAGGGCGCCTACGTGCGTGGGGTCGCGGCGCGTTCGATCCGACGCGTGGCCGACAAGCTGCGCTCCTCCTCGCCCGGCTCGCCACCGTACACGCACTCCGGAGCATTGAAGGGCGCCATCGAATTCGCAGTCCAGGATAACGCCGTCCTCATAGGCCCGCGCGCGTCATGGATCGGCAGGATCGGCGCGCTGCATGAATTCGGCGGGGTGGTCCAGGGGCGCGCGGAGTCAGAGAAACTCGTCAACTGGCAACTGGTGGTCGGCGGGTTTGGCCCCATCGCCATCCACAACGGCGTCGTGGCCTATGCGAAGTACCGCTCGGATAAGCAGGTTCAACGGGCACTGGCGCTGATCAGCACCCAGTCCCGCATCAACGTCGTCCAGCCGCTCTGGAGCATGCCGGATACGGCCCCCGCCACGTTGTCGCTCTGGCGCATCCAGCGTGCGCGACACACAGCGCGTTACCCCGCGCGCCCGTATATGGGGCCGGCGCTGGCCATCGCGCGTGAGCGGTTGCCGGGTCTGTGGGCGAATTCCATCACCGGATGAGGAGGAATAACCGTGCGAACGTTTATCGACGAACGCGGCCAGACCTGGGAGCTGAAGCTGGACATCTCAGCGCTGGAGCGCTGCGCGGCGGCGGGCATCCATCTGGACGAGGTGCTCTCCGGCAAATCCGACCTGCTCATCCGATTGCGATACGACGCGCCGCTGGTCGCCAGGACACTGGCCGCCATTTGCCGGCCTGCATTCCCTGTGCATCAGGTGAAGACGGATGAGGAGTTCATCGGACTGCTCACTCCGGCAGTGCTGGGCCAGGCCAAGGCGCTGCTGCGCGACGAGCTTGTCGGTTTTTTTACTCAGTTCGACCCGGAGGCGGGTCGGCCGCTGCAGCTTTGGCTGGAGAAGGACAGGGAACTCACCGGACTGATCGGCGCGACCCTGCCGATGAATTCTGGCGCGGGGTCTGGCGGTGCGCCGGGATCTGCGGTGTAGACCCGGGGCCGTTCACCTGGGCGCAGTTGGCCGCAATGGCGCTGGCCCGGACCCAGAGCGAATGGGACCGCACCGCGGCGCAGATGGCCCTCGTGGCCAACTGCCATCGCGATCCCAGGAAGCACGGCCCCTTCTGCGCAAAGGACTTTCATCCGTTCCAGCCAGGCGCGCACGGCGGGGCTGACGGCGCGATAGCGATCAACGCGGGCAACATTCGTCTGCTGAAGAAGGTCTTCGTGAGGGAGTGATCCGTGGGCGGAGCCGGCGATATCAGAGCGGGCGGGGCGTATGTGGAAATCTACGCCAACGATATGCGCCTCCAGGGTGACCTGGCGCGAGTCGCTGCGCGTCTCACCGGGCTGGTCGGGGTGAGCCGGATGCTCTTCTCCGGCGCGGCGGTTGCGATGGCCAACGTCAACCTCCAACTGGCCGCCGAGTCCGGCAACCTGGAATCCATCTACCAGGCGCAGCTCAAGATGCAGGATGCCGTGGGTGACATGCTCCAGCAGATCCCCCTGATCGGCCACGCGATCCGCATGGCGTATGAGTCCTTCGGCGACAAGACTCAGCTTGAACAGGCCCTCAAGAACCTCAAGGAACTCGAAGACGGCATCCTTCGGATGGAGCAGAACGCCCGGAAGTGGGCGCGTGAAACCGCCGTCGAACGGGCGAAGCTGAAAGGCGCGACAGCAGGCGAAGTGGCACAGATCGAGGCTGGCTTCAAGAACGAAGATATCAACACAGCCGTGCGCGATGCCTTCGCCGTCAACGCCAAAGCGCAGACGGAGGCGGGCGAGGCGTTCCTGAAAGCCCGGCGGTTGCAGAGCGCTGCCGACAGCTACAAGCAGTACGGCTTCAAGGGGCTGGGGCAACTCAAACAGAACGACGCCGACGCGGCGCTGGCGGCCGCGAAGGCGTTGCAGGAAAAGGCTGATCAGGCCGCCGCTGACTTGGCGAAGGTCCGGTCTGAAGCAGCGGCACGCAAGGACACCATAACAGCTGCGGCAGATAAGGCGGTCGCCGATGAAAAGGAGAAGGCGGCTGGGGATGCCGCTGAAAAGCAGCAGAAATTCGAGCAGGAATACACGGACGCCCTGGCGGATGAGACCGGTAAGCGGGTCAATGCGGTCCAGCGCCAATACGCGGAGTTGATCGCGGAGGCGCAGAAATACGGCCGCGACGCGGCAGCGCTTGAGAAAGCACGCGATGCGGAGATTGCGGGAATCCAGAAGGAGGCCGCTGACCGCGTCACCGCCGAACAGGAGCGCCGGAAGCGCGAGGCTGAGCGCGTCGCGAAGGAGTTGAAGGATTCGGAGGCGAAATACGCCGACGCCATCACCGACGACATGGGCAGGAGCATCAACGAGGTCAGGCGCAAATACGCAGAGCTAATCGATGAGGCGCAGAAGCGAGGACGCGATATCGCGCCGCTGGAGAATGCGCGCGACAAGGAGATCGCCGATATCCGCAACAAGCCGGTCGAGCAGCGCCAAAACATGATGCGCGACCTCCAGCGTGAGGCGGCGGGTATTACCGAGCAGCAGCGCCGTTCCACCACGAAGGAGCGCCTGGACGATCTGCTGCGCACAGACCCTGCCGCGGGGATGGAGGGCGCCCGGGCGGCTGCCGAATCGGCGCGGACTCAGGCGAAGGCGCTCTGGGAATCCGTCAAGAAGGCCATCACGGACGCTTTTGCCGACGGGGTTCTCACCCCGGAGGAGAAGGACCGGATCGAATCAGCGCGTGATTCATGGCGTAGTGCGGTCGGTGATTTCGATGCGGCAAATTCCCTCCTGGGCCGCGCGGGGAACAAGGTGCTGGAATTCAAGGAGGACATGGAAGCGCGCGTGACCTCCGTCGGCTGGCGCGTCGCTGGGCTGGGGCTGGGCAGCACTGTCAATGACCGCGCGGCGAAAGCCGCCGAGGAAACCGCCCGGAATACCCGGGATATCAAGGACAAGGTCGCCGATCTGTCGGGGGAATTCATCTGATGGCAACGATCACGATGTTTTGGGATGCGGCGCGCGAGGTGGTCGGGGAATCCGCCGAGGTCCCCTACCTCGTCCTCGGCGCAGCCGATGAGGCGGCGGTGCGCACTGCCCTCCAGGCCGGCGCGCCCGCGACCTACGGCGGACAGGTGCTCGACAAGATTCAGATCGACGACCGCCTGTCGGAAACGCAGTGGCGCGGCACGGTCAAGTACCGGGGGCTCTACACTCCGCCCGACGTGAGTTACGACTTCGACACATCAGGCGGCAC
>CAIUPP010000042.1 GCA_903901045.1 uncultured Planctomycetota bacterium
GCCCGCAGAGGAGAACTGAATGAGCGGCAGCAGCACGAAAGTGGACTGGGGCAAGGTCCGGCAGGGCGTCAAGCGCGCCTTGCCGGAAGTCCTGATGCGCCAGGGCGCCTACGTGCGTGGGGTCGCGGCGCGTTCGATCCGCCGCGTGGCCGACAGACTGCGCTCCTCTGCCGCAGGCTCTCCGCCGTACACGCATTCCGGTGCGTTGAAGGGTGCCATCGAATTCTCCGTTCAGGATAACACCGTCCTCATAGGCCCGCGCGCATCCTGGATCGGGACCATCGGCGCGCTGCATGAATTTGGCGGGGTGGTTCAGGGACGCGAGGAGTCAGAGGGACTCGTCAACTGGCGGCTGGTCGTCGGTGGGCATGGCCCCATCGCCATCCGCAATGGCGTGGTGGTCTACGCGAAGTACCGCTCCGACAAACAGGTCCAGCGGGCATTGGCGTTGATCAACACCCAGTCCCGCATTAACGTCGTTCAGCCGCTCTGGAGCCTGCCGGATTCGGCCCCGGCCACGCTGTCGCTCTGGCGCATCCAGCGTGCGCGGCACACGGCGCGGTACCCCGCGCGCCCTTACATGGGGCCCGCCCTGGCCATTGCGCAGGAGCGTCTCCCGGGGCTGTGGGCGAATTCCGTCACCGGATAAGGAGGAATCATTGTGCGAACTTTCATCGACGAACGCGGCCAGACCTGGGACCTGCGGCTGGACGTCTCAGCTTTGGAGCGTTGCGCGGCGGTGGGCATCCACCTGGACGAGGTGCTCTCCGGCAAGTCGGACCTGCTGATAAGGCTGAGATTCGACGCGCCGCTGATCGCGCGGACGTTGGCGGCGATCTGCCGGCCCGCATTCCCGCTGCATCAGGTGAAAACGGATGAGGAGTTTATCGCGTTGCTCACTCCGGCTGTGCTGGGCCGGGCCAAAGCGCTCCTGCGCGACGAGCTTGTCGGTTTTTTTACTCAGTTCGACCCGGGGGCGGGTCGGCCGCTGCAGCTTTGGCTGGAGAAGGACAAGGATCTGGCCAGGATGCTCGCCCCGCTTGCCGTGAGCGCAGCAGCGCCCCTATTGAGTTCTGGCGCGGGGTCTGGCGGTGCGCCGGGATCTGCGGCGTAGACCCCGGACCGTTCACCTGGGCGCAATTGTCGGCCATGGCGCTGGCCAGGACCCAGAGCGAATGGGACCGCACCGCAGCGGAGATGGCGTTGCTGGCGAACTGCCACCGCGATCCCAGGAAGCACGGCCCGTTCTATGCCAAGGACTTTCATCCCTACAAGAGTGAGGCGATTTCTGACGGTGTAGCGATCAACGCGGGCAACATTCGTCTGCTGAAGAAGGTTTTCGTGAAGGAGTGACGGCGTGGCCGGAGCCGGCGACATCAGGGCGGGCGGGGCGTATGTGGAAATCTACGCCAACGACATGCGCCTTCAGGGGGACCTCGCGCGCGTCGCCGCGCGGATGACCGGGCTGGTCGTCATCAGCCGGATGCTCTTCTCCGGCGCTGCCGTCGCGATGGCCAACGTCAACCTCCAGCTCGCCGCCGAGTCCGGCAACCTGGAATCCATCTACCAGGCGCAGCTCAAGATGCACGATGCTGTCGGCGACATGCTCGCGCAAATCCCCCTCATCGGCCACGCGATCCGAAACGCCTACGAAGCCTTCGGCGACAAGGCGCAGCTTGAGCAGGCGCTCAAGAACCTCAAGGAGCTTGAGGACGGCATCCTCCGGATGGAGCAGAACGCCAGGAAGTGGGCGCGCGAGACCGCTATCGAGCGGGCCAAGCTGCGGGGTGCGCCCCCCGGGGAAGTGGCCCAGATCGAGGCCGGCTTCAAGAACGAGGACATCAACACCGCCGTGCGCGATGCGTTTGCCGTCAATGCCAAAGCGCAGACGGAAGCGGGCGAGGCGTTCCTGAAAGCCCGGCGGTTGCAGGGGGCCGCCGATACCTACAAGCAGTACGGCTTCACGGGGCTTGGCGGACTCAAACAGCGCGATGCGGATGCGGCGCTGGCGGCCGCGAAGGCGTTGCAGGAGAAAGCTGATCAGGCCGCCGCTGATCTGGCAAAGGTCAAGGCCGAGGCCGCGTCGCGCAAGGACACCATAACAGCTGCGGCAGATAAGGCGGTCGCCGACGAAAAGGCGAAGGCCGCTAAGGATGTCGGGGAGAAACTCAAGAAGTTCGAGCAGGAGTACACGGACGCCCTGGCGGACGAGACCGGCAAGCGGGTCAACGCGGTCCAGCGCCAGTACGCGGAGTTAATCGCGGAGGCCCAGAAATACAGCCGCGACGTAACGGCCCTTGAGAAGACGCGTGATGCGGAGATTGCCTTGATCCAGAAGGAAGCTGACGACAAAGCCATCGCCGAGCAGGAGCGCCGGAAGCGCGAGGCGGAGCGGGCCGCGAAAGAAGAGAAGGACTTTCAGGCCAAGTACGCCGAGGCGACGGCTCCCAACGACATGAGCAGACGCATTGACGAGGTCAAACGCAAGTATGCGGAGTTGATTGAGGAAGCCGGGAAACATAACAGCGATCCGTGGAAGGAAACGTGGTTGTTGCAGGATGCCAGGGACCGCGAGATCGCCAAAATCCAAGATGAGCCGCGCGAGAAGCGGCAGGAAATAATGAGCGACCTCCAGCGCGAGGCGGCAGGGATCACCGAACAGCAGCGCCGATCCACAACGAAGGATCGCCTGGACGACCTGCTGCGCACGGACCCCAAGGCCGGGATGGAAGCGGCCCGGGCGGCTGCCGAATCGGCGCGCACTCAGGCCAAAGCGCTCTGGGAATCGGTCAAGAAGGCGATCACGGACGCCTTTGCGGATGGCGTCCTCACCCCCGAGGAGCAGGACAAGATCAACGCCGCGCGGGAGGCCTGGCGCGGGGCCGTGGGCGATTTCGACATGGCCCAATCCCTCCTGGGACGCGCGGGTGACAAGGTGATGGATTTTAAAGACGAAATGGAATCCCGCGTCACCTCCGTTGGCTGGCGCGTCGCCGGGCTGGGGTTGGGCAACACCGTCAACGACCGCGCGGCGAAAGCGGCGGAAGAAACTGCGCGCAACACCAGGGACATCAAGGACAAGGTCGCCGATCTGTCGGGGGAATTCATCTGATGGCGACGATCACGATGTTTTGGGACGCAGCGCGCGAGGTGGTCGGCGAATCCGCCGAGGTGCCTTACCTGGTCCTCGGCGCTGCTGATGAGGCGGCGGTGCGCTCGGCACTCCAGGCCGGCGCTCGCGCGACCTACGGCGGACAGGTGCTCGACAAGATTCAGATCGACGACCGCCTGTCGGAAACGCAGTGGCGCGGCACGGTCAAGTACCGGGGGCTCTACACTCCGCCCGACGTGAGTTACGACTTCGACACATCAGGCGGCAC
>CAIUPP010000043.1 GCA_903901045.1 uncultured Planctomycetota bacterium
GGCCTGTGGCGCAGGTCGCGCAACGCGCGCGGGTGCGGCCGGCCGGGCTGCGCCGCCGGAGGGATAACGGATGCTCCCGCCGCCGCCGCGTACGGCGGCTCGGGTGTCGGGAGTGACCAAGGCAACGAACGAAACCGCCAGCGCGGCAAGCAGCAGCTTGTTTGTTCTCATGGTCCGCCTCCCTATTCCTTGTCCAGCAGGTCTTGGAAATCCACACGGAGGGCAGTCTTCGGAACGTCTGGAGTGAATTCCGCATCCTCCGGGGTCGCCCGCTGCCATTCGTCCAGCACGGCCTCATACTGCGGCGCGCCGGGGTCGCTCTTGTATGTGATGACTACCTTCCGCGGAACGGCTATCCCTCCGGCATCAATCCATATCTGCCAATCCACGTTCTCCTGGGTGAACAACAGGTGATGGCAGAGATGCCCCCCCACCGACTGCTCATCCACATAGGTCCCCGATGTCACCCGCTCGGTCAGCGTGCAATAGGGGTCCGGGAACAGCAGGTCGGACAGCGGGAAAACGACGCCATACTTCTCGGCCATGAAGTCCAGCATCTTGTCCAGGCGGTTCGGAGTGCTGACACTGGAATAACAATTGCGGCGCAGATCCAGAATGGTCAGTTCCCTCCCCTTGTACCAGACCTTGCACCATTCCGGTCCGTCGTGCACCTCTGCATACATGCAATCAGGCCGGCGTATCAATATCTTCGCGTTGCGGCCCATCTGGACGAGTTGTCCGTTTTCCAGCGGCTCCTCCATCGTGGCGGTGCTTGTGAGACGGAATGCTTCAGCCCCCGCCAGCACCTCGCACGCCTGACGCATGACATCATTCGCGCGCGGGTCAATATTGGGGTTATGCGTCACACATCCGCCGGCTGCGACCAGCGGCAGCGCAAGACACACTGTTGCGACGAAGAAGCCGTTCCACTTCATGTGACGTTCCCTCCTCATGAACCGGGTGCCGAGTCCAAAGCAGTCGCTGCGCGAGGGAGCTTCCCGATCACTGCGGGGAAGCAACCACGACGTATCCCACCTGACCGTTCACGTACGAAGCGCGGTAGTAGACCCCGTCCAGGGTATAGTACGAAACGCCGCCGACCGCCGTGGCGGTGGCGCCGGCGGGCAATTCGTAAACGACAAGACCCACGGGCGAGGCGACGGTGTACTGCCAGTCGCCGTTGACGTACGCCGGCTGATAATAAGCTCCGCCGTAGCAGTAGTAGGCGGTCCCGTTCACGTAGGCGGTGGAACAGCCGTCGGGCAGCCTCGTCACAGTCGACCCGATGCGCATGGCGGCGATGTTGCCCTGGCCGCCCGTCGCCACGGCGGCGCCATTCACATTCACCTGCCCCCCGCTGCGATAGGCGTTGGTCTGACTGGTCGCTGTTCCGCCGTTGGGTCCCGTCGCCTCGCGGCTCACGCTAGCCTGGCCGCCGCCCCATTCCGCATTCGCCGAGCTTGAGACGGTCTGCCCGCCGGGCCCCGTCGCCTCGCGATTCACACTCGCCTGGCCGCCGCCCTGGTTTGCGCCCCAGGAATAACGGTCCGATTGCTGCGCTGCGCCATTCTGACCGTTATTGAACTGCGTATTCGCCGGGTGATACCCCTCGTTCTGATATCCCCCTCCGGAGTATCCCCCGGAATGGTAGGCGGACTGGCTGACCGAACCGTAGGAGCCGGAGTAGCAGCGCGAAGCGCCCCCGGAACCTCCGCCAAAGCCCCCTTCGAAGCCGCGCGCGAATGCTCCGGCGGCGCAGAAGAGAATCACCGGGCAGGCCATGGCCAACACGGCTCTTGAGTACCCTGCGTATTTCATGGCAATCATCCTTTTCTTAGCCACAAAATCCTTTCCAACCCTTCATCTGAGCCAATTACTTCATCCTGCCCACGGGCTGGAAGTCAATCTTCTCACAACCCTTGGGAATCTCGCAGGTGAACACCGAATCCTTGATTTTGCTCGCATCCTCGACTTTGAGCAGTTGCAGCGTGTATTGCGGCTGGCCGCGGAGGCGCTTGTACGTGATCACCATTTTCCGGACCGACGGCTTGTCGCCGGTGCTGATCCACATCTGCCAGTCGATGTTGTCGCGGCTGAACGCCAGGTGATGGCATTTCTCCTCCCCCACGTAGCCGATGCCGACATAGTTGATCGCGTCGCACCCGGTGGTCATGGTCTTGTACACGTCGCTGGACAACAAGTCGGCCGCCGGCATGCTCATGCCGTATTTCTCCTGAAGCATGTCGACCGCCTGCTCAATCGTGCCGGGGTCCGGAAGCTGGGCGTAGACATTCTTGTCCCGGTCCAGCACGGTCAGGGTCTTGCCGTCAATCCACAGGGTCCGGTTCGTCACGTCGCCGAACGTTTCGACCTTGAGCTTGTCGGGACGCGCGACGGTCAACTCCCGGACGTGGGCGAATTGAACTTTGCGCCCGTCCGGTTGCACGTCGTCGATGGTATCGGCCAAACGGAAGACGCCTGACTTCATCTGTTTGTTGTGATCGCTCAATTGATGCAGCACCGTATCGGCCTCGGGATCGATCGCCGGAGTGCGCCGCGCTTCCTGCGCGCTGACCGCCCCCGCGGTTATCACGGATAACAGGACTCCCACCCCGAGGCAGAGTCTTGCGCTCCTCATCATCGTATCTCCTTTCATGTCACAGTGGCCCGGAGCCTGATTTCCGGGCCATCCCACAGTTCACTGCCGCGCCATCGCGATGCGGATCGCATCCTCCGGCTTGATCAGATGGTCCGCGCTCTGGGCCGCATCCGCTATGGCCAGTTGCACCCCCTTGACCGTGCCGTTAAAGGCATTGTCCTTGGGGCCGTAGTCCGGGGAAACGGGGGCGCCGGAATCCTCGCCCACGTCGCAGCCGTCGTCGGCCGAGAAGATCATGGCCTGCGTCAGAGGAACGTTCCCTTCGCCGACCTTCTTCCCATCCACGAACAGCGTGACCTCCCCCCCCTTGCCCAGGCCGCCCCCGGCGTAAGCGAACTCCATGCGCACCTGGTGCTCCCCCGCAGGGAGCGGGCTCGCGGACTCGGCGAAGAAGTGCTGCACGCCCGCCACGTTGTAACAGTACTTGAGCTTGCCGTTCCTGGCGTAGAGACTCCAGCCGCCGATGTTCGCCCCCTGGGCGACGATCACCCCTTCGGCGCCCTTCTCCGGCACCACGATCTCCGCGGTGACGGAGTGCGACTTGTTCTTGATGCTGAGTACGCAGTTCTCCGACAGGCGTCCCATGCCTCTGAACAGCAGTTGCGTGGTGCCCTTGATGAGGACCGGCCGTCCTGCGGTGTCCGGGTTCATCTTCTCCACGACGCGGTCGTCGATCGGCAGCACCTTGTAGCGCGCCGCCTCGATCAGCCAGAGGCGCTGCAACTCGTGGAGCTTATCCGGCATCTCCTTGGACAGGTCCTTCGCCTGGGTCCAGTCCTTGGTGGTGTCGTAGAGCTCCCAGACGTCGTCGTCGAGCGCCACGGTCTTTCGGCCCATGAGAACCCAGGGCGTTCCGTGCTTCGTCACCGCGGTCCACCCCTTGTGGTAGATGCCGCGATTGCCGAACATCTCGAAGTACTGCGTCTCGTGACGTTCCGCCGCCTTGGCGTCGTTGAACGCATAGAGCATGCTGACGCCTTCGATCGGGTCCTGCTGGATGCCTTCGACCGAGAGCGGCTCGGGCAAGCCCGCCGCCTCAAGGATCGTCGGCGCCACGTCGATAATGTGCGAGAACTGCCAGCGCATCTCCCCCTTGGCCCCAATCCCCTTGGGCCAGTGAACGATGGCGCCGTTGCGAGTCCCGCCCCAGTGGGAGGCGACCTGCTTGGTCCACTGATAGGGCGTGTTCATGGCATGCGCCCAGCCCACGGCGTAATGGTTGTACGACTCGGGCCCGCCGAGCTTGTCGAGCCGGGCCATGAGGAATTCCGGCGTCTCAAGCCCCGCCAGACCGTTGAAATTGGCCATCTCGTTGTACGCGCCGTTCAGCGTCCCCTCCGCGGAAGCGCCGTTGTCGCCGATGATGTAGTAGACGAGCGTGTTGTCGAGAATGTTCAGCTTCTTCATGCCGTCGAGCAGGCAGCCGACGTGGTAGTCCGCGTACTCCATGAAGCCGGCGTAGACCTCCATTTGGCGGCGCAGTACGGGCTTCATATTCTCCGGCATGTCGTCCCATGCCGGAATCTCCTTGTGGCGCGCCGTGAGTTGGCTGTCCGGCGGGATGACACCCAGCTTCTTTTGCCGGGCGAAGGTTTCTTCGCGCAGCTTGTCCCAGCCCGCGTCGAACTTCCCCTTGTACTTGTCCGCCCACTCCTTCGGGACGTGGTGCGGGGCATGCGTCGCGCCGGGCGCAAAGTAGACAAAGAACGGCTTGTCGGGCGCGAGGGCTCTCTGCTGGGAGACCCAGGCCATCGCCTTGTCGGTCATATCCTCCATGAAGTGGTAGCCTTCTTCGGGGGTCTTCTTCGGCTCGACCGGCGTGGTCCCCTCGTAAATGGTCGGATACCACTGGTTTGCCTCGCCGCCGATGAAGCCGTAGAAGTATTCGAACCCGCCGCCGCCCGTGGGCCAGGCATTGAACGGCCCGACCGGGCTTGTCTGCCAGACCGGCACCTCATGGCACTTGCCGAACTGCGCCGTGTTGTAGCCGTTGAGCTTCAGCGTCTTCGCCAGAGGGGCCATCGTGTTGGGCAGCACGGAGCAATACCCCGGCGCGCCGGTGGCAATCTCCGTGATGCCGCCCATGCCGGCGGAGTGGTGATTGCGCCCGGTCAGCAGCGCCTGCCGCGTCGGCGAGCAGAGCGCGGTGGTGTGGAAACGGTTGAACTTCAGCCCGTTGGCCGCCAGTTTCTCCGCGTTCGGCGTCTGGCAGGGGCCGCCGAAGGCGCTGGCGGAGCCAAACCCGGCGTCGTCGATGAGGATAATCAACACGTTGGGCGCCCCGGCGGGCGGCCGCAACTGATCGATGGGCGGGAATTTGCTGTCCGGGTCCTTCGCGTCGTAGGCGATGTACTGCGTCCGCCCTGTGTTCGGCATCGGAAGATGGGATCGGTGCTTGTTCTCCTGCGAACTCATGGTTCCTCCTCCTTGCACAAGAATGGATACCGCCCCCCCGCCCCGGCCTCCGTCCTACTTGGGGATATCGTCCCCTTCGCGCAGTTCGGCAAGCCGGTTGTGCGTCCGCAATGCCCATGTATCGAAAGAATCCTGGGCCACTCGCCATGCGTTGAATTTGTCGAACTTAAAGGTGTATTTGCGACCCACGCGCTTATCCACCACGGCAATGAGCCGTTCACCCGTCAGGCTGTCAAGCAATTCCGCCTCAATGGACGCCTCGCCCACCGACATGTTTTCGGTATAGGCGACTTGCTTTAGAAGATTAAGGGCTATGCCGATCGGGATGACGCTGGACATGGTGTCGAGGGCTACGTTAGAGCCTGTGGCGCTGGTGAGTGCTGCGCGCAGGCGCAATACGTTCGGGCCGGGGGCGTCCACGAATTGGTAGTCCTCGCTCAACTGCTTCCGAATAGTCGCGTCGAAATAGTTGAGCAGGGCCTGCACCGTCTCCGGAGGAGCCTTGCTCCACCAGCCCGTTTCGGCGGCATACACTTTCACCGGTTCCATGAGGATGGCGTTGTATTGCTTCCAGTTCACGCCCGGCTTCAAGTAAACCATCAGCACCTCGTCGCCGACGCCTTTGCGCAACTGCGAGTAGTCTTTAAGGAACCCGGATGGCTTCACACTGCTGGCCTGGTATGTCGTCGAGCAACCCGCCAGAGGAACCGCAACCGCCGCCAGCGCGATGGCCGTGAGCAGCACGCCACGGCAATGGGAATACGGCGTCTTCATATGGAAACTCCCGCTTGTTCGAGCAAAACAAACCTCCTCAGAACCTCACCCCCAGGCCAAGATAGGGACCGGACGTGCGCACGTCATACACAAAACGCCTGGCGCCGCTGCCGGTCGTGTAGTTGGTGGACAGGGTGCGGTACCCTAACGTGAGGAACATGTGTTTGGTGAAGTTGTAGCTCCCATTCCCGATAACCTGCCAGGTGTTGGTCGAGCCGTCCTGCAGGCCGAACCCGCCGATATCCCCCCGGAGAGAGAAGCTAAGCCTCGGATCGACCGTCCAAGTCGCCCGCGTGCCGACGAACGGATCCCACCAGTGGCGCTCCCCGCCAACCGAGACCGACTGGCCGCTGGACTGCACGCCGACGTTTCCTTCCAGCCGGTTGAAGCGTTCCCCTGCGAGGAGATCCACGCTGAGAGAATTGCCCGAGTCGGGGCTGATGACCCACGTCCCGACGCGGTAGAAGCCGGCGAGGTCCAGGATGGTCTGTTCGGCCATCACCCGAGCGTGCGCGCCGGGGGGAAGCCCCTTGGTGACCGTGTCGGTGACCTTGACGTAAAGGAGGTCGGAAAGGATCCCCCAGTTCCCCGCCCTGACTTCGAGGTTGAGCGGAATCAGCGCGTCGATCAGGTTGAGGTTGTCCACAACTTCGTCCATGGAAATGTGGAAGCCGATCACTTTGCTTCCGACCCCGGCGTGCCCCATAGTGCTCGGCAGCCAGCCATAGGCCATGAAGCGAACTTCCCAGAAATCGGGGCCGACGCGCAGAGCGGATGGCGTCACCTCCGAGTCCGCCAGGAGTGCGCTTTCCAGCACCGGCGCGGCCGTTTCCTGCGTCCAGGCCTTCCCGCAAGTCAACGCGGCAACGGCGATGGCAAAGATGAACGCGATTCTCTTCATGCGATTCCTCTTCCTGAGTTCCAAGGGTTACTTTCCGGCCGGCTGCGTCGCCGGAGTCTCTGCTGTTATATCCGGGTTCAACGGCACAATATCAATCTTCGCCGCCCCCTTCGGGAGCAGGAACACGAAGGCATCCGGCGCGATCGTCGGGTCAATCTCCCAGCGGTCAAACGTCGCCACATAGTTCCGCCCTTCGCTGCCGCCCAGCGAAATCAGCCGCCGAGGGAGCGGCTTGTCTCCCGCATCGATCCACAACTGCCAGGTCATGCCGCTGAAATTGAACTTCACGCGGTGGCAGGCCGTCGCACCCACGTTGCTCATGCCGAGATAAGCGACTTTCGTTGCCTGACGTTCGACGATATCACAGAACCCGGTCTGAAGGAATCGCGCCGCCGGAACGGCGATCCCGTAGCGTTCGACGGCGAACTCTATCGCTTCGTCGATCGTCGCGGGCGCTTCCATCGTCGCGTAGACGCACTTGTCGAAATCGACCACCGCAATCTGCTTGTTCGAATACCACAGCACGCGCTGCGCCCCATCCCCCTTGGAATCGACCCGAAGCCGGTCCGGCCGCTGCGCGACGAAGGTCCTGGTCAAACTGCGCCGCACAAGCGCACCCGATTTGTCGGCCCCGCTGACAATCTCCGTGGCGGTGAAACTGACGCGATTGGCCCCGTTCAGGAAGTTGTTCGAACGCCGCAGAACCGCGAACGCCTCCGGCGCATTCGGTTCGGCAAAGGCGTTGCTTTGCTCCGGCACGGCCGTCACGACGTAGGAGGGTTTGTTGTCCGCAAGATTGAGCGTGAAAGCCACGCCCCGGTCCCAGAAATATTCCGTATTGTCCACCGTGAAGGTTGCGCACTTGGGAGGGAGGGTCGGCACGACCAGGCCGTTCGGCGGCCGCACCCCGACGTAGCGCAGGTATCCCTGATACATGGAGCGTATGTAGAACGTGCCGTCCAAATAGGAGAACTCCTGGCGGTCCAGCCGAACGACGGGGACGTTCTCCGGCAGCGTATCGAGAACGCCGCCGCGGTACGGGCTGCTCGGACCCGTCTGGGCCACGCGCCCCGAGCCATGAATCGCCACCCCGCTGCCTTGTGGGGTGGGCATCACCTTGGAATCCGCCCCCCACGCGCTGTAATTGAGTTGCAGAATGAACAGTCCGACGGCGGCGAGGCCCCCCGCCAGCTTGCATGCGGATGCTTTGTGCTCCATCACTCCATCCTCCCATTATCGGCAGGTGCAGTTCCCTTACGGCAGGCCGTTGCAATCCGGTTGGCCACGCCGCGCGCCAGCGAATACGGCACGCCCATGACGAACGCTCCGACCATGACCGCCGGAAGCGGGTGAATCCGCTTGAAAATCAGGTACTGCGCGATGGCATCCAGGAGGGTGCCCACAATGATCGGCACCAGCAGTCTGCTGAGCGCGCTCTTCAGGCTCCGACCGCGGTTCTTCGGATGCGCCAGCAGGTCGAAGATAAACGGCGGAGTGCCCGCCCGCGAGTCCATGATGCCGTCCCGCACGCCCAGGATGATGGCCACCACCGGTTGCACGATGAAACGGAAACTCATCGGCCCGGTCAGCCGCGCCGCCATGTCTTCGAGAAACTGCTCTGAGAATAGGTACATGATCTGTCCCTACCGCTGACCAGGGAGGCCGCGCCTTCTGCGGCTGGGGATCATTCGCGTCTGCCGCTCGGGATGAACAGGATCGCGTTCAACAATGAGGCGGGTGGAGGCGGTTTCGGGCGTGAACTCTGGGAGCCTGCAGATCGGTGCGCACGCGTGCGGCTCGAAGAGGGTTTTCACAGGACCTTTCCCGAAGCGACGCGTCCGCGCAACTGCCATTCCCCGGTTACTCCTAAGTCGGTCTGCATTCGGATGATGAGTCCGACGGACGCCACGCGGCAGGCTAGTACCTAAGGTTCGATACTATTCGGGACGGCAGGCCGAGTCAAGGTTTTTCCGGCACGGATCATGCGCCCGCAATCCGCTGCGAAGCCACCGGAGCCGGCTTCGCAATGTGGCATAGCGCGAGGGGAAGAACGCGCCATAGATGGCGTGAAAACGTTTCAGCCCGCCGTTCATTCGAAAACAATGCTCAGCAGAGCGACCGCGCCGACAAACCAGAAGGCGAGCGCAAAGATGACCGGCAGCGACCACAGGTATGGACGCAGTGTAAGGCCAAGGCGGCGCATGTGCGCGCGGTACTCCAGCACGGCCGCAAGAAGGCATAACATGCCCATGACGATCAGAGTCAGGCCGATCCCCCTTGGCGTGGACAGCCACCCTCTCTTGACGATCATGGTTTCAATGCCAACCCCCTCCAGGAATTTGTACAGCGCGAATCCGAAGCTGATGAGCGATATGGCGGTGCGCACCCAGGCCATCAGCGTCCGGTCCGCCGCCATGACGGTTCGGTCCAGAGCCTGGTCGTTCGCATTCATCTCCACCTTCGTCCCGGTGGGCGTGCGATAGCGCCATGCCGATTCCATGGCGCCCTCCATGCGCGCCATGACCTTCTCCACAGCGCTTTCCTTATTCGGCGCCGCGGTCTTCTGATTGCCCTCATTTGGCTGGGTCATATTCTTCTCCATGGCGTGGACCTACCGATGCGCATCCCATCGTCAAGCCGGACGCACCCATTAGGATACCTCATCGCCCGCCGCCAGCCCAGAGGCAATCAGTGCCGGGCAAACGCATCTATAAAGTGCCGCAGAACTTGCGGGCCGGTGGGGACACAATACTTTCCAAAGGAAAGTTTTGTGTCCCCACCTCGGCCAAGATGCGTTTGCCCTGCCTTCAGTGCAAGTCCCGCCGGGCTCATTCAGGCAGGCACTGATGCGCCGCGGCGGCTTCCTCGGTGAGCGTGAAGCGCACGTTCCGATGCCGCTGCAGATAGGAGGCGGGGAAGAATCGCGACACCGGCCCGAGCAGCGCGCGCCGCCAGACGTAACGCTGCCACAGCCAGTCAAGAAACACGTGCACCTGCCTCGCGCCCAGTATCTGCTTCAGGCCGATGCTCACGGCGTAATCCGGCACCCGTCCCATCTCCCCGCCGGTTCCGAAGACGCTGTTCACGGCCTTGGTGGTATCAGCCAGCTTCACCACGCGGGTGGAGGACTCGCTGAACGATTCGTCGTCCCACGCGTCGACGGGAGAGGGCGGCTCATTGAATGCCATGTGGCCGTTCAGCCCGATGCCGGCGAAGGCGACGTCGACGCCCCCCCACCGGCGAATGGCGCGCTCGACGGCGTCGATGTCCCGGGGGTCGGGCGCCACCCAGTGATTCTCCCGAAAGCCGCAGGCTTTGCAGGCGGTTCGACTGAACTGCTCCCGGATGAAGCGGGCAAAACTGAAGGGATCGCTCGCGGGCAACGGCTCGCTTGAAGGCGAGAGATACTCATCCATCTGGACGATGTGCAATCGCGAAAGGTCCATCCGTTCCTGCGCCGCGATCTGCGCCATCCTGCGCCACTGCCCGGTCGGCCCGACCGGCATGATGAACACGATCCGCCGCCGCGCGCGGTTGGCGCGCCGGACGTGGCCCAGCGCCGTCTGAGCAAACACCTCCGCAAGCGTGTCGCGGTCCTTGACAACGTCAATCCGGGCGCCGGAACGCTCCTGCGCCGCTTCAGGAGTCACCGAGGCTATGCTCCTCATCGCGCGAACCTCCCGTATCCAAAAACGTCCAGAAAACTCTTGCAGCGGTCCCGAACCGCGGCGAACCAGGCGTCGCGGCGCGGCGGATTCGTCACGCAAGCCAGTTTCGGCTTGATCGGCTGCTGAGTCTTCCCGTACCCGTCCGCCAGCACCGCCTTGCCCAGGACGCCGGACTTCACCAGCGCCCCAAGCTGCTCTTTGTCGAAGATGTTGCCGAGGTTCTCCAGGACGTTGCGCGCCAAGGCCTGGCCGCCGACAACGGCCAGCGTGGTGTAGACGTTGATCTTCACGAACCCATCCGCCGGAAGCTGCGGAAGGTCTTCCGGCTTGACCGAGGAGGTGCCGTGAAGGCAAAGTATCTTGCCCACCGCGGCGCTGATCTCCCGCGCGCGGTCGCCGCGATAGCGCACCTGCTCGGCGGTGGCGCGATGCTCCGTGCCGACGTTCGGGACGAGGATGTCCACCCCGGTCTCCCGCAGGAAACGCTGCGCCTGCGCGACCGAGGTCGGCTCATTCTTCTGTCCAGCGCTGCCGGATTCGAATATCTCATCCACCGCCCCCTCGACGATGACCCGCCCGCGGACTCGCTCGACGTACCGGGCCGTGAGGCGGATGTTCTCTTCGAACGGTTTCTCGCTGGCGTCGCACATGACCGAGGCGAACTGGTCGGCGAACTGGTCGAGGATGTCCCCGTCCAGCCAGGGAAACGCATGGTCCAGATGCGGCATGACCCGGAGCTTGCGGTAGGGACTCCCCTCCTGCATGAAGACGGCCAGGTCCGAAAACATCAGCCGCGTCCCCGTCACCGGTTCCCCGCACGCCGTCACGAGAGTCATCTGGCCTCGGGAGGGATACCGGCAGGTCCAGGCCGGAATGATGGGGAGGTCCTCGACGCCGATCTCCCGGCCCATCTTGACGGCCGAAGCCAGAATCGCCTCCAGGGTTTCGCGGTCTTCCGAACAGAATACCGGCAGCCCGATCCCCCGTTCAGCGGCTTCCTGGTAGGCTTCCTTCACCTGGGCATAGTCATTTACGATTGGCATTGCGCGAGTTGTCCTTTCCGATGCAGGGCGGCGAATGCGTTCTCTCCGCCGGGAACCTTCCGCCAGTCCTCCATGAACGCCCGAAGGCCGGCATCCGTCAGCGGATGCCGGAACATGGCATGCAGCACCTTCTCCGGCATGGTCACGATGTCGCAGCCGGCGGCAAACAGGTCGGCCACGGACTGCGGCGTGCGAATGGAGGCCGCCAGCACGCCCGTTGCCGCGTTCTGAACTTTGAAGAGCGCCTTGATCTCCCTGACCAGGCGCAACCCGTCCGCGTTGATATCGTCCAGGCGGCCCACGAACGGCGCCACGTAGCTTGCCCCGGCGCAGGAGGCCGCGATGGCCTGGTTCACGCTGAACACCAGCGTCACCGTCGTGCGGATTCCGTCGCGGCGCAGGCATTTGACCGCGGCCAGCCCCTCGGCCGTCATCGGTATCTTCACGACGATATTCTCGCTGCTGGCGGCCAGTTTGCGCGCCTCCTCGACCATCCCCGCCGCACGGTCGGAGATGACCTCCACCAGGACGATCAGAGTGGGGTCAACATCCAGAACAGCTCTTACGCACTCCACAAGCGGTTTGTTCTCACGGGAGATGATCGTGGGATTCGTCGTGACTCCCGCGACCACCCCGGTCGCCACGCCTCGGGCGATCTCCTCCCGGTTTGCCGTATCCAGAAATATCTGCATCCAAACACATCCTTTCAATCCGTGGGAGATAGGACCTCATGTCTAGTCCGGCCGAATGACAACCTTCAGCGATTCCTTCCTCTTCATCAGCTCGATCCCCTCGTTGAACTGAGAGAGCGAGAGGCGGTGCGTAATGAGAACATCCGACGCGATCTTCCCCGCGCTCAGGAGCGAGACCGCCTTGCGCACTTGCTCCGGGCGCGAGTCCGAGCATCCGACCACGCGCAGTTCGTTGTAATGGATGGCGCGGCTGTCCAGCGTGATGGCGGCCTCCTCCTTGGGCAGGCTGGCAAACAGACTGATGCCGCCCCCCTTCCGCGCGTACCCCAGCGCCTGTTCCTGCGCGGCCCGGTCCGGCGCGCAGACGATCACCACGCTCGCCCCGAACGACTCGGTTTCCGCCAGCACTCGCTGCCGAATCTCCGCGGGGGTTCCGTTGATGACGATGACACCCCCCAGCTTGCGCAGGAGCGAGAGCCGCGGCTCGGAGCGCTGCACGAGCATCACCTTGCTCGCCCCGGCCGCCTTGGCCAACTCGGCGTGGATCGCCCCCAACGGGCCGCCCCCGACAATCAGCACGCTGTCCCCGGCTCGCAGCCCCACGACCTCCTGGGCATTGATAGCGCAACTCATCGGCTCCGCCAGCGTGGCCGCCTCGTCCGAAACGTTATCGGGCACTTTCACCACGTTGCCCCCGGCCATGGCCAGGGCCGGAATGGCCACTCTGGGAGCAAAGGCACCATCGTACACCAGGCAGATCGGCTTGTTGTCCGGACACATATTCTGGAGCCCGCGCGCGCAGGTCGGACAGCGATTGCACCCCAGCGTGGTCGCCATCGTTACGCGCTCACCGACGGCAAAACCGCGCACCTTCCGCCCCACATGCACGAGCTTCCCGCAGAACTCGTGGCCGATGACGACCGGTGGCTTCCACCGCGGATGCCCGATGGTCGCCAGCTTCACATCCGTCCCGCAGATCGCGCAGAAACTCACCGCCGCGATCAGGTTGTCCTCGCGCGCCTCAGGCTCCGGATGCTCCTCAACCCTGACGTCTCCCGCGCCATAGTAAACCGCTGCTTGCATCACAATCCTCCCCTCAACGGAAACTGTTTCAGAAATCACAAACCGCCGCGCACATTTTGGGCATGAATATTCCCCGCACCCCGGAATTCTCCGGGGTCACTCACCGTTCGGGACTGTCCTGAAGTTACTTGCCTTGCGGGGCCGCTTCAGTCCTGGCTGGTTGCTTCGGTGTTCCCTGAACGAACTCCAGGCCATCGATCCAGATTTTGTACTGCCCCGTCTGGTTCTGGTAAAAGTCCACGGCGGCGACCTTCGCGAAACTGAACTCAGTGCCAACGGCATGTTCGAACGTCTCTTCCGTGAACGGCAACTCGATCAGTTTCCACTCCTTCCCGATGCTCGCCACCGCGTCGCGCCGGTGATCGAACCCGTTGGTCAGGAGCATCACGCGAAGGTTGTCGTTCGGCTGGTCCGACTTGACCCAGAAGACCATCTTCTCGCACTTCGTGAGGTCCCAATAAAGGTTGTCGCCGGGCCACAGAATGGCGTTCTCGGTGAAGCCATACGTCCCGCAGATGGAGTGCTTGCCGACCTTCACATCCTCCGAGAGCGCCAGGCTTGGCACATAGTGGTTGTTCCAGTGTTCCAGGCTTTCGGTGGCTGTCTGATCGTTCACCGTGAAAGCGACTCCGGCGGCCGGCGCGCCCGGAGACATCCTGCCCGCCAGCCCCAATGCGACCGCCAATGCGACCAACCCGGCAACCTTCTTCATCGTCGTTCCCTTTGCCCGAAATCAACTGACTGACGGTTCACGACCATCGCGAACCCCCTACTCAATCAGAAATCTGTCTGCATACGAACGACAGAGCCCCCGGGCATATCCCGCACCCGAGGGTCGAGGTGGGGACACAAAACTTTCCTTTGGAAAGTATTGTGTCCCCACCGGCCCGGCCCGCCAACCGGGATGATTTCAACAGAGCAAAACAACTTCCAGCCTCTCATCGTCCGCGCGGAGAATCCGCGTCGACCCCCGCGGCCAAATCGAACTCATGCCACGTATCGGGGAAGCGCGACTCGTAGCCGGCCCCGTAGCCGGGGGCCGACGGGTCCAGCGGATAATTGGATGCATAGATGTTCATCCGGCTGTCGGATGGAGACTGCGCGGTCCACATAAGGTGCTGTTGCGCGTCGCCGTACCACTTGGCCGAGAAGTCGCCGAAGAGGACGTTGTAGCCGTCGCGGTGCTCGAACCACGCCGCGCCGGGCTGACCGATATTGGACGCATTCATGTATGCGTCCGGCCGGCCGTAATCATCCGCCACGAGCGCGCGGCCGCCGAGTTGCTTCACCGTCTTGAAGAAGGGAAGGTGCGGTCCATGCCAGAGGACCGGCTTCGTCCATGGCACCCGCAGCGATCCATCTGCGTGCTGGTAGACCCGCGTCGGGTCAGCGTACCCCACGTACGGGAAGTAGACGCCCGCACAGCGGTACGCATAGGTGGAGTAGAGACGACGGCCATTGGCGTTGGTGTAATAGCTCAGGTTGTATCCCACCGTTGCCCAGTTGCCCTTGGTGAGAACCATGGGATCGGTTCCGCCTGCCTGCTTGAGTTCGGCCAGCGTCGTGGCCCCACCCCAATGCGTCGGATCGTTCGACCAGAACTGCGAATACTCCTCATCCATCATGTTGGTCGCCGAGGGGCAGAAATAAGTCGCCAGGTTGTTCAGGTATCCCGCCGACGCCAGAAATCCGAGCCCCTGGGGCGCCATGGCCAGGTGGCCCAGGGCGTAGTTGACAGTCCCCGCGCGATAGACCTCGCCTTGTGCGATGACGCGCGAAAGATACCGGCCGCAGCCGTCCAGCGACCTCCATCCCCACGCCGCCGAGGGGGCGCAGTATATCCATGCGCGAACCGCATCATGGGGAGCCGTTCCCCTCGGGTCTGTGTAAATGCCGGCGTCAATCACATTCCCGGCCACCCCGATGTCCTGACCGTTGGTATTCAAATCCCAGGTGACGTTGAACGGCACATAGTCGCTGTAGTCCATGGTGTAGCTGGCGAAGGACTTGGCGATCTGGCTCAGGTTGTTCAGGCACGCCGTCCGCCTCGCCTTCTCGCGGGCCGCCGCCAACGCAGGCAGCAACATTCCGGCCAGAATAGCGATAATCGCGATCACGACCAACAACTCGATCAACGTGAACGCTGACAGGAACGAACGCGATTTGCGTGTCATAACGCGCCCTCCTTCTTGAACAGGCTCACCCCGGAACAGACTCGCTTGCAACCCAATGCGCACTCCTGCCTTTCCTGCCGACACGTCCGTCCATCGCATCAATCCGCGGCGGCGGCCAGCGCCGCTTCCGGCCGTTGCTGGACAACTCGTTCGCCGATATCTCCGTCGCTGTAGAACTGCGTCAGCACCGGAACCGCTGCGGCAACGAACTGATCCTCTCGCGAACGTTCCGCAAGCACAAAGCGCGCGTCCGGCGCCATCCGTGGATGAATGTGCTTCTCAAATTCCTTCCGGATATCGAAGAGAAAACGCTCCCCCAACTGAGCATAGGGAAGGCACACAAGCGTCGCCTCGGGATCGTAGCAATGCGCCAGAATGGCGAGCCGGTAGCCGTAGTTCTCTACGGCTTTGCCGTAGATATCCATCGCCTCCGGTTCTCCGCCCCGTATGCGCTCTAGATAATTCCCGAAACCACCCATCGCGAGAATCCTGGCGTGACTGTCCCTCACAAAATCCTCGCCATGCAGATGAGGCAGCAGGTAACCCGCGTAGCCCGCCATGCCCACGCGACCATAGGTCAGGTGGCCGTCTACCATCGCGGCATGGCCGCCATCGTACCCGTACGCATCCCCCGAGATTGCCATCGCATTGCGCCAAAGCAGCCGATCCTGGTTCCAATATCGCTCCCACAGCATCAGCCGGACCTCTTCGTCCACATGCGTGGGCAGATCCGTCACCGACGCCAGCAGTCGGCGGACATCCACAGGTGATTGGGATATCTCCAGGTGCTCGACGAGCGTTCCATCGGGCGACACGATGCCGCTGGAAATCACCCCCACGCCCAGAACACGGCCGCGGGCCATCTCCTGCTTAACCAGTCGTTGCACCGCCTCGGGAACCAGCGCCGGGAACTCCTCCCGATAAACACCGGGAATCAGCGCCTTTTCGTAAAGCGTCTCCCGGTAGATCAAGCGACTCGTCAAATCCACAACCCCCACCCCCAGCGTGTGGACAAGGTTCACCGTAATCACATGCGCCCAATCGGGGTTGATCCTGAGAAGGGAAGGAGGCCGACCGCGTTCCGCGCGCGTACTGGTCTCTCGCACCAGCCCCACATCCAGCAATTGGCCGGCAATGCGAGTCAGGGAAGGAGGGGCCAATTGCAGCCGTTCGGCCAGAGTAGCGCGCGAAATTCCTCCCGTGCGGAGGATCAAGCGCAGCGCCGCCGCGCGGTTCATCCGAGACATGTCCTTCAGATCAATGCCACGCAACATAGCGCAACTTTACCTAAATGATAGCCACATGTATTTACTTACCAATCTTTAGTTTCGACTTATTACTTTGTACTGTAATAGCATCCCCCGCGGATGTCAAGTCCGCAACTCACATGTTGTTATGACCTGGCATGGGGCACGGCTGAACTGATCGCGGACACCCTTGAAACGTGGCAACCGTATTACGCAAACCGCTTGACAGAGATTGGGAAGAGCACGACGTCTGGCTTGACCTGTGGCGGGCCTTCCTGTCCGAATTGGACCTGAAAGGCCAACTGGACTGGGCGGAAACCTTTGCCGATGGGTCGTTTGCCCCGGCGAAAAAAGGGGCGACTGCGTCGGAA
>CAIUPP010000044.1 GCA_903901045.1 uncultured Planctomycetota bacterium
TAGTGGCGAGGAGCGCTAGCCTCGGCAGGCCGGTCGCCAGATGGGCGCAGCATGCTGCGCCCCTACACAGCGACGTAGGCATGGAACGTTAAGGCGCTCTGGTCAATCGGCGGGGGCATCTGAGAGGCGGGGCTATTCTCAGATGTAGGGGCAAGGCATGCCTTGCCCCTGCCACGGCGCTTGCATCTCCTCACGCGAGCAAACATTCCGTGACCGCTGGCGTGGGGCGACGCTGAACTGTCCGGCGTCATTTTGCAAGGATCGCCGGATTGCGGCGCTGTTGCGCGGGAGCATCTGAGGTGCGAAGGCCACATTCACCACTGCAGGGCAAGGCATGCCTTGCCCCTGCCACGGCGCTTGCATCTCCCCACGCGTGCAAACATTCCGTGACCGCTGGCGCGGGGCGACGCTGAACTGTCCGGCGTCATTTTGCAGGGATCGCTGGATTGCGGCGCTGTTGCGTGGGAGCATCTGAGATGCGAAGGCCACACTCCCCACTACAGGGCAAGGCATGCCTTGCCCCTGCCACGGCGCTTGCCTCGCCTCAGCGGCAGGGCCGGATCTGGTTGAGCGGCCACCAGACGACGGATCCGATTCCGATGAGGTTCTCTTTGGGGAAGGGCCCCCAACTGCGGCTGTCGGCGCTGTTGCGGGTGTTGTCGCCCATGACGAAGTAGTTGCCGGCGGGAACATGGTAGCCGTCGCGCGAGCCATCAACGCCCGAAGAAAGGTAGTACAGGTCGCGCTGGAGGCGAACGCGGTCGAAGTCGACTGGGGCGCCGTCGGCTTCGAGCCAAGCGCCGTTGCTCCGGGCGCGATCGGGAACCCCGGCGAGCGGCGCGGTGATGTCGTACGAGCAAAGCAGCCGCCCGTCCGCCCTCAACTCAAGCCGGTCGTCCGCGTTGGCGAAGCTGATGCACACCGTCCGGCCCGGTTCGGCGGTGAAATCGCTCTTCGCGACACTCTTGCCGCCGAGGTTCAGCGAAGTCTGGCCCGAGGCATTGCCGAAGCGGATGGCGGCGGTGAACGTCTGGTCGTCCTCCTCGATGCCGAGGCGGAGGAGGCCGGGGGCGTCGAGGCGCGCCTCCACGCTCCAGCGCATGTCGCCGACGGGGAAAAGCCGCTCGTTCGGCGGCCAGTGGTTGTAGGCGGGATAGTCGGTGATCGGCGCGGCGTAGCGCAGGCGCGCGGGGGAGTTGCCGACGGGAATGAGGTCGAGCTGCGCCCCCTTCACTTCGTAGCGCCCCGTTTCGGCTTTCCAGCACGGGGTGAGCGGAATGCTTCCGTCGGGGCTCGTGAGGTCGTCGCGCACCGGCTCCTTCGCCTGGTAGCGGCTGTCATAGACGTGCTGCCAGACGGCCTCCTGCACGTCGGGGGGTTTGCGCTGGATCTGGCCGTTGATGTAAATGTCCCCGTGCCGGACAAGGAGTTCATCTCCGGGCAGGCCGACGAGCCGCTTGATGAAGTTCTGCCGCTCGTACGTCACGGGACCGCCGCAGTCGGGGCATTGCGTGGGCAGAGGCCGGTCCTGCGGAACCCGGGTGACGTCGGCGCAGCGCTTGCAGTGAACGAGCACATAGGGGTATTTGAAGACGACGATATCCCACCGACCGACCGGGCGGATCTGCGGGAGGAATTTGTTGACGATGACGCGATTCCCCCCGCGCCAGAACAGGCGCGGCGGCCAGGCGGGGAAGCAACTGCAGTAATCGCGCTGGATCTCCGCGAGCGTCAGTTGGTACCAGCAGTTCGGGCATCGGGCGTCGTACTGCGCAATGGTCCCCTCGCCGTTGTCGAGGATATAGGGATAACCGCAGTTGGGGCAGACGACATCGCGGTGCTGCCCCAGGAGCGTGGGGGCCATGGAGCCGGTGGGGATCTTGAAGACCTCGAAGGCGAAGTGGCGGATGATCAGGACGAGCGCCAAGGCGCTGAGGATGCCTTCGATGGTATCCCGCCAGGGGTGGCGGCGGCGGGGTCGGAGGGGCTGGGCGGGGGCGCTGGGGCTGTTCACTTTGCGGCCCTCATCGCCCAACCTCCGGCGCCGATGAGGCCGGCGTCGTTCCCCAGTTTGCTGAAGACAATCTCGACGTTCCGCATGGCCAGCGGCATGGTGCGGCGGCGCGCCTCGGCGCGGATCGGTTCGAGCAGCAGGTCCCCCGCGGCGCTCATCCCACCGGCGAAGATGACCCGCTCGACGTTGAGGATGTGCAGCATGTTCATCACGCCGATCCCCAGATAGTGCCCGGTCTCCTCGATGAGCTCGCGGCAGGTGCGGTCGCCGTCCCCTGCGGCGCGGGCGATGTCGCGCGCGCTGACATTCACCCCGCGCGCCAGCAGCGGGGCCATGCTGCTGGGACGGCCGGCGGTGACGGCCTCCCTGAACCTCCGCGCCAGCGCGGGCGCCGAGGCGTACGCCTCCAGGCAACCGTGGTTGCCGCAGCCGCAGCGAATGCCGTCGGGGAAGAGGTTCATGTGGCCGACCTCGCCGGCCACGCCCCACGCGCCGCGCCAGATGTCGCCGTTGAGGACGATCCCCCCGCCGATCCCGGTGCCCAGGGTGAACAGCACCAGGTCGCGCGTGTCGCCGCTGGAGCCCACCCAGTACTCCGCGAACGCGGCCAGGTTCGCGTCGTTATCGAGAAAGACATTGATGTGCTTTCGCCCGATGCGCTCGCGCACCAGGCTGGCCAGTTCCAGGCCGGCCAGTTCGGGCATATTCGGGGACATGCTCACGATGCCGGTGCTCGGCTCGAAGATGCCCGGCGAGCCCAGTCCGACCGCGCCGATGCGCGCCCAGGTGAGTTTCGCGCGCTCCACCGCCTTCGACGCCGCCAGCGCGATGCGCGCCACCACCATGTCCGGCCCGCGCGCGTACTGCGTGTCGATCTTGACGCGGCTGAGGATGCGCCCGCGGTCGTCCACCACCCCCGCCTTGATGAACGTGCCGCCCAGGTCCACGCCGACTGCTCGCTTGGTCATTCGATCCTCGAACTATCTCTTCACCACGAAGGGCGGAAACGGACGATTTGCGATTACCCCTCGACAGGCTCGGGGCCGTGAGCAACGTCGAACGGCTGATTTCCCTAAAGCGCTTGCGCGCCCCTCATTACTGAGGTTCGATTTGACGACAACAACGTTAAGCGCGCTGGGGACAGCGCGCTCCACCGGCAGTGCGCGGCGTACCGCACGCGACACGTTCTGCGCTCTGCATTCTCTTCTCCGTGGTGAATCTATCATTTAAATCACCGCGAGGCCAGCAGGCGCGCCAGCCGCTCGCGGAAAAGCCGCAGCGCCTGCGCGCGGTGGCTGATGCGGTGCTTCACCTCCGCGCCCAACTCCCCGAAGCTCTTGTCGAACCCGAGCGGGACGAAAATCGGGTCGTACCCGAATCCGAACTCCCCTGCGGCGGCAAAGCTGATGCGTCCCTCCACCGCTCCTTCGGTCTCCAGCAGCACGTGGCGCGCGTCGGCAAAGGCGACGTGGCAGCGGAAGCGCGCCGTGCGGCTCTCCGGCGGGAGGTCTCCCAATTCGCGCAAAATTCCCTGCACGCGGTCCGGGTCCGTCGCCTGCTCCCCCAGGTAGCGCGCGGAGTAGACGCCGGGCCTCCCGCCCAGCGCGTCCACCTCCAGGCCGGAGTCATCCGCGACCAGCCCCAGCAGCGCCTCGTCGGGAATCTGCCGCGCCAGGCCGAGCGCCTTGGAGCGGGCATTCTCGGCGAACGTGTCCCCTTCCTCGGGAACCGGGTGGACGCCGCGGAATTCCTTCAGCGAGCGCACGCTCACCGGGAGCCCCTCCAGCAGTTCGGCCATCTCCGCGGCCTTCGCCTGGTTGAAGGAGCCTACTACGATGAATTGAGCGGCTGAGTCAGACAATGGTTCCTCTGCATTCGGGGCTTAACGGATTCAACGTTCAACGTATTCGTGGTCATCGCGAGGAGGCCCCGCAACGCGGGGACGACGTGGCGATCTTCCGCTTTTCCGTCAGGCCGTTCGCCGCAGCGAGTGCGTCCCGGCAGGAAGCGGACATTGCCAGCCGACGACAACGGAGAACCGGAAGATTGCCACGGCCCGCAGCAGCGGGCCTCGCAATGATCATTCATTGGACGCTTGCGTTGCTGCCGTTCACTTGCCGTTGACCGCCTTGCTCTGCATCTTCATCAACCCGCTGCATCCCTTGCGCGCGAGCGCGAGCAGACGGGCGAGTTGCGCTTCGTCGAACGGCTGCTTCTCCGCCGTCCCCTGCACCTCGATGAAGCGCCCGGCGCGGGTCATGACGACGTTCATATCCACCTCGGCGCGCGAGTCCTCGACGTACGGCAGGTCCAGCACCGGCACGCCATCCACGATGCCCACGCTGACAGCGGCGACCTGCTCGCGCAGCGGGTCCGAGGCGAGACGGCCTTCGGCTTGCAGCTTGCGGACCGCCAGTGCGAGGGCCACCCACGCGCCGGTGACGGCCAGTGTGCGCGTCCCGCCGTCGGCCTGGAGCACGTCGCAATCGAGCCAGAGCGTGCGCTCCCCCAGTTGCTTCAGGTCCACCGCCATGCGCAGGGCGCGCCCGATGAGCCGGCGGATCTCGATGCTGCGCCCGTCGGGCTTGAACGTCTCGCGCGCTTTGCGCTGCGGCGTGCTCGCCGGGAGCATGCCGTACTCGGCCGTCAGCCAGCCGGTCCCCTTCCCCTTGAGGAAGTCCGGGACGCCCTCCTGCACCGAGGCGGCGCACAGCACGTGCGTATCCCCCGCGCGCATCAGCGCGGAGCCGGTGGCGAATTTGAGGCAGCCGGTCTCGATCGTGATCGGGCGCAGGTCGCCGGGGCGGCGGCCGTCCGAGCGGCGGGTTGTTTTCAAGCGTCCTCCTCCATCCTGCGAAGCAAAACAACGCAGGGAACCGCCGATGAACGCGGATAAACACAGATACGAGAGACAAGCCTACATAAACAACGCCTCCGAATTCATCTTCTTGAATCCCTATCGGCGTTCATCTGCGTTCATCGGCGGTTCCCACTGTCCGTTCACTTCTTGAGCAACAAGGTAATCAGCGCGCGCTCGGTGTGGAGCCGGTTCTCCGCCTGGTCATACATCCCCGCCTGCGGGCCGTCCATCACCGCGTCGGCGATCTCCTCGCCGCGGTGCGCGGGCAGGCAGTGCAGCACCAGCGCGCCGGGCTTGGCGGACTTGAGCAGCGCGTTGTTCACCTGGTACGGCAGGAACACCTTCTTGCGCGCCTCCTTCTCCGCTTCCTGCCCCATGCTCGCCCAGACGTCGGTGTAGACGACGTCCGCGCCCTTGAGCAGCTTCTTCGGGTCGCTTCCCACCTCCAGCGAGAAGTTGCTGTTATCCACGCACGTGTCGAGCGTCTTCAGGTATGCATCGTCGAAACCATAGCCGGAAGGTCCCGCCAGCGCGAACTTCATGCCGAGCCGCGCGCAGAGGAACCCCAGCGACCGCGCGACGTTGTTGCCGTCGCCGACGAAGGTCATCTTCAGCCCTTCCCACTTGCCGTAGCGCTCCTTGACCGTCCAGAGGTCGGCCAGCGCCTGGCAGGGATGGGAGTAGTCGCTCAGCCCGTTGATCACCGGCACGCGGCTGTTCGCGGCGAGTTCCTCGACGTGGTGGTGCTTGAAGACGCGCGCCATGATGATGTCCACGTAGCGGCTCAGCACGCGGCCGAAATCGCACATCGCCTCGCGCCCGCCGAGTTGCACTTCGTTCTGCCCCAGGAAAATGGAGCGCCCGCCGAGCTGCGTCATGGCCACTTCGAAACTCACGCGCGTGCGCAGCGAGGGCTTCTCGAAAAGCATCCCCAGCGTCTTGCCGTATGCGATGGGGCCGAGCAGCCCGTCGGTCGCCAGCGTGCGTTTCTGACGTTCCGTCGTGTCGAAGATCTCCAGCACATCTTCCAGCGGCGTGGTCGCGATGCTGACGAAATGCTTGCTCTTCATGCATCTCTCCTGAACTAATGTAGCGCGGACATTCCTCTGCGATAGCAACTCAGGGCCGCCTGCCAAGAGCCTCCCAGTCGAGCGATGAGCCACGTCGAACGGCGCGCCCGCGTCGCGGGCCAACGGACTGCGGCTCCGTCATTTCTTCGGCGCGGCCGGCGTGGTCGGCGCGGCGGGCGCGGCCGCGGTTTCCTTGATTCCCAGCACCTCCACCTCGAAGACCAGCGTGGCGTTCGGCCCGATGAGCTGGCCGCGGCCGTTCTCACCGTAAGCGAGCGGGCCGGGAATGTAGACCGTCCACTTGGAGCCGACGGGCATCAGCAGCAGCGCCTCGGTCATCCCCTTGACGAGCATGCCCGGCGCCAGCGGGAATTCGGCCGGCTTGCCGCGCTTGGCGGTGCTGTCGAACTCCGTGCCATCCAGGAGCGTGCCGCGGTAGTTCACCGTCACCGTATCGGTGCTCTGGGGCAGCTTGCCCTCCCCCTTCGTGATGACTTTGTACTGCAAGCCGTCGGGAAGGGTGACGATCCCCTCCTTGGCCTTGTTCTCGGTCTGGAACTTCTCTCCGGCCGCCTTGTTCGCCGCGCCCAGCTCCTTTATGCGTTGCGTGTTCTTCTCCACCGCCACGCGCCGGAATTCTTCCATCGCGGCCTGCATCTCCTCGTCAGACAGCGCCAGCTTGCCGCCACTCATGGCGTCGCCCAGCCCCTGTTTCAGCGAATCCAGATCCACGTCCGTCCCGGAGCTCTTCATGTTCCGGGCAATGGCGACGCCAATGGAATACGCCGCCCTGTCCTTGGGCGCATTCGCAGCCGCCGCAGGGGCGAGCGCCGGGGCAACCGCCGGAGCCTTTGCCGGAGCGACCGCCGGGGCCTTTGCCGGAGCATCCGCCCACACACAAGCCGGGACCATCACCACCAATGCCAACACGCCTGCCAGCAGGCTCAGCTTCTTCATGTTATCGCCTTCTCTTCAAAGAACAATTTCGCTCTCCGCGGCGGCGCGCGCGCCCGGGCACGCGCCCTGTTCCGCAAGGTGGTATTGTAGGCGCGAAGCGGGGAAAGAGCAATCCGCCCGCGCTTGATTCAGCGTGAAAAGCGGGCGGGCCTCTTTTCACCGTTGCGAAGAGAGACCTGACCCTCTCTTCCGCCACTTCTTTGGACATTACCGCGCCGCAGTGTATGATGGCAACCAGCCTTGAGGCCACAATCGCGGCCTCAATTGATGGCTGCCCCATCATCGCACAAGGGCGCATGTCTATAAGAGGAAGGAGGCCGCATGAATCCTGAGCATACGAGCCGTCTTGCGTCGATCGTTCTGGCAACCATACTGGCGGTCGGGTTGGTCGGGACGGCCTTCGCGGGGGGGGCGCCTGCGAGCCAGCCGCTGGGGACCGCGTTCCCGTTCAACGATGTAATCCGCAGGGCGGAATATCGCGGCACTTTGAACAGGGCAGTGGACCTGAGGTTTGCCTTGTGGGACGCTGCGACCGCCGGGAATCAAGTGGGCTCACCTCAGACGGCGTCGACCAAGCTCACGGATAACGGCAACTATTCGGTGGTGCTGGACTTCGGCAGCGCACCCTTCGACGGAGCCTCCCACTGGCTTCAGATTGAGGTGCGCAGCCCGGCGGGCAAAGGGACGTATCAAACGCTTTCCACGCGGCGGCCTTTGATTCCGGCCACGCTGAGCCTTTACGCCGCCTCCGCGGGTGACGCGGACACCGTGGACGGACTCCATGCCAGCGACCTGGTGGGAGCGCCGGGCCCCACGGGTGCGACCGGCCCGCAAGGTCCAATCGGTGCGACAGGCGCTGACGGCGAATCCGGCAGCAATGGCTCGGATGGCGCGACCGGGGCCACGGGCCCGACCGGCGCAACAGGCCCCGCCGGCGCAACAGGCGCAACCGGCGTCATGGGTGCGACCGGCGCAATAGGCACCACAGGCACAACCGGCGCCACAGGCGCAACCGGCACAACCGGCGCGACCGGCGCAACAGGCCCCACCGGCATCATGGGGGCAACCGGCGCAATGGGCGCCACGGGCCCAACTGGCGCAACTGGCGTAACCGGAGCCACAGGCGCAACCGGTTCTGTTGGCCCCACCGGCCCGGTCAATGTCAATGCCGACACAATCGTGTCCCCTGGCGTTACGATCAGCACGGCATGGGCCGACCTTGGCCTTGGCGGCCCAACCGGCGCAACTGGACCGACCGGAGAACCCGGCTTCGCCCCGGATTTGCCCGGCGACGCGATTGGTCCCACGGTCACGGTCACGACCGGCGCAAACGCCCTGGTTACAATCCAGGCTTTCGCCGTGCCCGACTTTGCCGCAACTGCATTCGTGGGGTTCGAGGTCTCCGGCGACACGACCCTCCCCCCGAGCGACGCCACGGCGCTCCTGTTCTCCAACCTGGACGCTCTCGCCACCGCTCCCAAATGGGGAGTAACCGCCAGTTCGTCATTCCTCGTCGCGCTGACTCCGGGGTCGAACACCTTCACGCTCAAGTACAAAACCACCAGCGGCACAGCCCTGTTCGCGAATCGCGGCATCACGGTGATTCCGTTGCCCTAACACCGCCGCGCGCGCATGAGACGAAAGAGGGGAGGCCACTCGGCCTCCCCTTTCTATTGGCGGCGAGGGAAACGACGCTGTGCGCGCATGGACTGGAGCGCACCGGAAAATGAAAGGATATTGATCCGCCGGGAGACCCGGAGTAGCATCCAATGAGGCACGGAAGAGCGCCGTGGAGGCGCGCACTGTCACCATTTGTGGGGGGATGCACCATGGCCGCAAAGAAGGCGAAGCCACTGCCGGTGGGGAAGGGGAAGCTCGGGTTCACGGTGTCGAACACGTACTCCGCGTCGCCGGCGAAGATATGGGATGCCATCACGAAAGCGCGGCATATCCAGCGCTTCTTCGTGGACAAGGTGGCGGGCGACTTCACGCCGAAGCTGGCCCCCGTCATCTTCACCTGGAACGACTACGGCAGCTACACGCTCTGGCCCACCCGCTTCCAGAAGGGAAAGAAGCTGGAGTTCCGCTGGACCAATCACCAGGGGACGTACCTGACGACGGTGACGTTCGTGCTGAAGCGGAAGGGGAAGCTCACCGGGTTCGAGATCTCCGAGCGCGGCTGGAAGCCGGGCCACCTCAAGAACGCCTTCGACAACTGCAGCGGCTGGAGCTCGTTCCAGGATTACCTGAAGGCGTACCTGCTGAAACGGCTCGACCTGCACACACGCACAGCGTGAAACGAACGGATACGGCATTGACGGCGGGCTCACGCAAAGACGCGAA
>CAIUPP010000045.1 GCA_903901045.1 uncultured Planctomycetota bacterium
TGCACCGTCGGCAACTGATGACCCGGCAACAACCCACGACTCTCAATCTGCCGCTGAAGCCCCTCCTTCAACTGCACATACACCGGCACCAATCCCTCAGGATCCAGCACCACCTGCTCCAACAGCGCCTTATTCGTCATGGACAGCTCCCGTGCTGTACGTCACTAATGGCCGCCAGAAACCCTTGCCGCAGGCCGATTGCTAACATTCTTGCTACTATGGTACTATACTTCCGGCAGCCGGGAATGTCAATGGAAATTTCTCCAAAACCCGCGCCAGGTCGCGCGCGCTGCGCAAGACCAATCTGCTATTGCTCTTCCGTCAGAAGCAGCCCTGGCGACGCAGCTCGTTTCACTCGCCGAGGAGGGCGTAAGGCACTGTCGATATGGTTCATGGAATTCTGTAGAATATGCTGGGCACGAACCGAATTCAGTGGAGGAAGCCAGATGACTCGACGCGACCGGTTGATGGCGACGTTGCGCGGGGAGGCGGTCGACCGGCCTCCGTTCAACTTCTACGAAATTATGGGGCTCGAAAATACCTCCAGCCAAGACCCGTTCAATATCTTCTCCCACCCCTCGTGGAAACCGCTGCTTGATCTGGCTCGTGAGAAGACCGACCGCCTCCTGCTGCACCCCTTGCCGTTCAAACGACGCGACGGCGCCTCGAAAGCTTGGAAGCCGATGCCTGAGTTGGAGGGGCAGACGGAGCGCAGCCTGAATGCGCAGGGGAGCGACGTGGCGACGCTGACCCTGCGCGCGGGAGGGCGCTCGCTCACCCAGCGCACCCGGCGCGACCGCGACGTGAACACCGTCTGGGTGACCGAGCACTTGTTGAAGGACGTTGACGATTTCCGGGCGTGGCTGACGCTGCCAGAGGATTGCTTTGATGCGGAAGTGGACAGGGAATGCGTCCTTCAGGCCGAGCGCCGTCTGGGTGACAGCGGCCTGGTCCTTCTGGACACTCCCGATCCTCTCTGCCTGGTCGCTCCGCTTTTCGAGATGGGAACCTACACCGTTATCGCCCTGACCGAGCCGGAGCTGTTCGGCCAGGCTCTGGAGAAGATGGCGCGAAGTCTCTACCCGAAGGTGGCGGCCGCGGCCGAAGCCCTGCCGGGGCGGCCCTGGCGCATCTACGGGCCGGAGTATGCCGCTCCTCCCTACCTGCCTCCGCGGCTCTACGACGAATACGTGGTGCGGTACGTCAAGCCGATGGTCGAGGTGATTCAGCGCTACGGCGGCTTTGCCCGGATTCATTCCCACGGCAAGCTCAACGCCATCCTGGACAAACTCTGCTCCACCGGCTGCACGGGACTGGACCCGATTGAGCCCCCGCCGCAGGGGGACGTGGAGCTGGCTTACGTGCGCGAGCGGTACGGCGCGCAACTGGCGCTGTTCGGCAACCTGGAAATCGCGGACATCGAGAATCTGCCGACGCCTCTCTTCCGCGAGAAGGTCCTGCGGGCCTTGCGCGAGGGGACGCGAGGCCCGGGGCGGGGCTTCGTTCTCCAGCCATCCGCCGCCCCATACGGAAGGGTGCTCGCGCCGTTGACGCTGCGCAACTACGAGGCGATGACGGAGTGCGCGGAGGGGTTCGCCGGTTAGGGCCCGGGCCGGTTTCGCAACTCATTGCTCGCCACATAATCAGCTTGACGTTCGGTCTTCCGCTTGCGAGCAATAGGGCCAGGGTGCGCAGGGGCAAGGCATGCCTTGCCCCTGCCGGCGTGTCGAACTGATTACGCGTCGCTCATCAGATGCAGCGGCGCTGCCGCTTATCGACTGCGCCGGTCCAGGGCATCCTGAATCGGCTTGCACCACATGCGCAGGAGAAGCCGGCAGCCGCTCGGTTCGACAAACTGCGGCAACAGCCGTTCGAGCTGCGAACGGCAGGCTTGTGCATCCCGCAGCACGGAGGCGGGGTCCAGGTCATGCCGCAGATGAAGGCTTAGCGCGCGCAGAGCCACGAGCTTCAACTCGCCCAGAGCGAGGAACAGGGCGGCTTCTTCTCTGCGGCGTTGCGCCGATCCCGCCAGCTCGCTGAGCTTCGACACGGCGCCGGAGCAGGCGCCGAGATAGCAATCCAGCTTCTCGTGGATCGGGCGCGCATCCGGCAGGCCGCGGAGCAGTTCCAGTTTGCGGCGGTACATCGCCGTGAAATCAATTTCCTCCATGTTCAGCGGATAGCCGCCGCGCTGCTTCCGTTCCTCCTGCCCTCCGGGGTAATGGAGCACCATATCCATGCAGGCGTGGAGCGGGAGCGTGATGGGACGCTTGAGCCCCTCGATGGGAACTTCCCACATTTCGCCCAAAGCGGCCAGCGCGTCCGGCAAACCCGCGACGCGGACGCCAAACTCCCCGGCGAGGAAATCCGCCTCCCACTCCGCACCCGCTTCGACGCCCTGCATGAGCGCCCCTGTGGCGGCCACCTGCATTACCCAGGTTGGCAGCAGCGTGTGGAATGAGGCCCAGGAGGTGTTGATCATGCCGCGCCCGCTTTGCCGCAGAAGGCCCGCCCACGCCGCCGTGTTCTCCATCGTGTGGCGGCGCGGGAAGAGCAAACCCCAGTTCAGGCAGGGACAGCCGACCGCTTCGCGGCCGAGGCGCTCGTACGCGGTCATCAATCGGGCGGGGTTCTGCTCCGGCGCGATGCGAGTCACGCCGTAGTCCCAGGAGCATAGCAGCACGTCCGACGGCAGTTCCACCGCGAGGGAGGGCTCCTTCCAGAATGCGTCATCCCACATCATGGGCCGCTTCCCGAGCCGGCGGACTCGTTCGCACATGGCGGCGGTGTGCTCGAGCCAGAGCGCCGTCGTGTCATTTCCTGCGCGCCGCGCGCAATCCGGGCAACTCCCCAGCGACCAGGCCTCGTCCGCGCCGATGTGGAACCACTCATCTTCCGCGTGGAAGGCCATGACTTCGTCCTGCAGGTCATGGATGAACTTCACGGCGTCCTTGTTGCACGGGCAGATCTGCGTGGGAATTTCCGGGCATTCGCGCAGCGAGGCCAATGCCTCGTGATTGAGCGCGAATTCCAGGTGCGAGAGCGATTGCAGCAGCGGCGCCACGCGCAGCCCGGCGCCGCGCGCGGCCGCAAGCAACTCGCGCAGTTCGGCCGGTGTAAACGCGTCCACGTGCCGCAGGAAGGGGTGGCGCACGAAGGGGAATTTGTCCTCATATTCGATGAGCAGCGTGTTGATCCCCAGGGAGGGCAGCCGCCGCACCCAGTCCATCAGGTAGCGCTTGCCGGGCATCTGGTACTTCAGGTCGAGGTGAACGCCGACGATCTGTGAATTCGGGCTCAACGTGATGCGCCTTTCATTGGGCCGGCCGCGCGCCCCTGCATCTTCCGCATGGCCAGCAATCGTTGGAAATTCTCACCCAGGATTCTGCGGCGAGACGCCGCCGGAACGTTCGCCCAGACCACCCATCCCAACTGCGGGCGCGGATCGCGCATGGGCGCGTCGGTGCCGAAGAGGATTCGGTCGTCGCCGACGGCGCGGACCAGCCACTCGATCAGTCCGTTGGTCACCGAGGTCAGCGTCAGTTCCGCCCAGACGTTCGGATGCCTGAGCATTTCCGCGGCAACGCGCCGCGCCACATCGAAGGAGGTTCCGCTGTGGGCAACCACCCATTGCGCATCGGGATACTTTTCCGCCAGGGCATGCACCACCTCGATACCGCCGGCGGCGCCGCCGAGGTGCAGTAGCGTGTAGAGGCCGCGCCGGTCCGCATATTTCCAGCAGGGGTCGTACAGCGGATGGGTGTAGCCCAAGCCCAGCCGGCCGTACGGCTTCAGGCCGATGAATCCTTCCCGTTCCACGCGCCGCCGGACTTCGGCCATCAGCGTGCGCGCGGACAAGTGCGTCGGGTTGATCGAAACCAGTCCCAGGAAATGCCCCGGGTATTTGCGCACGGCCTCCGACACGATGCGGTTTCCTTCCAGCGGCTCGGAGGATGCCGGGCCCATCCAGGACATGAGGGCCGAGGTCTTCACGCCGAGGGGGCTTCTGGACTCCAGAATCCCCTTTGCGTCGCCGCGGAACATGACGTTAACTCCGGTGCCGCCCGCGCCGCGGGGAAGGACGTGGCAGTGAGCGTCCGCCACCGCGCCGGCCATCGGCTTCCCGGCCGCCGCCCGCCGGCAAAGCGCGTCCATCCGGAAGCGCGGCGCCTCCGGGCGCACTCCGCCCAGCAGCCGCGTCAGATTGCCGCCGGCGATCAACTCCTTGTCGCGTCGCGGGATCTGCGCGTAATCGATGAACGCGCGGGCCGCTCCCGCACTCTTATCGGGAAGCCCCGTGGCGAAGAGGAGGCGCTCCGGCCCGAACCGTTCCGCGTATTCTTCAATGCCGCGGTTGACCTGGAACGTCGAGAACTCGATATGCAGATTGCGATGGCGCGCCATGAGGGGAAGGATGACCCGCTGCGTCGACCACCACATGTCCTGCAGGAGCACCGGCAATCGCGGGAATGCGCCCAGCATCCAGTCCAGCGTTTCATAGGAGCCGTTGAAGGATTCCCCCGGCTTGCTGCCGGGAAGTTCGGAGAAGTTGATGAGGGTGAGGATCTCCGCGCGCTCCAGCGCCTCCAGCCAGGGTCCGATGATGGAGGCGGTGATCGGCCAGTTGTGCGTCTTGGGGAATAGTTTGACGGCCCGGACGCGGTGCTGCGCCATCGACTTCAGCAGCGCGGCGGGAGAGGCATCGCCGTCCCCGGCATCCCCGGGAAGCGCCACCCAGACCGGGAAGAGCCGCTTCGGAGCGCGCGCCGTTTCCCGCGCGAGCAACTTCCGCGCATGGATCGGATCGTCCTGAATGGACAGGGTGTGCGTGACCAGCGCGCCGGCGATGCCGCAGCGATCCATGCAGCCGAGAATGTCCCTGGTGGTCCAGGGGGCGGCGGCGTCTTTGGCGTTGCGGGGGCCGACCTCGCAGAGGCAATCGAAGTAATACATGGCTCACTCCGTATAGGCTGCTCAGGAAACGCCGCCGCTCACGCAAGCCACTGACGCAGCGTCGCGGCGTCCAGCAGGAAATTGTCCGGCGAGTCCTCTTTCACGAACTCGATCATGGCATAGTGCGTTCGCCCCGTGGCGGCGATGTGCGGCAGGTACTCCGCCCACGCAGCCGCCCCTTCCGAGAGGGTCATTCGCTTCCCCTCGGCGTAATGATAGAGGTGGACATTGCTCAACCAGGGGCGCATGGCGTCCAGACCCGCGAGATTATCTTCCAGCGGCTGACCGATGGGCGGCTGCCAATAGGTGCGCAGGTTCGGGTGGACGGCCTCGCGCAGAAGCCGCTCGGCGGACTCGCGGCTGTCCATCAGCGTCTTGGGATGGAACTCGTACGACACGGTGATCCCGACAGCCGCCGCCATGTCGGCGATGCGGCGGGAATCCGCCACAACCCAGGCGCGGTCCGCATCGGTGGCGTCCGCCGAACCGCGCTTTCCCGCCCAGACGCGGATGGTGGGCGCTCCCAGTTCCCCCGCGCTGGCCAGCACGGCCTCGAACGGAACGACCTCGGGATGTCCGGCGCAATAGTAGGAGCCGTACGCGGCGACCTCCAGCCCCGCGCCCAGGGTCATGGCCCTGGCTTCGCGCGCCCGCTCCAGATTCCCGTGCGGCACATGCACATCGCCGCCCCATTCGATTCCGTTCAGTCCGGCCTGCTGAACCAGTCCCACGACCTCCCGGGGCGACAGCTTGCGGAATGTGACCGATACGAGACCGCTCTTAATCATATGCTCCTCCGCTCACTTCGGCTGGGGTTCCGAGCCGTCCGCGGGCGTCGACTTCTTCGCCCCGTTCCCCTTTGCGGCCGAATCGCCGTTCTCTTCATCCAGGTTATGATGATTCACGACCATGCCATCGTCCCGCGCGTCGCGCTTGACGACTTTGAGGGCGGCAAAGGCCCTGCGCAAGTCTCGCAGTCCTCCCCAGGTGAACCAGACCGTCGTGACGCTCCCCACCGCCAGCGGGAGAATGATCAGGTAGAAGTGCCAGTACATGGCCCACCACGCCGGCGGCCAGGGGGCAATCAGGTTCCAAGTTGTGATGACGACGAATGCGAGGAACCAGAGCATGGTCCAACTGAACAGGAGGATGGAAAGGATCTTATCGCCGCGAGTGAACTCGGCGGTGATTCCGACCAGCGAAGCCAGGCTGAACTTCGACGGCGGCGGGGGCGTCTCGCCCGGCTTGGCCTCCATGGCATACGCGCCGCGGTGCAGCATGCGGTCCATATTGAACTTTGTGCGGCAGGTCAGCAACGAGACGACGACATACGCCGTGACGGCGCACATGATCGCCCCGAACGACATCAACTGTCCGTTGATCGGGAACTTGTCCATGTTCGACTTAAGATAGACATTGTCCGGTAAGTACTGCAGGAGCCAGGGCGCAACATGCTGGGGCCAGATCCCCTCCATCTTCAGCGCAATGCTGCCTATGGCGATGATCGCGCCGATAACGACGGCGGACCATGCCGCCGCCGTTGTGCCCCTGTTCCAGTACAGCCCGCCCACGATGACCGCGCCGGCCCCGGCGAATATCGCGCCGGTCAGCGAGAAGTACATGTAAAGATAATCCGTCTGCGTGTACAACAGGCCGAAGAAGAAGGCGAAGATTGCCACGCCGATGATCGCCATGCGCAACAGCCGGATGTGCTGCTTCGGCTCGAACGGCTTCGCGCGGAACGGCAGTATGATGTCCTGAATGAAGATGCCGCCCCAGGAGTGCATGTATGCCCCTTCGCCCGCCATCATGGCGAACAGCATGATAGCCGCCAGAATGCCTTTGATGCCGATGGGCAGCAAGTGGGCCAGCGCCACCGGAGCTTCCATCTGACTCCTGATCTGGTCGCTCTGGATCGTCTTAAGGTACGCCGTCGCCCCCTGCGACTGCGCGGCGAAATCCGCATGCCGCAGGTAGGTGAAAGCGCAGACGGCCAGCAGCGTGAACATGAGCGCTTTGGCCTGTCCGCGCCATACGCCTATGACGCCGGCCATCTTGGCCTCGTGCGGGCTCAACGCGGCCGCCCGGAACCCGGACCCGCCTTGCCAGCTTCCGACGCCGTAAACCATAGCGATGAGGCCGATGATGACGAACCACAGATTGAAATCTTTGACCTGCGAGGCGTCGAATGGGTTGAGCAAGGAGTGTCCCGGCGGCGCGGCGCCCATGGCCTGGGATATCTGCCCCCAGCTGAACATGTGCAGCAGCACCGCAATCACCACCAGGTAGAGCACGCCGGAGATGAGCCCCTCCACGCAGTCCACAACCATCACCGTCAGCCACCCGCCGATGACCGTCAGTGTCAGCGTCATGGAGAGGAGCAGCGCCATAAGGACCGCAAAGGTCGGAACGGCAAAAGCGCAGGTATGGAGCATCTCCGGAAGTCCAAAGACCCCCAAGGTTGGAATGGCGAGAGCGCCTATATGGAGCGTCTCCGGAAGTCCGCAGAAGTAGACGAAGAAGCGCGCGCTCGTGGCGGGGAAGATGGCGAAATTGAGGACGCCGCTCAGGACGATAAGCGCACCGGAAAACACCCGGAAGCTCTTGCTGTATCGAATCTCAAAAAACTGGGCCAGCGTCAGCACGCGAGTCTGGCGGTACCGATACATGACGTAACCAGTCAGGACAATGAACAGCGAGACCGGCGTGTTCATCAGGCTCCACCATGTAAGGACGAACCCCGCCACAAAGAGCACCTGAAAGGTCGCCACCTGGCCGACGATGCCGCCTCCGGCTTCGCTGGTGGCGTTGGTAAGCAGGTAGCGTCCCGCCACGCGTCCGGCGGCCATGAAGTCCGACACGCTCTTGGTATGGCCGTATGTCTTGGCCGCGATGATGACCACGAACGTCAGCGGAATGATCATCGCCAGCCAGTCGATAACATGCATGTGCATCTGCTCGCGCACCTCCAGGACCCCGGCGGTCAGCCGGAAACTTCGCGCCTGCGGTCAAGACAAGCCGTTCGCTTCGTTCGCACCCCTGTCACGCGCTTCAGAAGAACCCTCAGACCTCATAGAGCCCCGGATCGACTTCGACAACGCGCCCGGAAAGCATGGCTTCCTCCGCCTTCAGCGCGTTGATGGCCGCGGCCAGCCCTTCCTCCAGGCTGCGCGTCGAGGGTTCCGGGGCATCGAGAGCGTCGATGAACAGGTCCAGCATGAGGGGATCGGAGCCGCCATGACCGCCGGCGGCAATGCGCGGCGTGATTTCCTGCACGTCCCCCGAGGCCGATTCCGTGACGGTAATCCTGCCCCCGCGCGATTCCACCAGGGCGTTCTCCCCCCATATCTTCGTCACCCGGAGGCCTTCCGCCTGGAAGAGTTGAAGATTGAAGTTCCCGCGGATGCCACTGTCCCACTCGAAGATCGTGGTCATGTTGTCGACGATGTCCTTGTCGTCGTTGTAGACGCACAGGTCGCCGCCGTAGGTCTCGGTTTGCTGGGTCTTGTGCATCGGCAAAGCGGCGCTGACGGGGAAAACAAAGCCCGCGCGGTCGCGGTAGCGGCACCCTCCCGCCGCCGCAGGCGGACACTCGCGGCAGGTGCGGGCCGGCGCCTTCTCCGGCCGGAAGACATTCGTCCCGCCGAACGCCGCCACGCGCCGCAGGCGGTGCTGGTGGCCGATGAGCCATTGCATGATGTCCAGGTCATGCGAGCACTTGTGGTTGAGCAGCCCGCCGGACTGGCTGCGCCGGCGATGGAAACGTCGCATGAACGAGGCGCTGTGCGCGGCGGAGAGCTGCTCGATCCCCTCGATGTGAACGATCTGCCCGAGTACGCCCGTGCCGACCACCGCCTTGAGCTTCCGGTACAGCGACATGGCGCGCAGGTTGAATCCCATCATGGAGCGCGCGCCGCTGGTCCTGGCGGCCCGGACGATATCCCGGCACGCCTCCACCGAGGTCGCCATGGGCTTCTCGAGATAGAAGTGTTTTTTGGCGGCCACCGCCTGAAGCGCCACATCGCGGTGGGTGAAATCCGGCGTCGTGATGATCACCGCATCCATGTCGCTCCGGGCGAAGAACTCCTCCGGCTTCGTGAAGCAGGGCGTGCTCCGGATGCCGCAGTACTCGCAGAACTTCTGAAGCCGGTCCGCGTCGATGTCGCAAAGTCCGGCGAGCTCCGCGCGCGGAGTCCCCGCGCTCAACTGACGCGCGAACGATTCAGCCCGCGCTCCCAATCCGATGATGCCGATGCGATAGCGTCTCATTTCTGGCTTGGCTCCTGCTTCGTTGTCTGTTTGCGCACTTTCTCCCAGAGTTCGTACGGACGCAGTCCGTCGCTGTGGGCGTACGCCAGGATTTCCTCAATCACGATCAACCCGATGTCCAGCATATCGTCCAGGGTGAAGAAGTACTCGCGGCATCCCGCCGGCAACTCGCACATGATCGGCGCGGCCCCGCAGACGTGATACACCGCGGTGGTCTGATCGATCACCGGCTTGCCGAGCCCCGGCAGGTTGGCCCAGCTCATGCGTCCGGCCACGTAGCCCTCGCGCTGCAACCGGGCGCGCACCACCCCGCCGATTCGCGCCTCCTGCAACTGGTAGCCCTGCGGAAGGTAATAGCCGGGCGGGCCGATCAAGCTCCCTGCATTGCAGTGCCAGACGACCACGCCGTCCGGCCGCTCGTCCAGGTAGTAGTCCATCCAGGCGCACGTCTCCGGCTCACGAGCCAGGGAGCAGAAGTCGTATTGGAGGTTGACTCCCGCGTCGTTGAAGTAAGTCCCCATGAACGCCATTCCCGAAGGCGCAATCGGGAAGAGTTCCTTGTGGGCCGGATAAGCGAGCTTGGCTCCCTCACGAGTGACGCCAAGATTGATGCAGCTCGCGGCCGCCGAGGGCATTCCGGAAAACTGTCCCCAGGGGGAGCGCATCGCCCCGTCCATATTCAACCAGGGGATGATGGCAATGCGGCTGTTTCGCGCCAGTTCGCGCAACCGCGGCCACTCCTTCCCCCGCAGGTCTTTACCCGTCTCGATGATCCAGCACAAGTTCAGCGACGCGACCGTCCCGGTCAACTCGCTGCCGTGGATCGCCCCTTGGAAGACGACGGCGGGTTTGCGCCGGCGACGCATTCCATAAAAACTCCCGGGATAGATCGCCGTCGGATCCGGCGGCGTCAGCGACGCCGAGAGCGCGGAATGCAGGTTATCGGTGCCGGCGTCGATGGGCTCCTTCTCGCCATACTCGAGGGCGAAGATCTCCCGTCCCCCTGCGCTGTGCCCGATGAGCTGGCGTTTGGCCTGCCGCAGCCGTTGGATCAACCCTTCCGCCTGCGCGGGGAGGGCCGGCCAGAACTCCGGCGCCGTTCGCCAGGCGTCCAATTCTTTGAACTCGCGCTCGATGACGGAAATGTCGTTCATCGCTTCCTCCTCGATTCGCAAAGTGGCCTATCGCCTCCCTGTGCGCGCAGATGCCCGCGCCTTCAAGCATCTCGGGCACCCACTTCATACTACAGCATCACGACCGCGTGGCATATCTGCTAAATTGCCCCATCGGGCTGCCGCCGGAAATCCCATGGATTTTGGCGGCACCCGGCAAAATTACCGCGCGCAGCGGGGGCAATTTCATCGCAACTGCCGCCGCAATCGTATAATCACTCCTCAGCGCCCGCGCTCGCCGTTTTATTGAGAAATAATGATTGACAAGCCGCTTCCACGGGGGTATAGTACCATAGTGGTAAGGATATTAGCAAGGCTTTTTATGGTAAGGTAACGTGGATAAGCGGCTCCTTGCTACGCAAGAGAGAAAAACATGACGAATAAGGCGCTGTTGGAGCAGGTGGTGCTGGATCCTGAGGGATTGGTGCCGGTGTATGTGCAGTTGAAGGAGGGGCTTCAGCGGCAGATTGAGAGTCGTGGGTTGTTGCCGGGTCATCAGTTGCCGACGGTGCA
>CAIUPP010000046.1 GCA_903901045.1 uncultured Planctomycetota bacterium
ATCCCGAAACGCTCGGCGATTTGCCCCATGGATTGGTGGTCCTTCAGGCGCGCCGCCACAATTCGCTTGCGAAGATCTATGGATGTGGGTCTCATGACCAACATTATACATCGTAGCTATAAAAAATAAAAGCGCTCTAGACTTCGGTTTGGGGCAGAAGTCTATCCCGGTCGAGTGGAGCGACCTTCGTAAGGAGGCTCTGCCGTTCTTCGAGGAGTTGAACATCTGGGTCGCAAAACTCGTGCCTCTCAAGAAGAAGTGATAAGTGACCGCGACTGAGGATGGGCATGACGCGCGGCAAGCGCGGCGGAAAGGCGACCAAGCGCAGCAGCTTGTAAGCCATCTGGCCTCATGACTTCATTGCGCGAATCGCTGCTGCCCGTTTCTCTAATGCATCCGCTTCCCTGTCCCTGCCCATTTCCCTATAGAGCACCGCCATATTCCTCGGGGTCGTGACCATAGCACCCCTGTCGGCAGAGTGAGGCGACCTTGTCGTCCAGTCTCTTCCATTCGTTTGCCAGCGCATGCGCGGACTTGCTTGCGGAGCGCACGGACAGACGCGGCACTGACCCCAACGTTGCTCTTTTCATGGCATCCTCTATGTCCTCTGGCTAACTTATGCAACTTCCGTAATGGCCGCCCCCAATCCTCTCAGTTTCTCCGCAATCCGTTCGTAGCCTCTATGGATATACTCGACTTCATTAACCATAGTGGTGCCCCGCGCTGCAAGCCCTGCCAGAACCAACGCCGCACTCGCCCGCAGGTCGGAGGCGGTTACTTCGACCCCTGCCAGATCTTCTACCCCCGTTATCTCCACGCGCGCTCCGTCCGACTGAATGCGTGCGCCCATGCGTCGAAGTTCGGCCACATGCTTGAAACGTTCGGGGAAGATGCGCTCGGTGACCGTGCTTGTCCCCTGCGCCAGGCACATCAGGGCCATAACCTGGGCCTGCATGTCGGTAGGAAAGCCCGGATACGATTCCGTCACGATGTCCGTCCTGCGGAATCGTTCGTTGCCCCTTACGCGAACGCCCCCGGCTTCCTCGGTCAGTTCCACGCCCATCGAGGTAAGCACTTGAAGCACCGCCCCTAGGTGCTCCGGGTGCGCGTCTCGCACCAGAACATCCCCGCCGGTAATCGCCCCGGCCACGAGGTACGTGCCCGTCTCGATCCGATCCGGGATGATATCAAAAGAGGTGCCGTGCAATTCCCGGACGCCATCGATCACAAGCCGCCCGGTTCCGATGCCGTGGATGAAAGCCCCCATGCTGTTCAGGAAGCCTGCCAGTTCGCAAATCTCCGGCTCACGGGCCGCATGCTCAATGGTGGTGCGCCCCCGTGCCAACACGGCGGCAGACAGGACGTTGGCGGTTCCCAGCACCGTTGAACCGGACGGCACGCTCATATCCACTTCCGAGCCGATAAGCTCACGGGCGCTGCCGGTCACGGTGGTATCGGTCTCGACAATCTTCGCCCCCAACGCCCTCAGCCCTTTCAGGTGAGCATCAATGGGCCGCGCGCCGATCCTGCAGCCTCCGGGCTTGGAGAGATGCCCAGCCCCTCGCCGGGCCAGAAGCGGCCCGAGCGCGCAGACGGAGGCCCGCATGGCCTCGATACAGTCTGCCGGCACCGTGTGCCCTCGGTCGTCCACGACCCGAAGTACGAGAGTATGCGCCTCGACCCAATTGGTTTCCATGCCCAGGTGTTGCAGGACCTGCACCATCATGTCGACGTCGGTGGTGCGCGGCACGCCGTGGAGCTGCACCCTTTCGCGGGTCAGCAGGCACGCGGCCATGATCGGCAATGCCGCGTTCTTCGCGCCGCTGATCTCCACTTCACCATGCAGAGAAATGCCGCCTTGAATTTTCAGTCTCACCATGCGCCTCCTTGGCGGTCATTCTATCATACGTGTCAAGAGGCCATCTTGGGGCAGGTCCTTAGAGCAGGCGGTCCATGTCCAGAATCTTCCCCGCGAGTTCGACCGCGCAGCCGAAGGCATGGCCGGTCAACCCCGTGGAGTCCGGCGCGTTCGCGGCGGCGACGACCTCCCGCGCGAGTTCCTGCATCTTTTTGACTGGGTCGGCCAGTTCGTTCATCGCCTTGGCCGCCCCGGCGTCCGGGTCGTCCAGCAGCAGCGCGTAGAAGTGGGAGATGCGGCAGAAGTACGCATCGTACCTGTCCGAGTACAGCACCAGCCGCGTGTCCGGCAACGGCCCCCCGCAGAATCGGCACGTATGCGGCTTCCCGAAAAGCATCTTCTTGTCCGGCTTCATCTTTCGCTTCCTGGGCATCGGCGGCCTCTTTGCTATTGACGTTCCACCAGCGGAATGACGTCGAAGATGAAGCGCCCCTCACTGTGGCGGTTCTCCATCCGTTCCCACGGCTTTGCGGTTGGCTTGCCGACGGCGGGCCGGATGATTTCAGCCATGAGCGTGAAGTTCTCCCCAACCACGGAACAGCATTGAACCATGAGCGCTTCCAGGACGCCCGCCTTCGGAGTTTCCGTCCCCTCCGAGGCTCGCTCGACAAGCGTGCCGCCATATCGCTGCGTCAGTTCATCGGGACCGCCTCCCCGGCGCGCCGCGTCGGGGGTCGCCTTGGCCACCCAGACCTCCGCCACAAATGCGAACGCCAGCGGACGGGTCTTCTCGATCAGTCTGTTCAGAACCGCCGAGGCCAGGTTCTTGTTCGCCATGAGGTCGTGAAGGGGCAGTACCGTCTGCTGGTCGTCCAGCAGGAAGACCCCCACGGGCACGCATATACCATCCCGCTTGAATACGCCTCTGACGGTACGCGGAACATGTTTGAAGAATTCCTCAATCTCTTTGCGCTGCTTGCCGCTGACGAGTCTCATCGTGCCTTCCTTCCCCAAGAACCTCCGGTCGCCCCTGTCCTGACACATGAACGCTCTTTCGGGCTGAAACGTCAAGTGCATTCCGCCGGGGATTCCGTATTTGCCCCCCCCCGCGTGGGGGGAAGACGAGGGACTCCACGGGATGGTCGATGAGATTGACCGGTTCACCCCCCCGCGTGGGGGGAAGACGGCGCATGGGATAGCCGCACACCTTGCGGTTGTACGGTTCACCCCCCCGCGTGGGGGGAAGACCCCGCGCCGCAGGAAGGGGGCTAACCATGCTGCGGTTCACCCCCCCGCGTGGGGGGAAGACTGCTGTAGGACAATCCCCAGCGCGTCGGCCATCGGTTCACCCCCCCGCGTGGGGGGAAGACGGGAAGCCGGTCCCCCGACCTGTGGCCGGCCTGCGGTTCACCCCCCCGCGTGGGGGGAAGACGCTCGTGTTGCCTGCCGAATCGGTCACGCGCAGCGGTTCACCCCCCCGCGTGGGGGGAAGACGGGACGCTGGGGAGCATGGCGTAGCTGCCCTGCGGTTCACCCCCCCGCGTGGGGGGAAGACGGAGGGAGCGACGGCGGCGATCCAGCCGGACTCCGGTTCACCCCCCCGCGTGGGGGGAAGACAACTACATCCCCCTCACACCAGCATAATACGCCGGTTCACCCCCCCGCGTGGGGGGAAGACGGTATATCCCTGCGCCCCCAACTCCCTCAGAATCGGTTCACCCCCCCGCGTGGGGGGAAGACGATCTGCGCCCCCGCCCACAGTTCAGCAACGACGGTTCACCCCCCCGCGTGGGGGGAAGACGGCGATGGCAATCCCAAAGGCCCACGCCTTGAGCGGTTCACCCCCCCGCGTGGGGGGAAGACGCAGGGGCAAGAGCGGCCATCGTTTCTCCACGCGGTTCACCCCCCCGCGTGGGGGGAAGACGACAACGTGATGATGGACAAGACGGCGAAAGACCGGTTCACCCCCCCGCGTGGGGGGAAGACTCGGGAGGTTGGCTGACGCCTATAAGACTCTGGCGGTTCACCCCCCCGCGTGGGGGGAAGACCGACCACCGGCTTGATATACTGCCGGCTTCCATCCGGTTCACCCCCCCGCGTGGGGGGAAGACGTGAGGGCGTGGGAAAATAATCCGATAATCCGCGGTTCACCCCCCCGCGTGGGGGGAAGACGTCCGTCCCCGGAGGCAGACCAGGAAGCGTCAGCGGTTCACCCCCCCGCGTGGGGGGAAGACGGGTAGATAGCCTTTCACCCGCGCACGCACCGCCGGTTCACCCCCCCGCGTGGGGGGAAGACTATCGCCTCAGCTGCAGGATCGCCTGCTCAGCCGGTTCACCCCCCCGCGTGGGGGGAAGACGGACGATGAAACGCAACGCGGTGAAGATGAAGCGGTTCACCCCCCCGCGTGGGGGGAAGACCTTCCACGATCCACAACCGCGCTTCAGCTTCCGGTTCACCCCCCCGCGTGGGGGGAAGACTGCAAGAGGTCGTTATACTCGTTCACGGTCGGGCGGTTCACCCCCCCGCGTGGGGGGAAGACCGGATGCCGCTTTTCATCGGCGGCGTTCTGCGTCGGTTCACCCCCCCGCGTGGGGGGAAGACTCCAACATCGCCGGTTCGGCGACGGGAGTGAATACTACAGCTTGTGCATCGTGCGTTTCTGGTAGGCCGGGTTCAAGATTCCTGACTATGCAGAAATTGCGAACACTACATATGGCCACATAGGCATAGTGGACTACAATATCCAGCGGTTATGGAGTTTCGTTGTCCGATTTCTCACTTTCCGCAGAATTATCTTCGTCTGGTTCTGATTTGGGCGTTTTGACGGCGAGCATGATGCCGTCGAAGTCGGCCATTTTGCGCGAGGGTGTGCCGTGTGTGCGGCAGCGGTACCCTTGCGGGTTGCGGTCGCTCCAAAATTGCATGACCGCGCCTGCCTTAGCCTGCATGGTCACCTTCTGCCACAGTTCCTCCCGGACGCGCTGTGTCACGTTCCCAAGGAAGACTCCCGGGCAGGGTTCGATCATCCAGCGTGACAATTCGCCCCGCAAGCTCCTCGGGGTCTTCTGCAAGATCATCACGAGCATCGAGCACCTCCGCTATGTCGGGAAGGCAACGTTCCATGATTTTCTTTTCATGGAACAGGTCACGGCAAAGGCCGCGCACTCGGATTTCCACATCGCCGGAGCATTGCGCGGATTCGAACGCAGCGGGGATGGTGGTTTCGGCTTTGTACAGGTCGGCGATGTCATAGACGAAGCTGATCATTTTGCCGGTGTGGACGAATCCGATGGCGGGGGAGTAACCGGCAGCGAGGATGGCGGCGTGGCAGACGCCGTAGAGGAGGGCGTTGGCGGCGGAAAGGGCACGGTTGACGGGGTCGGCGTGGTCCCAGTTCTCTGGATCGTAGGCGCGGCGCTCCCAGGGGACGCCGTATTTCTGCGAGGTCTCCTGGTAAAGGGCGCGGACGCGCGCGCCTTCCATGCCGCGAATCTGGTCGAGTCCGGCGTCAGCGGGGATGGGGTCTGGAAAGCGCTTCTGGTACATGCGACGAATGACCTGCACGCGGCTTTCCTCGTTGCAGAACATCATTGCCTGGCGCAAGAGACGGCGGGAACTGCGCCCGGCCTCCGCCCCGTGCGCGTAAAGCCGTGAGCCTGCTTCGCCGCACCAGCATATCAGGCTGCGGTTGTCCGTCAACGTCTTCATCGCCGCCTGGGTGACGCTTGTGCCGGGGCCGAGGAGGAGCAGGCCGATCTGGTTGATAGGTATCTGCGTCTCGCCCCCTTCACCTCCGAAGGTCAGTGAAGAGGCGTCCTTTTCCAACTTCCCATGTTCGAGGTAAAGGAAGCTCCATCGGTCGTCAAAGCGCGGCATGATGTGGTATCCGGTCATGGTATGGCCCTTGCGAGACTGAGGAGGCCGAAGCCGAAGGCTTTGCCGGGGCCGAAGCCAGTGCGAAGGGCGTTTGCGAAGGTTGCCGGATCGGTGACTGCAAGTGTTCCCTCAAATCGTGCAGAGAGCAAGGAGAGGTTCATTGCCCCGTTCCCGGAATGCTTCACACCCTTGGACAAGGCCCCGGGCCCATCCTCCCGCACAACGGCGGCGGCGAGGATGCGAAAGCCACTGGCCTCAGACTTGCGCGCAAGCCACGCCAGTTGGTCGGTCTCGTGGATCAAACCGATACGGCTCCCGTTTTTCTTCCCCTCGACTTTCTTCTTAATGGTGGGATTGGCGCGCAAGCGGAAGCCGAGAAGTTGCCCAGGACGGAAATGGAAATGGTCCGACACGTCCTTCGGCCCGGCGGGGTTGTCCTCGACGCCCGCATCGTTCGGACTGAGGCAGTAATCGGGGTGGAAATCCGTAACGCGCCGCCAGTCAGGTGCGACAACAGACTGCACGTGGACGGTCAGTCTGCCGTCATGCCCGCCGGCGTCAAGCCGCCAAAGGATGCCGGAAGGCTCCGAAGCGGTCGATTTTCGCAGTTTCTCTTCGGGCATAAACTGCGGAAAGGCACCCATAAGGGTGCGGTGCATTTCATACGGCTCCATCACCTCGCGGCGCACCTGGCGCGAGCGTGGATTGAGAATTAGACGTGAGAGGTAGAGAGGCATGACAACTCCTCCTGGATCATGTCCGAGGTCAGAACAGCCCAGTCCATCTTGACATGGCGAATGGTGAAGCGGCGTTCGGCGAAAGAGAGCGGGACGTCACAGCGAACGTCAGGCGTTGCGCCGAAAGCGGCGTCCAGAACTATGCGGAGCCTTACGGGCCGTTCGTCCCGTTCGCCTTGCTCAATTTCCGCCATCTTGCGTCGCCGCTCCGATGGGGTGCGCGTGAACCACGGCGCGTCCTTCAGCGCGCGGAGCAGTGGGACTGAGCGCAGGCCGTCCGGCGAATGCACCGGGACGGAGGGGACGAAGGATTTGCGTCCGAGGGAAAGAGGCCAGACGGGATGGCCGAGCGCCCAAGCGAGTTTCTGAAGCAGCGTTTCGTCACCGGATTCCAAGCCGACGAGAAAATCGGCGTCCGCAAGGTAGTAGCGAGTGGACAGTTCACAATCCTTGATGCCGCCTCCTGCTTTGGCAACATCCAATGCCGTGTGAAAGTCCCGCTTCATGCTGCCGATCCGGTCCACGCGGACACCCATATTCAGAGCGGCCAGGGTGAATAGCGACGGCCAGTGCGCCTCATCTCCGGGGTTCTCTTCGCGCGGCTTGCCGAGCGCCGCGCAGAGCAGGCCGATGACGCCGGACTTGGATGGCTCCAAGCCGGTGTCACGGATGGAGAAACGGCTCTGCGTGCCCCATGACTGCATGGGACCGGCGAGCCGGATGAGCAACGTGCTCATTTTGTTCCCTCCTTGACGGGCTTGAAGGAGATGTTGTCGAGAACGATCTTGACCAGGTTTTCAAAGCTTCCGGCGTCCGGCAGGACTTTCAGGTCGGCGGGGTCGAGCGCTACGGCTGGGGTGACCTTGATACCATTGCCGCCATAGACCTTGATGAGTTTCTGCCAGTAATCCTCGGTGGCGGCGATGGACTTCTGGACAAGGTTACCCTTGCCGTCCGGGTGAACCGGCTGCACGAAGGCGTTGGTGAGGGACCAGAGGCCGTTATCTCGAACGACGGCGAGGATAAAGGAGGGCGGGTTCTGGGCGGCCATGCTGTTCTGTTTGCCGGTGGGGATCGCGCTCACGGAGGCACGAAGGAAGGCTTCCACTGTGCGCTTGGCCAATTCCTCATCCTTGCCCAAGTTCGTCTTCAATTGTTCCAAATTGATGTTGGCGTACCGGTAGAAGCAGGCGGAATTGAACTCGACAGTCCCCATCATGCCCGCGCCGGCGCCTTCGTCCTCGCCGCGCTGCTGAAGGTCGTCGACGGCTGTGTAGAAGTCGAACTCGACGCCGACCTTGTTTGTGGAGATGGCATGAGCGACTTGGCAAGCGGCGTCAATGTTCTTCTGCGGAAGGTCGGCCAGCATTCGTCCGAAGAGCGCCAAGTCGGCAGCCTTGCCGCCATCGAGAAGCTTCTCCAACGCCTTCTTGACTGCATCGGGCACGGCATCTTTGGCCGCGCGCTTCTTTTTCTTGTTGCTTTCCGCCTTTTCATCCAGCGCAGGGGCCAAAGCGGAGAGGGCCTCCCAGTGATCCCCGCAGGCCTTAGCAAATGCAGCTATCTCGCTCTCGCCTAGGAACAGCAAGTATTCCGTCTTCCCATCTTCCTTGACCCCGAGGCCAGCGCCTTTGATCACAGACTCAGCAACGACTCGCGCCTGAGCCACATCCTTTCCAGCCGCCACAAGACGCTTGGTCACTTCTTCCAGAAGCCTTTTTGTTCGCGTGGCGAGCAGTTCCGGCGGCAGCAGCGCCAAGTCACGGAAGGCTTTGCGAATGGCCCGTTTGTCACACTGGCTGGACATCCGCGCACGGCGGTGACCGCCGAAAAGGCACTCCTTTGGGGAGTTGGTATCGTCGCGGTTGAGGCAGGACGGCGCGAAGTTTTGGAGAACGTGCAGCTCGATATTCACAGTGCGCTCCTTCCTTGAAAATGGTGAATGTATGCTCGTACAACGCGGGCACCATGCCCGCACAGAGATCATGCAGTCGTTTCCTCTGCCCCTTCGGCTGCTGCCAATTGCGAGGCATCCGTTCGGGGTTGCCCCGCCCAAAAGGACTTGGCCCATCGGCGCTGGACGCGGCGGCTGTCCCAATCCCAGCCTCTGATATCGAATAAGAGCTGGGGCCAGTCCACGGGAATTTCCTTGGATTTCAGCAGCCCAACCACACGGCGCAAATGAACATGCAGATCATCACGGTGACAGTTCAGAAGGGCGACGAAACGCCGTTCGATGCTCTTGAATCGGTCTTCATTGACCTTGTGCTTTTCCTCGTCCCATGCCCACTGGCGCATGGAGGCCCCCAAATCCTTGTGCGGGGAGGACACAGAGGCATTCTTTCCCTGGTGCCAGAAAGCAAAGAGCGGGGCAATGATGTAGTAGCAGTCCTCCTCCCATCGCGACTTGCACCGCTGGACCGCCCAGGCGACATGCGGATGCATTTCCGCAGCGGTCCCCGGCGGCTTGCCAAGTCCGCGCCGGAGACCAGCCAGTGCGCCACGGTCCCCACTTGCCAGCAACTTTTCTAAGTGCGTAACAAACGAATCTCCCCAGTTCTTCTCACTACGTTCGCTCATACGTTGCATCCCTCCTTTCGTTTTCTGCCGGGCCAAGAATCTCTCTGAGCCGCGCGTTGAAAAGCCGTTCGGCGCGGCTGACTGCTTTGAGAGTGCGGGCGTCGCGGTCGAGACCATTGGCGACCTCATCAAAAGCGCCCCGTGCCGCCCGCCGCAAGACATCCTTCCAGACGCGCAATTGAGTTATGCCATATTGAACGATGCCGTCCTGCTCTTGCTTGTCGTCAGGCAAAGCAACAAGCAATTCGCGGAACGCCGCTTCGAGATGGGACCAGTAAAGGCTTCCGGGGCCAAGAGCGTCCAAGAACTTCTCGGCTTCTTGACTTTGGGGTTTCGTGAGTCCTCCGTTCTCGCCCTTGTTCGGGAAGAGGACCAGTTGTGCAAGACGGCGGCATGCTTGGTTGAGTTGCTTGCCGACATTCTCAGCAAGAGTGAGACCGTCTTTCAGTGAGTTGAGGAGTTCCGTGGCGTCTTCGCCGAGGTAAGGCAGTGGCAGTGGGAGGCGTTCGTGCCGCCAGAGAATCACACTGGCGGCCTTGCCTTTTTCGGTTGCGAAGCCATATACACTGAACGACACCTGACAAGCCAGGTCAATCTCCCCCTGCCGCTGAAGGCCATGAATGCGCGCAAGCCAGTTGAAGACTTCCGGCCTCTTCCAAGAGTGGTCAACTTCCTGGAACAATACGTGACTGTCCCGCCAGAGCGCTCGGGTTGCGGAAAGGTTCCGTGGGTGTATTCCCGTTTCCGGGTCAGAAATGAAGCACATGAAGGGGTCGAGAATACCATCGGCGAGTGCCATGTTCTGTTGGACCTGGCACTGAACCACAACTGAGCCTTCGCCGCGAGTTACAAGGTGAACTCTTCGGCTTTGCCAAGTTAGATAATCCATATAGCCGTCGGGCTGGGTGCCTCCCTTGTCAGGTATCTTCAAGTTCGCGTATTCCCACGTCGGCTTGTCAGTGCTTGACGAAGGAAGAGGCCGCTCGCTGTTGCAGACCATGAGGTTGAGGGCAAGCGTCTGAAAAAGGGTCTCACCCGTCGCCAACACCGTGAAACCCCTTACAAGGGGCGCGTCCTGAAAGTAGAATGGGTTGCTCTTGCCGAAGCCTATGGAGAACGCTTGCCTTGCCAACAGATAACGTGCTGCTTCGGCGGGAAGCATAGTCTTTGCAGTTGCGTCGCAACTATGGTCGAACAGCGTTGCATTGTTTCCCGCAGCCATTTCCTGGGCGAGGTTCGCAGTGGAATGATTCTCCGCATCGCTCATTTCCGGTACCTGGAAGAAGGGCCGCTGCGGGTCGAACAAGTCGAACGTGGGGTGACACTCCGCAAGATATGCGCACAGCGTCTGCGCGTCCCATTGGCCGCGTCCCCACAAGACATGCCAAGCATCAAGGTTCACCGGGCCAAAGTTCCGATGCAAAATAGCCAGGAGGAGTCGGTGCAGCGCGATCGTCACCGACGGCGACGGATCAAAGATTTCTCGAATTTCGTGCGCCCTCACAAGAGTGTCTTTGATCCCAAGTTCCTGCGGCTTTCCGTCAGGCGCCATGAGACATGGAATCCACTTCTCATCCACAAGGTTGAAGCTGGGCATCAGCCCTCCTTTCCCGGCCTATTGATGATCAGGCCAACTTCCTTATCGAAAAGAATGTCGTATTCTGCGACCGCCTCAGTGGCTTTTCCGTCGCCATCAAGGAACATGACTCGGTGGTGGCGAAGGAGAGCGCACTTGCGCCACGAAGATGGTTGGAGGCCATGCTCTAGCATGTGCGGGACAAGCCCCCTGTGCGAAATGTCCAGCGAATTTCTCAGAAGAAGCGCTGCTTGGGTCATGTCCGGGATTTGAGAAAGGTTCACAGCCCGCTGCCGCTCCAAGTCGAAATAGGGGGCGCGCGTGTCGCCATAGAGAAAAATGACAGGGATTCGCGGTTCGTCGGACGGACGGGTGAGCGCTTGCACGGAGAGATGCGCCGAGGGATTGTCCTCATCCAGTTGGCGGTTGAATTCTTCGAGAATGTCGTCCGGGTAAGAAGGAGATAAGATGCGGCATTGTTTCGCTCGTCCTTCCATCTGGTTCAGTTCCTGTTGCAGCTTCCCTTCGCTGTCGCGCAGGGCGTCACGGAGAGGAGCTTCAACGCCTGTGTCCAGCGGAAGCGGCTTGTCATACACTGCGCTCACCAAGCCTTCAACGTTTTCTGGCACGAGCAACGGCATTCTTCCATCGACGTAGGATTTCAATGCCATCCACGACCGCAGTAAGACGTGGCGGTCATAGACGTACTCATCCGCCCGCCCGAAGAATGGGACACCGTCTTCCTCTTTCTCCGGCTGGCAGATCCAAAGCGTGGGAGTTTTGAGGCCAACCGGACGTTCAGGTCGAGCGTGGCGGTGCAACCTTCCGGCGCGTTGAAGAGTGAAATCGGCGGGGGCAAGGTCAGTAACCATGAGATCGAAATCCAAGTCGAGGCTCTGTTCGATAATCTGCGTGGCGACCAGGACGGCGCGGCGAGGACGCGACGCAATTGTTTTATCAGAAGGGCCGAAACGTCGGAGGCACTCCTTTTCGCGCCGCTCCCGTTCTCCATAAAGGTAGCGCGCATGAAGGAGACCCAGTTGGGGGAGGCCATCAACCGGATCGCGGTCCGGGAAAAATGGTTTGAGCGCCTGATACACCTTCTGAGCACGACCGACGGTGTTGCAGATAATGGCGGCACATCCGCCATCAGCAAGAGCCTGTTGGAGTTTCAGGCCAAGCGCCGAGGGGTCGCGGTCCACCCATTCCAGGTGGAGGGCCTTCCTGCCAGCGTCACTTGTCTCAATGTGCGTTGCGCCAGCCCCGGAGCCGACGACCCACGAGATGAGTGGGTATTGTGCATAGGGGGGTGTGGAATTCGGGACCCCGGCACCGCGAGCATAGGCGTCAAGTAGCTTGCGTCTTCGCTCCGTCGGAAGGGTAGCGGAAAGCAGGACCACGGAAGAACCCATTGCCGCAAGCCATTCCAACAGACGTTCAATGAGGGTGGACATGTAGGCGTCATAGGCGTGGACTTCGTCAAGGATAACTGTCTTGTGTGCCAAGCCAAAGAGCCGCACAAAGACGTGCTTCGTTTGAAGCACTGCCAAGAGCGCCTGATCCACCGTTCCGACCCCGAACGGCGCGAGTAGCCCGCGCTTACGATAGGTGAACCATTCTGCGGCGACCACACTCCCTTCACCCCGCGCGCCGACGTCGACATCAACCTCAGAAGGAGCAAAGACCTCATCTGCATTCCTTCGCAGCGATTCAAATTCAGCCGAGAGCGCTGCATGCCCATGAAGAAGCATGAGGTTGACCCTGTCATCAGGATAACGTGCGGCAACGAAGGCGTTCACGCGCCCGAACATCTGGTCACTTGTGGCCTGAGTGGGCAGTGCGAAATAGCAGCCGCGCTGGCCAAGGACCCGCGCCCAATGATCGGCGAGATACATGGCCGCAGTCTTCCCTTCCCCCATTGGGGACTCAATGACCACCAGACCCGGTGTTTCCAAACTTTCTACCAACTTCACGACAGCGTCTTGCAGGGGGCGCAGTTCCGTGAGTCTTGGGAAAAGGGCGTGCATTGTCTTGCGGCTGGTGGGCGGCTTCCACGCGTCCCATCCAATTTCCCGCACCGCGTTGCGCGCCTTCTTGACGACAGTGGGGAAGTATTCACTCCAAGATACGGAATTGTCCGCGTAGCCAAAGAATTTCTCATTGGATGCAAGCCAGTCGGCAATAGAGACGAATCCAGCCAATGTCATGGCAGCAGCGTGGTCCAGCACTGCAAGGTTCCGGAAGCGGTCACGCTCACCAGCCAGCCCAAGTTGCGCTTCAAGAGTTTCAGTCAGTGCAACCCGCCGGACGTGCCAACTTGGTCCACCTAGGGTGGGAGAATTGATGGATAAGTCTGTCTGACTACTTTGCGGAAAGACTCCATGATGACCGCCGAGAATAGTCGCGACTTGACTGGCAACCTGTTCCGGATGGCCAAATTGTTCGACAAGAATTTTACGAAGGGTAACAGCGGTGACAATGCCATGATGTACGGGGTTCGTTGACATGCTGCGTTCCTGGAACGTCGGACAGGCCTTGCCGATATCGTGAAGTCCGGCCCAGAACGCGAGAAGGCGCCCTGCATAGTTCTCCCTGTCGCAGAGTTCCATCTTTCCGGCAATCCAGCGGCGATATCCGCTTTGTAACACACGCTCCCACATGACCACGGCAACCTGCGCCGTATCCCAAAGGTGGAAAAGCAGGGGATGCTCTTCGCCAGTGCTCCGGTTCTTCTTTGCCCATAACAGCCGCTCTTGCATGTCACCTCCCCCACTGGTCTGCCTCTTTGATCATGCCGAACAAGAGCGCATTATATACGATGACACTGACAGCGTCGCACAATTTCGGCACATACTACTGGATTTCTCGCACGCTCTGTTCGCGCTTTCGCTGGCGGAAGGAACCATAGCACATCCCTCTGACAGCGGGTGTCCAAGCCAAGTCGGGGGATGTCGGGTCAGAAAGGTTTCCACCTATCCTTGCGCCGCGATACAGCGCTCTTCCTTGGCAAGTACATGGCGAACCGTCCCTTCTGTCAGAATTCCGCAATCGGCCCGTACGAGGCCGCTGTTGGCGCGGCATGCACCCGGGCGGCGAAATGGCTACCGCGTCCGTATCGGAACGCGCCGTAGCGCACAGGAACGCGCCACAGGGCCAAGAACGGGGCTTGGCTGCCGTATTCCAGCGCCATGTTGGCCCCGGTGTGCATACTGCAGGCCGACCTTTGTGGCACATCTTCGGATTTCGACGGGCATGACTTTGGCAATGGCCTGCAGCAAGAGTCCCGCAGCCTTGCCCTTCGGTTGACGGCCCGCTGCGCACAGTCGCAGCCCACATTGCCGCAGGTCGGCAAGTATCTTGTCCGTGAACCCCCACTTCGTGAGCTGCTCCTGTTTCGCGATGATCCCCATCACGCTCTCCAAGGCCGGCAGATACCGTTCATGCTCAGTGATCTCTCCTTCAATGGCCGTCTTCCTGGCAGTGAGTTCAGCAACCGCTGTTGCGGCGGTTGCCAAGTCATAGCGGCGTTCGGTTAACACCTCTTGAAGCCGAGCGATCTTCTTGCGCAGTTCCGGGAGACTCCGAATGTTGGCCAGCGCCTCTTTGGCTTCAAGGACGCCGATCCCGCGTTGGTGAAGCAGTTCCCCCAGTTCCAACAGATGGTCGTTCCAAGAGAAGGGGTTTGGCTCGCGGACAGGTTCGGGTGCGGCAACGAATCCCGGCGCATGCCCAGTGAGGGCCGTAAGCTTCACATCCAGGATATTCTGCCAGTCGCTGCGCATGCGCCCAAGGGTGGAGGCAACAAGGCAATAGTCGTGCAGTACGCGCGCCAGCGCCGCTTCGGGGGGCAGCCATACGCTCATGCCCTGCGCCAAGAGGGAGACTGCCGCGAAATCAATCTCCCCGGCAATGTCGGGACTTGCCAGACAGGCCAGCAGGATGTCCCGGACCGTGGTCACGGGCACCATCGCCGCGTCCTGCGGCTTGGGCAGCGCAATCGGCCCCAGGCGCTTGATTTCGTCAAGAATCCCGTCCGCGTTCGATACCGCTTCTGCCGACAGCGTCACGCGGGCGAAATCACAGGTGATGCTTCGCCGACCAATCGCGGAGTCCAGGCCCAGCTTGTCGCACAGATCGCCGTCCTCCTGCTTCGGGTTGGCAATGAGCATGATCGCCGCCGTCTGCGGCGCAACCTCATTCTCAAAACACATCTCCACGGACCCATGCAGGATGACCGTCAGAACGCGCAGCATGTCCTTCGTGGCCCGTTGGAGTTCGTCAATCACGACCACGGGACTTGTTTCCAAGACCTTGCGTTCGCTGCCCAAGTCCCCTTTGCTGTTGCGGCGCTTCCACACTGAACCGGCTGTCTCCGCAGCGGCATGCCAGATCGCCCGCCGGTCGTCTGCGCCGACGATGTGGCATATGGCGCAGCCCAATGTCGTCTTCAACGTCAATTTGGGGCCAAAGAGGATGAAGTTCATGTGGTGCGTCGGTTGAAGGGCGTGTGTCCGGGCGATGATGGCGGCGAGCGTGAGTTCCGCAACGGCCTCATGCACGGGGCTGAATTTCGCAACGAGCCGCAGGTGCGGAATCTGCCGCATGAGGGGGTCGTCCGTGTTCGCAGCGGCGGCTCCCGCAGGGGCTGCGAGCAGTGCAAGACCGCGCTCCGTCGTGCGATATTCTCCCGCCGTGGTCCCCCTCATAAGAAGCCCTGCCTTAAGCGCTGCATCGAGCCTTCGGTACAGCCTGCCACGGGGTACTGCGCCAATCAGGGTCACGACGGGAACGAACCCGGCGGCGCAATGGTCGAGCAAGCGGCGCAGGTTCAAGTCGGTGATATCAGTTCCGGTTTTCACGTGTGGGATTCTCCCTGCGAGAATGAAGCGAGAAACTACGCGGGATTCTCGCGAGAATAGCGAGAATGGGAATACCCGTCTCTGGTGTCATGGCCAAATCCTCGCAACAATAGCCAGAAGGAACGCCAGGCACATGCTTCCATAGAGCATATGCAGCCAATCAGCGCCCACGGGGCCACTCTTTCAGCAACCCCCTCGAAGTGAGTGCGTTCGCCAAGGATTTCGGGATGCGCCCGATTTCTTTGCCTTTCGGCGAAAGGAAACGCATCTTCTCACCCGTGACCTCGCTGACTTCGCAGTCCAGCGGCTCTCCGCGTGCCAGCAAATCCACCACAGCGCCAGGCAGCGTTTCCAGGCGGCCCTTGCTGCTGAGGAAGAGCACGTTTTGGCGTACCCGCGCCCATACTGCCCACGTTTCCGGTTCGGGGGCCTGCGCACGGCTTATGGTAGCCATGCGGGCTTCCATTGCCTTTACGCGCCCCGCCAGGTGCGACAGGAACGTCGTTTGTCCAGACATGGCACCTCCCTTGGCCGGAGACAGCATGACGGGCTGTCTCCGGCCTCCTGCCGGCAGAGGACTACTCCGGCTCCTTTTCGTCCACTTCATCCTCCTCATCCTCTTCATCCTCGTCTTCGGAGTCCTCTTCGTCCTCCTCCTCGACGAGCTTCCCGCCGCAGGACTTGCAGAGGAGTTCCTCCTCCGGCACGTCCTCGGCCACGTAACGCTCTTCGCACGACTCGCACACAAACTTGCCTTCCACCACTCGCCGTAACGCCATGACCGCACCTCCTACAAGAGACCGTCGTTCTGCCGGGACGCCCCGGCTGCTTTACACGCAACTTGGGATTCTTCGCGCTTGGGTGGTATGCTGCGGACGGAAGTGACCATCGCCCGAATCCCCGCCTTGACCGCCACGGGGAGTTCCGGCCAGGAAGCAATGAGTTCGGCCAAGGAAGGGTCGGATGAAGGCGTGCCTTGGTCGCCTTCGGAGTCAGGACGGTCAGTAGCGCGGTCAGTTGATGCAGATGAGCTTGTGTTTACGGGGTCCGGCGAGGGACTCATAATCCCTTGGTCCCTGGTTCGAATCCAGGTGGGCCCATTTTTCATTCCCGCGCGCCGGCCCTTCATTTCATCCGGCGCATCTTCGCCGCGATCCATTTGAAGGGCCTGCGCAGCTTGCGGCCGGGCCCCGATTTCCAGCGCCGCACCGTTCGCCCGACCTGCGCCGCGCCCCGGCGCGCCGTCCGCCTCAGCCAGACGGAAATGCGCGAATTCGGCGCGAGCAGAAGAATCCCCGCCGCAATCATCGCCACCCCCTGAAGGATCGGCAGGAACAGCCCCACGATCCCAAGCAGGATCAGCAGAGCCCCCAGGCAGATTCGTAGGATGCGGCGAAGCGGTGCGATCATGGCAGCTCCACGAACAGATCAATGGTCAATGGGCATCGGTCAATGAACGGCAACGAACAAGCGCGCTGGGGAAATCGCACTCCACCCGCGCTTGCCTTACGTTGACAATTGGCAATTGCCCATTCGCTATTGCCTATTCATCCGTTTCCCGCGTCACGCGCGAAAGAAAAGGGGTCAGGCTGCTTTTCGCGTTCGAAAAGATGCCTGACCCCCTTTTCTACCATGCCTTCCGCCGGGGAAAAAGGGTCGGGCAACTTTTCCAACGACGGAAAAGTAGCCCGACCCTTTTTCCCGCATTATGCGGCCTTGCCGAACCAGCGGCGGAAGGTTTTCTCCACCTCGCCGTAGATCTTCAGCAGCAGGTAGCGGATGGGGGTGCGGTGCGAGCGGTAGTTGCGCCAGACGAAGCGCAGGCTCTCGCCGCTCCACTTGCTGCGGCGCAGGGCGCGCAGGGTGGCGGCGCGCGCCGCGCGCCGTTCAGCGGGGCTGCGGCTGTCCACGTACCGGTCGCCGTCGCGCGTCACGGCGGGCAGTTTCGCCAGCAGCGGCACGTAGATTTCCATCAGCCCGGCGCGTCCCCCTTCCACAATCGAGCGGATCTTCGCGCGCTTGTTCTCGGGGCGCACCTCGGCGCGATAGCTCAGGCTGACCAACTCGGTGAGCAGTTGCTCCAGCGTGAAACGGGGCGGCACGAGGCTCAGCGCGCAGGCCAGTCCCTCGCGGCGCGCCGCCCGGATCCCCTCCTCCACCGCGGGGCACATGCGGATCACCCGCATCGGCTTCTGCATCCGCCCCTTCACCGTCCACCAGGCCGAGCGGCAGAGCCGCGCGAAATCCGCCTGCGCCAGCACCGCCACCTTCATGCGGCACTCGCCGTCGCGAATCGAGTAGAACAGCGGCCCCGCGCGGTTCAGGGCGATCTGTTTCTCCGGCGTGCTGGCCATGTTCAACTGCGTGCGGTAGAACTCCGCATTGTCGCGATGGAAGGCCTCGGAGTCGCGGACGATCAGCCAGAAATCGAATTCGCTCCCGGTGCGCACCTGCCCGCAGACGCGCGAGCCGTACGCCATCAGCGCCACGGCGTGGGAATCGAACCGCGCCAGCAGACGCCGCCCCGCTTCATCGACCGTGGGACCGTTCTTCGCGCTCTCCGCTGCCATCGCGCCCGAGTTCCTTTCCTTTTCCGGACCGCCTGGGATGCCACAAGATAACAGGAGCGGGGGCGAGAATCCAACGGAGCACCCGGGCGGCGTGCCGCAAAGGACCGGCTCCGGGCGGGGGGCCGTATGTGGCACAGCCGCCCTCGGCTGTGCGGGCACGGCGCTATCTGCATAGCCGAGGGCGGCTGTGCTACATACTCTGCGCACGATCTCGGCGGACAGCCGCCGTTCTCTTGGCCCGCTCTCGTAAAAAGTGGTACCATGTCGGGCGTCGGGGCATTTCCTGTGGCAAGTATCCATCGGGAGGAACGAAGGCAATGTTCTCGCTCAAACCGAATCAGAAAGTTGTGTTCATCGGCGATAGCATCACCGATGCCGGCCGGCAGAGCAAGGAAGCAGGCTGCGCCCCCTACGGGATCGGCTACGTGAAGATCGCGCGCGACCTGTTGATCGCGCGTTATCCGGAGTACAACCTCCGCATTGAGAACCGCGGCATTGGCGGCAACACCATCCGCAGCCTCAAGGCGCGCTGGCAGGCGGATGTGATCGCCGAGAAGCCCGATGTGCTTTCCATCATGATCGGGATCAACGACGTCTGGCGCTTCGTTGCGAATCGCCCGGCGGATGCGGTGCCCCTGGAGGAGTACGAGGCGACCTATCGCGAACTGCTCAAGGAGACGCAGGCGCGCACCGGCGCGCGGATCATTCTGATGGACCCCTACGTGATCGAGAGCAACCGCGCGGACCCCTTCCGCGCGCGGATGGACACGTACATCTCCTGCGGCCAGCGGTTGGCGCGGGAATTCGGCGCGACGTCCGTGCGCACGATGGACGCTTTCGACGTGGCGCTCAAGGCGCAGCCCTCCAGCTACTGGTCGCAGGACCGCGTCCACCCCGACTCGCCCGGCCATGCGGTCATTGCGCTGGCTTTTCTAAGGGCCATCGGCTTCGAGCTGGCCTAGCTCTGTTGAAACCATCCTTTTCAACGGGCCGGAGCGATCGGGACACAATACTTTCCTTCGGAAAGTTTTGTGTCCCAACCCTGTCTCGGAATTTGCAGGAGACTCTGAGATGAAAACCATCCTATGCATCGGCGCGGGTTACGTCGGCGGGCCGACGATGGCGGTGATCGCCAAGCGTTGCCCGGAGGTGCGCGTCGAGGTGGTGGATATCAACGCCGAGCGCATCGCCGCCTGGCAGAGCGACCGCCTGCCGATCTACGAGCCGGGGCTGCTTGAACTGGTCCAATCCGTCCGCGGACGCAACCTGTTCTTCTACGCCGGCGTGGAAGAGCGCATCGACAAGGCGGACATCATCTTCGTCAGCGTCAACACGCCCACCAAGGAGTTCGGGCACGGGTCGGGGCGCGCGGCGGACCTGCAGTACTGGGAGCGCACGGCGCGGCAAATCGCCCGCTGCGCCACGCGGCCGAAGATCGTGGTCGAGAAGAGCACGCTGCCGGTCCGCACGGCGGAGGCCATCGAGGCGATCCTCTGCGCCAACGAGAAGGGAGTGCAGTTCGACGTTCTCTCCAATCCGGAATTCCTGGCCGAGGGAACGGCGCTGCGCGACCTGGAGCAGCCCGACCGCGTGCTCATCGGGGGGCGTCCCACCCCCGCCGGGCGGAAGGCGGTCGAGGAAGTCGCCGCGCTTTACGCCCACTGGGTGCCGCGCGAGCGCATCCTCACCACGGACATCTGGTCGAGCGAACTGGCCAAGCTGAGCTCCAACGCCTTCCTCGCGCAGCGCATCTCCTCCATCAACGCCATCTCCGCGCTTTGCGAGCGCACGGGGGCGAATGTGACCGAGGTGGCGCGCGCGGTGGGGATGGACCACCGCATCGGCCCGGAGTTCCTGCGCGCGGGGGTCGGCTTCGGCGGCTCCTGCTTCCGCAAGGACATCCTGAACCTCGCCTACCTGTGCGAGGCGCACGGCCTGCCGGAGGCCGCCGCGTACTGGCAGCAGGTGGTGGAGTTGAACGATTACCAGAAGCACCGCTTCGTCCACACGATGCTCAGCGCCATGTTCAACACGCTGGCGGGCAAGCGGATCGCCGTGCTGGGCTTCGCTTTCAAGCCGGGGACCAGCGACACGCGCGATTCCCCCGCCGCCGCGATCTGCCGTCTGCTGCTGGAGGAGCGCGCCCTGCTGAGCATCACCGACCCGCGCGCGCTGGACCACGCGCGCGACGAGCTGAAGGGAACGCCGAGGACCACCTTCGCCGCGGACCCGTACGAGGCCGCCGCCGGCGCGCACGCCGTGGCGCTGCTCACCGGCTGGCCGGAGTATCGCGACCTGGATTTCGGGCGGATCTTCAAGGGGATGGAGAAGCCGGCGTTCCTCTTCGACGGCTGCAATACGCTGGAGCACGAGAAGCTGGCGGGCATCGGTTTCCGCGTTCACCGCATCGGCGCGCCGGCGCTGGGGTAATGAAGGAGAACTACGAAATACGCGAAATGCGCGAAAGGGGATAATGGAGAGTCAGCGCAATCTCTCAGTTCACTTCGCCAATCGCAATTCGCTATTCGTAAATTCTGCGTTTGCCGTTCCCCGCGGCCTCCGCGCCTCCGCGTGAACCCCGGCCTCACTACCCGTTCTCGCCCTCCGTCACGATCCGCCCCGTCTCCCCTTCCTTGACGATGGCGGGAATCGCCTTCCACCCCAAGTGCTTGCACGCCAGCAGACGGAAGCGGCCGACCATCAGCGTGTGGCGCCCCGCCTCCGTCCGGTGAACGACGACGGGCTGCAGCAGCCCCATCGACTCGATCCGCCCCGAAAGCTCCTCCACGGCGGACTGCTCGTCGGAGGTGAGCGTCATGTGCGCGTCGGGGTCGTCAATGCTCTCGATATCCAGCAGCGCCACCGGCTCCTGCCCAACCGTGCCGCGCGGCACGGCTTCCATCCCCTTGCGGTAGGAGTAGACGAACGGGATGGCGAAGTCCACCCGCTTGGTCTTCTGGAAGTCGCGGAAGATGCGCTTGAGGATTTCGTGCGAGACGCGCGGGCGGTCCGTGGAGTAGGTCATGTAGCGCAGGCGCATCAGCACGCCGTAGTCGTAGATGTCGGAGCGGATGTACGGCTCCTTGCCCGTGTCGGTGATGATCTCCCGCGTCACCTCGCGCGCGGCGTCCAGGAGGATCTTCTCCGCCGTGTCCCAATCGGAGTCGAAAGTCAGCCGCACGATCACCTCGTCGAGCGAATACGCCGCCACCTGCTGCGGCGTGTAGTTGATGGCCACCTGGCTGAAGAGCATGGCGTTGGGGATGAGGATGTACCGGCCGATCGCCTCCTCGGAGCCGACCGCGCCCCCCACCTGGTTGAGCTTGGTGTACATGAAGCCGACATCGAGCACGTCGCCCAGCAGCCCGAGAGAGGGGAACAGGACGCGGTCGCCGATGCGGAACGGGCGCTTGAGCGTGACCAGCGCCCAGGCCGCGACGCCGCTGACGGGCGCCTGCAATGACCAGCCCAGCAGCAACCCGGCAAAGCCCGCGACCAGGCTCCCCACCCCGCTCAACTTCCCGGTGAATTGCAGCAACGCCAGGATGACGGCGAGGGTGGCGACCACCCGCATGAAGCTGGTGAGCATTTTGATTTCGCCCGGCGACCCGCCGCGCATGCGGACCAGACCGTGGATGACGAGCGAGATGAGTTCGTAAATGGCGGCGGCCAGGAACAGGATGCAGAGGAAGAAGGAAAGGCCATGCTCGCTGCTGACCTGGCAGATCGCACAGCCGCTGAGGTTGAGGTTGTACATCCAGAAGGACAAGGCCAGGAAAACGCACAAGAGCCCCACCCGTGTCCAAGTCCGAACTACCGAGTCTCCAATCTTCAACGCGATCTTCCCCTGCGCCGGCATGTTCATTCCTTCCCGTTTCGGGAGTTCTCTATAACCTTCCGCCACGCGGGCGGATGTGTGCTGCTCTCAGCGGAACGAGTCCGCCTTTCCTACTTGCGATTCTCTCAGATTATACCCCCAAGCCATGAGAGGGAGCAAAGAGCTCCTCCCTCCCCGGCAGGGCAAACGCATCTCAAAAGCGCCGCAGGCTGTGGCGTCAAGGGTCGCGCTGAGCGCGATGGTTTGTGGAGTGCGGCGGCAACGACGCCGCTTTGGATGGCGTG
>CAIUPP010000047.1 GCA_903901045.1 uncultured Planctomycetota bacterium
AAACCCGCGATCCGCCACCACCGTGTGAATGGCGGTCCCATAGGCCACCCGCCAGCGGATCATGGCATCCAGCAACAGGTCTTTGTCCGACTGCGGCGCCGCCGGCGTAAGTATTCGGTGAACCCCACCCCCCTTCCTGCTCAGGCCGCGGTCGGGGGCAAGGTCCAGGTGGCGCGGTCGGCGGCGCTGGCGGTCCAGGGGAGGAAGCGCGGCAGCTCGTCCGGCACTTTCCCGCCGTTGTCCGCGCAGGCGTCGAGGTAGGCGCGGAGATAGGTGAGCGGGTTAAGGCTGTTTTTCGCGGCGGTCAGCAGGACGGTGTAGGCGCACTCGGTCAGCGTGCCGCTGCTGAGGGAGCCGCTGCCGTAGAAGTTTTTCCGCCCGACCACGCCCGTCCTGAGCAGGCGTTCGGCTTCATTATTATCGAGCGGCACGGAAGGATCATCCAGGAACACCGTTAAGCCGTCCCAATGCCGTCGCAGACTCACCAACGCCTTGCGCGCGTCCTGCAGGAGCGGCGGCGCCTGGACGAGTTCCGCCTCCCGCACCCGCGCGAGGTCCGCCACGTGGTCGCGCAGTGTGGCATCCGCCTGGCGAAAGGCCTCCGTGCCGGGCTCATCGAGCTTCCGTTGGTCCGTGAGGTGGTAGAGGGTGCCGATCCGGTCTACCCAGGCGCGCGTCCAGGTGTCGAGCAGACGCGGGTACCCCTTGGCGAGATCGGTGAAGTCGCGCCGGACATGCGCCCAACAGAAGGACGTCTTAATCCCGGGCAGGCCCTGATAGCTTTTCCAGCGGTCGCAATTCAGCGTGCCCGTCGCATGGCGGGCGTCGGCGTCATCCAGGCCGAACACCCGCCGGGGCACGGCGCGCGAGCGCGACGGGTCGAGCACGAAGACGGCGGCGTCGGTCGCGGCAAACAGCCAGAGCCACCAGCGGTGCTTCGTCTCATCGCCGTACTGCATCCAGCGCGTTTCGTCGGCGTGCCAGTGGGCGGCGTCGCGCAGGTGCAGCAACGTGGCGTCATAGAGCGGGCGGAGGAGCGTGCCGACGGTGTCCTGCACGCCAACGACCGTGCCGGGCGCGAAGCGCACACCGCAGAGTAATGCCAGTTCGTGGAGTTGGCGGTTGATGGGCTGCCCGTGCAGGAACTTGTTGACCACCAGGTTGGCAATGGCGCTGACTTCCAGCAGGCATTTCGGCACTAATTTCGGCGGCGCGGGCGCGGTGCGGAGGACGAGGCCGCGACAGGCGCAGGCACACCGGTACTTGCGCCGTTTGTGGATAACGCGCCGGACGTGGACTTCCCACTCCACCATGGTGGCGTCTTCCGTGCCGCACGGCACCGTGGCCTCCCCGCACGTCGGGCACCGGCGCTCCGCCTCGGGGACGTCGTGGAACACCTCACGGGGCGGCAATTCCTCATAGAGGCGGCGGCCATGGCCGGGCGTGCCACGGCGTTGCCCGCGCTGCCCCGTCGGCGCGTGGACGGTGGGTGTCTCCGCCGGCAGCGGGGGGACCGGGGCGTGGGCGTCCTCGGCGGGGGGAGCGACGGGGCCGGGCGTCCCCTTTTCGGATTTCTTGCCAAACAGCATCGCCTGATATTTGCGGATGATGGCATCCTGCTTGGTCGCCGTCTCGCGCAACTCAGCGTTTTCGGCGCGCAACTGGGCGACCGTCGCTTCCAGGGTGACGACGGTGGTTTCCAGCGTCTGGAGACGCTGGAGGATGGTCGCCAGGTCGGAGGCGGACAGACTGTCAGGCAAGGACACCATTTAGAACCTCTCTAAATAGGTTCTTGAAATCTTGCCGATCTCCTTCTTGCGTGAAAAAATACTTAAAAATACGGCAGAACGAGTTCTTGACGCGGAGGAGAGGGAGCACTATGATGACAGGTGGTGGTGAACGCATCCTCCAGGGATGGGGTTCACCGAATACTTACCTCTCACCCATAAATATACTGCTAAAAAATGAAGTAGCTAAACCACCAATTCCGCCAGCTAATGTGCCAGTAATT
>CAIUPP010000048.1 GCA_903901045.1 uncultured Planctomycetota bacterium
AGACGACTTGGGAGTAAAGAGAGCCCCCGAAGGGGGCGACGGAACCTTGGCGGAAGGCTCCGTCGCCCCCTTCGGGGGCTCTGGGGTTGGGGGCGACTTGCCCCCACGACTCGCTTCGCTCGCCGTGGGCTAAAGTCCGACGGCCGCTTCGCGGCCTGACGAACGGAACTGGACTATTTCAACAGAAGATCTATTCATCCCTATCCTCTCCTGTTGCCGCTTGAGCGAGCGCCTCCTATAATGAACGCAACATGACTTCAACCTCTAGGAATGAACGGCTGCTCAACCTGGTCTCCTTCCTCCTGAAGGCGCGGCAACCCGTCTCGCTCGCGCTCATCCGCTCCTCGGTCAACGGCTACGACGACGCCGAGGCGGCGGAGGGGGTGGTGGAGCGGCGATTCGAGCGCGACAAGGCGGCGCTGCGCGAGTTGGGAGTGCCGCTGAAATATGTCGGCGAGGAGGAGGCGGGGCCGGAGGGGCCGGGATACCTGATCGCGCGCGAGGCGTACTTCCTGCCGCGCGTCCAACTCACCCCCGCCGAGGCCGCGCTGCTGGCCGGCGCGGGACAGTTCGCGCTGGCCGGGGCGGCCGGACCGGTGAGCGAGGCGATCTCCTCCGCCATCCGCAAGCTTCAATTCGATTCCCCCATCCCCGGCGGAATCCGCGAGACCGCCGAGGAGCGGCTGCTGTTCCATCGCCGCGCGGTGGGCGCGGATTCCCAGGAGCAGCGGAACCTGGAGGAGCTCACTTCCTCGGTGCTGAATCGGCGCGCGATTTCATTCGAGTACTATGGGATCGGCTCGGACCGCGTTCAACGGCGCGTCGTTGAGCCCTATGGGATCGGCTTCTCCGACGGGCACTGGTATCTCGTGGGGCATGACCGCGACCGCAGGGATATCCGCCTCTTCCGCACGGACCGCATCCGGGACGGCATCAAGCGCCTGCACTCGGACGGCACGCGCGCGGAGTTCGACGTGCCGGCGGAGTTCCGCGTTCAGGACTATGTGGGCGTCCCCCCCTGGCTGTTCGGCAAAGCGCGGCGCATTACGGTGAGAATCCGCTTCGACGGCACGGTGGCGTTCATGGTTCGCATGCACCCCGCGCCGGGCGACCGCTGGACGGCGGAGGGGGATGCGGCTGTTCTCACGCGGCAGGCGACGCACCTGGGCGCGCTGCTTCACTGGGTGCTCGGCTTCGGCCATCACGCGCAGGTGCTGGAGCCGCCGGAGTTCCGCGCGCAGGTGATCGAGGCGCTTCGCGCGACGGCGCGGCTGCATTCGGAAGGAGGCGCGGCATGACCCTTCTTCCCGACCGGCTCAACCGCATTCTCACAATGATCCCCTACCTTCAGGCGCACCAGGGAATCCGCGTGCAGGAGTTGGCGCAGTTCCTCGGGGCCGACCCGAAGACGATCCTGGCCGACCTCGATTCGGTGCTGCTGTGCGGCGTCCCCCCCTACCTGCCGAACGACTACATCGGGGTGGTGCTGGAGGGAGATCGCATCTACGTTTCCTTTGCGGAGCATTTCAAACGCCCGGTGAACCTGACGTTCGAGGAGGCGCTGAGCCTGGGGCTGTCGCTGCGCCGCCTTCCACTGCCGAAGGAGCGGCGCGAGGCGGCCGAGGCGCTGCGGCACAAGCTGCTGGCGCTGCTGCCCGGCCCGGCCCGACGGATGTGGCGCGAGGCGCGCCGCCAGGTGGACGTGGGGTGGTTCCACAAGGAGGTCGAGGAGCGGATTGCGCTACTGCGGCAGGCGATCGAGGAGCGCCGGGAGGTGCAGATCGAGTACTACACCGCCAGCCGCGACGAAATGACCCGCCGCGGGTTGCGCCCTTACGGGCTCGTGGAGCACAATGGGGACTGGTACGTCGTCGGGCACTGCATGCTGCGCGACCGCGAACTCCCCTTCCGGGTGGACCGCATCCGCACATTGACGCTCGACGACAAGCGCTTCGAGCGCCCGGCGGGTTTTGCGATCGAGAAGTACCGCCGCCCGCAGATGTACTTCCCGACGTACCGGGACATGCGGGTGAAGCTGAAGATCGCGCCGGAGTTGGCGCGCTGGGTGGCGGATGAGCACCCCACCGGCAAGGTGCGCCGCCTGGCCGACGGCAGCCTGATCCTCAATCTGTCGGTGAACCAGCCGCAGTGGATCATTTCCTGGGTGGTGGCGCACGCCGGGCAGGTGGAGTTGCTGTCCCCGCAGGCGCTGCGACGGCAGGTCGCGGAGGCGTGCAAGCGGGCGTTGGCAAATTACGAGTGATTGTGCTGCAAGCGATGGGCAAGGCACACGCCTTGCCTCTGCACCAGAGGACGTTTTGTTACGCGAAGAACCCTAGGAGAGGTTGAAGGAACCCATGAACACGACGCAACCACAGCTTCTGAGCGGCGACGAGGCAATTGCGCTGGCGACGCGCGACGCAGGAGTGGCGCTGGGCACGGGATACCCCGGCACGCCATCCACCGAGGTGCTGGAGCGCTTCTCCGAACTCGGCGGCCACGCGCAGTGGGCGCCCAATGAAAAGGTGGCGCTGGAAGTGGCCATCGGCGCGGCGTTCGGCGGAGCGCGCGCGCTGTGCACGATGAAGCACGTCGGCCTCAATGTCGCCGCCGATCCGCTTTTCACGGTCGCCTACACCGGGGTCAGCGGCGCGCTGGTGATTCTCACCGCGGATGACCCCGGCTTGTCCTCCAGCCAGAATGAGCAGGACAACCGCCACTACGCGCGCGCGGCAGGCGTGCCGATGCTGGAGCCCTCCGACAGCCAGGAGGCGTACGATTTCCTCCTGGCGGCGATGGCGATCTCCGCCGAGTACAAGATGCCGGTGCTGCTGCGCCCGACGACGCGCGTCTGCCACAGCAAGAGCATCGTGCGGCCCGCATGCAATCTGCCCGCCCCGGCGGCCGCGCACTTCGTGCGCGACGTGCAGGGGCGCGTGATGATCCCCGCGTACGCCCGGCTGGCGCACCAGCGCCTTCGCGAGAAACTGACTCGGCTGGCGGCATGGGCTGAGACTTCGCCGCTCAACCAGATCCTCCCCGGCGACAAGTCGCTGGGCATCATCACGTCGGGCATCTCCTTCGAGCACGCGCGCGAGGCGGCGCCGCAGGCGGGCATTCTCAAGCTCGGCCTGACCTGGCCGCTGCCGATGGAGAAGATCCGCCGCTTCGCCGAAAGCGTCGCGCGCTGCGTCGTCATCGAAGAGGGAGACCCGGTGCTGTACGAGAGCATCCGCGCCGCGGGCATTGCGGTGGAGGGGATGCCGGGGATGTACCATTTCGGCGAGCTCAACGTCGCGCGCATCAGGCGCATTCTGGCCGGGGACGTCTCCGCGGAGCCGGTTCCGCCGCGCGGGAAGCCGCCGCAGCTTTGCCCGGGCTGCCCGCACCGGTACGTCTTCGAGCTGCTGCAACGGCTCGATTGCATCGTCGCGGGGGACATCGGCTGCTATACGCTGGGGGTGCTGCCCCCCTTCCAGGCGATGGATAGCTGCGTCTGCATGGGGGCGAGCATCGGCGTGGGGCTGGGGCTGCGGCACGTGCTGCCGGAGGCGCAGGCGCGGCGCGTGGTGAGCGTGGTGGGAGACAGCACGTTCATCCATAGCGGCATTACCGGGGTGGTGGAGATGGTGTACAACCCGCCGCCGACGGGGCACGTGGTCATCGTTCTGGATAACGGCACGACGGCCATGACCGGCCTGCAGGAACATCCCGGCACGGGCCGGTCGCTGAACCATGGCCCGGCGAAACAGGTGGTCATCGAGGAGCTGGCCAAGGCGATCGGAGTGGACCGGGTCCACGTCCTGGACCCCGGGCGCGAGCCGGCGGCGTTCGACCAACTTGTGCGCGAGTCCCTCGCGGCCACGGCCACGACGCTGATCGTGGCGCGCCGCCCCTGCATTCTGTCGGCAAAGAAGATCCGGGAATACGAGGCGACGCGGGCCGAGAACAAGCAGAATTAACCAGGGATGGACACGGATAAGCACGGATAAGGGAACGGTCAAACATGTCAAGCAACAAAGTGGTCAACATCGTCATCGCCGGGCTCGGGGGACAAGGGGTGATCACCGCCTCGGACATCCTCGCCGATGCCGCGTTCCGGGCGGGGCTGGATGTGAAGAAGAGCGAGATTCACGGGATGAGCCAGCGCGGCGGCTCCGTCGCCAGCGACGTGCGCATCGGGGAGCAGGTGCTCAGCCCGATGGTGCCTCCCGGCGAGGCGGATTTCCTGCTGGTGCTCTCGGCGGATCAGGTGGAGCCGAACCAGCATCAACTGAAGCCCGGCGGAATGCTGATCGCGCCGGAGATGATCGACGAGAGCGCGCTGCAGAACAAGCGCAGCCTGAATGTCGCGCTGCTGGGCATCCTCAGCGCACACCTGCCGATGGTGCCGGAGGCGGAGTGGATCAAAGCGCTCAAGACGAGCTTGCCGGAGAAGATTCTGGAGGTGAACTTGCAGGCGTTCGCGCTGGGGCGGGGGAAGAAGAGCGCATAGGAACACAACTGCGAAACACACGAAATGCGCGAAAGAGGTTGGGCAGCCGTTCATTGCTCGGTCATTGCGAGGAGTTCCCCGCGACGCGGGGAACGACGTGGCAATCTTCTGCCTATTCGTTAGGCCGTTAGATGGGGGGAGCCGATGTAATCCCCGGCGGCCGACGGCAACGGAAAACAGGAAGATTGCCGCGTCGTCGGCTTCGGCTCCTCCCCTTCGACAACTGCTCAGGGCCGTGAGCCACGTCGAACGGCTCGCAATGACCATGGATTACCGCCTACCCGCACAGGATTAGGCAATTATTTCAGCGCGCAATCCGCAAGCGTTTCTAGCGTTTGACTTCAAGCACGATATTCAAGTCATGTTCCTTCCCCCCCGCTTCGGCATGCACGGGCAATTGCAGGCGCATGTCTTTGAAGAAGCAGGCGGATTCCTCCCCTTCGCGGCAGTAGTAGACCCAGAGGTCGGCGGTGGCGGTGGCGTCGCCTGGGGCGATCTCGATGGGAACTTCCAGCGGGAAGGCGGGTTTGGCAAACTGGCCTACGGAAAGGGGGTCAGGCATCTTTTCCAACGACGGAAAAGCAGCCTGACCCCTTTTCCTGTCCTCACCACTCTTGCCATCAAAGCGCAGGACAGTCCCGTCCAGACGCACTACGACTTTGGTGGGGGCTTCGTCGTTGACTTTGTATCCCTGGGGCAGCTTCAGGGAAATGATGAGCTTGCCGGAGCCGGCGGCGACTTGGGCGGGGTCCAGGGTCAACTCATTGCGCGGCGAGGGTTGAAGCGCCTCCTGCTTGAGGGCAGGCAGGGTGGTCGTGGAACTGGCGGGTGGCAATGCGGCCTCGCCCACCCCGCCGTCAGGCCCCCGCTTCTCCGCGATGAACGCCACGATCAGGCCCAGGCAGATTCCCACCGCCGGAAGGAACAGCGCGATTTTGACCTGAGGTCTCATTCGCCTTTCCTTCCGGAGGAATGAAACGCGGCAGCCCCTCGCCGGGCGCTAGTCGGTTAGTTCGTAGAGCGCCGCCTTCTTCGAACGGTCGACGCGCACTTTCCCTTCGCGGGCAAGCCAGCCGAGCGCCTGATGCGTGTCCGACGCATCCGCGCCGATCTTCTTCTGAATCTGTGAGGCTGTCGCCGGACCGGCGTTCTTGAGATAGTTCCACACGAGCCCTGCCGTCGTGCCGATTTTTGCGCTCATCTTTCTTATCCTCCAAGCTGCCAATGACTCACGCGCCGCCCGTTCCCCACAACCGGGCCAGGCGCCTCCCCTCCGGGCCTCCATCGGGTTTCAAAATATCAGAGCCGCCGCGCTTAATCAAGCGCGCATTGCTTGACAACGGCCGCGCGGGGACAGGATAATGCGGCCCCAGTGGAAGAGGGGTCAACCGGCAGGCGCCCAGGAAGTCTATCCAGTGCCGGAAGTTCACAATCTCTAAAGGCCGCTGATTCCATGCGGCAAGGTGCGAGGTCGGCATGATCAAGACGTACAAACTGGAATTGGGCCGGGTGGTGGAGACGAGCGAAGCCTCCGCCCCGATCCTTCTCGTGGTGGAACCCACCCCCGAGGAACGGGCGCAACTCATCAGCCAGTACCAGATTGACGAGCACAACATGGCTTCGGCGCTGGACCCGAACGAGTTGCCGCGCGTCGAGCTGGATGGAAACCACCTGGTGGCCATCTTCAAGCACCCCAAGAACTATTCCGTCAACGACAACTTCGTGTTCCGCACCAACTCCGTGGCGATGTTCCTGTTCAAGGACAAGCTGATCCTCGTCGCGCCGCCGGAGTTCCCCTCCTTCGAGGGGCGCGCATTTGCCAAGGTCCCGAACCTTCAGACGCTTTTCCTTCGCGTCCTCTCCCTCTGCGTCTCGCATTTCGTTTCGCACCTCCAGATCATCAACGACATCGCCAACGAGCTCGAGGCGAAGCTGATGACGGCGATGGAGAACCGCAGCCTGATGCTGATGTTCACCATCGAGAAGAGCCTGGTCTATTACGTCAACGCCATCAGCGCCAACGGCCGCGTGATCGAGCGGCTGAAGACCAACGCCAAGAACAGCGAGACGGTGGGCTTGACGCCGGACATGGTCGAGGCGGTGGATGACCTGGCCATCGAGAACGCGCAGTGCCACGAGCAGGCGGAGGTGTACGCCAACGTCTTCACGGGGCTGATGGACGCGCGCGCCAGCGTGGTGAGCAACAACCTGAACGTGCTGATGAAGCGGTTGACGGTGATCAACGTCGTGTTCATGCCGCTGAACGTGCTGGCGGGCATCGGGGGGATGTCGGAGTTCTCGATGATGACGGGCGGGCACGTTTCCTGGCCGGTCGCCTATTCGTTCTTCCTGCTCGGCCTGTGCATCATCGGTACGGCCACATACTTCGTGCTGCGGGCGATGGAGAAGCGCTCGTTCGGGGGGTGAGCGCCGCGCAGGGATGGGACACTGACGCAATGCCACTTCTGCCGCATTAGAGCAATTCGCTCGCCCGGCATTGGCTTGCCGTGAGCGAGCGAGGCGAGTGGAATGGCGCCCCTGCGGAGAATCGAACTCCGGTTTTAAGATTGAGAATCTTACGTCCTAACCGCTGGACGACAGGGGCGACAGCAGTCTCAGGCCCTTTTTTACCCGATTCGGGAAAAGCTGTCAAGCGTTGCGCCGGTCCGCCCGCAATCCCGGCGCGCGGAAACGTCCTTTCTCCTTACGGTAATTGGGGTCACAAAAAGCTTGACTATCCAAAAACCGCTGCCTATAATAATTTGCAGTATTAGGCTCGGCCTGTCATATGGCCGCAGTTCAGAGCACGAGAGCGCTGTAAAGGGTAGTAAGTGCAAAGGTGGATGAAAGGCGTGCTGCCTTCATGAGGAAGCGGTCACGCCCAGTTGTCGGTGTAAACGGTGGATCTAAGTCGTTCCCCGGCTGCCCACAGGCAGAGAAGGTGTCAGGGTTGGCGCCATGCCCTTCCTCTGCGAATCCCTTCCGTTCCCCTTGCACCAGTGCCCTTTCAGACAATCTCTCGACTGAGCGCAAACCGGCGCGGCCTAATCGCCGGTACGGCGGATGATGCTCTCGGAATGCATCGGGTGCCGCTGTGGCCACCCAACGGGAGGTAGTCGCGCCGAGGCATTGTACTTGGAGGCGATCTCACATGGCTCAAGGTAAGGTGAAGTGGTTCAGCGATCAGAAGGGTTTTGGCTTCATCACTCCGGACGACGGCTCTCCGGACGTCTTCGTTCATCATTCGGCGATCGTCGGCAGCGGCTTCAAGAGCCTCGCTGAGAACGACGTCGTCACGTTCGAGGTCGAAGCCGGCCAGAAGGGCCCGCGCGCCAAGAACGTCAGCAAAGTCAGCTGACGATTAACCGACCTTAGCCTCCTGGGCGCTGTTGTGTGAAGGGACACGACAGCGCCCTGCGCTTTTAATGACGAACAGCGCTGGCGTCGTAGTCGGACTGTAGGGGCAAGGCATGCCTTGCCCTTCTTCCCCCTGCCAATCAACGCCCGCACCGCGCTGGGCCACACTTCAACAGCCCCCCTGCCCCCGTTCATTCGCCGGTCATCCTGCACTCTATGTTCTGCATTCTGCGCTCTTCCGTCCTGAGAGCAGAGTGTCCCCCTGCGCTTCCGGCGCTTACGCCGGCAGTTGTCTGTTCCGTGTCGCGTGGGACACGATTTTTCTGGGTGCGACGCTTGCCCGCCGATCATGTGGCGGGGGTGCGACTATGTGCGCCCATACGCCGGGGCGTCTGGCAAGACGGTAAGACGGTGCGCCGGGCACGACAAAGAACAGACAACTGCCGTACGCCATCCCCTCCAATAGACACAGGTGGAGCGCGCTGTCCCAGCGCGCTTGCGTTATATGTAATCGCCCTCACCGCCGCTACAGCGGCCTGAGGTGCGCTATTTTCTCAGCCGTTACTTCCGTTCATTCTGCACTTTGCATTCTGCACTCTACATTCTGCACTCGCCGTTATACGTCCTTCCATCTATGTCAGGAAATGGGCGACAAGCCCCCCCGCCTTTTGTCCCGCGCCGCCACATGAGCCGTCGTTCACTCCGAACTCAGTACTCTGCACTCTGTAGTGTTTGGAAGAAGCGCTTAGGTCGTTGAGCCCGTACCGAACGGGCGCCGCAACCGATTGGTGCAGACGAGGATGGGAAAGGAGGCTTGAGCCACATCCTATATTTCAGCATACGCGGGGTATGCTGATCGTCTGCTGAATCCTGTCTGGACGTTGCACTTTGTGGC
>CAIUPP010000049.1 GCA_903901045.1 uncultured Planctomycetota bacterium
AGCAAGATCAAGGAGTTCCTTCGCGCCGCGAAAGCGCGCACACGGGACGCTTTGGAAAAGGCGATTGCGAAAGCCTTGAACAAGGTCAGCGCCAAGGATGCGGCAGGATGGTTTCAATCGTGCGGCTATACTATTACTTAAACTGCTCTAGAACGGGAGTGCTGGCATGCGTATTTCGACACTTGCGGGATGGCTGTGCTTTGCGATGTTCACCATGGCCCCGATTGCCGGCGCGGCCGAAGAGACTCCCGCATCGCTCCTGGCGAAGGCGCAGACAATCAAGTCTTACCGGTGCAAGGGGACGGATGCCAGTGGCGCTGTCACCGCCGAATATGCCATGCGCATACCAGATTGTCTGCTGATGCGCATCAAAGGCCCGAACGGCCACTTGGACAGCTTCATGATCAACGACGTCGTCACCTTCGGCGGCGAGCTGACCGTCATCATGGAAGGCGGGCAGAAAGCCGTTTCCGCAGACCTGCGCAAGGTCAGTGCAGGCGTCAAGCCGGACTTGGCGATTGAGATGATCGCCGGCATGTTCGAGAGTCCCTATCTGAACTTCCTTCAACTTGATCCTGCCAAGGCGAAGATCGTGGAACAGCAGGAAGTGGACGGACAGAAACTCTACGTCATAGAGGCAAGCAGGTATAAGACGCTGGGCATGTGGACCAACGACGAGCCGAAAGGAACCATCCGTTTCACCGTCGGCGCAGACGGATTTCCCCGCAAGGTATCTGAGGTCCGGGAAAATGGCGTCACGGACGAGATCGTCTTGAGCGAGGTCGAGGTCAACACGGCCATTCCCGATTCCGTATTCACCCCGCCCGCCGACTTCAAAGCCGACGATAAGACGCTTGAGATGACCGAGGCTGCAAAGAATGCTCCGCAGGGGAATGCGATTCCGCCGGCGCTGAAAGCGCTCTTCGGCCCGGGGTTGACGGCGAAGTAGCTCGCAAAGCGTGCACTTTACGACCGGAGAAACTGACCAGGGATATCTGGTCCGTGATCGGCGGGCGTGTGTGCCTCCGCCCTACCACCCCGCCTCCTGCTTCAATTCCTCATGAATGACCCCGTTGTCGCAGAGGAAGTCGATTGAGCCATCCGGCCGCGGGCGCTGCTCGACGCGGCCGCCGGCTTCGCCGATGAGCACGCCGCCGGGGGCGATGTACCGCCTGGAATTCTCCCACCTGATCACTTCAATCGGTCGCCGGTCCGCGAAGGGTCTCGCCGGCAATCAAGAATCGCGTGGACTTTGACGACATTCTTCTCGGCGCGATAGTAGATGGCGAACGGAAAGCGCTTGGAGAGCATTCGGTGGTAGCCGAAGTGTTTGGCGTGAATGCCCGCGTACAGGTGGAGGGAGTCAATGTCCGAGAAGAGAGAGTCCAGGAAGTAGTCCCCAAGCCCCGCAGATTGGGTCTCGTAGAACCGAAAGCCATCAATCAGGTCTTGTTCGGCCTCATTGAGGATCAGAACCTTCATTTTGCGCGCCCGCGGATTCTGCGCTTGGCCTCAGTCCAGTCTCCATATTTGGAGACGCCTTCCTGAACGCGATGCTCTCTGGCGCGCAATACATCCTCGTGCCACGCAGGCGAGGGCAGGTCCTCAGCCGTTCGGCTCAGACTCTCCCAAATCTGCTCCAGCGCGCGGAGCTTATCGGCCGTCGTCATTTTGTCGAGCGGCAACGCCAGTCGCATGGGTGTAACCTCCCGTATTTGCCTTATTCTGCCTCTTCAATCGTACACACCGGCCACCGGCAGCGCAACAGACCTGTTGCGCCCTACCACCCCCCGCCTCCCGCTTCAATTCCTCGTGAATCACCCCGTTGTCGCAGAGGAAGTCGATTGAGCCATCCGGTCGCGGGCGCTGATCGACGCGGCCGCCGGCTTCGCCGATGAGCACGACGCCGGGGGCGATGTCCCAGTAGGAGAGGCCGTATTCGTAGAAGCCGTCCACGCGGCCGCAGGCAACCCACCCCAGGTGCAGGGCGGCGGAGCCGCTGGCGCGGATTTTGCTGGCGGCGCGGGTGACGCGTTCCGCCGCGCGCAGCCCCTCAGCGATGGCCGAATCGTTCGCGGCGTAGCCGTAGGCAATGGCGGCCTGCTCCATTGTGCGCGCGCTGACGCGCATCGGGCGGCCGTTCAGGAAGGCCCCTTTCCCCTTCTCCGCCGTGTACAGTTCGTCATGGACGGCGTCGTAGATCACCCCGATGATCTCCTTCCCCCCGCGGCAGAGCGCGACGCTGGTGGCCCAGAGCGGGATGCGGCGCGAGTAGTTGACGGTGCCATCAAGCGGGTCGACGACCCACAGGTATTCCGACTCGGGCCCGACGCGGCCGATTTCCTCCGAGAGAATGGTGTGGTCGGGGAAGCGTTCGCGGATGATCCCCAGGATCACCGCCTCGGCTTTCTTGTCCATCTCCAGCTTCACGTCGTGGCGGAGCATCTTGTCCACTTTGAGCTCACCGCGCGAGCCCTCGAGCAGAACGCGTCCCGCCGCGCGCGCGGCGCGAATGGCTGTTTCAAGCACGGGTTCTCTCCTTTGTCTATTAGGACGGATCCGACGGATCGGACCGATCGGACCGATCAACGCCCCTTTTTCCACTTTCGCCCGCGCGGGCCGGGGCGCGGGGTCCAGTCGGCCAGAGGTTTGACGCCCATCTTCTCCTGCAACGCGACAATGCGGTCGCGGAACTGCGCCGCCGTTTCAAAGTCCAGCCGCTCAGCGGCTTCATGCATCTGGCTTTCGAGGTCGTTGATCATCTCCTGCGTGATGTACGCCGCCTCCCCTTCACGCACCGCCTCGACGGCGGCGTGCGAACCGGAGATTTCCGCCTCGATCCCCGCATGGATCGCCTTGCGAATGGTGGCCGGGGTGATGCCGTGCTCCTCATTGTAACGCGCCTGAATTTCACGGCGCCGCTGAGTCTCGCCGATCGCCTTCTTCATGGAATCGGTCATCCGGTCGGCGTACAGGATCACTTCGGCATTGACGTTGCGCGCCGTGCGTCCGATGGTCTGGATCAGCGAGGTCGCGGAGCGCAGGAAGCCCTCCTTGTCCGCGTCGAGGATCGCCACCAGCGAGACCTCCGGCAGGTCCAGCCCCTCGCGCAGCAGGTTCACCCCCACCACCACGTCGAACTTGCCGCGACGGAGGTTGTTGAGCACCTCCACGCGCTCGATTGTGTCGATTTCGCTGTGCAGGTAGGTCACCTGGATGCCGAGTTCCGTCATGTAGGAACTGAGTTCCTCCGCCATGCGCTTGGTGAGGGTGGTCACCAGCACGCGCTCCTTCGAGGCGATGCGCTTCCGGGTTTCCTCGATCAGATCTTTCACCTGGTCCCCCGCCGGGCGCACGTGGATGACCGGGTCGAGCAACCCCGTGGGGCGGATGATCTGCTCCACGATTTCGCCCTGGCACTTCTCCAGTTCGTAGTCGCTGGGGGTGGCGGAGACGAAGAGCACCTGGTTGACGCTCTGCTCCCATTCCTCGAATTTCATCGGGCGGTTGTCCAGCGCCGAGCGCAGGCGGAAACCGTGCTCGATGAGGGTGGTCTTGCGCGTCAGGTCGTTGTGGTACATCCCGCGCAACTGCGGGATGGTTGCGTGCGACTCATCCACGATCATCAGGAAGTCCTTGGGGAAGTAGTCGATGAGCGTGTACGGGCGCGTGCCGCGCGGGCGGCCGGAAAGGGGCTGCGAATAGTTCTCGATGCCCCCGCAGTAGCCCACCTCCTGGAGCATCTCGATGTCGTAGCGCGTGCGCGCCTCCAGCCGCTGCGCCTCCAGAAGCTTCCCCTGCCCCTTCAGTTCCGTGAGGCGCTCGTTGAGCTCTTCCTCGATGCGCGCCAGGCCGTCGCTGATGCGGCTTTCCGGCATGACGAAGTGCCGCGCGGGGAAAACCATCAATTCCTCGCGCTCTTCGACTTTCTCCCCGGTGAGCGGGTGCATGAGGGAAAGCTTCTCGATCTCGTCACCGAACATTTCGATCCGGTAGACGATATCCTCATAGGTGGGGTAGAGCTCGATCACGTCGCCGCGCACGCGGAAAGCGCCGCGCGTGAAGAAGTTGTCCTGCCGCTCGTACTGGATGTCCACGAACCGCTGGAGCAACTGCTGGCGCTCCATGCGCTGGCCCGGCTTGAGGTGGACATACATGGCCTGGTAGTCCTCGGGCGAGCCGAGGCCGTAGATGCAGGAGACCGAGGCGACAACGATGACGTCGCGCCGGGTGAGCAACTGGCTGGTGGCGTGCAGGCGCAGGCGGTCGATGTCCTCGTTGATGGAGGAATCCTTCTCGATGTAGATGTCCCGCTGCGGGATGTACGCCTCGGGCTGGTAGTAATCGTAGTAGCTGACGAAGTAGCCGACGGCGTTGTGCGGGAAGAACTCCTTGAACTCGCTGTAGAGCTGGGCGGCGAGCGTCTTGTTGTGCGAGACGACCAGCGTGGGGCGCTGGAGCGCCTGGATCAGGTGCGCCATGGTGAAGGTTTTGCCAGAGCCGGTGACGCCCAGGAGGCACCCGTAGCGTTTGCCAACCTCGAAGTTGGCGATGAGCTGCCTCATCGCTTCGGGCTGATCGCCGCGCGGTTCGTATTCGGATTCAAGACGGAACATCGCAGTCCTCGATCAGTTGCCGTTTGGCGCCGGCGACGCCGCCGGCTCTCCCAGTGTCATCAAGTCGCGCACGGATTGAAACTGCTTCACGCTCAGGCCGCCAGCGACGCGCACCTCGTCAAGATTGCCGAACGGCCCCTTTTCGCGGGCGGCGAGAATACGCACGGCGCGCGCATCGCCGACGCCCGGCAAAAGCATCAGTTCCTCCCTGCCGGCACGGTTCACATTCACGCGGAACGGGGCGTCGGGCGCCTGGAGGACGCGGATGTCCTTCCCCAGATGATGCCGACGCCAGGTTATGACGCCCACGCTGATTACGATGACGCATGCCAGCGCCAGCACAATGGCCGGCTCCAGGAGCCGCCGCCAGAGGGGAAGCGGTGTGGCACCGCCGCCCTCGGCGGTGGTTCGCACAGGCGCAGCGTTTGGAGGCCTTGGGGCCATGTTGAACTCTACAAGCGCGCTGGGACAGCGCGCTCCACCAACGGAAGGAGTCGGCGGCGGCGTGGCACCGCCGCCCTCGGCGGTGGTTCGCACAGGCGCGGTCTGCGCAGCGTCTGGAGGCCTTGGGGCCATGTCACACCCTACAAGCGCGCTGGGACAGCGCGCTCCACCAACGGAAGGAGTCGGCGCAGGTCGGGCTCTCGCACGACGTGGCGGGCCTGCGCGGCGACGGCGTCATTCTCCGGCATGAAGGCCACGCTGGATCCTGCGCGTTTGAACATCCCCACGTCCGCCACGCCATCGCCGACGGCCAGGACGTTTTCGATGCCGATTCCGAGGCTCGCGGCCAGGTCGCACATGGCGCGCTCCTTTCCGGCGTACGGCACGAGCAGGTCGAGTCCCCCGGTCAGCCGCCCCCCCTGCACCTGTTCGCGGTTGGCAAGAACGTGCGCGATGCCGTGTTCGCGGGCCAATCGCAGGCCGAGGCGTTCCAGTCCGTTGCTGATGATTGCGCAGGGAATGCCGCGCGCGCACAGGGCGCGAAGCAATTCCTCGCAGCCGGGCATGAGCGGCACCTCCCCCACGGCCTCATCGAGCAGGCGCTCGGCGGCCCCTTCCCACGCGGCCACGTCCATGCGCGCGAAGCGGTCGTAGTCGATCCGCCCGGCGCGGAACTCATGCCAATAGGGCTGACCGTGCGACTCCCATGTGCCCACCTTCAGGTGCATGATCTCCCAGACGGTCGGGCTCGCGGTGAGCGTGCCCTCCATGTCGAAGACGGCTAGTTTCAGTTCGGCGGCCATGCGGTTATTCCAGCGTAAGACGTGGACGGATAGGGACGCAATTGGACACAAGCCGATTCCGGCCGTATCCCTGTTCATCCCTGTTCATCCGTGGTTCCTCTCTTCTTTGCGGCAAGCTGCCCGCACCCCGCGGCGATATCGCGCCCGCGGCGGAAACGAATCGTGACCGTCACACCGGCCGTCATCAGCAGGTCGCGAAACTTCAGCGTCTCCGGCGAGGAAGGGGACCTGAACGGGATTCCCTCCACGGGGTTGTACTCGATCAAGTTTACCTTGCTTCCGAGCCTGCCCGCAATGCGCGCGACCTCGCGGGCAGCTTCCGCCCCCGTATTGATCCCCTCCAGCAGGACGTATTCCAGCAGCGCGGGCTTACCGGATCGTTCGCCGTAACCCTCGACGGAGGCGAGGAGTTCCGCCAGCGGGTACTTGCGCGCGATGGGCATGAGCTTCTCGCGCTGCTCCTGGAAGGGGGAGTTCAGCGACAGGGCGAGGTGGACCTTCACGCCGGACTCCGCAAGGCGCTCGATCCCCGGGATGATGCCGGCGGTGCTGACGGTGACCTTGCGCGTGCCGAGGGCGAAGCGCGTGGGGTCGGTCAGCGCCTGCACGGCGCGCAGGACGTTCTCGACGTTCAGCAGCGGCTCTCCCATCCCCATGAAGACGACGTTCTTCACCTCCCCTTCGCCATGCCCGGCGGCGATGACCTGGAAGAGGATTTCGCCGGTGGTGAGGTTGCGGCGGAAGCCGAGGCCGCCCGTCGCGCAGAATGTACAGCCCAGGGCGCAGCCGACCTGGCTGGAGATGCAGAGCGTGTGACGGCCCCCCTGCTCCTTCATCGAGACGGCCTCTACGGCGTTGCCATCATCGAGCCGGAAGAGGTATTTGGCGGTGTGCCCCGCCACCCCGCGCGCTACTTGCTCCGCAACCGCCGCGCCGAAGCGAAGGCGCGCGCTCAGCGCTTCGCGCAGCGGCAAGGGCATGTCGGTCATCTCGTCAATCGCGAGCACATTCCGCTGGTAAATCCAGGCCAGGAGTTGCCGCGCGCGATAGGGCTTCTGGCCCAGTTCAGCCAGGAGCTTGATGAGTTCGTCGGGGGTGAGGTCGAGGACATCAGGCTTCTTCATTTCTTTTCCGCCCTGCCCCGATAACTGAGGATGATGACGGGGTTGGCGTAGCGCATGTCATGCGGCCCCTGCGCCAGCAACGCGCGCCACCCCGGCGGCCAGGACTCGAACCGCTGCACGACGACATAGTTTCCCGCGCCGAGCAGGACGGTTTGGCGGAACTGCTCCTCTTTTTCGCTGAGCGGGCCGCGCACCGCCAGAGGGGGGAATTGCAGGTCGCTGCAGACGAAATAATCCGGGCCGGCCGCTTCGAGCGCAGCCGGGTCGGGCGGCACAAGGAGGATTTTGCATCGCCGCTGATTCAGAGGGGGCAACTCGAACTGCCAGGGATCGCCGCCGTCGGCGGAAAGCACACCGACCGTCGCGCCGTCGGGGACGACGCTCGCGATCACCTTTCCCGCCAGAGTGCGCGTGTCGGAATCGGGGTCGGAGAAGAGCCGGCAGAAGGAATAGGTTTGAAGTCCGATGGCCAGCAGAAGCGCCGCGAGCAGAAGCGGCGCTGCCGCGCGCGCGGAGGGCTTGGGCCGCGTCAGCGCCTGGCGCTGCACGAGACAGAAGGCCCAGGCGACGGCGAAAACGGCCAGCGGCAGCACGGGCATCAGGTAGCGCGCCATCACCGGCTTTCCGGCCAGCAGGATAACGGCCGGGAGGCCGAAGCCGATGAGGATGAGCAATCCCTCGCGCGACTTGCGCGCGACGATCAGGCAAGCCGCGCCCAGGACGCACATAGCAAACGGGATTCCGAGGCCGGCCGTCGCCGAGAGGAAGGTGGAGAGCGCCCAGGGCTGCGGGTTGGCGCTGCCGCGCAGTTCGTCGGACAACTCCTGAACGAACTTGGGGAAGTGCGAGAGGATGTATGGGTTGATCGCAAGAAATACCAGAATGGAAACGAGCGCGGCGATAGACAGATCAGCGGCGGCAAGACGGCCCACCCTGCTTCGCATGGGCAAGGCATGCCTTGCCCCTACAACAACGTCAGGCCCTCCTCCCTCGGAGGGCCTCATCATGTGCGCGGTCAGAATGAGCATCGCCGCAAACGCCCCCTGATAGCGCGTCGCGGCGGCGAGGCCGAGGGCCGCCCCCGCGAGGAGATAATCCCGGCGGCGACCGCGCTGCATGATGCCTATTGAGAAATAGAACGTCAGCAGCACCCAGAAAAGCATTGGCACGTCGGCGGTGAGGTAGTGCGCGTTGACGGCGAAGAGCGGCGTCACGGCCAACAGCAGCGCCGCGACGGCGCCCCCCATCTCCCCCAGGAGCTTCCGCCCGGCCATCCATGCTAGGAAAATCGCGCCGAGGCCGAACAACAGCGTGACGACCCGCCCGACCACGTAAAGCCTGGCCATCTCGCCGGGGTTCTGGAAATAGAAGTTGATATCCGAAACCAGTTTCACCAGCCCGAGCCAGCCGCTGACTTTGAGCGCCCCGCCGACGATGTAGAATTGCAGCGCCGGCCACGCGAAGAAGCCCGGGAACAATTTCAGTTCCGCCGGACGCATGGCGCTGAGGCTTTTGAGGATCACGTATTCATCGGGATGGTAGGAACGAATGGGGTTGAACGCGCTGCGCGCGTGCGAGCCGCTGCGCTTCACGTCCGGGCGCGTGAAGTTGGGGTACGCCGCCCACGGGTCCTCCGCTTCGCCCGCGGAGAGCGCGGGCGCTTTCCATTGCGCGCGGTCCGGCCCCATCGTCAGCATGTTGCGCGTTTCGGAGGGCAACCCCCACTGGAGGCCGTGAAGGACGAAGAGGAGCAGGAGGGCCATCGCGATGACAAGGCAGGCTGGCGAGACCACACCTTGCGAAGGCTCGTTTAGCCTTTCGCAAGGTTCGTCAGCGCCGGAACAACCTTGCGAAGGATTGGACGAACCTTCGCAAGGTTCGCGCGCGGCAATCTCACCCTTTTCCACGACGATCTCCCGGTTTCTTCTTCCCGAATGGGGGCTTCCGGTGTGCAAATGATCCCGGCGCGGCGGGCCCCGCCCGACCGGCGTTCCGAGACGAACGCGGCGCCTCAATCTCCCGGTGCGATCCCTGCACTTCGTCCAGCTTCCGCCCGCGCGAACGCCCGCGCCCTTCCTCACCGCGCGGCGGCTGCTCTCCGCTCGGCTTCTTCCAGGAGAAGCGCTTGTCGCCAGGGTCGAGGCGCACTTTCTGCTCCCCGTCCGGTTTGTGGCGACGGCCGGGTTTTCCGTCCGGCTTGCGGTGAGGCTTGTGCGCGCCCCACTTCCTGGCCTTAGGACGCCGCGATTCCTCGACTCTGCGCTTCGGGACCGGCTCCGCCTCCGGCTTGGGCTGGGGGTTCGGGGCCCACATGCCGCCCGGGCGCGGGAGGAGACCTTGCGCCAGTTCCGCGCGGCCGGCGATGGTCAGCGCTTCCTCGATCAGCACGCGGCTCTCCGGCAGATGGTAGAGCACCAGCGCCTTCTGCATCTCGCGGCGGCGCGCCTGCTTCTCGACGAAGACTTTCTTCATCGTGTACGGATTGATCTCCGCCGCGTACATCACGGCGCTGGCGGTGCCCGGCAGCGGAATGAAGAGCTGGCACTGCTCGACGCGCAGATGCTTCTTCTTGAGGAACAGAGCCACCTCGATCATATGCTCGATCGTCGACCCCGGGTGCGCGGCGATGAGGTAGGGCAGGACGTACTGCTCCTTCCGCGCGCGAATCGTGGCGCGGCGGAATTGCTCGAGGAACTTCAGGAAGGCTGCGCCATCGGGCTTGAGCATCAGTTCCAGCACCTCCGGCACGACATGCTCCGGCGCGACTTTCGCGTGGCCGCTGGTGTAGTGCCTGGCGAACGCCTCGATGAACGGCTCGCACTCCAGCGCGAGGTCCATCCTCACGCCGCTGGTGATGAAGAGATGCTTGACGCCGGGGATTTGCCGCGCGCGGTCCAGCAGCGCGACGTACGGCATGCCATCGGCGTTGAGGTTGCGGCAGATGACGGGCGCAAGGCAGCTTGGCCGCGCGCAGGGTTTGCTGTGACGGCAGCCCATCCCCCACATGTTCGCGGTGGGTCCGCCGATGTCGCGGATGGTCCCCTTGAACTCCGGATGTTCCGCGATGCGCTGCACCTCGCGCAGGATGGAATCGCAGGAACGGCTCTGCACGGTCTTCCCCTGGTGGGTGACGATCCCGCAGAAGGAGCAGCCCCCGAAGCAGCCGCGGTGGCTGGTGACGGAGAACTGCACCTGCTCCAGCGCGGGGACGCGCTCCTTGTAGGAGGGGTGCGCCTGGCGGCGGAAGGGAAGATCGTAGAGCGCGTCCATCTCCTCGGTGGTCAGCGGCAGCGCGGGCGGAGCGGCCAGCACGCGATGCCCCGCGCAGTCCTGAAACGTCCCCCGCTCGCGGTGCGTCAACTCCTCGGTGAAGGCGCGCGCGTGCGATAGCGGGTCGTCGCGCACCTTCTCGAAATCGGGCAGCCGGTGATAACCCGCCGGGGCGGCGGCCGAGGCGGCCGTCCGAGTCACCGTGCCGCGGATCGTGGCGGCCAGTTCCGCCAACTGCTCGGCGGGGGAACTCCCCTGCTTCTGGTGCGCCATCCGCGAGCGCATGGCGGGGGCGATTTCGCGCAGCGGGCGCTCCCCCATGCCGTAGATGAGCGCGTCCGCGGGGGCGTCCAGCAGCACGGGGCGGCGCACGGCGTCGTCCCAGTAGTCGTAATGCGCGAAGCGCCGCAGCGAGGCCTCCACGCCGCCTGCGAGAATGGCCACCGACTTGCCGAACTGCCGCCGAATGAGGTTGCAGTAAACGATGAGCGCGCGATTCGGCCGCCCCCCCGCCACCCCGCCCGGCGCGTAATCGTCGTCGCGTCGCGGGCGCTTCTGAGCGGTGTAGTTGTTCACCATCGAGTCCACGCAGCCGGGAGCGACCGCGAAGAAGAGCTTCGGCGCGCCAAGACGCGCAACGTCCTCGGGATGGTCCGGGCGCGGGCGGGCGATAATCCCGACGCGGAACCCCTGCGCCTCAAGCATCCGCCCCAGCAACGCCGGGGCGAAGGAGGGATGGTCCACGTAGGCATCGCCGGTGATGAAGATGATGTCGAGTTCCTGCCAGCCGCGTTCCGCGGCCTCCTCAAGCGAGAGCGGCAGGAACGGGGGCGGAGTCTGCACGGGGCACAAGGCTGTTTCTCCGCTGGAAGGCAACTGATCGCCGCGCTGCCGGCGGCGTATAGCTCTATGCTATGCGGCGGAGGGAATTACGTCAAGCGGGGGAGTGCCGACCCTATCCGCAGGTGTAGGGGCAAGGCATGCCCAGCCCTCGCGGCATTCTGCGGTTGTAGGGGCAAGGCATGCCTTGCCCTCCTTCCACCTTGCACCTCCCCCCAATAGAGAGAACCCAATGTGGCGCGGGTTATCTAACCCGCGATCATCGTGCGTTCCTTCCGCATCCTCCTACCGCTTGGCTTCGCCCCGCGACGCGGACTGGATAGTCCGCGCCACATACGGCCACTACAGGAAACGGCTTGACAGCATGCGCACCCCGACTGATACTGGTGCCATCACTGGACGTACGTGGCAAGAGGCGACTCGGCTGGTTATCTATCTTCTGGGAGTCTGGATGCCATGAGCGTCACAACCGGCGTAGGCGACCACGGCTGGACGGAGCTGCTGTTCGGGCGGCGCGTGCGCAAGGAGGATGCGCGGATCGAGGCGGTGGGCGCGCTGGATGAACTCAATTCGTGGCTCGGGCTGGTGAAGAGCGGGGTGCGCGCGAAGAAGCTGCGCGCGCTGATCCACTCCGTGCAGCGCGACCTGTTCATCGTGAGCAGCGAGTTCGCCTGCATGCCGCGCGATCTGAAACGGCTGGAGTTCCGCGTGGATGCCGCGATGGTGAAGCGGCTGGAGAAGGAAATATCGGGGCTGGAGCGGCGGGTGAAGCTGACGGAATGCTGCTTCCTGATCCCAGGCGAGAATGCGATGTCGGCGCAGTTGGATATCTGCCGGTGCATTGCGCGCCGCGCGGAGCGAATCGCGGTGGCGCTCCAGCGCAAGGGGGCCGTGCCGAACCGGCTGGTGCTGGTGTACCTGAACCGGCTGTCGGACCTGCTCTATATGCTGGCGCGCGAGGCGGAGTCGCGGCATCGGCGGTTCGTGGCGGGGAATAACAGAACGAACGGCGCAAGAGTCCACAGATAGACACAGATGGGCACTGATATGAAGAACAAGAACGCCATGGAGTAATCGCCTTTGTTCTTCCGTATCAGTGTATATCAGTGTTCATCTGTGGATTAATTCGTCGTTCTCCGTGGCAGAGAAGGCGGGTCGAAGCGGTCGAAGTGATCGCGGGTTGCGCCGCAGATGGGGCAGAGGCGCGGCGGCTCATCCCCTTCCGCCACGTATCCGCAGATGCGACAGCGCCAGAAGATGCGCCCCCCCGGTCGATGGCTTTGTTCCCCGCCCGTCATGCGAACCCCACTCTATCGACAGGCCACGCAGAAGAAGCGAAGCTCACCTTCGCGATTTCTTCTTCGCCGCCGGCTTGCGGGCCGGGAGCTTCTTGTGGCTCCGGGCAATTGCTTTCTTCGCAACCGGCTTCTTCTTCGGAACCGGCTTCTTCCTGGGAGCGGGCTTCCTGGGGAGAACTTTCTTCGTCGCCTTCTTCCTGGCGACCGGCTTGCTCTTCTTCACCGGTTTCGCGGCGGCGGGCTTCGATGCTTTGGCATGCGGCTTGGGCAACGCGTGCGCGGAGGAGGGGCGCGCAATGCTCGCGCTCTTTGGCGGCATGATCTCCGAACGCGCGTGGGGAATCGCAACCGGGCTGCAAAGGAATTCGTTGCTCACGGCGACGCGACCGCAGTTGCGGCAGATGTAACGCAACTGGACGACTTTGGGTGCGCACAGGTGGCGCGGATCTTCCACCACCACTCCGCAGTAGCTGCAATGCGTGACCTGATTGAAGGGGCGTGGAGAACAAAGATGCCCCGCGGCCAGCGCCATGCGTCCACAATTCCGGCAGACGTATATCTGCGGCGTGGCGTCCTGCGCCATACTTCCCCTCCTTCTAACTCATGGTGTGCGCTTCGGTTCCGCTTTGGGTCCACCCGGCTCCAGCGATGCCACGAATGCGTCCAGGTCAGGCGGCAGCGCTGAACCCATATAGCGTACGACCCCGTCGGCTCCAATGCCGACAACCAGCGGCAGTCCAAGTACTTCCACCCCATAATCTGCACTAACTGCGGCATTATCGTCAAGCAAAACTTTATAATTAATCCCCTTTTCCGACAGAAATGCTCGGAGAGCGTCCGTGGGTTGGGCGACGTTGACCCCGATCAGAACGACCCGCCTGTTGTCATAACTCGTTTGGAATTGTTCGAGTTGCGCAACCTCATCCACGCATCCCGGGCACCATGTGGCGAAGAAGGCCATTATAACTCCTTGTTGGCCTTTGAATTGCGACAGACTCACCGCCGCTCCGTCCACCCCCTTCAACGTCCATTCCGGGGCTGCTTTACCAATGCTTAATACCTGTTCTGACTGAGACTTATGATAATCCGAGGTATTGGTCTTTGTCTCAAGCGCCAGGCTGTGTCCGAGATAGATCAGGAAGTATTCGGCAAGAAGAATCATAATTACGGCAAATGCCTTCTCAACTATGTTCAGCCAGCGGCCCGACTTGGGTAGATTGGCCAGAACGCCGCTGAAGGTTCCGCATATCAAAATCAGCGAGCCGAGGCCTAAACTATATGCGAACATTGCGAGAACGCCGAAGATCAGGGAGCCGAAGTTGAGCGCATGACCGGTGTGCGCTGCGCTGGAATTGATCAGCGCGAGCATTGCGGCCAGCCCGGGAACGGTGCATGGACCCACGATGAGCCCCGATGCGGCTCCGACCGCAAGCGCGCCGAGAACTCCCCCTTTGCGCTCCCCTCCGGCCCATTGCGGGAGGCTGATGCGGATGACGCCGAGTTGCCACAGGGCCAGCAGAATGAAGAAGTTGGCAAACGCCAGGATCACCCAGGCGTTCCCCCAGAGCATGCGCAGTTCGCCGCCGGCGACGGCGCTGATGACGCCGATGGTGCAGTAGATGACGGCCATGCCGAGGACATAGAGGAGGGAGTAAAGGAAGCCGTTGAGTTTGCGCCCTTTGCTGATGCTTGCGATATAGGCAACCGTAAGCGGCAGCACGGGATAGACGCATGGGCTGAAGCCGACGACCATTCCCAGCAGAAAGGCAAGTCCGATGGCGGCCAGCGAACCGTGGCTCAACGCGACGGCCAGCGACCCGTTTATAGTATTGAGCATTCTTTCTCCCCAAAGCCATGGCGTCTGCCCTTTCATGCTATCGCATGATGCGGGCCTGTGCAATCGACCGGGAAATTGAAGCTTTCCTCCTTTCTTCCCGCTTCACACTTCATCCTTCGCATTTCATGACCGCTTCCATACTTGACATCTGCCCGCAATAGCGATAGTTATGATGCAACCGGATTGCATTTGCGGAGGTATGCGCCGCGTGGCCGAAGGCAGCAGAAGCGTCCAGTGTCCCGCATGCGCTCACGAGTTCACGCTGAGCGCCGATGACGATTTGCAGCGCCTCGCCTGCCCGCATTGCGAAGCGCTGATCCCCCAGTCCGCCCTCCGGGACGCCTCCGAAATCGCGGAGGAGATCGCGCCGGGATTCCGGCCGGGACAGCGGCTGGGCAATTACGTCATCGAATCGATCCTCGGCGCGGGGGGCATGGCTGTGGTGTTCAAGGGGAAGCAACTTTCCCTGAACCGCTATGTCGCCATCAAGATTCTCCCCAAGGACTTCGCCAAGAACAAGCTGTTCGTCGACCGCTTCGAAGGGGAGGCGGCGGTTCTGGCCAGCCTCAACCACGCCAATATCGTCAACGTGATCGACCGGGGGCGCGAGGGGGAGACGTACTTCATCGTGATGGAGTACGTCGAAGGGGAGACGCTCAAGGACCGCCTCCAGCGGCAGACGCGCCTGCCCCCCGAGGAGATCATCCCCATCGCCGATCAGTTCCTGACCGGCATGGACTACGCGCACAAGCGCGGCGTGGTGCACCGCGACATCAAGCCCGGCAACATCATGATCAACCGGGACGGCGTCCTGAAGATCGCCGACTTCGGCCTGGCGCACCTGGCCAAGCAGCGCGGCGGAATGGACATCACGCGCGACAACCAGTCCATGGGCACGCTGAAGTACATGGCGCCGGAGCAGTTGATCAGCGCCAAGAAGGTGGATGCGCGCGCCGACCTGTACAGTTTCGGCATCTGCCTGTATGAAATGCTCACCGGCTCGCTGCCGCTGGGGATGTTCAAGATGCCCTCCGAGTTCGACCCCAGCCTGGACGTGCGCTGGGACGAGATCATCCTGCGCGCGCTCAAGATGGACACGGAGGAGCGCTATCCCTCGGCGGAGGAGATGCTGCGCGATCTGCGCCAACTGGCCTCGACGCCGCGCGTGACGCAGTCGGACCGGGAGCGGCAGGAGGAAGCGGACGCGGCGAAGGCGCGCGAGCAGATCCCCGGCACCCTGAGCGTCGCCTGCGCGCAGTGCGGCTTCGAGAACGCGCCGGAGGCGGAGACGTGCCGCTGCGGCGCCCCCTTGAAGGACCTTTTCGACCGCTGCCCCTCCTGCCACAACAAGAACCGCATCGACGTGGCGGCCTGCCGCTCCTGCGGAGAGGACCTGGAAGCCTACCGCGATAAAGTGCGCCGGTTCGCCGAGCAGATACAACTGAGCGTCAAGAAGTTTCTGGAGGAGCGCCAGTTCGACGCCGCCATCGAGGAACTGGGCAAGCTGATGAAGTTCAAGACGCGCGAGTACGCCACCATCCGCGAAAACGCGCAGCTCTGGATCGAGCGCGCAAAGAGCCGCAAGGAGGTGTTCCAGCGGCGCACGTACGAGGCCGGATTGCGGCTGATCGCCGAGGGGCGCTATGACCTGGCGATGCAGATGCTGCAATCGCTGCCGGAGGATTACAAGGACGTCGCCGAGCGGCGCAAGGAGACGACGGCCAAGCGCGATGAGGCGCTCGCGGCCAAGGCGGAAGGGAGCCGCCTGCTGAAGAACGGCGACCCCGCCGGCGCGGTGGCGGCATGGGAAAAGGCCGTCCGGTATCTGCCGCAGGATACGCAACTGCTCCAGAACCTGACGCGCGCGCGCATCGTCCTGGGGAATCTGAACCTCAAGCGCGCGTACCTGAAGGAATCGAACGAGGCGGCGGAACGAGGCGACCTGACGGAGGCCGTGGCGCTCTGCCGCAAGGTGCTGGAGATCGCGCCGAAGGACTCGACGGCGCTGGGCCTCCTGGGCCAGTACGAGAACCGCGAACGCAGCCAGGTGGAGACGGCGACGGCGCAGCAGCCGGAGATCGTCATGCCGCGCGCGCCGCAGCCGAAGCGGAAACCGAAGTTCCCCTGGGGGAAGGTGATCGCGGCGCTGGTGATCGTGGGGGTGGTTTTGATCGGGCTGGTCATTGCCGCGACGGCGATTCCCGCCGCCCGCGAGCGCAAGGCGGCCGAGGCGGCCAAGTTGCTCGAAGAGGCCAAGTCGCTGCATGGCCAGGGGAAGATTCAAGAGGCGGACGCGACGCTGAGCGCCCTGCTGAGCCAGTACCCCGGTACGCCATCCGCCGAGGGGGCCTCCGAGTTGAGACGAGGCATCACGGAGACGATGACCGCCGCGAGCAAGGCGTGCGCGGCAGTGGACGCGATGGTGAAGAAGGATGACCCCGCCGCGCTAAAGGCGGCGTTCAAGGAGTATCAGCGGATTCTGGCCGGTCCGCCGGTGAGCATCGTGAAGACGTACAACGACTATGCGCGGGCGCGCCTGGAGAAGGTGCGCGCGGAACTTGCCCGGCAGTACGCCGAGGCCGCCACCGGCCAGGAGAACGAGGGTCACTGGCGGGAAGCGCTGGCGATCTACAAGGAGGCGGGCGCGAATTTCGGGATCAGCGACGAGGCCATCACGTCGGGACTCAGCCGGATGCAGAAGAAGGTGGATGAGTTCACCCGCCTGGCCCGATTGAGCCAGGAGTCCTCCACGGCGGGCCGCTGGGCGGAGGCGATGCAGTCGGCCGGGGGCGCGCTGGAGATCATTCCAAACGACACGATCGCGCTGAATCTGCTGGTCACCGCCGCAACGAAACTTGCGCCGCCGGAGGGCATGGTGCTGGCGCCCCCGGGCAGCTACAAGGTCGGCGGCGCAGAGGGGAACCCCGCGCGCAGCGTGACGCTCCCCTTCGGCTTGTACATTGACCGGACGGAGGTGACGCGCGGCCAGTACGCACAGTTCGCCAGCGTGGCGGGCCGTCCTCTCCCGGCCGGATGGGGAGCGGATGGAACGCCCCCCGCCGGGACGGAATCGCTGCCGATGGCCGGGGTGACGCTCGACGATGCCGCCGCGTACGCGAAGTGGGCCGGCAAGCGCCTCCCCACCGAAGAGGAGTGGGAGTGCGCGGCGCGCGGCTCGGAGGGACTCCGCTATCCCTGGGGCGCGGACTGGAAGCCCAATATGGCCATCCTCGCGTTCGGGCCCGCCGCTGCGGGCGCTGCGCCGGAGGATAAGAGTTTCTGTGGCGCGCTGGATATGGCCGGGAACATGGCGGAGTGGACTCGCACCTCCCCGACGCCGGGCGACGGCGTGGTGAAGGGAAGTTCATGGGCAGGCATTGAGAAGGGGCGAACCGCCTGCGTGGTTACCACCGCGCAGGGGAACGGCGCGATGGTGCTGACGGCCGATCCGCAGGCTCCCGGCCAGCACGTCCGCTTCCTTTCCAGCCCGGATATCATCTTCCTGGGATCGCCCACCCCCGGCGCGGCGCGGGTCTCCGTGAAACGCTGGCTTCCGGAATGCCAGGACTGGGTGGAGTGGCGTCAACAGGTGGCCGCCGACGGCACGCTGGGCGGAACGTGGCCGGTGAACGTCGAGAACGCCGCTTCTCACCAGAAGCGCATGGTGCAGATGGATCTGTCCACCGGCTGCACGATGGTTCGGTTCGAGGCCAAGTGGATGGAGTTCCGCGACCCGACCGGCGTGATCCGCCGGGTGGACATCGCCGCCAATACCCCCACGCAGAGCAACCGCGTCGTGGAAAAGCCGGACGCCGCCCCCCCCCGCGGACCTGACGATCGACGCAACCGCCGCCTGCGCGAGCCGGATGATCGGCAAGGCGAACCAGGGATACATCAACGTCGGATTCCGCTGCGTCAAGACGGTATGGGAACCGAAACCGAAAGCCCCGGCACCGGCGGCCACCCCTCCGAAGTAGCGAACACGAAAAAGGGGTCAGGCAACTTTCCCGACGGCGAAGAAGCAGCCCCGGCCCCCTACCATGTGTGCGAAAGGAACTTGCAGTAATGCAGGCCCCTTTTCTCGCGGTGGCCAAAGAAGAGAAGCTACTGAGGCGTGGAGCGCCCAGTCGCAAGAAACTCGTTACGCCTGCCAACGTCCGCATCAGCCAGCGGCAAGCTGAGGCTTACAGGAAGAGACCAGTTTGGCGCGGCGCGGGACGCGCACAGTTTGAGTCGGAATGCGCCCGTGGGCGAAGCCTGGCCGTCAGAAGTGCGGCGGCATGAAAAGGACGTGTTAGCGAGCCGCTAACGACTCGCCAGCGGTATCATTGGAGCTTTCTGCCGGGAGGAGCCGCCATGGCTGCGAAGCGTCCGAACATTCTCATGTTCATCCCGCACGATCTGGGCGATTACGTGCATTGCTACGGGCATCGCGCCGTGCGCAGTCCGAACTTGGACCAGCTCGCCGCAACGGGTGTGCGGTTCACCGACTGCTTCACCAGCGCGCCGGAGTGCACACCCAGCCGGTCGGGACTCTTTACGGGTCTCTATACGCACCAGAATGGGCTCATGGGGCTCACGCACCGCGGATGGTCATTCTTTCCGGAAACCGTGCACCTGGCCAAGCGCTTGTGGGACGCAGGGTACTCCACCAATCTTTTCGGCGCGCAGCACGAGAGTCAGCGGATGCTGGGCGAGCTGGGGTATGACTGCATCTTCGCGCAGCAGTTCTACGCGTCCAGCGCTGAGATTTGCAGCGAGGCGGCCCATTGGCTGGAACGCAACGCCGTTCACGAGGACAAGCCGTGGTTCGCCTGCGTGGGCTTTGAGGATACCCATCGCCCATGGCGGCCGGCCAGGGATTTCGGCCCCAATGACGTGGAACTGCCGCCGTATCTGCCCGACGCGCCGGAGGTGCGGGCCGATCTGGCGGAGCTGTATCAATCCATTCTGGACATGGACACGGCCATCGGACGTGTTCTGGACGCGCTGGAGCGCACCGGTCTGGCGGAGCACACGCTGGTGGTGTACACCGTGGACCACGGCATTCCCTTCCCCCGTGCCAAGTCGACCTACTATGACCCCGGCATACGCGTGCCCATGATTCTGCGGTTGCCGGGCCGCTTCATGTGTGGGCGGGAATACGGTCCGTTGATCAGCAATCTCGATTTCACGCCCACGTTGCTGGAACTTTGCGGCATCACCGTACCCGAGGAGTTGGAGGGACGAAGCTTCCTGAACCTGCTCGACGGCAAGCCCTATGCAGAGCGGGACGCGGTTTATGGCGCCCTGTACTACGATGCCTTCTACGACCCCATGCATTCCGTGCGCACGAAGCGGTACAAGTACATCCGCTCTTTCGCCGTGACGCTGGAGGAATCGGCCGGGGCCGAACCGGATGTGCTAGCGAAGCATGAGACGGGCACGTGGATTCGCGCAGACGACAGCGACGTGCAGCGCAGCCCGACGTGGCAATATATTAAGCGGAGCGGCCCCTTCCCGTTGCCGCCGCCCGAGGAACTGTACGACTTGGAGAAGGACCCGCTGGAACAGCATAACGTGGCCGGCACTCCTGCCTGCGCGGCGTTTCTCGATGACGCCCGGTCGAAGCTGAAGGCCATGATGGAGCGGACGAACTCGCCTCTGCTGAAGGGCCACGTATCGCCGAATCTCTCCAGTACGCGGAACCAGCATCTGCGGCATTGATGGCTCCGCCATCGTCTTTGGCGTCACACTTCGATCTAACGCGGAGGAAAGGCATGGCTCTCCTCTACCTTGTGCGACACGGACAGACCGAGTGGAACAAAGCGAAGATCTTTCGAGGACGCAGGGACATTCCGCTGAATGATACCGGCAGACGCGAAGCCCAGTGTTGCGCCCTGGCGCTAAGACAGATGCCCCTGATTCGCCTGTACAGCAGTCCTCTTTCCCGAGCCACTGAGACCGCAGAGATCATCGCTTCGAACCGCGACTTGACGGTTCTTCCAGATCCAGCGTTTCTGGACATTGACTATGGCGAGTGGACAGGCAAGGCGGACGCCGAAGTTGGCGAATTATTCCCTGACGCCTACCGGCTGTGGAAGAAATCGCCGCACCGAATGCGTTTTCCAAGTGGAGAGACGCTGAACGACGTCCGACGCCGCGCAACAACGCGGCTGTTCCAGCTAGGCCAATTGCACGCAACGAAAGCGGTTGGCATCGTTTCGCATCGCGTGGTCCTGAAATTGCTCCTCGCCGAAGCGCAACGTCTGGACAACTCGCGTTTCTGGACAATTCCGTTTGATACGGCGGCAATCTCCATTCTCAATGTCTCTGAGAACACAATGCAGGTCGTCCTGAACAACGATACTCAGCATCTTCAGTCCATGCCTGATCATGACAACGTGGACTTTTGATGAGGACACATTCAGCAGTTGCACCGCGGGGCAAATGACAACTTGGGCAAGGCTGACGCAGACTCCGTAAAGAGTATCTTGAGAGAAGTACTCCTCGCGCTTGCCAAGAAGCACCAGGGACCGTACCGCACAATCGTGCCCGCTCCAAGTCTCGTGCCGCGACCAACCACCCTTTCGCCGCCCCACCCCCCTCTCCGAAGTAGCGAGTACGAAAAAGGGGTCAGGCAACCTTCCCAACGTCGGAAGAGCAGCCCGACCCCTTTTCCATCTCGCGCGCTGAACGTCCTACTTGATGAACCGGATCTTCACCGGATAGCGGTACAACTCTCCGCGATTGGCCGCAACCGCCCCCATGATGCAGAAGATGATGTTGCAGATCCAGAGCAAGGGGAAGAGCGCCATCCCGATAAAGACCATGATCAGAATGCAGGAAATGACGTAGCCAATCAGCACCGTCAACTGGAAGTTCAGCGCTTCCTTCCCCTGATCGTTCACGAAGGCGCTCTCATCCTTCTTGATCAGCCAGATGATCAGCGAGCCCAGGAACCCGGTGAAGATGCCCAGCAAGTGGCAGAGCATCGCCATCGTCTTCTCGTCACCGGTCAGCGGCTTTGAGCCGTCCGCAGCGGCGGGCGGGGTCGGCGGCTTCGTCTCACCCATGATCGTCCCTTTCCAAGATAGCGAGGCGCTTCAGGCTGCAACCAGCCGCAAGAGCCTCACGATGCCAAACACCAACATGCTGCCAAGAACCAGCGGCACGAGGAGCAGCGCCCGGCGATGGTACAGAATGCGTTCCGCGCCGGGCGTGAGCCGAGCGGCCAGCGGCCAGAGAATCAGCGCGATGGCGATGAGATAGAAGACCAGGCTGAAGGGGTTCAGCGCCCATGCCTCCCCCAGGCGGCCATGCGACAAGGCGCAGAAGCCTCGCGTGAGGCCGCAGCCGGGGCAAGGGAGGCCCGTCCAATGGTTGAAGTAGCAGAGCGAGACCTTGGGCAGCGCCTCCGGCGACCAGACGAAGCTGAGCGCCAGGACCGCCGCGGCGGCCAGAGCCGTTAAGAACCGGCCGCTCAACGCGAACCCCCTGCGCCCCCGCTGGGGCAAGGCATGCCTTGCCCCTACCGGCACCGACGGCGAAGAGGCGGGTGGCTCGATCAATTCGTCCATGACAACATCCCCATCAAGCTTGCGGGGTCTGCTGCACCTGGTTCTTCAGGCCGGTGATTTTCACGAGGTAGATGATCAACAGCACCAGCGACGCCGCTCCGGTGACATAGCCGACGCACGGGATGATGGAACAGGCGACGCAGATGGCATAGGCCAGTCCGATGCCGCGCCCCGCGTCCCCCACGTCGGTACGTCCCTGCGCCGCAAAGTAAGCGCTGTACGATTCGGAGACCTTGGGGAATACCAGGAAGTTCCAAACGAGGCTGAAGCAGGGGATGAGCAGCAGCCAGACCATTGGCGGTTCCATCTTGCGGAAGGAAGGAGGCAGCCGCTTCAACGCGTCGGAGATGAGGAAACAAACGACGATTGCAATCGCGATGCTCACGCAGACAACCACGCCGAGGCCGATGAGGATTGCGGCCAGCGGGAACGCCGGATGCGCCCCTCCTGCGAAGCTGGAGGTATCGAACATCGCCGGCTCCTTTCTCCAGATGGACTTTCCAATGCGTTGGTGGAATTATAGTCCGCAAAACACCCCACATGCAATACGCGCGTCATTGCGAGGACCCCGCCAAGGGCGGGGGCCGACTCATTGGCACATGGGGTCCAAAAAGATTGCTTCGTCGTTCCCCGCTGCGCGGGGAGACTCCTCGCAATGACGCCCACGGAACCGACGCACGCTCTGTCAGCACTTTGTCGCCGCGCAGTTGCACGGAATTTTGCGGCAGCGCGGGCAGCCCTTGGCATATTTGCGGACGGCCTCCTCCATGCGGATGCCTTTGAGGCTGGCAAGGGTGCAGAGCCAGGCGAGCACGTCGGCGAACTCCGCCTCCTGCTCCTCGCGGCTCCCCTCGCGCAGGGCGGTCGCCAACTCCCCCACCTCCTCGGTGAACCACATGAACGTCCCCCCCATGCCGCGCGCGCTGTCGCGCTCGAGGTAGGTCTTCTCGATCAGTTCCTGAAACTCGGACAATTGCATGGCGGCAAGCTCCTGAAAATGGAAGGCGAAGCGAGAGAAGCCGGATTACACTCTGAACAACTGCCCCATCTTTTTGCCGAGCAGCACGCTGGCGGCGATGAGGGTTCCCGCCAGGAGGAACATGGCCAGCACACCCATGGCGCTGGCGATGAAATCGCCCGAGCCGGTGACCTGATGCAGCGCGTAGATCGCCTTCGTGAGCGGGTAGTACTGAATTCGCGAGGCGAGGATGAGGCTGTCGGAAACCTCGAGCATGGCGAAGGAGAAGGTGAGGATGGCGCCGGCGATGAGGTTGGCCATGATCAGCGGGAGGGTGATCTTGAGGATGGCGCGCGTGGGGGTGGCGCCGACGTTCATCGCCGCCTCTTCGAGCGAGACGCTGGTCTGCTGGAAACCGGCGACGGCCGCGCGCACCATGTACGGCAGACGGCGCACGGAGTAGGCGACGATGAGGATGGGGAAGGGATTCCCCCGCGGGTCCAGCGGCGTGTTGCGGAAACAGGCGACGTAGCCGAACGCCAGCACGAGCCCGGGCAGCGCGAGCGGGAGCATCGCCAGCAGGTCGAGCACCTCCACGCCGGGGAAGCGTTTGCGCGTGAGGATGTACGCGATCACGATCCCCAGCACGATGTCGATGAACATGCTGGCCGTCGAGAGCAGCAGGCTGTTGCGCACCCCGGCCATGGCCATGGGGTCGTGGAAAGCCTGCCCGTAATGCTCGGCCGTCATGGTGGTGGGCAGGACGGTGTCGGACCATTGGCCCGAGATGGAGGTCAGCAGGACGCTCAGGTGCGGGAGCAGCGCCACGGCCAGGAGCAGACCGACGCCGAGCCAGATCGCCGCCGTCAGCCTGCGCCCGGCGGGGCGTTCGGCGCGCGCGCTGGCTCCCTTGGAGAGCATCTCGTAGCCGCGTTTGCCCAGGTAGGTCCGCCCGACCAGGAAGGCGGTCGCGGTCAGGAGGACGACCACCACCACCAGCGCGTAGGCCATCGGGTTCGCATTCAGGTTGCTGATCATGTCGAAAATCTGGACGGCGACCACGCGGCGGTAGCTGAAGATGAGCGGCGTGCCCAGGTCGGTGAAGGACCAGATGAAGACCAGCACCGCTCCCGCGAAGAAGCCCGGCATCATGAGGGGAAAGGTGATCTTGCGGAAGAGGCGCAGGCCGCTATCCCCCATATTGCGCGCCGCTTCCTCCAGCGAAGGGTCCACATTCGCCAGCGATGCGGCGACGTTAAGGTACATGATGGGATAGAGATGCAGCACTTGCAGCGCCACGACGGCCCAAAATCCGCCGGCCCCCATAAAGTCTATCGCTGGAAGCCCGATCTTACCTAAAAGCAGGTTGATGCTTCCCCCGCGAGTGAGGAGGCGGAACATTCCGATCGCCCCCACGAAGGGGGGCATGATCATGGGCACCAGCAGCAACCCGGTGAGCACGGCCTTGCCGCGGAAGCTGTAGCGCGCGCCGATGAAGCCCAGCGGGACGGCCACGAACGCCGTGGCGACCGTGGTGGCCAGCGCCATGCCGAGGCTGTTGCCGATCGCCTCAAGGTAGGTGGGGTTCTTGAACAGGATGGCGAAGAATTTGAGGGAAAAGCTCCCGTCGACCCAGAATGCTTCTTTGAAGACGTACAGAATCGGGTAGATGAGGAAGGCGGCCAGGAAGCCTCCGACGAGCGCCACGGCGATGAGTGCGCCGGTCGAGTATGCTGGAGTGCTCTGGCTCGATTTCACTGGATTTCCTGAATTGCACGAGTTGCGCAGCAGAGGATAGCACCGGTGCGGGTCAGGGTCAAGCACGGCAACGCAACGGATTCAACTTTCAACATCCAACGTTCAACGTCCAACGTTCAAGTGACGGCAACAGCGTTCTCTGCATTTGCTGTCGGCAAAGGGCTGAGCGTTCAATACGCCGTGGTGGAGCGCGCTGCTTGCCCTGAGCCTTTCGAATGGGTCCCAGCGCGCTTGGGAGTTCGCACAGCCGCGCAGCTCTTTGTAATCGGCCATGGTGGAGCGCGCTGTCCCAGCGCGCTTGGGAGTTCGCAACGCCGCCCAGCTCTTTGTAAGGTGACGGCCTAAATCGAGATACGGAATTTTCAGGTTTTTTGCTTTGAATCAGGCCTGCAATGGCCTATAATGGACACCACTGGACGCCGGAGCGTACTTCTGGAGTTGGAGGATGAACATGGATCGAATTCTGGCCGTCAAGGAGGTCATGACGCTTGAGGAGGTGGCTGATTACCTCCAGGTGTCCGAGAAGTCCGTTCTCCGGATGGCCCAGTCCGGGAAGATCCCGGCCGCGAAAGTTGCCAGCCAGTGGCGCTTCATGCGGTCGGTGATCGACGACTGGCTCATGGCACAGATGGAAATCCCCTCCGTACGTAGCGCCCCCACGCGCAAGGAGCCGCCTCGCCTTGCGCCGCTCATCGAGTTGTTGCCGATGGAGTTGATGAACCTTGAAATTTTGCCCGGTTCCAAGGACAATGTGCTCAAGCAGGTCGTGGAACCTCTGCGGACATCCAAGCTGCTCCGGCAGCCGAAGCGGTTCCTCGACAGCGTCCTGGAACGCGAGCGCATGGTCAGCACGGCCATCGGGCATGGGATTGCGGTCCCCCACCCGCGACGCCCGCAGCCGGGAATGTTCAAGGAGCCCCGCGTGCTGCTCGGGTTGTGCCGGGAGGGGACGGACTTCGAGGCGCTGGACCATCAGCGCACGTATGTCTTCTTCCTGCTCTGCGCGCCAAGCGAGGACGTCCAGCTGCGGCTGCTCGCGCGCGTCATTCAACTCGGACGCCACATCGCCGCGATTGAGAGCATCAAGAAGGCGACCACGGTGACGGCGGTGCAGGAAATTCTGCGTTCTGCGGAAGAGTATTTGGGCTGAAGCGGACGGTCGACGCCGTCGCTGCAATCAGCCGTTAAACTTAGCTTATTCGGTGAGGCCATGGTCTGGTTCAAGAAATCAAGCAAGTCTGAAAATGCGAGCAGTGACAAGCCCCAGAGCGACATCCGCCTTTCCACATTGATCGCCCCCGGGTCGGTCAAGCTGGGAATGGAAGCCGCCGACAAAGAGGAAGCGTTCGAGGAGTTGGTGGACCTGCTGGTGCAGACCGGCGGGGTCAGCGACCGCGAGGCCGCGCTGGAGGCGATCCGCACGCGCGAAGCGCTCGGCTCCACGGGAATCGGCAACGGCATCGCCGTCCCGCACGGCAAGCACGCCAGCGTCAGCCGCCTGGTCGGCGCGGTGGGCATCTCGCGCCAGGGGATCGACTTCGGCAGCCCCGACCGCAAGCCGGCGCACATCATCTTCCTTCTGCTTGCGCAGGTGGACAACCCCGGCCCGCACATTCAGGCGCTGGCGGAGATCGCGCAGTTGGTGCAGTCGGACAGTTTCCACAACAAGGCGCTGCTGGCCAAGAGCCCCAGCGAATTGCTTGACCTCGTGCGCACGGAGGAATAGCGTGGACAAGGATAAAGCCGGCATCCGCGACGTGATCAGCAGCATGCTGGATGTGGAGCAACAAGCCCAGCAGATCGTCGCCGATGCGCAGAAACAGGCGCAGAGCCAGCTGGTCACCGCGCGCGAGGAAGCGGCGCGCCGAGTGGAGCGGGCGCAGCGCAGTGCGACGGAGCAGGCGCACAACGCCGTGGCCGCCTCCGCAGCGGAGGCGCAGAGCCGCCGCGCCGAGGAGATACGAAGCCAGGTGGCGAAGGATGCCGCCGAGGTCAAGGCCTCGCGGGTGAACATGGCCGCGGCGACCGCCGTCGTGGTCGGCCAGGTGGCTGCCCTCCGATGAGGCGCCAGCAGTCGGAAACTTCCAGCGACTTCATCAACGCCAAGATCCGGGGGATGCGCAGCCGCCTGTTCGAGGCGGAACGGCTTTCCGCCCTGACCGAGAGCCGCACCCTGCCCGAGTTGTTCCGTCGCCTCTATCCCACCGAGACGTTCGAAGGGCACATGCAGTTCGAGTCGCACGTCGTGCGCGACAGCATCCGCCAGCTCGACCGCGTGCTGGGATGCCTCTCCGGCCCGACCTTCTCGCTCTTCGAGTGGCTGATGGTCGGCTTCGAGGTCGAGAACATCAAGGTGGCCATGCGCTGCTACGTGGCGCGCGAGAACCGGACGGAAGCGCAGGCGCTGATGATCCCCCTCCCCCGCTGGATGACGCTGCCGGCCGATGCCATGTTCGATGCGCAGGACCTCGCGCACTTCGTCCGGGGCATTCCGGAACCTCACCTGCAACTCGGGATGAGCTCGTTCGTGCGGCGCGCGGCCAAGCCGGACCCGTTCTCGCTGGATATGGCGCTCGATCAGACCTACCTGAGGCGGCTCAAGTATCTGGCGGCGCAGGCGGATGAATGGCCGCGCAAGCTGGCCGGTTTCGACATGGGGCGGCGCGACCTGCTGCTGCTGCTGCGCGCGCGCTTCAATTTCCACCGCAATTACGCCGATGTCCTTCCCTACCTGACGCACGCCGTCTCGTTCCTCGGCCCGCACACCGCGCAGCAGATTTTTGACGCGGCGGACCTCCAGGAGGCGACGCGCCGGATTCCCGACACGGTGATCCCCGCGGACCAGCGCGAGGGAACGGTCTCCCTGACGCGACTCGAAGACTTGCTGCTGCTCCAGCAGTACCGGCTGGCCGTGCGCTGCTTCACCGAATCGGTGCTGGACCATGCGGCGGCGGTGGCCTATTTTTACATGAAGCAGATTGAGACGATCAACCTGATCCGGCTGACCGAATCGATCCGCCACAGCCTGCCGCGCGAAGAAGTTGAATCGATGCTCCTGAAACGGACGCGCTGAGGAAGAATGTCATGGCGATGACGCCGGCCAAAATGAAGCATCTGGACATGGTCATCCTGGAACGGGATGCCCGCCAGGTCACCACGCTCCTGGGCCGGCTCGGCGTGCTGCACCTGGTGGAAGTGAAGCCGGAGGAGGCCCCCGCCGGCGCCCCCGCGGTCTCCACCGCCGCCGCGGACAAATGCCGCAGCCTGCTCAACCGCTTGAACCTGGTGCAGGACCGGATGGGGCTGACGCAACTGCCCGCCGTCACCGAGGAATTGACCGAGCCGATCAGCGCCGTGGAGCAGGTTCTCGGGCGCGTCGAAGGGCGCGTCCTCCCCCTGCTGACGGAGCGTTCCGAGATCGAAGTGGAGTCGGAGTCGATTCACGATGAACTGGTGCGGCTGGACGCGCTGAGCGTCTTCACGGTGAGCCTGTCGCGCGTCATGGACTCCCCCTTCCTGCACTTCGCCATCGGCAGCATGAAGTCCACGGAGCTGAAGCAGTTGCAGGAGGAACGGCGGGCCAACATCCTGCTGCTCCCGGAAGCGCCGCATGGCGACCGGCAGCGCGTGATCGCCGTGACGAGCCGGAAGGGGCGGTTCGCGCTCGAAACGCTGCTGAAGCAGCACAACTTCACGCGCGAGAGTCTGGAGGGCGCGCCCAAGGGAGCGCCCACGGAGGTGCTGGCTGCGCTGGAGAAGCGGCTCGACGAGATCCGTCAGACGCAGGAGCGCATCAGCCGGGAGTTGCGCGAGGCGGGGCAGGCGCTCGCGCCGGATATCGCGCGGCTTCAGAAGCGGCTCCAACTGGAAAACGCGATTCTCACGGCGGCGCTCGGCTTCGGGCATACGAACAGCACCTGCCTGATCCGCGGCTGGATACCGGCGGCCTCCATGGCCGCCGTCAGCGAAAGCGTGCTAAAGGAGACGGGCGGGCGCGCGATTATTCAATGGCTCGAGCCCCGGGAGACCGGCACCTCGCTGAACGACGTGCCGGTGCTGCTGCGGCACAACCGGTTCGTCCGGCCGTTCCAGTTGCTGGTGACGGGCTTCGGGTTCCCCCGGTACAACGAGGTGGAACCCACGCTGGTGGTGGCGGCGAGCTTCCTGCTTATGTTCGGGCTGATGTTCGGCGACGTGGGGCATGGCGGCCTGCTGGCGATCATCGGGCTGGTGCTGTGGCGCAAGGCGCGCGAGAGCCTGTACAAGGATCTGGGCCTCGTCATCACGTATGCCGGTTGCAGCGCGGTGCTGGGAGGCTTCCTGTACGGCAGCGTGTTCGGGATGGAAATCCTCCCGGCGCTGTGGCTCAGGCCGATGGAGGATGTCATGAAACTGCTGGCGATCCCGGTGATCATCGGCATCGCCCTTATCAGCGTCGGCGTCTGGATCAATATCGTCAACAGCATCCGCACGCGCAACTACTATCATGGGATCGTGGACCGGTTCGGCCTGGTGGGCATCATTTTCTACTGGGGGGTGCTGGGCTTGGCGCTGCGCTACGCCGTGCTGGGCGGCCAGTCCATTACGACGCTGCAACTGATTCTGTTCGTCCTGCTGCCGCTGGTGGTGCTCTTCTTCCGCGACGTGCTGTACAACGTGCTGGTCCCGCACGGGCATGGCGAGAAGGGAGCGGCCGCGTTTCTGTACGGCGGGGTGGAGGTCATGGAGACGCTCACCTCCTACCTGTCGAATACGGTCTCCTTCGCGAGGGTGGGGGCGTTCGCCCTGGCCCACGCGGGGCTGTCGCTGGCCATTTTCGGATTGGTGGAAAAGGTGCGCGAAGTTCCGGGCGGCGCGCTTTGGACTATTCTGATCCTGATCTTCGGGAACCTGCTGATCCTGATTCTCGAAGGGATGATCGTCTTCGTGCAATGTCTGCGTCTGGAGTACTACGAGTTCTTTGGGAAGTTCTTTGGCGGCGAGGGAAAACGCTACACCCCGTTCCGGCTCTAATGGTTATTTTTCCGGCTCATTGAAGGAGGCTCACCATGCGCGTGTCGAAGAGATGGGTCGCAGCGATGCTGCTTGCGTTCATTGTGCTGTCCGTTCTGGCTCCTCTGACGGCGTTGGCTCAGCCGGCGTCGGAACCGGCCGCGGGCAAGTCGACGCTGAAGGTCAGCGACCAGGCGGCCGGGATGATCGCCCTGTCCGTCGCGCTGGTGGTGGGCGCCTCGTGCATCGGAGCCGGTCTGGCCGTTGCGCGGGTGGGTTCCGCGGCGCTGGGCGCGGCCACGGAGCGTCCTGAGATGCTCGGCAAGTCGCTGATTCTCGTCGGGTTGGCCGAGGGAATCGCGATTTACGGTCTGATCGTCGGCATCATGTTGCTGGGGTTGATCAAGTGAATTACCGCTACTTCGTCATTGCGGACGAGGACACCCTGCTGGGATTCCGCTGCGCGGGACTCTCCGGCCGCGCCGCCACCAACCGCCTGGAGGCGGTGGAGGCGCTGAAGGAAGCGCGCGAGAAGAACGCGGGGATCGTCATCGTCACCGAAGAACTGGCCGCATTGATGGAGGCGGAGGTGAGCGCACTGCGTTTCAGCGACGAGTTGCCGATGCTGGTGGAAATCCCCGGGGCGCAGGGGCCCTTGCCGGGACGCCGCAGTTTGGCCGAGGTCATTCGCGAGGCGATTGGAGTCAAGGTGTAACATGGCAGCCAAAGAGCAAGCGCAGGAAGTACTCGCGCAGGAGATTCTGGATGACGGCCGGCGGCGCGCCGAGCGGATCCGGGCCGATGCGCAGGCGGAGGCGGAGAAGCTTCTCAACGAGGGGGAGGGCCGCGCCAAGGCCGAGGCGGCGCGGATCGCCGCCGAAGGGGAGGAAACGGCCCGCAAGCGCGCGCAGATGATCCGCAGCAGCGTGGCGCAGGAGATCGCCCAGCGCAAGCTGGCCGCCCGCGAAGAGGTCATCCAGGAGGTCCTTGCCGGAGCGAGCAAGGAGCTGGAAAAGCTGGAGGGGGCCGTTTACCGCAACGCCGTGGTCACGCTGGCCGCGGAAGCGCTGCGGCAGATGCCGGGCCAGAAGTTCGTCGTGCGCGTGGCGGGGCTGGGGGAGGCGGAGTGCGCAACGATCCGCGATACGCTCCTGAAGACCCTGCGCGATGCGGGGCGTACTGTGGAGATTCAGTGCGCGGCGGCCGCCGGCGGCTCGCGCGGCGTGGTGGTGGAGTCGGCCGACGGCCGGCTTCGCTGGGACAACAGTTTCGCAGCCCGATTGAACAGAATGAAGGCTGGCCTGCGGCGGACAATCGCCCCGGTCCTGTTTGGAAAACTATGACCAACAAAACAGAGAATGCGGCGCCTGTGGGCGCCATCACGCGCATCAGCGGCCCCATCGTTCAGGCCAGCGGCATGCTTTCCACGCACATGTACGAGCTCGTGGAAGTCGGCGCCGCGAAGATGGTCGGCGAGGTGATTCGCCTGGACGGGGACACCGGCACGATCCAGGTCTATGAGGAGACCTCGGGCTTGCGCCCGGGCGACCCGATCTTCCCCAGCGGCTCGCTGCTGTCGGTGACGCTCGGGCCGGGGCTCATCGGCGCGATCTACGACGGCATCCAGCGGCCGCTGAGCCGCATTGCCGAGTTGCGCGGCCCGTTCATCCCGCGCGGCGAAAAGGCCACCCCCCTGCCGCTGGACAAGAAGTGGCATTTCGTGCCGCTGGTCAAGGCGGGCGACGCGGCCGGCCCGGGCATGATCATCGGCAAGCTGCCGGAGACCCCGCTGGTGGAGCACCGCATCATGGTGCCGCCGGACCAGCAGGGAACGGTCTCATGGATCGCCCCGGAGGGGGATTACACCGTCGAGCAGGAGGTCTGCATCCTCAAGGAAGGTTCGCAGGAATACCGGCTGAAGATGGCGCAGCGCTGGCCCTGCCGAGTGCCGCGCCCCCTCGCCAAGCGCGAGGCGGTCACGGTTCCCCTGATCACCGGGCTGCGCGTCATCGATACACTCTTCCCCATCGCCAAGGGGGGCACCGCGATGATCCCCGGCGGGTTCGGGACCGGGAAGACCATGACGCAGCACTCCCTGGCGAAGTGGTGCGACGCGGATATCATCATCTACATCGGCTGCGGCGAGCGCGGCAACGAGATGGCCGACGTGCTGGCCACCTTCCCGCACCTGGTCGACCCGAAGTCCGGCCGCCCGCTGATGGAACGCACGATCATGATCGCCAACACCTCGAACATGCCGGTGGCGGCGCGCGAGGTCTCCATTTACACCGGGATCACGCTGGCCGAGTACTACCGCGACATGGGGTACGACGTGGGCGTGATGGCCGACTCGACGAGCCGCTGGGCGGAAGCGCTGCGCGAGCTGAGCGGCCGCCTCGAGGAGATGCCCGCCGAGGAAGGCTACCCCGCGTACCTCCAGACGCGGCTGGCGCAGTTCTACGAACGCGCCGGCATGGTGCAGGCGCTCAGCGGGCGCAAAGGCTCCGTCAGCATCGTCGGCGCGGTCTCCCCGATGGGGGGCGACTTCTCCGAGCCTGTCACCCAGCACACCCGCCGCTTCGTCCGCTGCTTCTGGGCGCTGAACTCCGACCTGGCCAACGCCCGCCACTACCCGGCGATCCATTGGCTGACCAGCTACAGCGAATACGTGGATGAGATGGCCGGATGGTGGGAAAAGGTCGACCCGGATTGGCGCGAGATGCGCGCCAAGGTGCTCGATACGCTCCAGAAGGAGGACCGGCTGCAGCAGATCGTGAAGCTGGTCGGGCCGGACGTGCTGCCCGACTCCCAGCGGCTGATCCTCTTCATCTCGGAACTGATCAAGGACGGATTCCTCCAGCAAAACGCCTTCGACAAGGTGGATATGTACTCGGCGCCGGCCAAGCAGGTGCGTCTGCTCAAGATCATCCTGTACGTGCTGACGCGGGGCCACGCGGCCATCGAGCATGGGGCGTCGCTCCACCAGGTGAGCCATCTCCCCTGCATCCAGGAGCTGCTGCGCGCGAAGCTGACGATTCCGAACGACCATCCGGAACAGTTCGATCTTCTCGAGCAGGCCGTCCGCAAACAATTCGATGAGCTCGACAAGGAGTCTGCATAATGTCTGAATCGGCCAAGAACGCAGGCGGCGGGGAACCGGCGCTGATGGACAGCGGGTTGGAGTACGTGGGAGTCTCCCGCATCGACGGCCCGTTGGTCTTCGTCGCGGTGCAGCACGCCGTCGGCTATGACGAGGTCGCCGAAGTGATTGACGCGGCGGGCCACCGGCGCGTCGGGCGCGTGCTGGACGTCACGGCGGGGATGGCGGTCGTCCAGGTGCTGGAGGGAACCTCCGGGCTGAGCAACCAGAAGACGCGCGTGCGTTTCCTGGGGGAATCGCTGCGCATCAACGTTTCGCGCTCCATGCTGGGGCGCGTCTTCGACGGCATCGGCCGGCCCATCGACGGCGGCCCCGAGCCGTTCAGCGGACTGCGGCGCGACATCAACGGCGAGCCGATGAACCCGTACGTGCGCGAGGTGCCGCAGGATTTCATCCAGACCGGCATTTCGGCAATCGACGGGATCAACGCGCTGGTGCGCGGCCAGAAGCTGCCGATCTTCAGCGGCAACGGCCTCCCCCACAACCAGATCGCCGCGCAGATCACCCGCCAGGCGAAGATTCTCACCGGCGAGGTGGAGTTCGCGGTGATCCTCGCAGGCATGGGGGTCAAGCACGACGTGGCGCAGTACTTCGTCAAGAACTTCGAGGACTCCGGGGTGCTCTCGAACGTCGCCATGTTCCTGAGCCTGGCGGACGCCCCGTCCGTCGAGCGCCTGCTGACCCCGCGCTCGGCGCTGACCCTGGCGGAGCATCTGGCCTTCGACCTGGGGATGCACATTCTGGTGATCCTCACGGACATGACGAACTACTGCGAATCGCTGCGCGAGGTGGGGATCGCCCACGGCGAAATCCCGGCGCGCAAGGGATACCCCGGCTACCTGTACAGCGACCTCGCCTCGATCTACGAGCGCGCGGGGCGCATCCGCGGGAAGGAAGGCTCCATCACGCAGGTGCCGATTCTCACCATGCCCTCCGACGACATTTCCCACCCCGTGCCTGACCTGAGCGGGTACATCACCGAAGGGCAGATCGTGCTGGACCGCGAATTGACCCAGCGCGGACTCTACCCCCCCATCGCCGGGCTGCCGAGCCTGTCGCGCCTGATGAAGGATGGCATCGGCGAGGGGAAGACCCGCCCCGACCACGCGCACCTGGCCAGCCAGTTGTTCGCGGCCTACGCGCGCGTGAAGCAGGTGCGTTCGCTCGCGGCGGTGGTCGGCGAGGAAGAGCTCCCGCCGCTGGAGAAGGAGTACCTGGCGTTCGGCGAGAAGTTCGAGCGCACGTTCCTGGCGCAGGGAGAGTTCGAGAACCGCAGTATCGACCAGACGCTGGAAATCGGCTGGGATGTGATCTCCTTCCTGCCCAAGGGCGAATTGCACCGCCTGACGCAGGCGGAGTTGGACGCGCATTACCGGGAGCGCTAAGCGATGCCGAAGTTGAATGTGCCGCCGACAAAATCGAACCTGCTTCGGATGAAGCACGACCTGGCTTTCGCCAAGGACGGCTTCGAGATGTTGGACCAGAAGCGCCAGATTCTCGTGCTCGAATTGATCGGCTCCGTGGAGTCGGCCAAGCGGGTGCAGGAGGAAGTGCGCGAGCGGATGGCGGAGGCGTACCGCGCGCTGCGCGTGGCGATGGTGCGCAAGGGAGCGCTGGGACTGGCTTCCGATACGGTCGCGCCGCAGGCCGATCACGGCGCCAACGTGACGCAGCGCTCGCTGATGGGGATCTACCTGCCGACCGTGGAGGCGCAGCATCCGGAGTTCGCCCCCATGGTGAGCCTGCTGAGCGGCTCGCCGGCGCTGGACGAGGCCGCGGCCGCGTTCCGGCGCGCGCTGGAGAGCGTGGACCGCCTGGCGGAGGTGGAGAACACGGTGATACGCCTGGCGCGCGAGGTGCGCAAAACGCAGCGGCGCGTCAATGCGCTGGAGAAAGTCTTCATCCCCTCCTACCAGGGCACGATCGGTTTCATCACCGGGGTGCTGGAGGAGCGCGAGCGGGATGAGTTCGTCATTATGCGTCTTGTGAAAGAACGCTTGGAGCGCGCCCGCAGCATGGCGCACAAGACGAAAGGGGAAGGTAACCATGACACCGCCGGCATTTGAACATATCCTGGTCCTTGTGGACGCGAGCGAAGCGAGCCTTCGGGCGGCGGAGTTCGCTATTCGCCTGGCCGGCCAGCTTCCGGCGCGGCTGACGGCCGTCTCCGTGGTGGATACGGATACGCTGCGCAAGCTGATGTCCGTGCGGATTCTCGTCGAGCAGGAAGTGCACGAGTTCGAGTCGGAACTCGAGCGGAGCCAGACGCGGCACCTCGACCACGTGAGCCAGATGGCGCGCAAGGCGGGGGTGCAGTGCGAGGCGGTGCTGGGCAAGGGGGTCTGCCACTCGGCGGTGCTTCACGAGCAGAAGGCGCGCAAGGCCGACCTGATGGTGCTGGGAGGTTTCCACTCCAGCCTGACAAAAATGGACCTGAACGCCCGGGAACACCAGATCATCCTGGACGAAGCGCCATGCCCGGTGCTGGTTATCAAGTAGATTGCGGAATGCTTCGACCGCGATTTGCAGGAATATGCGGCGCGCAGGAAAAGGGGTCAGGCTACTTTTCTGCTGTTGGAAAAGTTGCCCGACCCCCTTTCCCGCCCTGGCCCCTTTTCGCAATGGATCCTATTTCCCATCTGACCCCGGTTACTTGCCCAGCCCTATTTCCCGCCTGCCGCCAGTTACTTGCCCAACCCTATTTCTCACCTGCCGCTAGTTTCCCGCCTGGCCCTTTTCCCAACGAGCCCCATCTCCAGCCGCTCACGGTTTCCGCAGCCGCCCCAGTTCGGACGCGTCCTGCCCCATTTGCTCACGCAGACGCTGGATTTCCTGAACGTAGCGGCAGTCCGCGTAGCCCCCGTTGTGCTCGATAACGAAGCGGATGGGGACGCAGATGAATTCCTCGCCGTCCACGGTGCGGTGTTTTCCGAGCCGGTCCTGATAGACCTCGCAGGTATAAGTCCCGTCTTTCAGGAGGCGCAGGCGTTCGCAGGGATGGCCGTCGGAGGAGCCGCAGCAGATGCCGCAGCGGGTGCAGAGTTCTTCAGTGTAGAACTCCTGCGAGGGGAACCAGTTCCGCGGGGCGCTTTTGGAGAGGCTCACGGCGCCACGAGCGTCATGGAGTTGAACGCCTCCATGCTCCTCTTCTCCTGGCTCTGGACCATGCACATGGTCGTAACGCGCGCGTCATAGGATCCCGGCAGGGAGCGGTAACGGCCCCACTGATCCATGCTCTCCTGCGCCAGGCCGTTGCACGCCCAGGCGATGCGGGGGCGTTCCTGGTGGGTGAAGTGCGGGTCGCTCCACGCGTCGGCGGAGCGATTGTGCCAGTCCTGCCAGGTCTTGAGGGAGAGGTCCTGCTGCTCCGTGAGCACCCCTTCGACGTCGCCCAGTTGGCTCATCTCTTCATCGAGCACGAGCATGCGCGCGCGGGCGAAGTCGGCTGCGCCGATTCCCACGGGCATGAGCCGCCCGTTGCCGGCGGATTCGTCGGCGCCGATGGACATGCAGCCTCCGGCCAGCGTCACCAGGGCGCCGAGGGCGATCCCAAACAGGACTTTCATGCGTTCTCCTTTCGCACGAACGCCAGATCTTTGACGCGGAAGAGCGCCTCAATGGAGCTGCGGCTGAATTCCGCAACCGTGGCGTCGTACATTCGTTTTCCGTCGATCAGTCGGAAGCATTGCGCATCGTGAACCGTCACAAAATCATCCGGCGTGCGGTGCTTGAAATCCCAGATGTTGCCATCCGGCCCCAGGCGCATCTCGCCGAACACCCGGTAGGAGGTGGTCAACAGCATCACTTTTTCACGCCGTTCGCTTTCAGCCATTCCGGACGCCCTCACACAGAGAGAAGATAGAGCCGCATCAGGGGATATCCTCGTAATGTCCGATCAGCCGGCAGATCGCGCGGGCTTCCGCGCGGCGCACGATGCGCTCCCGATAGGCCGGATTCAGCGACCGGAGCCGGACTTCGTCCTTGTCGAAGAAGACCTGCGCCACCTCGTCGGAGGCGCGCGTTTTGATGAAGGCGATATCTCCGTCCTTGACCTGCTCGGTGGCCGAGAAGATGAGGATGCAGCCGCGCCGGAAGCCGAGGCCGCCGGGCTGCTCCATGGCATCGATCCCCAGTTCCACCGCAAAGCAGTCATCCGGGGACTTGAGGCGCGAGAGGTAGAGCAGTTCAGCGGCCGGCCCGACGGGCTTGTTCGCTTCGGAGAAATAGAGCCGCGTGTTGCTGCTGAGGCGGTAGACGTTCATGGGCCGCGCGCCCACGGTGGGCTCGACCTCCGCCGCGGGTTCCTGAGGGGAAGCCGCCTCGGTGAGATCCTCGGAATCGGCGGCGGCCGGGTACAGCACTTCCACGTCCAGGCCGGCCTCGGCCGCTTCGATCACGGCCATGATCACGTCGTCGGTCACCTCGAACTTGTCCAGGGCGTCGATCAGTTTGAGCAGCGCCACCGGGCGCTTCACCTGCTCGCGCGCCTTCGCGGCCTCGGCGGGTTTCTCGGGAGCGGGGGCGGCAGGCGCCGGAGCCGCCGGGGCGGGAGCCACGGTGGTCGCCGAGGTGGCACTGACGGTGCTCTTCTCCTGTTCGCGCTTGACCGTCGTGGCCGTCTTGTGCTTGGGGATAAGCTGATCTTCGGCCCAGGCGATCTTGCCGGCCTGGTCCGCGGTCAGTTTGCCGTAATTCATGTTGACGGAGTAAGCGGGCTGCTTGAGGAGGCTGATGCGGATGATTTTCTTGACTTCGACGTCGATCTCAAGGAAATCGCGCACCCCTTTGACGTGCAGGGTGAGGGTCAGCTTTTCATCCTGCGAGAAGGGCTCGCGGGCGGCCATTTCGATCGCGCTGCTGTTGATATCCAGAAGCCGCGCGCGGTTGAAGCCCGCTTTGACGGGCTTGCCGCGCGTTCCCACTCGGTGGTACTCGATCTCCACGTTCTCAAGCGGAATCCGGTCGCGGATCTCGGTGCGAATCGCCATGCGATCTCCTGGTCAAACGCCCACCCTAGGACTGAATATAATGCCGGGGGCGGGCAAAGTCAACGGAGGCAATGGTCAATGGGCAACGGTCAATTCTCAATGGGCAATTGACCATCGCCAATTGCCCATTAATCCGTCCCTTTCTACGACTTCGCGCGATTGACCTCCCCCCCATTTTCCCCTATAATAGTGTTCTCCATAATCCGTTTCTGCTGGGGCATTTCGGTGCCTCCGCAAACCTTGTTTTCCTTCCGGAAAGTCTGCGAAATTGGCCAAAGAAGAGACGCAAGAAAAGCAGGAAAAGCCTGAAAACATCAAGGGGCTCTTCATTGAAGAAGAGATGCGGGAGTCCTATCTGACGTTCGCGATGAGCGTCATTGTCAGCCGCGCCCTCCCGGATGTGCGCGACGGCCTGAAGCCCTCCCAGCGCCGCATCCTGGTGGCGATGAACGACTTGAGCCTGGGTCCGCGCTCCAAGACCAGGAAATGCGCCAAGATCGTCGGCGACACGCACGGCAACTACCACCCGCACGGCGATGCGGCAATCTACCAGACCCTCGCCCGCATGGCGCAGGATTTCGTGATGCGCTACCCGCCCATCGAGGGGCAGGGGAACTTCGGCTCAATCGACGGCGACCCGCCCGCCGCCCCGCGCTACACCGAGGCGCGGATGAGCAGCGTGGCGGCCGAGATGCTCGCGGATCTCGAATACGACACGGTGGATTTCGTGCCGAACTACGACGGCACGCGCGAGGAGCCGACCGTTCTGCCCGGGCGCTTCCCCAACCTGCTGTGCAACGGCAGCACGGGCATCGCCGTCGGCATGGCCACCAACATGCCCCCCCACAACGTGGGAGAGATATGCGACGCCATCGTGCGCTGCATCGAGCAGCCTGATGTGACCCCCGCCGACCTGATGAAGATCGTCACGGGGCCGGACTTCCCCACCGGCGGCCTCATCTGCGGCCGGCAGGGAATCCGCAGCGCTTACCTCACCGGCCGCGGGAGCATCCTGATTCGCGCCCGCAGCCACGTGGAATCCAGCAAGACCGGCAAGAAGAGTCTGGTGTTCACCGAGATTCCCTACGGGGCCAATCCCGACAACATCCTGCGCCGTTCGGCCGAACTGGTCAAGGGGGGCGTGATCGAGGGGATTTCCGACCTGCGCAACGAGAGCGACCGCAACGGCACGCGCCTGGTGGTCGAACTGCGCAAGGGGGAGGATGAGCGCGTCATCCTCAACCAGCTCTACAAGCACACGCAGCTTCAGGACACTTTTGGCGTCAACAACATCGCGCTGGTGGCCGGACAACCGCGCACGCTGAGCCTCAAGGACCTGCTGCGCTGCTATATCGCCCACCGCAAAGAGGTGGTCGTGCGCCGCACGAAGTGCCTGCTGGCGCGCGATCTGGACCGCGCCCACATTCTGGAAGGACTGCTGATCGCCCTCGCCAACATTGACGAGGTGATCGAGATCATCAAGAAGTCCAAGGACTCCGAGACGGCGGCGGAGCGGCTGACTGCGCGCTTCAAGCTGAGCGAGCGCCAGGTGAAGGCGATCCTGGACATGCGCCTGGCCCGCCTGACCGGCCTGGAGCGCACCAAGCTGGAGGATGAGCACAAGGTGCTCATGGAGCGCATCGCCAACTACCGCGCCATCCTGGCGGACGAAGGCCTCCAGATGAGCATCATCGTGGAGGAGACGCACGACATCCGGGCGCGCTTCGCCGACAAGCGGCGCACGGAGATCGTCGGCGCGATCGAGGACTTCGACATGGAGGACCTGATCACCGAGGAGAACGTGGTGGTCACGATCAGCCATGAAGGTTACCTGAAGCGCCAGCCGATCAGCTCCTACCGCAAGCAGCGGCACGGCGGCAAGGGGATCACGGCGGCGGACCTGAAAGAGGGCGACTTCACCGAGCACCTCTTCGTCGCCTCCACGCACGATTACATGCTGCTCTTCACGAACCTGGGCCGGGTGTACTGGCTGAAGGTGTTCGACATTCCGGAACTGGGGCGCGCCTCGCGCGGGCGCTCCATCGCCAACGTGCTGCACATGCAGGAGAATGAGAAGATCACCTCCTTCATCCCGGTGCGCGACTTCGAGCAGGGCGACCTGCTGATGGTCACCGCCCAGGGGACGGTCAAGCGCACGCCGCTGTCGGCCTACAGCCATCCGAAGAAGAGCGGCATCATCGCCATCGCGCTGGACGAGGGAGACCACCTCATCGGCGTGCGGCAACTCTTCGCCGATCAGCAGGTGCTGCTGGCGACGCGCGACGGGATGGCGGTGCGTTTCCCGGAAAAGACCGTGCGCTCCATCGGACGAACGGCCCACGGCGTGCGCGGCATCCGCCTGCACGAAGGAGACAGCGTGGAGGGGGTCATCATCGCGAAGGAAGAGGCCTCCGTGCTGACCGTGTGCGAGAACGGCTACGGCAAGCGCACGGCAATCAGCGAGTACCGCCTGACCAACCGCGGCGGCAAGGGGGTCATCAACATCCGCACCTCCGAGCGTAACGGCAAGGTGGTCAACGTGGTCGAGGCGACCGAAGAGGATGAGGTGATGATCCTCACTCACGGCGGGATGGCGATCCGCTGTCCGATGCAGCAGGTGCGCATGATCGGACGCGCCACCCAGGGGGTCCGCGTCATCAACTTGGAGGAGGGGGACCGCGTCGTAGCGATCGCCGGCATCGCCAAGGAAATTCTGGATGAAGAGGTCGAGGCGGACGCCGCCAAGGCGGCGGCAAAGGCCGCCGCGCCCAAGCCGGAGAATGCCGGGGAGACGCCTGAAGACCCCGAGGATGAGAAGGAGCAGCCGGAGGAAGACGAAGAGAAATAGATCCTCCGTTCTCCTCCTTGATGTCCTTGCTTCGCGCCCCTTCTGCGGAGAGAATTGCTCGTGGGCGAAGATCCGCGGAAGGAGGCTACCCATGAGTCAGTCGCAGCAACAGACGCGCAGGGCGTTCATTCAAATCGGGGCGGCGGCCGGGGCGGGCCTGCTGCTGGGGGGCTGCTCGGCAACGCAACGCCCCTCCGCGCCTTCTCCCAATCCGCAAGAGGGAAACGTTTCCCCCGCCGAAGACCTGATGCGGGAGCATGGGCTGCTCCGGCGCATTCTGCTCGTCTACGGCGAGGCGCTGCGCCGCATGGAGGACGGGCAGGAGCCTCCGGCGGAGGCGCTGGCGGACTCCGCCTCCATCATCCGCTCCTTCGTCGAGGAGTACCACGAGAAACTCGAAGAGGACTCCCTCTTCCCCCGCTTCCGCAAGGCGGGTAAGCTCGTGGATCTTGTGGAGGTGCTGCTTGAGCAGCATCAGGCCGGGCGACGCCTCACCGACACAACGCTGAAAGTCGCCAACGCTCAGTCGCTCAAGCTTCCCGCCAATCGCGAGACGCTGGCGGACTCCCTCCGGCAGTTCATCCGCATGTACTCCCCCCACGCCGCCCGCGAGGACACGGTGCTTTTCCCCGCGCTTCGGGAGGTTCTCTCCGACAAGGAATATGACGACCTCGGGGACGCGTTCGAGGACAAGGAGCAGGAGCTTTTCGGCGCGGACGGATTCGAGAAGATGGTGGGGCGCGTGGCGGAGATCGAGAAACGGCTCGGGATATACGATCTGAAACAGTTTACCCCGGTGGGGTGAGACGGCGTGAAACCATTCATGCGACGGATGCTCTCTTCCCACGCGCCCGCGGCGACCGTGCTGATCCGCCTTCTCGTGGGCGGGGTGTTTCTCTCGGAGGGGCTTCAGAAGTTCATCTTCCCTGTCGAACTCGGCGCGGGGCGTTTCGCGGCCATAGGGATTCCATTCCCGGAGTTGACGAGCCCCTTCGTCGCCATGGTGGAAACGATCGCGGGCGCCCTGTTGATGGCGGGATTTCTGACGCGACCGGCGGCATTTCTCCTCCTGTGCAATATCTCCGTGGCCATCCTGTCGACAAAACTCCCGATCCTGCTGGGACATGGTTTCTGGGGCTTCGCCCTGCCGAAGCTTCCGCACTATGGATTCTGGGGGGTGGCGCACGAGGCTCGGACGGATTTCTGCATGGCGCTGGGCTGTCTGTTCCTGATCTTCGTCGGCGCAGGGCCGCTATCGCTCGACCGGCTTCTGTTCGTTGGGCGGACGGACTCTCCGAGTGCAAGGAACTCATAGCAAGGAGTGGTTATGGGCACGAAACGCTATCTGCTGGTCTCGGCTGTCATCTTTGCCCTCGTCTGCGCGGGGCATGTCGTCAGGGCGCTTGACCACTGGGCCCTCAGCATTGACGGGTGGTCGGTGCCGATCTGGCCATCGTGGGTGGCGGCGGTGGGCTCGGGTCTTCTCTGCGTCTGGGCGCTGGCGCTGCGCCAGAAGTAGGCGCACAGCGGGCGGACGGAGACGGACCAGCACAGAGGGGCATGGACATGTCATGAGAGACCGGCCCGCTCTCCAATCTTGCGCCAGCCCTCTCCTTCGGCTAGAATCGCGCGCAAATGAGGCGGAAGAGGGCGCAGGATGCTGCGGCCCGACGCGCCGCGCAGGGCCTCTCGGTTGAAATGACCTTTCTTGGATGGGACCGCCGATGCTCGGATGCAGTTATGGCAGAATCTTCAGGACCACGGTGGCCGGCGGCTCGTACCAGGAAGGGCTGACCACGCATATCCAGGGCGTCCCGCCCGGCCTGCTCATCACCGAGGAGGAGATTTACGCCGACTTGCTTCTGCGCAAGCCGGGGCAGGGGGAACTGGCCTCGCCGCGCCGCGAGCCTGATGTGCCGGTGATCTACAGCGGCGTGAACGCCGCCGACACGATGGAGGGGTTCCCCAACGCGAACCTCACCAACGGCACTCCGCTGGTGATCCTGATCCCCAACCTCGACCGGCATTTCGAGCATATCGAGCAGTACCGCTCGACCAACCGCACCCCCCGCCCGGGGCACGCCTCCTATGCCTCCTACCAGAAATACGGTTCCTGCGACGACTCCATCGGCGCGGGGTTCTTCAGCGGGCGGTACACCGCCACGATCGTTGCGGCCGGAACGGTGGCGAAGCGCATTCTCCAGCGCCACGGGATTGAAATCACCGCCTACGTCAAGGAGGCGGCGGGGGTGCGCGCCGGGGAGCTTTCGCTGGCGACCGTCCGCGAGCGCGTGGCGGCGTTCAAGAAACTCCGGCGCGATAACGATCTGCTGTTCAACATGCTCTACCGCGAGGGGATGATCACCCCGCAGATGCGCATGCTGGAGAAGATGGCGGCGCTGGCGGAGTTGGAGAAGCTGATCCCGGAGCTGCAGGAGAAAAAGAAGTTCGACCTGGCGGAGGCGCGCGCGAAGTACGGCGTCCACCCCCTGATGAACTGCCCGGACCTCGACGCGGCCGATGCGATGGTGAAGGAGGTCCTCCGCGTGCGCGATAGCGGCGATTCCACCGGCGGCGTGGTCGAGGTCGTGGCCACGGGCATCCCGGCGGGCATGGGAGAGCCGGTGTTCGACAAGCTGGACGGCGAGCTGGGGCGGCTGATGAGCATCGGGACGGTAAAGGCGGTGGAGGTCGGCGCGGGGCTGGCGGTGAAGGATATGACCGGGTCGCAGGTCAACGACCAGATGCGCATGAAGGACGGCAAGGTGGCGTTCGACTCGAACCACGCCGGAGGGATCACCGGCGGGCTGACCACGGGGCAGGATATCGTGGTGCGCCTCGCGGTGAAACCCACCCCCACCATCGCCAAGCCGCAGCATACCGTGGACAAGGTGTCGCTGAAGGACGCCCAGCTCGCGGCGGTGACCCGGCGCGACCCAACCATCGTCGCGCGCGTCTGGCCGGTCGCGGAGGCGTTCACCGCGCTGATCCTCGTCGACCAGTTGATGATGCACCTGGCGTACCAGGCGATCAAGAAAGACGCATGAGCTGAGGGGAGCGCTGTGACTTTCCACCATTGGCGCCGTCCGGACAGCGTCGTCCGCTACGGCAACCTTGTCGCCATCGCGCTGCTGGCGCTCTACTTCTTCATCATTCCGGCGTTCCTGGTCGTTTACTTCCTTGCGGACCCGAACCTGCGCGGCTCCGGCGTTCCGAAGATGGCCTGGTGGGCGCATCGCAGCCTCACGCCGAAATACCAACACTGGGCGGCGGAGCGCCTTTCGCGCGGGACCGTCAACGCGAACACGGAGGACATTTCGGGCACGGAGTGGCCGCTCTTCGGCTCCGTATTCTATCTGTGGGCCACCGAGTCGCTTCAAGAGGCGTGGGAACAGGGAGACCGCAGGGTCGCCACCGCCCCCGCGGTCTACGCGCGGGATGCCATCGAAGCGGCGGCGGCGCTCGTCACTGATCCCGGGCACGCGGCATGGGTCGAGAAGCACTGGGGCAAGGAGTACCTCCACAAGGAGGACGCGTTCTATCGGATGCTGCTCATTTCCGCGATGACGAGCCACGCGAAGCTGCTGGGGAGCGACCGCTACCTGCCCGCGCTGCGCGACCAGGTGGAGAGCCTTTCCGATGAACTGGACCGCTCCCCGAGCGGCCTCCTGAATGACTACCCGGACCAGTGCTATCCGACCGACGTTCTCGCCACGATCGCCGCCATTCGGCGCGCGGACACCGTGCTAGGGACGGATCATTCCCGCTTCGTCGCGCGAGCGCGCAGAGCGTTCGAAGGGGCGTGCCTCGACCCCGCCACCGGCCTGCCACCGTACGACGCCATCGCCGAAAGCGGCCGTCCGCTCAGTTGCGCGCGCGGCTGCGGCAATTCCTACATGGCGCTGAACGCCCCCCAACTCTGGCCCGAGACGGCCGTCCAATGGTACGCGCTGTATGAGAAACATTTCTGGCAGTACCGCCTGACGGCCTACGGCTTCCGGGAGTTTCCGAAAGGGGCGCCCGGCAACGAGTGGTACATGGACGTGGACTCCGGGCCGGTCATCGCCGGGCACGGAACGGCCGCCAGCGCGTTCGGCGTCGGAGCGGCGCGCCTGAACGGGCGTTTCGACCATGCGTGGCCTCTCTCCGCTGAGATGATAACCACGTGCTGCCCGCTGGCAGATGGCGCGCTCGCAGGACCGCGCGTCCTCTCCAATGCCATCAACGCCCCCTATCTGGGCGAGGCGGCGATTCTCTATTTCCTCACCCGTCAACCCGCCCCGGAGGCGGTGCTGCGCCAGGGCGGCCAACTGCCCCCCTTCGTCCCGATCCTTCTGGCGGGCTACCTGCTCCTTGGCGCGCTATTCCTGTTCGCCGCGTTCTTACGGCACCGGCAGTGGCGAAAACAGCCCCCCAATCGTCCGCCGCTGGCTGGAGTTCAACTCGCGCTCTGGATGGGGCTATTGATCGCCGGGGCGTGGCTCACGATCGGCGGCCATTGGATACCGGGGCTGGCGATGTTGCTGGCGGCTCAACTGCTCCCGCGCGGGGGCGGGAAGCTCGAAGCCCGTGACCAGGCGAAGGCTGATGAATCCAGCGGACGCGGTGCTTAGGATGAACTGAAGCGCGCTGGGACAGCGCGCTCCACCCCCGCCGCGAACGGGCGCGGCATCAGGCTGACTTGAACTCTTTCGCCGGAGACAATATACTGATGTTCTAGACTGCGTTGAGGATTGGTGTAATGGTAACACACCTGATTCTGGATCAGGCATTCTAGGTTCGAATCCTAGATCCTCAGCCATCCGACTCGCTTCGCTTGCTCATGGCCTCCGGCCGGTCAGCGGGCGAGGCGAGTTGCGTTTAACGGCGGATGTCGAAAGGCGTCCGCCGCGCGCGTTTTATCTCCCCTTCGTCACCACGGAGATACGCAGCACGGAGTGCTACCTGCCGCCTTCATGCCCACCGCCCCCTTCGCGCTCATGGCCTCCACCACCGCCATGGTTGCCGCCGTGCCAGGAGAAGAAGCACCCGGAGGTGAGCAGCGTCAACGCCACCATGCCAGCCAACAGCAACTTTCTCATTTTCAGACCTCCCTGTTGTAGCTCCCTGTCGCCCCAGGACGGGAGTTCCCCCGATTACCCGCCGGCTCACGACCGTCGTGAACCTGCTTCTTCATGCTACCGCACCTGCGCGCGCGAAGCTCGCCTATTTCTGCCTGGGGAGTTCTGGCCTGTTTTTCAAGGCGGAGAGGGCGGACCGTCCCTCAACGCACGGGCCGCTCATGGGCGGCGCGCAGGCTGGTGACGAGGAGGTGGCTTCGGCGGGTCGGCTCGGGGAGACGGTGGCCGGCGCAGCAGCGCAAGACGATTCGGATGGCGTCGCGCAGATTCGACAGGTGCCCGGCGGAGATGAAGAGAGGCTTGACCCCCTTCTTCGTCCGCAGGACCGCCCCCACGGTCTTCCCATCGAAGATGAGGGGCGCATGGTCGCCCGGTTTGGGTCCCGGTTCCTCATGTTCGCCGCAGAGGCGGCTTTTCGCGCAGCCGATGGTCGGCAGGTCGAGCCAGAGTCCCAGGTGCGCGGCGATGCCGAGTCCGCGCGGGTGCGCCTGCCCCTGCCCGTCCACGAGCACCGCGTCGGGCCGCCAGGTCAGCCGGGAAAAGGCTTCCAGCAGCGCAGGGGCCTCGCGGAAGCTCAGCAGGCCCGGGACGTAGGGATATTCCGCGCGCCGCGTGACAACCGACTGCTCGACGGTCTCCATTTCTGGCAGGCGAATGAGGACCACGGCGGCGAAGAGCAATTCGTCCCGCCGGGAGTACGCGATGTCCCCGCCCGCCACGAGGTTCACCCGGCCGCGGATGGGCACGGTGAGGAGCCGGTTGCGCAGTTCTCTTTGGAGGGCGACGGCTTCCCTAGGCGGGATGTCCCACCGGTGGAGTGCGCCCGGCGGGGCCGCACTACCGCCGTCCGCGGGCAGCGCAACTCGCGCGGGGCAAGAGCCGGCGGAGCAAGAGAACCCGCTCCTCGGACGAAAGTATTGTGTCCCCATTTATGCCCGCTCGGCGAAGTGCCTCTGGATCGTTTCAGTGGTCGGGCGCTGAATGACGCCGCGCTCGGTGATGATCGCGGCGATGTAGCGCGCGGGGGTGACGTCGAAGGCGGGATTGTACACCTTGACCCCCTCGGGCGCGGTGCGCCGCCCGAAACCGTTGACGACTTCCTCGGGGGAGCGCTGCTCGATGGGGATGTGCGAGCCATCCGGGATGGAGAGGTCGAACGTGGAGGAAGGGGCGGCGACGCAGAAGGGAATGCCGTGCTCTTTGGCCAGCACAGCGACCGAATATGTGCCGATCTTGTTGGCGGTATCGCCGTTGGCGGCGATCCGGTCGGCCCCCACCACACAGCAGGTGATCTCCCCTTTTTTCATGAAGTAACCGGCCATGTTGTCGGAGATGAGGGTCACCGGGATGTTGTCCTTCATCAACTCCCAGGCGGTGAGACGCGCTCCCTGAAGCCAGGGGCGGGTCTCGTCGGCAAAGACCTTGATCCCCTTTCCCGCCTCGTGGGCTGCACGGATGACCCCCAGGGCCGTGCCGTAGCCGGCAGTGGCGAGCCCTCCGGCGTTGCAGTGGGTCAGGATCGTTGCCCCCTGGGGAATCAGCTTGGCTCCGTTGGCGCCGATGGCCTTGCAGATGGCCAGATCCTCTTCCTCCACTCGGATCGCCTCGGCAATGAGGATCTTACAAATTGTGGGGAGGGGAAGAGTCCGGTGGGCTTCGGCCATCCGCTTCATCCGCTGGATGGCCCAGAAGAGGTTCACCGCCGTGGGGCGGGTCCCGGCGATGATGTCGCAGATTGTCTCGAATTCCCGGAAGAAACTCTCGTGGTCGGACGCCTGGATATCCCGCGCCCCCAGGGCCACCCCCATGGCGGCGGCCACGCCGATGGCCGGGGCACCGCGAATGATCATCCCCCGAATCGCCTGGGCTACTCCTTGGTAGTCGGAGTACTCATTATAGATTTCCTCGGCCGGGAGCCGGGTCTGATCGATCATGACGACCTTGTCGTCGCGCCACTGGATGGTACGGAAGGACATGAGAGATTCTCCTTGTCGAATTCTTGAAAAAAC
>CAIUPP010000050.1 GCA_903901045.1 uncultured Planctomycetota bacterium
CGGGTCGCGCTGCGTGCGCAGATAATTCACCTGGGCAAAGGTCAAATCCGCGCGGCGCAGCAAGCCGCTTTCAAGGCCGGCCATGACCGCAGCTACGCGGTCGCTGCGCGCCAGCAGGGCGGTCAGGGCGTCGTTCCGCAGGCGCGGCGTCAGTGCCCGGCAACGCTGCGCCACCGCCGGCGCGATGCGCGGATCGTCGAACCGCCCCAGCGCCGCCAGCGCCGCAGACTGGATTGCTTCGGACTGGCCGGAGCCCACCTGGAGCAGCAGGAGATCGGAAATGTTGGCAAAAGTGTAAGGGCTGACGCCCAACACTTGCAGCGCCCCAATACGCCAAGGCTCGAGCAGGGAGTAGTTCTGGACGGCAGTTGCGGCTGCGGTATAGAAGGCCTGCATCCGCTCGCCTGGGTCGGCCAGAGCCAACGAACTGCGAGTGCGATGCAAACCATCGCCCAAGACATAAAGCAACGTGAATCCCTGTTGGGGCTCGGACTGGAGCAGTTCCACGAAGCCGAAGACTTGAGCGACTTCCGCCGCCAGGCCCTTGACCCCGATCATGGCCGCCAGCCGGCGCAGCCATTCCTGCCCGACCGGATCGTTTCGCACGCGGGCATTACTTCCCAGCGCGACGAACAGGTTCCCAGCTCCTTCGGCCAGCGAGCTGAAGACCGCCGCCTGCATCCAGGGGTTGGTTGGGTCGCGCAGGAGGATTGCTCCCAGGACCTGGGCGCCGTCCGGCCGGTGAAGTTCTCCCACCGTAAACGCGAGCTGGTAGCGCACGCGGACGGAAGCGTCCGCCGACATCCGCAGGAGCTGGTCCCAGACCGCGTCCGGGAGCGCATTCCCCTGAGCCAGTTTCTCTGCGAGCAGCACCGCGTGTTTTCGCACGCGTCCGTCCGCGTCCCGCAGGCCGGCCAGCACGTGGTCCTGGTTTAGCGCGCCCAGGCCATCGAGCGTATGCAAGGCATGAACGCGCGCGAGCGGGGCTCGGGAGTAGGCAAGCGTCTTTGAGAGGAGCGGCACGGCCTGCCGGTCGCGTCGCTCGTATAGCAGCCGCGCCGCCGTGTCCCGCGCCCAGCCATTGGGGTGGGAGAGCGCGGTGACCAGCTCCGCGGTCTTCGCCTTGCCGAGCGGCAAGGGTTTGGGCCGCTTGAAGTCCGCCGGCACGAGGCGGTAAATGCGCCCGCGTTCGTCGGCATCCCGCCGGTCCACCACGTAGAGCGCGCCGTCGGGGCCGTTGACGAGTTGCACCGGGCGAAAGCCGGCGTCCGCCGAAGCCAGGAACTCGGTGTTGGCTTCGTCCTTCGCCCGCTCGACGGTGACCGCCAGGTCTGCCTCGCGCAGGACGACGCGGTGAATGATATGGGCTGAGGGATCGGCGATGAACACGTTGCCGAGATAGTTCGAGGGGAACGCGGTCCCGCGATAGACCACGCATCCCTGCGCATTCGTGAGCCAGGTCGCTACCGTGATGTTCGTTGCCTGCGCCGTGGCCGGGGCTGGCGCGTTCGTTGCCGGCGAGCGCATGGCGACCTGCGGGGGAGGTTTGGCGGCGGCGGGCACCACAACCGGCGGCATAATGATCGAACTCACGTTCGATGCTACGAAGGGGGCGACAAGGACGGCGGCGAGGCGGAAGATTGCGGTGGCCGGGCTGGCCACCTCGA
>CAIUPP010000051.1 GCA_903901045.1 uncultured Planctomycetota bacterium
GCTGCCGGAATCGGGTGGTATCCTTTATTCGGACGATATGAGGGTCTTCTTTGACACCTTCTATGCAAATCCGAACGGACCCTGGAAATATGTGCTGGGTTGCGAGTCCGGGTGGATGCTTCCCGAGGATCTGCAGGGGTGCACGACGGATTTCTGCATCAAGCGGCTGGGGCAAGGGTTGAGAGTGAACGCCAGAAGTCGTCATAGCGGCGAGAGAGCAGAGTTGTGCGGATAGAGAGGATGTGGCTGAGGCCCTGCTCGGACCAGTGCATACCCGAACCCTTGAGGCGCTGGGCAACGAGGGTTTTGCAGGCCGCCTCGACGACGCCAGAGCCGATAAAGTATCCACGCTCGCGGAAGTAGCGGTAGCGCATGCGGTCACGGTTCTTCTCAAAGTAGTCCAGCGCCTTTTCTCCCGCTTCGATCTTGTCGGGCGGGAACGCCTGACGGGCCTCGGCGAGAAACACGTCGAGTCGTCCGCGCAGCAGGAGTTTCACCCAACGCTTGCGGCGCTTACGTCCCGAAGGGGTGTGGCGATCCTCGATGAGGTCTACGACGTGGGTGACGTGTTCGGCGGCGTGGTAGAAGTCCACGATGCCTAGGGCCATAGGGAAAAAGATCCGTTGCAGTTCCCAGTTCCAAGCCGCGCCGTCACCGAGGAAGGCGACTTCAGCGGGCGGGACGGGGAAACGGCGGCAGAACTCCGTGCGCATCATCTCGCCAAACGGCTCTGCCCGCAAGGTCGTAGCCACATACGTATTGGAGTCGAGGTCGCGCCAGGGCTTCTGGCCGGCGATAGGGTGCTGGGTAAAGATGGCCCCTACCTTGATTTCGTGAGTTTGGGCGGTGCCATCGGGCTGCCGACCTTTGCGCCCTTTGAGTTCTTCGTGGCGCAACGGGGCTCCCGTTCCGTCCGTGGCGACGTAGACCCGCGGTGGGGTCATCTCTCCAGAAGGTCGTTTGGCACGTAGAAACCGTTCCGCCAAAGGACCAATGTGCTCTGCCAAGCGGGGAAACTGCCGGGCATCCACCGTCAGCCCCGTGTAGGCTCGGAACGACGCTTCCGCATGTTGGAACGGATGTTCGGCGGCACACCGCCCGATCAGGGCGGCCACCCCAGGGGTGTATCCGTCGATTAGCCCCAAGGCCTCATCCAAGGGAAATCGCCCACCGTTGCCAGCCGGGCGATGATAGTAGTTGCGTACCAGCGGGATGTCACCAAAGAGGGTATGAGCGATGCGTTCTTGGCCGCCAACCCGACGCTCCCCCTCTCGCGCCTCGTCGGTTGGCACGCGCAAACCCGGCAAGGCCAGCAGCCAGCGAAGCACATCGCGGCACATACCCTGCGAGGTCTCGCGCAGACCGTGCTCCAGCCACGTGATATCGCCCAGTTCCTTGCTCTGAAGGGTCTCGGCTGTCGTATCGACGAAGCGATGCAGTTCCTGAGCCCAGACGTCTACCGTTTCGTGGGCTTTTTTTTACTGTCGTCGTTGTGCTGTAACGCTTCTGTTTCGCGTATCTCGACGTACTCCTCCGCCAACTTCATGAACTGGGTATAGCCTTGCGTGCCTTGGCGAACCGTCTCGACCAGAGTGGCCGGAACATGACGAGTCTCATTGCGTCCGTGACGCCATCGCTGAAGCTTGCAGCCCGTAACCTTGCCTCCGCTGCGCCGCTCGGACACCTTGCCTTGCACAATCACGGGGATCTGCCCCATTCGCGACAGGAGTTCCTGGCCCCGCCCTGAAGAGAGATGTTGTGTGTTCATGGCCTATAATACTAGGCCATCAGCGCGCAAAACGCAACCTCTTTCTTCATTATCGTCAGAAATCCGTCACGCACCC
>CAIUPP010000052.1 GCA_903901045.1 uncultured Planctomycetota bacterium
CCATCTGCACCGCGGCGAGCGGGTTCTCGAGATCGCGGTCGCCCGAGTAGCGCTGGTCGCCCAACCACTTGTCCTCGGAGCCCCAGTAGATGTCTTCTTCCGGTTCCCAGATGTCCTCACGCCCGCCCCCGAAACCGAACGTCTTGAACCCCATCGATTCCAGGGCGACGTTGCCGGCAAGGATCATCAGGTCGGCCCAGGAAATCCTGCGGCCGTACTTCTGCTTGATCGGCCAGAGCAGCCGGCGCGCTTTGTCGAGGTTCATATTGTCAGGCCAGCTATTGAGGGGCGCAAGGCGCTGGCTGCCGTTGCCTGCGCCGCCGCGGCCGTCGCCGGTGCGGTAGGTGCCCGCGCTGTGCCATGCCATGCGGATGAACAAAGGCCCGTAGTGGCCGAAGTCCGCAGGCCACCAGTCCTGCGACTTCGTCATCAGTTCATGGAGGTCCTTCTTCACGGCAGCCAAGTCGAGAGTCTTGAACTCTCTGGCGTAGTTGAACCCCTTGCCCATCGGATTGGACTTGGAGGAATGCTGGTGCAGGATATCGAGCCTCAACTGATTCGGCCACCAGTCCAGGTTCGTCCTGCCGCCGCCGGCCGTGTGCGCACGAACGTGGCCGGTTACCGGGCATTTGCTCTCCTCATTCATCTCCATGCTCCTTTCGTTTCAGGTGGGACTTTCACTTTCGCTTCCTCATCAGGTAGCCAAGAAACGAGGTGAGGCCGGCGAATTTGTACTGGGGGTCGACGTACTTTTCGATCACGTAGAAGGCGAAGTAGTAAGCTCGCGCGAAGGCCCAGATCATCACCGCCAGGCATGCCGCAGTCATGAACGTCGGATGATCCAGCCATACCAGGGCAAAACAGGTGGCCCCGATCAGGATGAACAGAATTGCTTTCAGGTACATCCACTTTGGGTTCGTCAGGTCCATGATATTCCACACCCATCCATCCACCGGGCGGAGAGGGGAAGGGACGCGGTTGGGTTGCCAAGAGCGCGCCTCTGCGCCCCCGCCATCCCATGCCGCTTGCCCGGCGTTGCGCTACAAAGCCAATATAGTGCTGTGCCGGGGCGCTGTCAACGTTTTTCGGCTCGGCACGCTTCCAGGATTCTTGACACCTCCGTGCCGCGCGGCTACACTTCACAAAGCGTGGCAATTTTCATTGATCTGGAGATTCACGAACATGGCGAAATGCTTGCTGTTTGCGGCGGTGTTGTGCGCGATCGTTCTCCCGAGCGCCTGGGGTGCCAGCGACAAGATGGAGAGTGCGGCGCGCAATCAGGCGCTGCAGAAGCTGCTCGTGCGCGCGGAATCCCTCAAGTTGAACGAGAAGCAGACGGTCGGCGAGTTCCTCAAGGTGACCGCCCTAAAGCCGGAGCAGTACAAGGCGATTCTCTTGAAGGGGGCGCAGGAACTTCCCCCGACGACGTACCAGGAAGACGGCCGCGCCCAGGTGTGCGTGAGCATTCTGCCTGCCGTGCTGGCGGCGAACATCAAGCAGATTCAGAAAGAGGCGCCTGATGTTTCCGCGTTGGAGAAACTGAGCGACGCCATCAAGGAATCCGGCGTCAGCGCGCCGATTCCGATGAGGGATATTCCCGGCTGGGGCACCGTGACGGAGCGGATGCGCCTGGACCTGGACGCGGCGGCGCGCGCCGACGCCGTGAAGCGGCTCGTCGGCCTCTCCGAGGGGCTCATGGTGGGGAAGAGCGCCCTGAAGGAACTCATGGAGAAGACTCCCGCCGTGAAGGAAGCCGTAACGCAGTACTTCAACGGTGTGCGTCCGGCTTCCAGAACGTACTATGCCGATGGGACCGCGGCGGTGGAGATGAACGTCAATGCCCCTGCGCTCTGGAATGCCTTGGCCGTCGCGCTCAAGCCGGCCAAGCCTGAAGAGCCGCCGGTGGTGGACCCGAAGGAGCTGACCTACGCCGCGAATCGCGACGCCGGCGCCAGGTTGAGCGCCACCGGCTACGCGCGCCTGGATAACAAGCCGGTGGATGCGGCCCGGTTAACCGCTGCGCCGAAGCCGGTTGAGATTGCCGCCGAAGCCCCGGCCTCCGTATTGGGGGAGAAGGAATGAGACGCCTTTGCCTGGCCACGCTGTTGTCCGCGGCCCTGTTCGCGCTGGCCGGTTGCGCTCATGAGTATACGGATCCGAAGCCGACGCAGCCGTTCATGCCGCCGACCGTCACATGGGGGACGGCGCAACCGTCCCAGGAGCAGAAGTAGCAGCCGCGCCGAATTCCACAGGAACGCCAACCGGGCCCTGAAATGCAGAAACTGCCACCCTTCGCAAGCAGGGCCGAGCAGACCATCGCGCTGATGGATGCCGCCGTGAAGGCCAACGAGTCCGATGCCTTCCGCACCGGGTTCCTGGTGGAATTGCCCGCCGAAGGGGAGTTGTTCGTCACCGGCGACCTGCACGGCAACAGCGGCAACTTGCGCCGCATTATCGAACTGGCCGACCTCGCCCAATTCGCCCACCGCCACCTCGTCCTCCAGGAACTCGTCCACGAGACGGAAACGGAAAACGAGGTCTGCAACTCCTACCGGCTGGTGGAGATGGCCGCTCGGCTCAAGGTGACCTTCCCGGGCCAGGTGCATCTCCTGCTGGGCAACCATGAATTCTCCGAAATCCTCGACCTGGAGATCGGCAAGCATGGCCGGGAACTGAACAGCGCCTTCGAGGAGGGGGTCTACACCGCGTACGGGCCGCACTGCGAGGAGGTTCAGGCGGCGTACCGCCGCTTCTGGCGCAGTTGCCCCCTGGCGTTGCGCACCGGCAACCGGCTCTTCGTCTGCCACTCCAGCCCCCGCATGGAGAAGGCGACGGAATTGGATCTGGTCTACCTGCGCCACGCCAAGCCGGAGCAGGTCTTCCAGCGCAAGAGCCCGGTCTTCGCGCTGTTGTGGGGGCGCGATTACCGCCCGTGGGCGGCTGATGATTTCGCCCGGCGCATGGATTCGGACCTGCTTCTGGTGGGGCACACCGCCTGCAAACAGGGGATGCACGCGCCCAATTCCCGCCACATTATCCTCGACTGCAAAGACCTGGAAGCCTGCTACGCCCTGCTGCCGCTCGACCACCCGCTGACGCAACAGGAAGTCCTGGCCGCCACGCGCCGGTTGTACCCGCTTTCTCCGGAGCCGGAAGATTCGCCGGATGGGGAGTGACGGATACGGGGGATTGCGGGGCTGTTGAAAAAGTGTAGCGCGGGTTGTCAAACCCGCGTGCGCAGACCCAGAAGCCCGCGCCATCTACGCGTTGATCTTGCGAGAAGGTGCGTTCGCGGGGCTTTTTCAACAGCCCCGTTGCCCCTTGCTTCACGCGGAAGAGGGCAAGGGAGCCGGGGCGGTGGCCAGTCGCTATTGCCCGCAACCCCCGCTTTCTGATAGAATTCAACAATTGCTATAGTTCGCCAGACCGGATAACGGGTTTCCCTGGCTGCGTCGGAAACAGCGCCAGGGACCGAGGAAAATATGCGGAAGAAGGGCAACCCGGAGTTCTTTGAGGTCTTCCGGCGTCTTCCGGAAGCGGAAAAGTCGCACTCCTGGTGGAGCAAGAAGGTGAAGCCCGCCACGCCGCGCCCGGCGGCAGGCGTTGCGCGCGACACGACGACCCCTCCCGGCAGGGTGGCGCTGACGTTCAGCCGCGAGGCGCTGGCGGTTCTGATACCGCTGCTGGTCATCGCGCTGGTGGCCTCCCATGTCTGGGGGTACAGGCGCGGCGTGAGCAACGTGGCATCGCGACAGGGCGGACCCGCGCACCAGGCGCAGAGGCCGGTTGAAGTGGCGCAGAGGACCCCGGCCCCGGCGGAGCAGCGGACGCTCAGCCTGCCCGCCGCGGACGTCGTGAAGACGCCGTTCGTAACGCTCCAGGTCATCACGCTGCCGAGCGGTCAGAAGCAGAACGCGGTGGATATGGCGGCGGAGTTGAAGTCGCGCGGGCACGACGCCTTCGTTCGGAAAGTGGGAAGCAGCTATACGGTTAACGTCGGTCGCTTCAAGGACAATGGGGCGGCGAACGCTTCCGGCCTGAAAGGGACGTTCGCCCCGATGACGTACGGGAACGTGAAGAACGTGTTCAAGTCGTGCGGTTATACGACGGTCACTGACATAGGGAGTATCGTGAAATGAGTGTTGACAAGAGCCTGAAGATCTCCAGCAGCCTGGCGCGGGCGCGCAGCGTGCTGAGCCGCAAGGAGCGTCTGACCATTCTGAAAGAGGAAGGGCGCTGGACCGAGGATAAATCCGTCTTCAATCTGCCCAAGGTGCGTGTGCGCCGCGCGAAGCGCAAGGCCAAGAAGGAAGAGGCCGCTGCCGCCGCTCCGGGCGCCGTTGCCGCTCCGGGCGCCGCTGCTCCGGCTGGCGCCGCGGGCGCAGCCGC
>CAIUPP010000053.1 GCA_903901045.1 uncultured Planctomycetota bacterium
ACGGCCTGCGCGCCACGCGAAGTCGCCGCCAGCCGCGCCGCCAAGCGCTTCCTGGCCGCCGCGCAATCGCCCGTCTGGGGACCGCTCCCGCCCTCCGCCCAGCGCACCATCCAGGACCTGACCAAGGACCTCTGCCTGTTCGACGAGCACACGTGGGGCTCAAGCATGAGCGTTGCGCTGCCCTACAGCCTCGATACCCAGGGGCAGTGGAACGAGAAGAGCCGGCTGGCTTGGCGTCCCATGGCCTTGTCACAGTGGCTCCTCTCGCAGCGCGCCCGCACCCGCCTGATCGGTGAAGGGGAAGGCCTCTGCCTGGCGAACCCGACCCGCGGCGCCTTCAGTGGATGGGTCACGATGATTAGCACCTGCCTGCGCGACGACTATCATTCTGTAACCGATCCGACCACCGGCGCGCGCGCCCGGCTGGAGTTCTATCCCGGCGTGCAGCCCTGGGGCCGTCCCCAAAGCCCGAAGGAATTCAGCCGCGAAGATGTCTCCGCCGTCTTCCCCGACCAATCGCCGAACCGCCATGCCCGCTTCTGGGTGGAACGCCTCGATGCCGCGGCCATCAAGCGCTTTCAGCTCAGCAAGGAAGAGGTTCAAGACACGCCGCCATCGCCGGACAAACCAGTGGTCACCGTGGATGAAAACGGCTGGCCCGCTTCGGCCACGTGGACCGGCATGAAGCAGCCGCTGTTCACCTCCGGCCTCGGGGACTTTGTGGCCGTGAAAGTGAAAGCCTTCGCGCCCCGGTTCGCGCTCGCGGATATCTGGAACACCGGCGACGCGGCCAAGCGCGAGAAGCTGCGCGCGGAGGAATTGGAAGAAGTGCCCGCCAAGCCCGGCGGTCCCGCCACCGTGCAGGAGACCCCGCACACGATCCGCTACACCCAACCCCTCGAACACCCGCGTCTCGGGTGGGCCACGCGCCAGCTTGAGGTCTGGAAACGCCAGCCTCGCGCCCGCCTCACCTTCCGCCTCAACCGCCTGTCTTCCTTCGCGCCGGAGATGTTCTACATCATTTCGCCCCTGCCCTGCGACGGCACGCTGCCGCGTATGAGTTGCGGCGGCCTGCCCTTCACGCCGTTTACGGATCAACTGCGAGGCTCCTGCCGGGACTACTACGCCATTGACGGCTGGGCCGACTATTCGCTGCCCGACGGCCATTGGCTCTGGGTTAGTGCCGACGCTCCGCTGGTCACCTTCGACCGCCCTCAAGCACTAGCCCACCTCACCCAGCCCCCCACGCGCACCGGGCGCCTGCTCGCCATGATCTACAACAACTTCTGGTACACCAACTTCCTCGGCGACGAGCCAGGCGTGATGGAGTTCCAGTTCGACCTAGCCTGGCGCCCGGACGCCAGCGGCGACCCTGCGGCATTGGCCGAAGCTCTCACCGGCGAGCCCGTAGCGGTGATCAACCCCGCCCTGCCGGAACAACCGTCCTTCATCGAACGTCTCTACCAGCCGTAGCACCCAGCCCTTCGAATACCCTTCGGATACCCTTCGGATACCCTTCGGATGCCATTCGGATGCC
>CAIUPP010000054.1 GCA_903901045.1 uncultured Planctomycetota bacterium
AACGCATCTAAACTCCGCTGTCCGCCCGTTTGACGCTGCGCACGGCATGATGGCGCGGAACGAGGCCGCTTATGGACTGCGGCGGCAACGACGCCGCTTTGTCTTGGTGGAGACTTGATCATGGGGTGGGCCTGTCGGTTCGGACCCTCACCCCTGGCGCAGCCAAAGCGCCGCCTATGGCGGCGCACTCCATAGACGCTGTCGCGGCCAGGGCATGCCAATGACGCGTCATGTAATAAGTCGGGACACAATACTTTATCTCGCGCTAAAGCATGGCCTGATAACATGTTAGCGTTTTGTAAAGTATTGTGCCCCGACTTTTATGCGAACACCCGGTAATCCATCTCGGGGAAAATCGGGTTCAGCGCGTACATTGCTGCGACGTACTTCGCATCCACCTCTCCCGCGCGGATCATCCGGCACAGCCGGCCGAACCGGTGGAGGTGATTGCGCGTGCGTTTCTCCGCGTAGGAGGCCGCCGTGCCCGCCGTCATCAGAAAAGCCCAATCGCTGCTTTGCGCCAGGAGCAACTCGCGCGCCGCCTGATTCAGCGCGGCGGTCAGCGGCTGCGGCGCCGTGCCGGGGTAGAGTTGCGCCAGCTCCGCCATCCGCTCCTCCGCCTCGTGCAAATGGCGGTAGATCCAGTCATTCCCCCCGTTCAGCCAGACATCGAAATACCCCTTATCCCCCCAGGAACTGCTGCTGGGGGTCGACACCGTCGCCGGGGCATGCTGCTCCAGGTACTCCGAAAGCGTCGAGACCACGAAATCGTTCCGCACGAACTGCGCCGTGCGGAAAAGCTGCTCTAGGAACTCCGGCCCCTCGTACCACCAATGACCGAACAACTCCGCATCGTACGGCGCCACGATGATCGGCGGCGGCTCCATGTGCCCCTTCAGGAAGCGCACCTGGTGCTGCCGGCAGAAAACGAAATGCCCCCCATGCTCCGCCGCCTTCTGAAGCGCCGCCGAGCGGTCGTAGAGCTGCTTCTCGTGCAGCGCCACGCGCCCCGTCACGCGGTGATACTTCACCCCCAGGTTCCGCCGCACCCCATCCTCGTGCAGGTACGGGCGGATGTAATCGTAGGCGGCATCGTACCCCAGATCGCGGTAGAACTCGCGGTACGCCCCGTCCCCGGGGTAGCCCTCCTCCGAGCTCCACACCTGCTTCGAAGACTCCAGATCGCGTCCGAACACCGCCACCCCCGAGGGGCACATCACCGGCGCGTGCACCCCGTGCGGCGGCGTCGGGAAGCCGTTCAGCATCCCGTGCGCGTCCACCAGGAAATAATGAATCCCCGCCTCCGCCAGCAACGCATCCACCCCCGGCCCGTACGCGCACTCCGGCAGCCAGAACCCCTTGGGCCGCCGCCCCATGTGGCGCGTCACCGTCTCGATTCCCACCTCCACCTGCGCGCGCACGGCATTGGGCGTCAGCATCAGCGGCAGCAGACCGTGCGTCGCCGCGCTCGCCAGCACCTCCAGGTGCCCCGCCTCCTGCATCGCGCGGAACGCCGACAGAATATCGCTGCCATGACGCCGCACGTAAAAATCCCGCACACTTCGGAAACGTTCCAGGTAATGCAGCGCGATCGGCCGCTCCGCCGCATTGCGCCCCTTGTGCGCCGCCTCGCGCGTCATCAGTTGGATCCTCTGATCCAGGTAGGCGCGGTAGCGCTTCTGCAGGAGCGGATTGGCCAGCATCTCCAGCAGCGGGGGGGTGAGCGACATACTGATGCGGAACGGCACCTCATCCTCGTGCAGATGCTCCCAACTCATCAGCAGCGGGGCGTAAGTCTCCGTAATCGCCTCGAAGAGCCACTCCTCCTCCAGGAACGTCCGGTGCTCCGGATGGTGCACGAAGGGAAGATGCGCGTGGAGCAGAATGGAGAGATGGGCGGTGGACATGACGCGCTACTTCCCCCTTCCGCTGGCGTACTCTTTCGAGAAGACGCGGGGGTAGGTCGGCGGGACCGGAACCGGCGCGGGGCTCGGGGGCGCGCTGCGCGGCGCCCGGTGCGGCTTCACGGGGGTTGCGCGCTTCATGTGCATGCGCACGGACAAGGCGTGCCTTGCCCACGCGCCGGCTTGAGCCTTCCCCATCCGCAAAGGCGCGGCCTGCGGCGCCCCTGCGGCGGCGGGCGGTTGGGCGGCGGCGCGCGTCAGCGGGTGTATCTCGGCGTGAATCATCTCCGCTGGCAGTTCCCCGGCGCTCTGGCTCGACCAGCGCAGCGGCGTCGTCGCCTCGCGCGACGTCGCCAGCAGGCGCAGCCCGCCCGCGCGCCGCTCGAACAACTCGAAACGATACGTGCGGTCCGGTGCGAGGCGCAAATACCAATTATCCGCCTCCGTGCCGGGATGCAGATCCCAGTGGCGCTCCTCGCTGAGGCAGTGGATGCGCACCAGCAGGGGGCGGGCCGCGACCCGCACCTCCGTCTCCACGTCCCAATAGACCCAGATATGCTCCGGATCGCGCACCAGCGGGACAATGCGATTGCGCGCGTACGCGCGCGGCAGCGGCTCGCCGCGGTCAACGAACGGCGCGGGAACAGGTTCGCTGCGCGCCGTTTTCACGGGCAGGGGTGCAGCATGCCGCGCCCGGGTCCCGGCATGCGCTTTCCGCTGTGCGACGGACGCGCTCTTGTGCGAGGGCGCTTGTTTCGTATGGGTGGCTTTTTTTGCCATAATCTCTCAAGAGTCGGGACACGATATGCGGAGCAACGCGATAAAATCCTGCCTAGCACTGGTTTCATAGAGGTAGCGCGGGTTATCAAACCCGCGACATTGCCGGCGCCGACCGTTCCGTCGGCGCCACATGGCCGGATATTGGTCTTGAACTTCGGCGGGAACGTGATTGGCCGCTTCGCCTATGATGCCGAGATTACGGATGACGGCGTCCACGGTTCGCCGGTCCTGCGCGAACTGCTCATAAGTCATCCCGCTGACGTATTCTTCGATTGCGCCGATTGAATCGAGGATGTCACGCAGACGGAATGACCATGCCCTAGGCGGCATACAGAGCCTCGCTAAGGATTGCATCGCGCATCTCGGGGCGGATTGCCCCGGGCGTCACCAGGTCGACCGAACGCCCAATCAGCCCCTCCAGGTACCGCTGGAGTCGCGCGAACGCGAAGAATCCCACCGGCTGCTCGAACTCAACAAGAATATCCGCGTCGCTGTCGGACCGGCCTTCGCCTCGCGCCAGAGAGCCGAACAGCGCGAGCCGCGATACGCCGAATGCCCGGATCTCGGTCATATGCGCCCGAAGCGTTTCAAGAATCTCGTCCCGCAACATCGCAATCTCCCTTGTCATCCTCTGCGCACAACGCATTCTTTCACGCCCACAGAGCCCTGTCAAGGCGTTGCGGAATCAGGAGTGCCAGAACTCCTCGCTCGGCGGCACCCCCTTGGGGATCACCACAATCCCGCTCTCCGTCACCGTGAATTTCTTCCGGTCCGACTCCAGGTCGTAACCCACGCGGCTGTGCGGCGGGATAATCACTTCCTTATCCACGATCGCCCGGCGGATGCGGCAGTCGTGGCTGATATGGACGTTGTCCATGATGATGGAGTCCTCCACCTCGGAGTATCCCTCCACCTGGACCCCCGGCGACAGGACGGAGCGCGACACGTGCCCCCCGGCCACGATGCAGCCGTTGGAGACGATCGAGTTGGTCGCGATGCCGATGCGCCCCCCGCGCTCGTCGAAAACGAACTTCGCCGGAGGCGACTGCCGCTGGTACGTGCGGATCGGCCAGCCCTGGTCGTACAGGTTGAACTCCGGGTCCACGCTGATCAGGTCCATATTCGCCTGGTAGTACGCATCCAGCGTCCCGATATCGCGCCAGTACTTCATCGCCTTGCGGTTCTCATCCTTGAACGGGTACGCGAAAACCGGCCGCTCATTCATCACGCTCGGAAGAATGCTCTTGCCGAAATCGTGCGCGCTGTCCCGTTTCGCATCCTCGGTCACCAGCCGCACCAGCGTGCGCGTCTCGAAAATGTAGATTCCCATGCTCGCCAGGCACAGGTCGGAATGCCCCGGCATCGGCTTGGGATTCGCCGGCTTCTCATCGAACCCCCGGATGCGCAGATTGTCATCCGCCGAAAGCACCCCGAAGCGGTTGCCATCCGCCAGCGGCACCTCCACGCACGCCACCGTAATCTCCGCCCCCTTGGCCACGTGGAACTGCAGCATCTCCAGGTAATTCATCTTGTACAGGTGGTCGCCCGCCAGGATCACCACGTACTTCGGCCGCTCCTGCTCCAGCGTGTAGATGTTCTGATAGATCGCGTCGGCCGTCCCCAGGTACCAGCGCTCGCCGATGCGCTGCTGCGGCGGAATCGGCACCACGAACTCCCCGACCTCCTCATTGAACCGGTCCCACGCCAGCCGCAGGTGCCGGTCCAGCGAAATCGACTTGTACTGCGTCAGCACGTACACGCGCCGAATCCCGCTGTTGATGCAATTGCTCAGCGTGAAGTCGATAATGCGGTAAGTGCCGCCGAAGGGGACCGCCGGCTTCGCGCGGTCGCGCGTCAGAGGATACAGCCGCTCCCCCTGCCCGCCGCCGAGGATGATAGCCAGGGCGTCCTTCGTCAGGTGCTGATCTCTCATCGTGCCGGTCTCCTCGAATGACAGTGATCATGCAGCCGGGCAGGAGCGCATCCGCCGCCTCAGCGCGCCCCGAGGACGCGCTTGATCGTGCTCTTCAACTCCGTCAAATCCGACGACTTCACCACGTACGCGTCGGCCGACCAGGCGCGGAAACTCTCCTTGTACGTCGCGTAGGCCGTGTTCAGAATGATCGGCAGCTTGTGGTCCTGCGACAGCATCCGGCTCATCGACTCGATCCCGTCCATCCCCGGCATGCTGATATCCATCACCACCAGGTCGGGCCGCGCCTTATCCACCATCTCCAGCGCCTCGCGGCCGTCCCGCGCCGTCACCACCTCGTACCCGTCGTTCTTCAGCTCCTCTTCGTAGAGCAACCGCTGATTCGGGTCATCCTCGACCACCAGTATCTTTGCCACTTCAAACGCTCCTTTCGACTGCCGCCGGCCGGGACGGACTGGACATGCCCATCAGCGCCGCGGCGCTCTCGGGCGCAACGGGATTGATGTAAAAACCGGTGCCCCACTCGAATCCGGCCACCCGGGTCACACTCGGGATAATCTCCAAATGCCAGTGATAACTGGCGGAAGACTCCTCTCCGAAAGGAGAGGTGTGCAGCAGAATATTGTAGGCCGGCTGGTCCAGCGCCGCGTCGAGCCGCTTCAGCAGCGCGCAGAGCATCTCCGCCAAGTCCGCGTACGTGCTCGGGGGCTGCTCCTCGAAATGCGCGAAATGCCGCTTCGGCATAATCCACGTCTCGAACGGGAAACGCGAGGCGAACGGGGCCAGCGCCACGAAATGAGGCCCTTCGCTGATCACCCGCGTGCGCGCCTCCAACTCCTGCTCCACGAGGTTGCACAGCAGGCAAGCGCCGTTATTGAGGCGGGCGAACTCCGCGCAATGCGTCAGCTCGCCGCGCACCACCGGCGGCGTCACCGGCATCCCGATCAACTGCGTGTGCGAATGCTCGATCGTTGCCCCCGCCGCCGCGCCCACATTCTTGAACAGCATCGCGTAGGACACCCGCCCATCCTTCCGCAACGCGCTCAGCCGCTCGCGGTACACCCCCAGCAGATCGCGCACCCCCGCCGGCTCCAACTCCGAAAGCGACTGCGCGTGCTGCGGTGCATCGATAATCACCTCGTGGAAACCGAACCCGCTCATGCTCTTTGCAAAAGAATCGGAGCGCTCCTCCAGCGGAGTCTGAGGATTCAGCGCGGGGAAACGGTTTGGAACGACCCGGACGCGCCAGCCCGGGCTGTCCGCCGCCGAGCCATTCCCCCTCAGCGCGAACAACTCGTGGGGCGTCTTCTCCTCATGCCCCTCGCAGAAGGGGCAGAAGCCGCTCCCCTTGCGCCGGCGCTCCACCGGGAAATCCGTAGGGCGCGACGCGCGCTCCGGCGCGACGATCACCCACTGGCCCGAAAGAGCATCTTTGCGGAACTCGGACATGGCTTACCCCGTCCCTAGTCGACACCGAACCGGCCGCGAGCCGCCCCGCGGCAAACGCCAACCACCCGGCTAGCACCATTTTACAGCTTATCGGGCGGGATGCAACGTGGAACGGCCCTTGTGAGCGTGTCAACCCCTTGTTCCTGGTCCTGCCGCCGTTCTTCCATGAAAAGGGGGGTGGCCTTGCGCGTCAGCGATCAAATGTTGTCATTGCGAAGCCAACCGGCCCTGTGCATCCCTGCGGAAGCGGCCATTCTCCGGCCGGCTGCGGCAATCTTCCGCCCTTGAAGCCCTCCCCTCTGGGATATCCAATGGGCGACCAAATAGGTTGTGTGGCCCCAGATAGCAGATAGCCAGATAGACCAGATAGAGATAGCCCAGATAGCCCAGATATCAGATATCCAAATATCCGCAGAATTACGCGCTAGCGAAGTGCGATTACGGCCCAACCTGCGGAACGACCTGCTTCAACTGACACTTGGGGCATATGACCTGTTTTCCGACAGATTCTTTCTTGACTTTGAGCTTGTGTCCGCACCCACGACCTTCATGGCCCGCACATAACCACCGGATGTGAAGGTTATCATCACGCGCCTCTTGATGAGATGCAGCGCACGATGGGCATCGTGCCACGCCCTTTTCCACCGTGCAGCCGCACTGTTCGCACCGGGATTCTGGGCTAATCTTGAGTTCGGGCGGTTGGGTCGCTGGCGCACCGCAACGTGAACAAAATCCCGCGCCCTGCATCACTGCGTCACCGCACTGCGCGCATCGCAATGCTGCGTCGCGCAGGGGTTCCGTCGGAGAGTTCTTCTGCTGTAAGATCAAACCTCGGACCAAGTTCACGAGGCCGTAGACTCCAAGCCATACCAAAAATGCCAGAATCGCATAGTACGGGAACTCATTGAGCCGCCACTCGATGCCAGAGCTAGTGGTATTGCTTGGCGCATGGGGCGATAGCCACAGTAAGCCGATTATCGACAAAACGATCCTGACTGCGCCGCCAGTTACGCTGCCCTTTTTGTCACCGAAAAAGTCTTTCTCCGTGCTCCCAGCGTTACTCTTCCGCCCCAACATCTTTTTTATGACGAAGACGACACCAGCGATCAGCAGTACGATAACGATAATAATCTCAAGGCGCATGGCTTACCTCCACACAGTCTCGTTCACGTTCAGCATGAACAAGGTTTTTTCAGATGGCCACCGTCAAGATAACGGTCAGGCATCAAATGTCGAAATCTAACCATCATATTCCCGCCTGTCAAGTGGATTCGCGTGCCGGACAGAGGCTCTGTTCGGGCCTCCCGGGTAAACCTCTCCGATAAATGATATCTGGGGCCACACGACTTATTTCCCTTCTCATTCGTGGGGATGAATAAGGTGTCTGACACCTTTTCGGACTCCTTCCGTCACTCGGGCTTCGTCATTTCTTCCTGCGGTTGCCTCATCGTAACCGTGGAGGGATGGAATATCCTCGTCACCCCCTCATCCAGCCGCACAATCAGCCCCTCCTCCAGCGACAGGTCCAGCACGCGCCCTCGGAACTCCCGGCCGCTCTCGATCAGCGTCACGCGTTCCCCCATCGTCGAGCTCAGCCGCCGCCAGCAGCGCGCGATCCGCCCGTAATCCCCGAAAGACAGGTCCCGGTGCCAGCGGTCCAGCGACTGCAACAGCCAGCGCGCCACCTCCACCCGGCTGACCGTCCGACCCAGTTCAATGGAGAGCGACGTCGCGATCTCGCGCAGATCGGGCGGAATCTCCCCCGCGCCCATATTCACATTCAGGCCGATCCCCAGCACGAACACCGCACCGGTCGCCAGCGTGCGGCCCTCCACCAGAATGCCCGCGACCTTCCGCCCCTTGATGGTGATATCGTTCGGCCAGCGGATGCGCGCCTGCAGGTGGAGGTTCTCGCGCAGCGCCTGCGCCACCCCCACGGAACTGGCCACCGTCAGCAGGTTGCTCTGGTTCACCTCCAGCTTCGGGCGCAGGATCACCGACAGCAGCAGATTCACCCCGCGCGGCGAGTGCCAGCGCCGCCCCATCCGGCCGCGCCCCGCCGTCTGCTCCTCCGCGAAAATCGCCGTCCCCTCCGGCGCGCCCGCCAGCGCCTCGTTCCAGGCCGCGTCGTTGGTGGAGGGGGTGCGTTCGAGCACCCGCACGTCGGAGCCGATGACGCGCGTCCCCAGCCCGCGCCGTATCTCGTAGGGAATGAGTCGATCCTGCCAGCCCGCCAGACGCAGCCCCGCGTCCGGTTGGGCCTCAATCACGTACCCCTCGCGGCGCAGCGCCTCCAGCGCGTCGCGGACCTCCTTCTCGCGCAGCGAAACTTCCTCCGCCAGCGCGGACAGGCTCGCCGGTTCGTCGCGGCGCCTCAGCGCCTCCAGCACCGCGTATTTCATCCGTCCCTCACTTCGCCGGATGGGCCTTGTCGTACGCCTCAAGCTGCTTGATACACACCGTCAACTGCTGCTGATTGGTGATCTTCTTCTCCTGCGCCTCGGCCATGATCTCGCGGCAGGCCTTGCGCAGAACGGCATCATCCCCCTTGGGACGGACGTAATAATCCGTGTAGAACCGGGTCATCTCCTCGAAGTACTTCTGCTGCTGATACGCCTCCGCCGCGGCCAGCTGGGGGAACGCGTCGCGCAGCGCCTGCGCCGCCTCCGCGAACTCCGCGCGCAGAATGTAGTGATGCGCCAATTCCGCCACGTGCACCAGAATGGCCGGCTCCTTGCGGATCTGCTCGCGGTAGAACGCCACCACCTTGTTCACCAGCGTGCGTTCCACCACCAGCGACTGCCCGGCGTTGATCGTGAGATTCTCCGTCAGCGGGAAGCACTCCGTCTCCGTCAGGCGCAGCGTATGCGCGCCCGGTGCCACCCGCACCGGCGCCAGCGGCGTCATCCCGAGTTGATGGCCGTCCAGGAACACCTCCGTGCCCGCCGGGTGCGCCTTCACGATCAGTTCCGCATCCGTGGCGGATTCCATCTTCACCGTGCGGTCGTAGGGGGGCAGGGGGGGCTTCAGGCGCAGCCGCTGCGACGCGCTCGGCATCGCGTAGTCCGCCGCACTCACCACCACGTCGGCGTCCCTGCAGTCCTTGCGCACGAGGTGAAGCGACAGCTTCCCCCCGCGCGGGATCTTCAGCGTGAGCGGCGTCATCCCCAGCGTCTCCTGCCCCGAGAAGACCGCCGCCTGAGCAGGTTCGGATTTCAGAATAACCACGATGGAGGGAGTCGTCCGCAGCACGAGCCACGCCGTCGCCCCCGCCGCCGCGGACAGAGCCACGAGAATAGAGACAAGGATCAGCGCGAGGCGTCGCATCAAGGGACCTCACTTCCGGAATGGGAGAGCCATCAGCCCCTACACTGTAGCAAATGCCGCCGGCAGGAAAAAGCGAGGGAACGACGGACCCTGGGTGAATGAAGAATAGCGAATAGCGACTTGTGAATGGACGGCGACAACCTTCTCGCCCGCCAATATGTTTTGCCGCCTGCCTTTCCATTGGCAATTGGCAATTCGCTATTCTTCATTCACCAAGGATCCATCCTCCTTCACAGCCCCGGCGTCCACAGGTACATGAACCTGGGCCCGCTGTGCTGGAGCAGCAGCGACGCGGCCTTCTGCGCCAGGTCGGGCGAACCGCCCCATGCCGCGTAGATATTGGCCAGGCCGTTGTTCTTCGAGCGGTACAGAACCACATCCGCCGAACGGATGCCCGCCAGCGCCATCGCGTCGTTCACCGCATCTTCGAGGTAGGCGACCTCGTCGATCATCTTCAGCTTGAGCGCCTGGTCGGCCGTCAGAATGCGCCCGTCGGAGATGAACTGAATATCCTCCTTCGTCATCTCCTTGCGCGAGGCCGCCACCAGATCCACGAACCGCCGGAAGAGCGTTTCATTCACCGTCCCGAGCAGTTCCTTCTCCTCCGGCGTCATCGGGCGGAACGGGGAGCCGATATCCTTGCGCGGCCCGGAAAGCACCACCTGCGACTTCACCCCGATCTTGTCGAACAGCCCCTCCACGTTGAGGAACTGCATAATCACTCCCACCGACCCCGTGATCGCCGTGGGCGCGGCCACGATCCGGTTCGCGCCGATCGCCACGTAGTACCCGCCCGAGGCCCCCAGGTCCACGATCGCCGCCACCACCGGTCGGCCGGTCTTCTCGCGGAAGCGGATGATATCGCGCAACATCATATCGCTCGCGCTCACCTCGCCCCCCGGGCTGTTGATGCGCAGCACCACCGCCTTCACGCGCGGATCGGCGGCCGCGCGCTCCAACTGCTCGCGCACCTCCGCCACGCAGGTCCCCCCGAGCAGCGACATCGTGTCATCGCCCGAGCGCAGCACGCCGGAAATATCCACCACGGCCACCCGGTTCGTCTCGAACCAGTGGCCCGACTTCGACACCGTCACCTCGTTCACCTCGGTGGAAGGAAACGCGTTGACGGTGATGCATCCCGTCGCCGTCATCAGCGCCGCTGCGAGCATCATCGCAGCGCACACCCGGAAATAGGTAGCGGCCATAGCGCCCTCCCAAAACTGGCTCGTCGTCCTTGTCTGCCTATGATGGATTTTACTTTCGTCGCGTTGCATTCTAAAGTACTCTCAACCTGTTAATCCAGTGGGGAGCGTGTGAAGAACGAGCCAGCCTCAGCCGATTGCGCCGCCTCCTCTCCTGCCTGCGCGGGAGGGGCGGCGATCATCGCCATCCTCGCCGCCGCGGCGGTGCTGCGCGGCATTATCCTCTTCACCGGTCAGTGCTGGCTGCGCAGCGACGAAGCGGTCGTCGGCCTCATGGCCAAGCACGTCTTCAGCAGGGGGGAGCGCTTCCTCTTCCTGTACGGCCAGCCCTACGGCGGGGGGCATGCCATCGAGGCGTACATCGCCGCCCCTTTCTTCAAACTCTTCGGCCCCTCGGCCCTGCTGCTCACCGCCATCCCCGCGCTCGTCTCCCTCGTGAGCATCCTTCTCCTCTGGCTCATCTGCCGGAGGCTCTTCGGAACGCGCGTCGCCGCCGGGGCCGCTGCCCTGTACGCTTTCGCCCCGCCCGTCCTCTACCAGGCCTTCCTGGTCAACGGCGGCGCCGAGTCCTTCTGCCTCTCGCTGCTCGCCCTGCTCCTCTTCGTGCGCGCCTGCGCCGGCGGCAGCCTCACCCTCCGCAGCGGCCTTCTGGTCGGCCTCTTCAGCGGCCTTGCGTACTACGCCATGGACTACGGCCTGCTCTACCCCGTCGTCTTCACCGCACTGCTGCTCGCCCTCCCGCGCGAGGGGAGAGGGAACTACTTCCTCGCCATGGCCGCCGGCTTCCTCCTCGGCTGCATGCCGCTGGTGCTGTTCAACCTGCTCAACCACTTCGCGCACCTCAGGCAGATGATGGGGGGGGGAGGCCCTTCCATCGGCTTCTTCCCGCATATCGGCAGCGCGCTGGCGGGGATCTTCAGCGGCGACCTCGCCGTCTTCCTCGGCGGCGAAATCGACGACATCGTCCCGGTCCCCTGGCCCATGTGGCTTGCCGCATGGCTGCTCATCGTCCTGGTGGCCCTCCTCATCATCGGCAACCGATCCTGGTTCGCCGCCGCGCTCAAAACGCCCCTGCGGCCCCCGGCCCCCGGACCGGAAATGCTGCCGCTCTTCTTCATCCTGATCTACCTCGCCATCTACCTCGTCGCTAAATTCTCCCTTCCCGGCGTGCGCACCCCGCGCTACTTCCTCCCCTTCGCTCCCTTCTTTGCCATGGCCGCCGCGGTCGTGCTGCTGGGCGCGTCGCGAAAAGGCTGGAGGCTGGCCGGCGCGGCGCTGGTCACCGCCCTCGTCTGCCTCGGCGCCGCGCGATCGCTCGAAATCGGCGCGCGTTCCTGGCACGAGGAGCACCACATCCGCTGTTCCGGGCCGGAGATGGACCGCCTCGTCGACTACGTGCGGAAGGAGAAGATACAGGCCGCCTTCGCCCCCTACGAAATCCAATGGCGGCTGATGTTCGGCTCGAACGAAGAGGTGATCGTCTCCAGCTACGGCATCAGCCCGCTCTCCCGCTACCCGGAGTACGACCGGGAGGTCATCGTCTCGGTCAAAGAGGGGAAGCCCTTCGCCTTCATCCTGCGCAGCGACTTTGCCTTCGAAGAATGGGCCGCGCGCGGCGGCATGGGGTTCCTCACGCGCGACCTCTTCCTGAAATGCTGCCGCGAGAGCGGCGTCGACGAGCGCGGCGCGCCCGTAGGGAAGGAGTACGTCGTCTACTGGCCCCTGCGCCAGGAATTCCTGGCCAGGCTCTACGGCCTCATGGAGCAGCAAGCACGGCAGAGTGTGCGCTAGTCCGTCGCCGTTGCAGGGGCGCAGCATGCCGTTGTCGTTGTAGGGGCAAGGCATGCCTTGCCCCTACCCGTGCGCCGCCGTCAGACAAGCGCCAGTCCGTCGCCGTTGTAGGGGCGCAGCATGCTGCGCCCTCAGCCCGCGCATCCCGGCCAAACACGCGCGAAGCCGTTGCCGTCGTACGGTCGCGCGGAAACGCCCGACGGGCATGGCTCTCCGCAATCTCCCGAAAACGAAACAGGGCGCGAATCCTTGCGGACTCGCGCCCTGTTCAACTTCTGCGCAAACTTACTTCGGGACGACCGTCTCAGCCGGCGGCGTCTTCGCCGCAGCGGCGGGCGCGGGCGCCATCTCATCCAGCAGAATGATCTCCGCGCGGCGCGACGCCTTCTTGTTCTCCTTGCCGCCCGCATCGGTGATCAGGTCGAACTGGCCGTAGCCGGCGAAGTGCATCCGGTTCTCGGCGACTCCCAGCTTCTTGAGATGCTCCAGCACCGCAAGCGCGCGCGCGCCGGAGAGATCGAAATTCGACTTCCAGGCCGACCGCTTGATCGGGTCGGAATCGCTGTAGCCGTTGATCGCCAGCATATTCGGCTGCTGCTGGAGGAACTCCGCCACCTTCTTGAGCGTCTTCTCACCTTCCGCCCGCAGCGTCGCGGCGCCGGAGTTGAACAGCAGATCGCCATCCATCCGCACCCCCGGGCCCTGCTTGGTCATAATCACCGCCGTGCCGGGTCCGAAATCGGGCGCGGCCACCGCGCCGCCGCCCTGGAGCTGCTCGAGCAGTCTCTTCTGCGCCTCGACCATCTCGGCCTTGTGGCCCAGGTCCAGCTTCAGCCGTGCATTCTCGTTCGTCAGCGACGTGATCAGCTGCGACTGGCTCGTATTGAGCCGTTCCAGGCGCATGAACTGGTCATAATCATCCCGGGTCACCATCTTGAACGGCGCCTGGCAGCCCGCGAACAACATCGCGCCGCCCACGGCCGACAGAAGAAAGCTCCAGCGCAGGCCCTTCATCAGAGACTCCTTTTCCGAGTACTCGGAGTTCAACCCTGTATGCGGTGGGCAGGCGACCACTCGCCGGCCCGTTTCCGTTTCTTTGTTGCGAACGCTTTACGGGAGCTTGACGCTCCGGAGCGAATCCACCACCTGCAGCGTGTAGCTGTTCTGGATGTCGAACGAATCGCAGATCAGGAACGCGCCCCCCACGATCATCACGAGCGCCGCGGCGATCAGGAAGACGTTGAAGTAGCTCGGGTGCACCACTTCCCAGCCCGCCGGCACCACCACCCGCGCCTCTTCGGCTTCTTCCGCTTCTTCGAGCGACGGCGCTTCCTCGGCCTCTTCCGCGACCTCCCCTTCCGCCGCCTCACCGCCGCCCGCTTCCTTGAGCGCGTCGGCCACCGCGTCGCTCACCCCGGCCGTCTCCACTTCGTCGCCCACGTTGAACACCGTCTCTTCCCCCGCCCCCGCAATGCCCACCGTCTCGGGCTCTCCCGCGATGGACACCGTGTCCGTCGTGTCCGGCGCGATCGTCGCGATCTCCGCGGCCGCCGCCTCCGGGGGTTCAACCACTTCTTCGATGTCCAGCGACTCCAGTTCCTCTTCGCTCCCCTCCTCGACCTGGCCCAGGATATCCGACACCGTCATCGACCCGGTGTCCTTGATCGACGAGCCGCCCTTGGCGGGGGGCGCACCCCTCGCGGGCGCCGCGCCCTTGCCCGGCGGGAGAGAGCTCACCGGCGGCATCGGCTGGGGCGACTCCTCCACGTCGGCGAGCGCCACCACCTCGTCGCCCGTCCCGGACTCGTCGGACAGATCGAACGTGCTCGAACTGCTGTCCGAGGAACTCTCGTCGGCCACGTCCAGAATATCCACGGACGATTCCGTTTCCTCGGGCACAATCACCGCATCGCTCTTATCGTCATCGAGGGAAAGCTGCTTGGCGTCGAAATCGAACTCCGCCTTCGGCTCCTTGGCCTCTTCCTTCGCCTCTTCGGCGGGCATCATCAGGGAGGTCTGGTCCGCCTCCTCCGCAGTGGTTCCATCCTCCTCTTCGAGGCCCAGCTCCTTGTCGGAGAATTGGAAGACCGGCGTATCCTCCGCCTTCGCCGTCAAGTGGTCCTCGGATTCGTCGGTGGGCGCCAGCACGCTGGTCTGATCGGACTCCTCTAGCCCGGCGTCCGATTCGATCTCCGCGAGGTCCACCTTGCTCGTGGCGTCCTTCTTCCCCTCGCTGAGGCGCGTGGCGCTGCTGGCCAGCTTCTTCTTGTACGCCTCCACGTCGGGGGCGCGGAATTTGTAGGTCTTCTGATCCATGAAGCCGCGGAGCATCCCCTTCTTCACCAACTCGACGATCTGGTCTTTGCCGAGTTGCAGCTCCTTGGCGACTTCGTCGATCCCCATGAGCGTATCAGCCATGGCACAACCTCCCTGCGGACCGTGGCGCGACGGCCCTCAAGCGCAACATCCCTGACGCGGACAAGAACCCATGCACGGCGCGGCAACCCGCGGCCCAGTGCCTCCTCCGCGCAATTTCCGTCCATGCGAAATCAGTATAGCACTGTGTAACATTGTCCGCAACAAATTTCAACTCGAATGGGCCAGTTGACGCGCGCCGGCCCCGCGCCAACGTCCGTCGCCGTCGCAGGGGCGCAGCATGCCTTTGTCGTTGTAGGGGCGCAGCATGCTGCGCCCTCAGCCCGCGCACCCCAATCAGTCACGCGCCAGCCCGTTGCCGTCGTAGGGGCAAGGCATGCCTTGCCCCCAGCCAGCGCATCCCGTTAGGACTAGCGCCAGGCCGTCGTCGTTGTAGGGGCGCAGCATGCTGCGCCATCAGCTCGCGCATCCCATTCAGACACACGCCAGCCCCGTTGCCGTCGTAGGGGCAAGGCATGCCTTGCCCCCAGCCCGCTCATCCCCCGCCCTTGCTCTTCACCACCCCTCGCCGCTTGTGATACAGTGTATGGAATGGGGGTTCGCCATAATCGGAGAAGACAATGCGCCTGTTTCTGCCGCTGTTCCTCACCATCTACGCAGTCATGAACGCCTACGTTCTGCGCAAACTCTATCTGCTCTGGCCGGGCCACAAGGGATATCTGTGGGGGTTGATCCTCCTCGTGCTGGTCCTGGGCGGCGCCCCGTTCCTCGTGCGCTCGATCGGGCAGGCGCAGTGGGGGAGCTTCGGGCGAATCCTCTCCGCCGCCGGGAGCATCTGGATGGCCCTGCTCTTCTGGCTGTTCTGCATGGGGGTCGCGCTGGATGTCTGGAACCTTGGCATCCAACTTCTCGCGGGTCCCGTTCCCGCCGCCGGGCGCTGGGCGCTGGCGGCGCGCACCGCCACACTGGCCAGCATGGTCGTCGTCGCCATCGTCGCGCTTTACAGCCTCCACGAGGCGAGCAGCGTGCGGCTCAAAGAGTTGCACCTGAAAACGCCGCGCCTGCCCGCCGGCTCCCCCTCCATCCGAATCGTGCAGATCGCCGACTTGCACCTCAGCCTCACCCTGGGAGAGCGGATGCTGTCCAAAGTCGCCACCCTCATCGAGCAGGCGCATCCCGACCTCATCGCGCTCACCGGCGATGCCGTGGACATTCCCTTCGAGCGTTCCCGGCTGCTCGCTCCGCAACTTGCCCGCCTGAAAGCGCCGCTGGGGAAATTCGCCGTCACGGGCAACCATGAGTACTACGTCGGCCTGAAGAACGGCCTGGAATTCTTCGACGCCGCCGGCTTCTTAACGCTCCGAGGCGAATCCAGTCCCGCGGGCGATCATCTCCTCGTGGCAGGCGTGGATGATCCTCGCGGCAGCGAGTTGGGGGGGGCCGCCGTCGTCACGGACGACCACGCGCTTCCGGCGCAGAAGGGGGAGCGCTTCGTCATCTTCCTCAAGCACCGTCCGCTCGTGGGCGAGGGAGCGCTGGGGCGGTTCGACCTGCAGCTCTCCGGCCACACGCATGGCGGCCAGATATTCCCATTCTCCATCGTCGTCTGGCTCATGAATCGCTACGGGCCGGGCATGCACGAACTCGCGGACGGATCGCACCTCTACGTCAGCCGCGGCGCAGGCACCTGGGGCCCTCCCATGCGCTTCCTCGCCCCGCCGGAAGTGACGCTCATCGTCCTGGAGCCGGGCTAGCCCGGCCGCAGAAGGCTGAACCCCGTCGCCGCGTCCTTCACCCGCACTGCCTTCGCCCCCACGATCTCCACCAGCGCCACCTCGCTGACGATCCAGGTCTTCACCCCGCGCCGCAGGCAGCCGGTCACCGTCTGCCCCGAGCGTCCCAGCGCGGCGTGCATATGCAGCACCGGCCGACCGGACTCATCCGGTGCCAGCACACCCACCCCGCTCACCTCGTGCGCCCCCTCCAGCGGAAGGTACATCGGCTCCGGCGGCATCCCCCGCGAATCGCGCGGTCCCACCACCACCTCTCCCCCCTCCAGCCCGCCCACGATCACCGCATATCCGTGCGATATCTTCTTCTCCGCCGCGAACCGCTCAATGCAATCCGGAACAACGTCCCCCTCTTCCAGCCGGATAATGAACGTCCGTCCCACGCGTCCCTCGGATGCCTTCATGCGTTGTTCCTCCAAAGCGAAAGACAATGGACAGACACGGACGGACATCGACGGATATGGACGAATACGGAGGTTGTCAAGCGTCCGTTTCCGGCTCCGGCAGCGCCTGTTGTTCCGGCGCTTCCCCCACCATCGCCGGCGGCAGCCCTTCCTCCAGGTCCATCCGCTCCGTCAACTCCCCCTGGAGCTCCATCAGGAAGCGGCTTGGCTTCATCATAATCATCGCATTGCCCCGGCTGCGCAGGAACTGCGGCACTGACAGGTACAGCTCATCCTTCGCCCGTGTCACCGCCACATGGAACAGCCGGCGCTCCTCCTCCTCATCCTCCCGCGTATTGATGCAGAAATCGGTCGGAAACCGTCCGTCCGCCAGCCAGGGGATGAACACCACCGGCCACTCCAGCCCCTTCGCCTGGTGCACCGTCGAAAGCACCACGAACTCCTGCTCCTCCGGACCCGTCACCACATTCTCTCCCGCGAACTCCGACGCCAGCGCCACCTCCGCCAGGAAAGGATCCACCTCGTTGTACTGCGCGGAGAACGTCGTCAGCCCCTTGATGTCCTCCTTGCGCAGCGAAGAATGGTCGTAGTGGCTCTCCAGATAATTGCCGTAGCTCTTCGTCATCACCGCATCGATCATATCCGCCGGGGAATGCAGCGACGCGATCTCCGCCAGCGTCGCGGCGAACGCCTGGTAGAACGGCTGCGCCGGGCGCGGCAGAAGCGCCGCCGTCTCCGGACGCGCCGCCTCCTGAAGCGGCTCGCTCGACCCCGACAAATGATCCCACACCCGCTGCGCCAGCCCGCCGCCCACCTTCGGGATCAATTGCAGCACGCGCAGCCATGCCAACTCATCGCGCGGATTGCGCGCCAGCCGCAGGTACGCCAGGACATCCTTGATATGCGCCTGCTCGAAGAACCGCAGCCCGCCGCGGATGTGGAACGGGATATTCCGCCGCTTGAACTCCAGCTGAATCTCCATGCTGTTCCAGTGGCTGCGGTAGAGCACCGCGATATCCCCCAGCTTGCGGCCCTGATCCAGCAGGTGCAGCGCGTACTCCGCGATGAATCGCGCCTGAGCCGCGCCGTCGTAGCAGGCCGTCACCGCCGGCCGCAGCCCGGAGGGGCGCACCGCGCGCAACTCCTTCGGCAGGCGGCGCGTATTCACCGCGATGCTCGCATTGGCCAGCTCGAGAATCTCCGGCGTACTGCGGTAGTTGGTCTCCAGCCGGTACTCGCGCGCATCCGGGTACCGCTTGCGGAAGCCGATGATGTTCTCAAACGTCGCCCCGCGAAAACTGTAAATCGACTGCGAATCATCCCCCACCACGCAGAGATTCCGGTGCGTCCCCGCCAGGATATCCACAATCGCACCCTGGAGGGCGTTGGTGTCCTGGTACTCATCCACCAGCACATGCAGGAAATGCGCCGCCAATTGCTCGCGCACGGCATCGCCCTGCGTCAGCAGCACGTGCCAGGCGGCCAGCATATCGTCGTAATCCAGCAACTGCCGCTCGCGCTTGCGCCGCGCGTAGCAGGTCAGCACCTGCCGGAGCTCCTCGCAATTCTGGAGGAACATCGGGAAGCGCTTCGCCAGCACCTTATCCAGCGGCTCCAGCGTGTTCTGAACGAAACTGCTGATCTCCGTCAGCACCTTCTTCTGCGGGAAGCGCCGCTTCTCGATCACGATCCCCGCCTCCGTCACGCAGCTCTTCAGAAGGTCCGCCGCATCCTCGCGGTCGAGAATCGTGAAATCCGGCGAAATGCCGATAGCGCGCCCGTGCTGGCGCAGCAGGCGGTTGGCGATGTGGTGGAACGTGCCCCCCCAGACGTGGCGCGTCTTATCCGGCGCAATCAACTCCGCGCGCTGCAGCATCTCGCGCGCCGCGCGGTTGGTGAACGTCACCAGCATCACCCGGCTGGGGTCCACCCCCGCGCGCAGCAGGTACGACAGCCGGTAGATCAGCGCGCGCGTCTTGCCGCTGCCCGCCCCGGCCACCACCAGCATCGGCCCGCCCGGCGCCGTCGCCACCGCCAACTGCTCGGGATTGAGTTCCTTGGCAAAATCCGACGCGTCCACCACCTGCCGCGCCTGGAGTGCGAATTTTCTGACCATGATTGCGCTCGAAAGAGAAGGACCGGCGTCACGTCGGACGCGCTTTCCACATTGTAGCAAATGGGCCTGACAGCGGGGAATCACGCCGCGAGCAGGGGGGCCGTAGCCGTTGTAGGGGCAAGGCATGCCTTGCCCTCAGCCCGTGCCTCCCGGTCAGTCCAGCGCCAGTCCGTTGCCGTTGTAGGGGCGCAGCATGCTGCGCCCACAGCCCGCGCCTCCCGTCCAGCCACGCGCCAGTCCGTTGTCGTTGTAGGGACAAGGCATGCCTTGCCCACAGCCCGCGCCTCCCGATCAGCCAAACGCCAGCCCGTTGCCGTCGTAGGGGCGCAGCATGCTGCGCCCTCAGCATGAGGCCGAGGCGTCTTGGCCGTGCCCCTGCAAGCACCCCGAACGCACCCGCCGGCAAGCGGCTTGATTGGGTCGCCTTGCCGAGTACAATCCAATGAAGGGATCGGGTGGGGTTTGGCGCGTCCAGCGGGAGGAAAACGCTATGAGACGGTTCATTTACGCGATCGTCGTTCTGACATTGTTCTTCACCACCGGCTGCATCAGCCTGCGGATTGGAACATCGCCCGGCAGACCTGGGGCCCAAGTCAGCGGACTGGTCAACGGATACGCCACGCTCGACGGGCTGCACAGGTACAACGGCACCATCTTCCAATTCGGGCTCTTCGACATGTCCGAGCGGCCGGGGGAGATCCTCAGCGCCGACCTCTGGCCCATCGCCGGGTTCGGCGTGGGCCTCGTCGGCGCGCGCATCCGCATCCTCATGCTCGACATGGGGCTGGGCGTCCTCTGGTACGACCCCACGCCGCCCCCGCCTCCGCCCCCCTCCGTCAGGGTCGATACCGTCGCCGCCATCACCGCGCCCGACGCGGCTTCCCAATAAGCGGCGCATCGGCAGGGGCAAGGCATCCCTTGCCCCTGCGCGCGCTGTGGCCGCAATCGATCACGGCTCGATGCTGACGTGAAGGACCCCTGTCATCGGCGGCTTTCCTTTTCCGTACGACGCCGTAATCGTGCAATCCTGAGCCGAAGAAACCCCCTTCGTGCCCAGCAGCCCCGTCTTCCCCATCTTCGCATAAGTGGCCGGTGCGCAGGACCACTTCACTTCATCCGTGACGGCGCGTTCCCCTCCGGTGTTGAAGTGAGCGGTGCAAGTGTACTGCTCCGGCGGAGCGCCGCCGGTAACGGGAGAGGCTCCCGCCACCGTCAGCGACTCCACGCTGCCGATCGAGAAATCGTTGTCGCTCTCATCCCAATCCGAGTTGTCCACCATGCTCACGCGGATCCTGTAACCGGCCCCGTCGTCGTACGCAGACGCCCCGGGAACCCCCGCGCCCACCGTCCACTTGAACGGGCTCTTCGTTGCGCGCGCGGAGAGCGTCCACGGCCCCTCGCCGGCTCCCTTGAACAATTCGATCCGGACCGCCGCCCCCTTGGGGAGGCTGAAAGAATCCCAGGAGATCATGCAGGTTTTCCCGCGCTCCAGCGTGATCCCTCCGGCCGACGGATAAGTCACCTGCACGCCGTAGGGCGCAATCGCCAGGGCGTGCTGTGTACCCGCGCAAATGGCCGTGACGGCGGACAATCCGCGGACCTGAGCGAAAACGGACGGATTCTTCGTCTTCCCCAGCCCGCACCCGGCCGCGTATCCGGCGGCCCAGACCGTTCCGTCGCTCTTGAGCGCTATGGAGGTCTCTCCGCCCGCCGAAATGGCAACCACGTTGTCAAGGCCGGGGACCTGCGTGAAAACGTTGCGGGAGGTCATGTCGCCCAATCCAAGTTGACCGGCGTCATTGCTGCCGGTCGCCCAGACGTGGCCATCCTCGTCGAGCGCCAGAGAGTGGCTGCCGTTGCAGTTCCCGGCGACGGCAACGATGCCGCTCATGCCGGTCACGTGCGTCAGGGTTTGCCGGGTGGCGAAGTCCCCCAGCCCGAGTTGGCCCGAGCCATTGAGCCCCATGCTCCAGAGGCTCCCGTCGCTCTTGACCACCAGCGAGTGATAGGAACCCGCGCCGATGGAGACGATATCGGAGCTCGTCGTAATCTGGACGAACCCATAATGGTAGGTCGTGTCGCCGGTGCCAAGCTGTCCGGCGTCGTTATTGCCCGTCGCCCACAAATCGGAGTCCTTGATCGCCAGCGAAAAATGCATCCCCCCGGCGATGGCGGAGACGCCGGAACTTGTCGGGCACTTGGCGAACTGGACGATGTAGCCATCTTCGGCGAAGCCCGCCGCGCCATCCACATTCCTGCCCACCCCCCATACAGCCGAATCCGTATCGCTCGCCAGCGAATGGTACCCGCCCCCGGCGACCGACGCCGCGTTCGACACCGCGGAAATGAGCGTGAAGACGTCCGCTTCATCCGCGGTCCCCAGGCCGATTGCGCCAAAGTTGTTGCTGCCGGCCACGTAAAGTGCGCGGTCGCCCGCGACCACCAGCGAATGCGCTCCCCCCGCGCCGATGGCGCTCACGTGGGGCAGCCCAGGGACCATCGTGAACGCGGTGCGCGCATCCGTGTCGCCCAACCCCAACTGGCCGTAAGCGTTGACGCCCGTCACGAAAAGGCGCGCATCCTTGGCCCACCCCGACTGCGCGACGACCGCCAGAACGGCAAAGCAGGAGATCACGACTACCGCCCGTATCGCTTGCACGCGCATCACATGGCTCCTAAAACAAAACCCACCCATCGCCGCACGCCGCCCCGCGTGGCCGCAGTATCCGCTTGCGCAATGTGGATGTCAAGGCGCGAGGTGGTCGTGGCAGTGAAACAGACCGGGGGAGAGAAACAAAGCAGCGCGGACCATCAAACCGCGTCCCGCGCCGTTGCGGAGGCCGCCGGGGGGAAGTGGAGAGGATCGCAAGGAGAACCCTGGGGCCGCTGGGTTCTCCTTCCTAATCGTCGTTTCACCGGCGGACCGTCCCGGAGGGACGATGTGATAATAGGCAGGCGGCTTCAGCCCCTGCTGCGTGGGGCGCCCCTTTCTTTCACGCGTCCCATGGGGACGCGGTGAAGGCGGCGGGCGAAGGCCGGCAATCGCACTTGGAGCAGTCTCACCGCGTCCCGACGGGACGCGCACAAAGAGGGCGCGCGCAATACCGGCACTGAAGTGCCGGCCTATTATCACCGCGCCCCGACGGGGCGCCCGAACGTACGCCAATCAATATGCGTCGCCGAGCGGAAAGAGTTGCACCCCGCCCATCCTCATAATGGGCAAGGCATGCCTTGCCCCTACACCCCTCGCCGTCACAGTGCCCCTCTGCGTCTTCCCCTTGCCGTTCCGCCGTTACCGCATCCGTGCGTATCTGTGTCGATCTGTGGACACCCCCGTCGTTGCCGTATCCGCGCCCAACCGTCCTCTTTCGCGCCTTTCGTGTGTTTCGTAGTTCCCCTCGCCAGCCGTTGCCGCATCCGTGCGTATCCGTGTCCATCTGTGGTTTCCCCTTGCCGTCCCGTCGTTGTCGTATCCGCAGCCCAACCGTCCCCTTTCGCGCCTTTCGTGTGTTTCGTAGTTCCCCCCGCCCGCCGTTGCCGTATCCGTGCGTATCTGTGTCGATCTGTGGACACCCCTTCGTCGCCGTATCCGTGCTTGTCCATGCCCATCTGTGGACACCCGGCCGTTCATTCACCCCCGCAGCGACCGGTGGAGGGGGAAGGCGTTGGGGTAGTGCGTGATCTCCGGCTCCCCCTCGGCGCGCAGCACCACGGCGATCACGTCGAACCGGAGCGGATGCTCGCGCAGCTTGTTCTGCTCGGCGAAGCCCAGCGCCGTCAGGCTGAGTTTGCGCTGTTTGGAAGGGGAGACCGCCTCCGCCGGGTCGCCCCAGGTCGTCCCGGTGCGCGTCTTGACCTCAATGAAAACGACCTCATCACCCTCGCGGGCAATGAGGTCGATTTCTCCCAGTTGCGAACGGCAATTGCGACGCAGAATCTTGAACCCGCGCTTGCGGAGGAACTCGGCGGCCAGGCGTTCGCCCAGCGGGCCCGGCTCCTCCGGCTTGCGTTTGCCGAAAATCACTTCTTCTCGGCGACCGGCTTCTCAGCCGTCTTTGCAACCACCGGCTTCGCAGCCGCCGGCGCTTCCGCGGCGGGGGCCTCGGTCCCGGGAATCTCGACCGAGCCGTGCACCGTGCGCCCCTTGATGCGGGTCGCCTTGCCGGTGCGATCGCGCAGGTAATACAGCTTGGCGCGGCGGACTTCACCCTTGTGCGTCACGCGGATATCCACCAGCGTGGGGCTGTGCAGCGGGAAGGTGCGCTCGACTCCTTCGCCCTGCACGAGGCGGCGGACCACGACGGACTCGCGGTTGCGCGTTCCCTTGCGCCCCACCACCGTGCCGGCGAAAATCTGCACGCGCTCCTTGTCGCCTTCCTTGATCTTGCTGCGAACCTCGACCGTGTCGCCAACGCCGAAGTCCCAGGTACGGTCCTTCATCTGGGCCTTCTCAAGCTGCTGAATGATGGGGTGACTCATGCTCTCCTCCAGTTAAGCACACGGACGGACACGGACAAAGACCCAACCGACCTCTAGCGCGCGTCCCGCGGCGGGACCACGCCTTGCTTCATCAACAAATCCGGGCGGCGCAGCGCCGTCCGCAGCCGCGCCTGCTCCTCGCGCCAGGCGGCCACCTTGCCGTGGTCCCCCGAGCGCAGCAACTCCGGCGCTTCCATCCCGCGAAACAGCGGCGGGCGCGTGTACTGCGGCCAGCCCAACAACCCCTGGCTGAAGCAGTCCCGCCGGGAAGACTCCTCGTCCCCCAGCACTCCCGGGATCAGCCGGGTCGCCGCATCCACAATGCACATCGCCGCCAGTTCCCCTCCGGTCAGGACAAAGTCCCCCACGGAGATCTCGTCGGCGTTCAGGCCGGCGGGGATGCGCTCGTCATATCCTTCGTAATGGCCGCACAGAATCAGCAATCGATCCAGCCCGGCCAGCTCCTCCGCCACCTTCTGCGTCAGCAAGCGGCCCTGCGGAGAGGTCAAAATCCGGCGCGTGGGGCCCGACTCGCGCTCGATGCTCTCCACCGCATCGAACACCGGCCCGCACATCAGCACCATCCCGGGCCCGCCGCCGTAAGGGCGGTCATCCACATTGCGCCGCGTCCCTTCGCCGAAGGTCCGCAGGTCGTGCAGGTGGAATTCCACCAACCCCTTCTCCTGCGCAATGCGCAGCATGCTCTCGCGCAGCACCGGCTCGAACATGCCCGGAAACAGCGTGAGGATGTCAATGCGCATGGCCTTCGCCTTGGGAAAAGGGGCCGAGCCGGCGGCTACTTCGCAGCCGCGACCTTCTTGATCCCGGCCTTCTTGATCATGTTAGCCACCGTATCCGACGGCTGCGCGCCGACGCTCAGCCAATACTGAATGCGTTCGCGCTCCATGACCACCTGCTTCTCAGCCGGGGCCAGCGGATCATAGTAGCCGAGGATCTCGACGGACTTCCCGTCGCGCTTTCCCTTTGCGTCGGCCGCGACCACCCGGTAGAACGGACGGCCCTTGCGGCCCATCTTCATCAGCCGAATTCTGACCACGTGTTCTCCTGCCTTTGCTGTTGAACCATCGCCGTCCGTTTGCGGACGGCGCGATGCCCCGCACTACCTGGGGCGCTTCCCGGGGCGCATGCCGGACATCTTGGCGGCCCCGCCCGGCATCCGCGTCATCAGACCGCCGAGCGCCTTGCTCTTGCCGCCGCTTTCGCTGAACATCTTCATCATCTTCTTCATCTGGCGGAACTGCTTCAGGAGCTGGTTGACCTCCTGCGCCGTCGTCCCGCTCCCCGCCGCGATGCGTTGCCGCCGCGACGTGTCGATCACATCCGGGTCCATGCGTTCGCGCGGCGTCATCGACCGCACAATCGCCTCGACGCGCGGAATCTCATTCTGCGCGCTCGAAAAATCCATCCCGCCCATTCCCGGCAGCAGGCCCAGCACGTCCTTCAGCGACCCCAGCTTCTTGACCTGCTGAAGCTGATCCAGAAAATCCTCCAGCGTCAGCGTGCGCTTGCGGATCTTCTCTTCAAGCTCGCGCGCCTTCTCCACGTCGGCCTGGGCCTGGACCTTCTCGACGAAGCTCACCACGTCGCCCATGCCCAGAATGCGCGAAGCCATCCGGTCCGGATGGAACTCCTCCAGCGCTTCCAGCTTCTCCCCGACGCCGATAAACTTCACCGGCTTGCCGGTCACCGCCTTGATGCTCAGCGCCGCGCCGCCGCGCGCGTCGCCATCCAGCTTCGTCAGGATCACCCCGTCAATTTCGAGTTGCTGATTGAACTCGTTTGCGCTATTGACGGCATCCTGCCCGGTCATCGCGTCGCAGACAAGGAAAATATGCTGCGGCTTCGCCTTTTCCTTGACCTCGCGCAACTCTTCCATCAGCGCCTGGTCGATATGCAGGCGCCCCGCGGTGTCCAGAATCACCATATCGCAATTGCGGTCGCGCGCCACCTGAACGGCGCGCTCGCAGATGCGCGGGGGCCGGCCCCCCTCTTCCGCGTACACCGGCACATTCAACTGCTGGCCCAGCACCTTCAACTGCTCGATCGCCGCCGGGCGCTGCACGTCCGCCGCCACCAGCAGCGGGGCGTGTCCCTTGTGCGTCAGGTACAGCGCCAGCTTCGCCGCCGTCGTCGTCTTGCCGGAGCCCTGCAGCCCCGCCAGCATAATCACCACCGGGCCATGCTCGGAGTGGCGGATCGTATGGTCCACCGGCCCCATCAGATTCACCAGCTCGTCATGGACGATCTTGACGACCTGCTGGCCCGGGGCCACGCTGCGCAGCACCTCCTGGCCCTTCGCGCGCTCAATGCAGGCGTTGGTGAAATCCTTCACCACCTTGTAGCTCACGTCGGCTTCCAGCAGGGCCATGCGGATTTCCCGCATCGTCTCCCGCGTGTTGTCCTCAGTGATAACGCCCGTCCCCCGCAGCTTGCGGAGGATGCCATCGAGATTTTTCGTCAGCGAATCGAACATTTTCTCCCCCTGCCGCTGCAAAGGCAGCGAGGCCGAAGCACCTTATTATAATGTCCGGCGTGAGATTATCAAGTCATGTCGTGACTTGCGACAGTCTAACACATGCCCGGCGCGGAGAAAAAGTCGAGACACAATATTTTCTCGCGCAGTAACTCTGGGCACATTGGGGTGTTACAATTAGAACTGGGTTCACAACTGTAGCGCGGGTTATCAAACCCGCGAACTCATTGGCGCGGACTTGATAGTCCGCGCTACATGTCAAGTTGTGAAACCATCTCTAGAGAAAGGTGCCGTGTTCCGACCTCCATTGTGAGAGGGGACTGCTTGGCCAGGAAACCGCTGTCCGGAGGGAGAAGGCTCATCCTCGTCATTCTAACCACGCTTGGCGTCTGCCTGCTGGCGGGGATTGTCACCGTCTGGTACATCATCGGCATGCCCGGCCGCAGTTGGCGCGGCCCGCTGCCTGAGATGACGCCGCAGCAAAGGGCGCTCGAAGCGGCCCTCCGAAAGGACGTTCAGGCGCTGGCGGGGGAGATCGGCGACCGCAACCTCTATCGCCTCGCCGAACTGGGCAAGGCGGCCGACTTCATCGACGCGCAGTTGCGCGCGGCGGGCTACTCCGTCACGCGCGAGACCTTCAGCGCGGACAAGAAACAATTCCAGAACCTCATCGCCGAGAAACGCGGCGTCGCGCGTCCCGAGGAGATCGTCATCGTCGGCGCGCACTACGACACCTGCAGCAACCCCGGCGCCAACGACAACGGCAGCGGCGTCGCCGCCATGGTCGCGATAGCCCGCGACATGGCCGGGCGTTCGCCGCAACGCACCGTGCGCTTCGTCGCCTTCGCCAACGAGGAACCGCCATACTTCCAGACCGAGGAAATGGGCAGCCGCGTCCATGCCCGTAACTGCCGCAAGCGCGGCGACCGCATCGTCGCCATGCTCACGCCCGAGACCATCGGCTGCTACAAGGACGCCCCCGGCAGCCAGAAACTGCCCTATCCCTTCGGCGCGCTCTATCCTTCCACCGGCAACTACATCGCATTCGTCGGGAACACAGCGTCGCGCTCCCTGATACGGCGCTGCGTCGGCACGTTCCGCCGCGCCGAGCCATTTCCCTCCGAAGGGGGCGCGCTGCCGGAATTTATCCCCGCCTCCGGCCTGTCCGACCAATGGTCCTTCTGGCAGGAAGGGTATCCCGGCCTCATGGTCACCGACACCGCCTTCTTCCGTTACGAGTACTATCATGCCGCACAGGACACCCCCGACAAACTCCAGTACGACCGCATGGCGCGCGTCGTCGAAGGCCTCAGCGCCGTCGTCAGGGACCTGGCAGAATAAAGTCGGGACATAATACTTTATCTTGCCGCTAAGTTAAGTCGTGACATAATACTTTATCCCAACGCCAACCTATGTAACCATAATGTGTTAGCGCTTTATAAAGTATTGTGTCCCGACTTTATCCCGCGGCGAGCCCCGCCGTCACGGCGTTGAAAATACTCCATCCCTGACGTAGAATCCCCCGCGTCAATCCTTTCGGAGAAACCATGAGCCTTCTGACGGTCGCCCTAACCTGCGCGGCGTTGTTCGCAGCCGCGTATTACTTTTATGGCCGGCTGCTCTCGCGGTGGTTCGGACTGAACCGCGACGCGCAAACCCCCGCTGTCTCGTTACGCGACGACGTGGACTACGTCCCCATCGAGCCGAAATTTCTCCTCGGCCAGCACTTCTCCGCCATCGCCGCCGCCGGGCCCATTGTCGGCCCGATCCTGGCCAGGATGATGTTCGGCTGGCTTCCGGCGCTGCTCTGGATCGTCATCGGCTCCATCTTCATCGGCGGCGTGCACGACTTCGCCGCGCTCGTGGCCTCCATCCGGCACAAGGCCGGCTCCATCGCGCAGATCATCCGCGAGCACATGACGCGCACATCCTACCTCCTCTGCATGATCTTCGTCTGGATTGCGCTGGTGTACGTGGTGGTCGCCTTCACCGACATTGTCGCAACCTCCTTCGTCGGGACCCAGACGCTGGAGAACGGCGTGATCGTCACCGGCGGCGGCATCGCCGCCAGCTCCATGATCTACCTTGTGCTGCCGGTCATCATGGGCCTGATGTTGCGGTTCACGAAGCTTTCACTGGGCGCTGCCACCCTGATCTTCCTTCCGCTGGTCGGCGCCGCGATCTGGGCGGGGCAGTACATCCCGCTGGACCTCGCCTCCATGGTGGGGCTGAGCGCTGAGAACTCCGTGCGGTTGTGGGACGTTCTGCTCCTGGCATACTGTTTCGTCGCCTCGCTCGTGCCGATGTGGATACTCCTCCAGCCGCGCGGGCACCTCGGCGGCTACTTCCTTTACTGCGCGCTCGGCGCGGGGCTGTTGGGATTGCTCTTCGGCGGGCACGGCGTCGAGTACCCCGCCTTCATCGGCTGGAGCACAGCGCGCGGGGAGGCGCTCTTCCCCATGCTCTTCATCACCATCGCCTGCGGCGCCTGCTCCGGCTTCCACGCCCTCATCGCCAGCGGGACCACCTCCAAGCAGTTGAAGCGCGAGACCGACGCGCGCCCCGTTGGGTACGGCACCATGCTGCTGGAGGGAATGGTGGCCGTCGTCTCCCTCTGCTGCCTGATGATGCTCCCGGCCAACAGCGGCATCACCAACCCCAACTACATTTATGCCTCGGGCATCGGCAATTTCCTGCGGATCATCCACATCCCCGTCCTCCTCGGCATCTCCTTCGGGCTGCTGGCCTTCACCACCTTCGTCTACGACACGCTCGACGTCTGCACGCGGCTGGGGCGCTACATCATGCAGGAACTTACCGGTTGGCAGGGGCAGGCGGGGCGGTGGGTCGCCACCGCCGTCACCGTCATCGTGCCGCTCTACTTCGTCATCCAGAAAGTCACCGACGCCGCCGGCCGGCCGATCCCCGCCTGGAAACTCTTCTGGCCCCTCTTCGGCGCGAGCAACCAGCTCTTGGCGGCGCTGACGCTGCTGGGGATCACGGTCTGGCTTTATCGCACGCGCCGGGCCTGGTGGGTCTGGCCGGTCGTTGGCGTGCCGGGGGCGTTCATGTACGTCATGAGCATGTGGGCGCTATTCGGCTTCATCAAGCAGGGGTTCTTCAAGCCGGTGGCCGAAGTGCGGCAGGTTCCGGGGGGCCTCGTCAGTTGGGTCGCCCTGTTGCTCGCGGGCCTGTCGCTCATGCTGCTGGTAGAAGCCGTGCGCGTCCTCATCAAAGTGCGCCGCGAGCCGGCGAACGAAAAGTCGTGACACAATACTTTATCCCGACGCTAACCCGTGTGGTCGCAGCAGGTTACCGCCTTGTAAAGTATTATGTCCCGACTTTATGGCCATAAGTCGGGACACAATACTTTCGCCCATTGCTGGCGCACGACGTTGCAGTACGCTGAACCATGAAGTAATATTATGTCCCGACTTTTCAATGGGGAGGGGGCGTCTGGCACATGGGAAGATTATCGCGTGTCGTCATTCCGGATTGTGCGCATCATGTGACCCAGCGTGGGGTGCGATCTCAGCCGGTCTTCTCCGACGATGCAGACCGCCAACTGTATCTGCGTCTGCTGATCGAGGAGGGGGACAAGCACGGGCTGAAATTTCTATCCTGGTGCCTGATGGCCAACCATGTGCACTTCATAGTCGTGCCTCGGAGTTGCGAGAGCCTTGCCGGCGCGTTTGGGGAAGCGCATCGAAAATTCACATGGCGCATCAACCGGCGCGAAGGGGTGCGCGGATATCTCTTCCAGGGTCGGTTCTTCTCCTGCCCTTTGGACGAGGCGCATGGAATGGCTGCCGTTCGATACGTCGAGCGAAATCCGGTTCGCGCCGGGTTGGTGGAGCAGGCTTGGGAGTATCCTTGGTCAAGCGCGGGGTTCCATGCCGGCGAGCGGGCGCGGGATCCCCTCGTGGCTGACCGTGACTTGGTGGGGACCGCGCAGGAATGGCGCGAATGGCTTCTCTCCGATCCGGAAGATATGCCCGCATTGCGAAAAGCAACCAGCACCGGCCGGCCGTGCGGAGACGCGCAATTCGTCCGGAGAGTCGAGCGTGTGACGGGTCTCGACTTACAGGACAAGCGGATGGGGCGGCCCCCAATAAAGTCGGGACATAATACTTTATCACAACGTTAAAAGGTGTTGTAGCAAGGTGTTACGGTAGTGTAAAATATTGTGTCCCGACTTTACGGAGGAATGCGGTTGAGGAAAGGCGCAACTGGAATCCTGGCTTCGCCCGCGGCGCGGTTTCTGCGCACACAAGGGCCCATCCTTGCGCTGCTCCTCCTGCTGGCGATTCTCGCCTTCAACAGCTTCGACAACTACGTCGCCAGCGACGATCTGAAATGGGTCACCCGATCCATCGGCGATTCCGCCCGTCCCTGGCGCGTCTTCAGCGTGAGCGACCCGCTGTTCGGCCACTACTACCGCCCCATGCCGCAATTGGCCTGGCTGGTCAACTACTACTTCTGGGGCTTCAACTTCAACGGCCACCAGGCCATGTACCTGGTCCTCTGGCTCGCCGTGGTTTGGCTCGTGTATCAGGTCGGAGTGCGAATCGCCGGGCGAGGCGCCGGCTTCATCGCCGCCGCGCTCTTCGGCTTCAACGATATCTACCTGATGATGGCCAGTTGGAAATCCTGGTACACCAGCATGGTTGAACTGGCTGCCGTACTCGCCTGGGCGGTTTTCTATCTGGACTGGCTGGAGACGCGCACTCGCGGCAAGCTGATCGGCTGGATGGCCTGCGCGCTCGTGGCCGTCCTGTCCCGCGAACTGGCTCCGCTCGTGATCTCGGCGGCGATTCTCTTCAGCCTCGTCCTGCCGGCTCTGCTCGACCGGAAGGAGAAGGCCTGGAAGGGGAAGCTCGCGCTGGCAGCCGCATGGCTCCTGCTCACCGGCGGCGTGCTCGCCGCGCTCCCGTCGTACCGGGAGAGCTTCGCGGCTTTGCTCCACGGCGGGAGCGGCGCGGCCCAGAGCCTCGCCTGGGGGAACATCGGCCAGCGCTTCTGGACCCATTCCGGAAGCATATTCTTCAACGGCATCAGCCGTTACCTACTCTATCTGGCCGCGCTATTGCCCGCGCTGAACTGCCTGCGCCGCTGGGCGGGGCGCTCCGGCTCGGGACGCGACCGCTTCGCTCTGATCGGCGCGCTGCTCATCGGCTCCGTCCTCCTGGCGCTCCCCGCCAACGCCAACGTCCTCGGCCCGCGGGCGTGGGAATTTGTCCGCGCCTTCATCCTGCCGCTGACCCATGGCCTCCTCCTGGCCTTCCTCCTCTTCGCCGCCTTCACAGGCGACCGATGGGACCGTATGCTCGGCGCTTCGTTCCTGGTCTCGTTCGTGCCCATCCTCTTCCTCCAGCACAGTTCCAACGCCTATCACATGATGGCCTTCGCCGCGCTCGCGCTGTTCACCGGCAAGCAGATCGCGCCTCTTGTGCAGGAATGCTGGGGCCGTCTCAGGTCGCGTCTGCCGCAGGAAGGGGGGAAAGAAAGCTGGATCGCCCTCAGTGCCATACTGCTGCTCATCCTGGCCGGGCAGGCGGTCATGCTCGTTCGCGACGTGCGGGCCGGCTTGGAAAAAATGCGCACCGACGTGACCATGGGGCGCGCCATGCGCGCGCAAGTGGATGAGACCGTCGCCATCACCGCCTTCAACGTCCGGAGCAGAAAAGTCTCCGTCGCCAACGATCCCTATTCGCTGCTGGCCGGGCAGATTCTCAACGCCGATTACGGCTTCGAAGTCGCCCCGCTGGAAAAGCCGGGAAGCCAGATGGTGGGATTGCGGCTCTTCGACGTCCCGCTGCGCGTGTACAGTCATGCCGTCGCGTATAGCGACGCGCTCTTCCAGCGCTACAACCATCCCCTGCTGAAGCCGGACCCCGGCTTCGAGACGCTTCCGCTGGGGGGGACCGTGGTCGAAGGGGGCCGGACCGGCCGGCATGCGATGGCCGCCTTCGGTCGCGGCGCGCAGCCGGTGAACGTCCAACTTCCCTCCAGTGAATTCACCCTGCCCCCCGGCGCCTACGTCTTCGGCGGCTTCGTCAAAGTCGAAGCGGAGGCGGTCAAATCAGTCACCCTCACCCTGGCCGAGCAGGGGGGCGACCCCAGGGACGCCCTCGTGCGCAGCACCCCGCCGGCCGCGCAATCTGCGCCTCAGTGGGAATTGCTTTGGGAGGACGCCGCCACTCCGCGAGAGAGCCGGTTCATCTTCCGCATTCTGGATGTGGAAGGGCTCAAGAGCGGGCGCGTGCTGGTCGACGACATCTTCCTCTGTCCCGTGGGCGCGCTCATCGCCGACTTGGAGCGGGAGAAAGCCGCCGCCGAAACGCCGCCGGCTGACGACAAGCAACCCTGATGGAAATGCAGTCGTGTATCACTTACGCGCGGGGCGGCTTGCCCCTTTGTCACCTTGAGCGTAGCGAAAGGTCTTTTGGAGCGCTAACCGTTCGCCTGTCGAAAGATTCTTCGCTACGCTCAGAATGACTTCGCGCGAAAGTGATGCACGACCGGAAATGCGGCGAGTGGGGGAACGACTCGGATCAGTTCTGATCCGTCGGCGTTGGGAACTGGACGGAAATGGCGGTTTTCACCGGCGTCAGCCTGCTGGTGATCGGTTCCTTGTAATTCGGGCGCGGCACCGTAACGGGCGTGTACACGTACGGGAGTTCCGTGCTGATGTCCAGGTGCGTAAAGGGCAGACTACCGGTGATGGGCTCCTTGTAGTTCGTCAGGCGCGCAGTGGACGGCTCGAAATACTTCGCCCGGCGGCCGGTGATATCGACCGGGATGTAGGGGAGGGTATCCGAAATCGCCGTGCGGGTTGCCGGGAGCCGCGCCGTGATCGGCTGGTTGGAACTCGGCATCCGGTCCGTGAGCTTCGTATCGGGCAGCAACTGCGCTTCCGCGCGCGAAGCGAACCCCGCCAGCAGCGCCAGTCCGGCCAGCATCAACAGAACTTTTCTCATACGCTCCTCATACCTCGCCACCCAGCCAGATTGTATAACCCCCGCCCGCCTTCGTCAACAAGCACTCTCAGGAATCCGGAGGCGGCGGGCCCTCGTTCCCTCACGGTTCCTTGCTTGTAAGACCGCATCCATCCGGCTAGAATCACTCTGTTGGCGTTCGCCTGGGCCCTTGTCGGAAGAGACCGCTTGCCCGAAGAACGACTGCTCTCGGCATACCGCAAAATGCTGCTCATCCGCCTCATGGAAGAGCGGATCGGCGCCCTCTTCACCGAGGGGGCCATCGCCGGCACCTGCCATCTCTGCATCGGGCAGGAAGCCGTGGCCGTTGGCGTCGCCGAAGCGCTGGAACTGGGGGACGAAGTCGTCAGTTGCCACCGGGGGCACGGCCATCTCCTGGCCATGGGGGGAGAGCCCGCCCGGCTTCTGGGCGAACTGATGGGGCGTCAGATCGGCTACTGCCGCGGGCGCGGCGGCTCGCAGCATCTCAGCGCCCCGGGGATCGGCCTGCTGGGCACCAACGGCATCACCGGCGGCGGAATCCCCATCGCCACCGGGGCCGCCCTCTCCGCCCATCTCCTGCGCACCGGCGCGGCCATCGTCTGCTTCTTCGGCGATGGCGCAACCAACCAGGGCGTCTTCCACGAATCGCTCAACATGGCCGCCCTCTGGAGCCTCCCCGTCCTCTACGTCTGCGAGAACAATCGTTACGCCATGTCCGAGCCGGTCTGCCGCACGGTCGCCGGCGGGGACATCCTCGCCCGCCCGCGCGCCTACGGCATCTCCGCCGAGTGCGTCGACGGCATGGACGTCGAAGCCGTCGAAGCGGCCGCCCGGCGCGCCCTCGCCCCCCTCCGCGCCGGCAAGGGCCCGGCCTTCATCGAGGCCGCCACCTACCGCTTCTGCGGCCACTCCAAGAGCGACAAGCTTCTCTACCGCACCCGCGAAGAGGAGGCGAAGTGGCGCGAGCGCGACCCGCTCACCCTCACTCGCCTCAAACTCGAAAAGGCGGGCTGGAAGGAGACCCTCCCCTGGATCGAGGAGGAAGTCCGCCGGCAGATCGCCGAGGCCGAGGAGGCCTGCCGCCGCTCCCCGCTCACCCCGCCCGAGACCGCGCTGCAGGGGGTCTACGCCGATGCCTGAAAAAGTCGGGACACAATACTTTACACCCCGCAGGCCCCGGCGCATTCCGCCGTCCTTCCCCGAAAGTATTGTGTCCCGACTTTTTCGGAAGGGGGGGCGTCGCGATGCCTGAAATGTACTTCAGCGACGCGATTCGCGCCGCACTCGACGAAGCCCTCACGCGCGACGCCTCCGTCGTGCTCATGGGCGAGGACATCGGCCCTTACGGCGGCGCCTTCGGCATCACCCGCGGCCTCCATGAGAAGTACGGGCCGGAGCGGATCATCGAGACGCCGATCTCCGAGAACGGCTTCGTCGGCGTGGCCGTCGGCGCGGCCATGACCGGCCTCCGCCCCGTCGTCGAAATCATGTTCATGGACTTCATCCTCCTGGCCGCCGACCAGATCATCAACCACGCCGCGAAACTGCATTACATCTACGACGGGCAGGTGAAAGTGCCGCTGGTGATCCGCGCGCCCGCCGGGGCCGGCCGCGGCTACGGCGCGAGCCACTCGCAGAACCTGGAGAACGTCTTCCTCAGCGTCGCCGGACTTAAAATCGTCTGCCCCGCCACACCCGCCGACGCCAAGGGCCTTCTCGCCGCCGCGATCCGCGACCCGAACCCCGTCCTCTTCATCGAGCCCAAAGCGCTCTACGGCGCGCGCGGCGAAGTGCCGGAAGGGGATTACACGGTTCCGCTGGGCGTTGCGCGGCTCGCGCGCGAAGGGAAAGACCTTTCCATCATCACCTACGGCGCCTGCGTGCCGCTTGCCCTGGCCGCCGCCGGCGAGTTGAGCGAAGGGGGCCTGGAGGCGGACGTTCTCGACCTGCGCACCCTCAAACCGATGGACCTGACCGCCCTCGAAGCCACGGTCGCTAAGACCGGCCGCTGCATCGTTCTGGAAGAAGGGCCGCTCACTGGCGGCATCGGCGCGGAAGTTTCCGCCCGCATCGGCGAACGCTGCTTCCGCGCCCTCAAAGCGGGCGTCCAGCGCGTCGCCGCGCAGGACACCCCCATCCCATCCGCCACACCCCTCGAGCACGCCGTGCTCCCCTCTGTCGCCGCCCTGCTCGCCGCCGCAGACAGACTCTTCGAATGATCCGGAGACTCCCCCATGCGTGACGGACCGTCGGAAAATGTGGCTACGCTTCTTGGCGTCATGGCGATTTGTTTCTGGAGCACCTCTTTTGCCACCTCGGGGAGCCTCGCAACCGAAATCGGATCGCTCACCGCAGCCGCGCTGGCGTTCATCATCGGCGGCACACTGGGTCTGATGCCCCTGGCGGTCTCCCCCTTCCGGCGGCGGCATCTGTTCGCGATGCGCCCGGACTACCTGATCATCTGCGGCGGGCTGGTCGCCATTTACGCGGTAAGCATCTATCTTGCCGTCGGCCTGGCCAAAGACAGCCAGCAGGTGCTTGAAGTGAGCGTGCTGAATTACCTTTTCCCGACATGCACGCTGCTCTTCTCCATCCCTATTCTCAAGGCGCGCGCGCGCCCGACGCTGGCGCTGGGGGTCGGCGCGGCATTCGCCGGAGCGCTCCTGGCCCTGACCAACGGGCGGAGTTTCGACTGGTCGTCGCTGTGGGTCCGGCTGGAATCGGACTGGCTTCCCTATCTGCTTGGATTCTGCGCGGCGGTATCGTGGGCGCTCTACAGTGTGCTCTCCCGGCGATTGGCCGCGGGCTCCAAGGGAAACGCCGTGCCGCTCTTCATTCTTTTTGCCGGGCTGGTCCTGCTTGGGTGCAGCGCCGTCCGAGGGGAGGCGCACCACTGGTCGGCGCGCGCCATAGGAGAACTCTTCTTCATGGCGCTGATTCCCATCCTGCTGGCCTACGTGTTCTGGGACATGGCCATGCGGCGCGGGCGGATCGTTCTGGTTACGGCGCTCTCCTACTTCACCCCCGTGCTCTCGCTGCTCACCACCTCCCTTTACCTCAAGGCGCCCGCCGGCCCGAGGCTCTGGATAGGCGGGCTGCTGGTCACGGTGGGGGCGATCATCTGCGCGAAGTCTCTCCATCCTCCGGAAGAAACATCCCCCGCCCCGGCGACAGCGGCCAGGACAGAGGATGCATGAGAGACGCGGGTGGGGACACAAAACTTTCCTTTGAAAAGTATTGTGTCCCCACAGGCCCCAACAGAGCAAAACCAGTTCTACAAGTCGAGCATCTGCCCCATATTCTTCTTCTCTGCGGCGCGGAGCACGCGGATTCCCACCGCCATATCCTCCAGCGCGATGCCGAGGTTGACCGAAATCGTCAACTCATCATCCCTCTCGCGCCCGGGCTTGCGGCCGGTGACCAGTTCGCCGAGGTCTCCCATCGGCGTGGGAGTATCCGCGAAATAGCCGATCTTCTTGTAGTACGCCTGCTGCGAAAGATCGTCCGTGTACAGCTTGCCCGCCTTCGCGAACACCGGCGGCTGGACGTACGAGTCGAAGTCCACGGGCGAAATGAACGCGCCGCGCGTCACCCAGTCGAGCGACAGGGCGGGGGCGGGGTGCTTCAGAATGGGGCCGGACGTGACGATCACATCCGCCCCGCGCGCCGCATCCTCGACGCTCTTCGCCCCCCGCACGGTCACGCCGAGTTGCTTCGACATCTCCTCGACAAAACGTTTCTGGACCGCGGGCACCACGTCGTACGCGCGCACGTCGGTCAATCCGGGCAGCACCACCTTGAGCGCCGTCAGGTTGCTGCGTCCCTGCACGCCGCAGGCGAGGATCGCCACGGAGCGGGAATTCTTCCGCGCGAGGTACTTGGCCGCGACCGCCGTGGCGGCGCCGGTACGCATGGCCGTGACCCAGGTGCAATCCATCACCGCCAGCGGGATGCCGGTCTGCGGGTCGTTCAGGATCATCAGCCCCGTGATGTAGGGCAGCCCCTTCTTCTGATTGGAAGGATAGCCGCCGACCCACTTCATTCCCGCCGCGCCCATCTCCGAAAGATACGCGGGCATGGCGTGAATGAAAGCGTCCGGTTGCGTATGGATGCCCGGCTTCGGCGGCATTTCCACCTTGCCCTCCCCCTTCTGGCGGAACGCCTCCTCCACGACCGACACGATTTCCGACATCGGCATGGCAACGCGCTCGACATCCGCGCGGGACAAGTATCTGAACTGCATGATCTCTCCCTCCGCTTCCCAAAGGTGCCTGATGGACAAGTCAGGAAAGCATGATACGTGTGGCAGGGGGGAGGGGGCAAGCCTGCATGGAGGGCCGCAGCGCCTGGGGATGAAACAAAGGCGCGCCGAGCCTTCCGCGGCCCGGCGCGCCAAGGACGACCTCCGGCCGAAGGTCGCTTACGAACGGCACATTGCGTCAACGAACGCTTGCGAACGTCAGTCGCTCACACGATGCAACGCCTCTCGTTGAGACCGAACGGCTCGGCACAGCAGGACTACTTCGTGAACTCAATCACATCGGCCGTGATCGTATTGCGTCGAATTGCGAAAAGGATCAGGTACAGGTACGAGTGATCTTCCGTCTGATTGGCCAGCGCGATCGCGCGGCCGGTCAGATTCTCCTTGATTGAATCGTAGAGATCATCCTTGGCGGCCGCATAGCCCGGGCTTGTGATCGGCAGCAATCCCAGCAGCAGGAAACCGTGGCTGTCTCCGCGCGCTCCGGCCTTGACCACCTTGTAATTGGCCTGCGAGAGCGACACGACGGTGTTGGTCGTCTGTCCCCTGAATCCGCCGTTGGACAGGCAACCCGTCAGGACGCAAATCACCATTGCGGCAACCGCCAGCATGCAGAACCTCTTCATCCAACTCCTCCTTCTCACGGACCAGGAAACGTAACAGAGTTGGAATTCTTTGTAAGCAATCCCTGTGCCATATCGCCGGGAGCAGGCATATTCTCCACCGTCGCCTTGGCGCATTGCTGTGGAGTAATTGGATGGTGAAGCGGACGGGTGCCCCAACTGTCCCATCTGTTGCATTTGTGACCAGCGCCCCGTCCCAGAACGCGGCGGCCAGCCATAATCAAGCCGCACTGCGCCCATCTGCGCCGCATCCGTCGTAGGGGCAAGGCATGCCTTGCCCAGAACAGAGCGCAACGTGGCGTGTCGCATCCGTCGCAGGGGCGCAGCATGCTGCGCCCTGGAGCGTCGCCGCGCGCAACCGCCGGTTGTGGTTGTAGGGGCAAGGCATGCCTTGCCCAGAACAGAGCGCAACGTGGCGTGCTGCATCCGTCGTAGGGGCGCAGCATGCTGCGCCCTGGAACGTCGCCGCGGGCACCCGCCGGGCCCACGCGCCGTCAACGCAACAACGCCGCGCTCGCTAGATAACCCCCAATTCCCGTCCCACGGTCTCCAGCCGCTCCAGCGCGAAATCCAGATCCGACCGGCTAAACCCCGCCGACATCTGGATTCGTATCCGCGCCGCCCCTTTCGGCACCACGGGATAGGAGAAGCCCACCACGTACACCTCTTTGGTCAGCAGCCGCGCCGCCATCTCCGACGCCAGCGACGCCTCCCCCAGCATCACCGGCACAATCGGATGCGCCCCTGCGGGAATCTTGTATCCGATCCGTCGCATCGAAGTGCGGAAATGCTCCGTATTCTCCCTCAGCTGTTCCAGCAACTCCGTCGAAGCGCTCACCATCTCCAGCGCCTTGATCGACGCCGCCGCCACCGCGGGGGGGAGCGTGTTCGAAAAGAGGTACGGGCGCGAGCGCTGCCGCAGCAGTTCCACGATCTCCCTGCGCCCGCTCGTGTAGCCGCCCGAAGCGCCCCCCAGCGCCTTGCCGAACGTGCCGGTGAGGATATCCACACGCCCCATCACGCCGTTATGCTCATGGCTCCCGCGTCCCGTCTTCCCGAGCACTCCCACCGCGTGCGAATCATCCACCATCACCAGCGCGTCATACTTTTCCGCCAGATCGCAGATCGACTTCAGATTGGCGACGGTCCCATCCATCGAAAAGACCCCATCGGTCGCGATCAGCCGCAACCGCGCCGAAGCCGCTTCCTTGAGCCGCGCCTCGAGCTCCGTCATATCGTTCGTTGCATAGCGCAGGCGCTGCGCCTTGCAGAGGCGGACCCCGTCGATAATGCTCGCGTGGTTGAGTTGATCCGAAATCACCGCATCCTGTTCCCCCAGGATCGTCTCGAACAGCCCGCCGTTTGCGTCGAAGCAGGAGGAATAGAGGATCGTGTCCTCCGTCCCCAGGTACTCCGTCACGCGCTGCTCCAGCGTCTTGTGGAGCGCTTGCGTCCCGCAGATGAAGCGGACCGATGAGAGGCCGTACCCCCACATCTCCATTCCCTCGGTCGCCGCCTCGATCATCTCCGGGCGGCCCGACAGCCCGAGGTAATTATTGGCGCACAGGTTCAGCACCTTGCGCCCGTCGTGCAGCGTAATCCACGCCCCCTGCGGACTCGCCAGCACCCGCTCGGACTTGTACAGCCCGGCCTGGCGGATCTCCTGCAACGTGCCCTGCAACGCCTCTTTTGCTTTGTTGCCGTACATTGTTCATCCGTCCAATCTGTCTGATCCGTCAGATCCAATCCAGAATCACCTTCCCCGAATTGTGCGAGCGCATCACCGAGAACGCCTCCTCGTACCGGGCGATGGGGAAGCGGTGCGTAATCAGTGGCTTGATATCCAGCCCGCTCTGGAGCATGGAGGTCATCTTGTACCACGTCTCGAACATCTCCCGCCCGTAGATCCCCTTGATGTGCAGCGAACTGAAAATCACCGTATCCCAGTCAATCGCCGTCCCATTGGGCAGAATCCCCAGCAGGGCGATCCGCCCCCCGTGGCACATCGCCGCCAGCATACTGCGGAACGCCTCCGGGCTGCCGGACATCTCCAGCCCCACGTCGAACCCCTCCTTCATCCCCAGCTCCGCCTGCACCTGCGCCAGCGTCTTCTGGCGCGGGTCCACCGCGAGAGTCACCCCCATCTTGCGCGCCAGCTCCAGCCGGTACGGGTTCACATCCGTCACCACCACGTACCGCGCCCCGACGTGCCTCGCGATGGCGGCGGCCATCAGGCCGATCGGCCCCGCCCCCGTCACCAGCACATCCTCCCCAACCAGGTCGAAAGAAAGCGCGGTATGCGTGGCGTTCCCCAGCGGATCGAAGCAGCTTAGAACCTCCAGCGGGATATCCTTCTGCGCGTACCAGACGTTGCTCACCGGAATGCACAGGTACTCCGCGAACGCCCCCTGCCGGTTCACCCCCACCCCGCTCGTGCGCGGGCAGAGATGCCGCCGTCCCGCCAGGCAGTTGCGGCACAAGCCGCACACCAGGTGCCCCTCGCCGCTGACCACATCCCCCTTCTTGAAGTCATGGACATTGCTCCCCACGGCTTCCACCGTCCCCGCGAACTCATGCCCGATCACCAGCGGCGGCTGGATATGCTTCTGCGCCCAGGCGTCCCAATTGTAGATATGCACATCCGTGCCGCAGATCGCCGTCTTATGTATCTTGATCAGAACATCATTGATCCCCGGCTCCGGAATGGGAATCTCTTCCATCCAAATGCCCAGTTCCGGGCGGGACTTCACCAAAGCGCGCATCGTCGACATGCCATCTGACTCCATGTAATGACCATCGTAGAGGGTTCACGTCAAGCTGCAAAACGCGGCGACGCCGACAGCGGCACGGGATCACAAGATGCGCGAAATATCGAGAGCGTTCGTCTCCTTCATCTTGTCTTATCTCGTTATCTTGTCCAAATTCCTGTCGTTTTCCGCGTGATCATTTCAGTATTCGAACTTTCCGCCCTTCAATCTTCAACCGCCCTTCGGCAAAGAGCTGTATTGCCGCCGGGTACGCCTCGCACTCCGCCGCGAACACCCGCGCCGCCAGCGTATCGGCCGTATCGTCGTCCAGCACCGGCACCGCATGTTGGCTGATAATCGGCCCGTGGTCGTACTCGTTATCGGCGAAATGCACCGTGCAGCCGCTGATCTTGCAGCCGTGGGCGAGCACCTGCTCGTGCACGAAATGCCCGTAGTAGCCCTTGCCGCAGAACGCCGGGATCAGCGCCGGGTGGATATTCATCACCTTGCCCACTGCTCGCTCCGGGATCCGGAAGAAACACATGAACCCCGCCAGCGCGATCAAATCCACGGGGTACTCCGCCAGGGCGGTCTCGATGGCATGGCTCATCTTGATGAAATTACCGTAGCGGCGGGGATTGATCACCACCGTGGGAATGCCGGCCGCCTGCGCGCGCGTCAGGCCGTAGGCATCCTCCCGGCTCGACACCACCACGCTCACCTTCGCATCCAGCCGCCCGGCGGCGATCCGGTCCAGCATGTTCTGGAGACTACGTCCGCTGCCGGAGAGCAGCACCGCCATCTCGATCGGTCTTCGCATTCCTGGGGCTCCCTTCTTGGACAAGCGGAGTCTAGCAAAGCCCCCCGCAAACCTCAACCGGCGCCGAAAATCCCCCGCCCTGTTGACGTTGCCCGTCCGCGCCGATACGATAGCCTTTGGATTGCGGCACATACAAACCCAGGAGGAACGCCCATGGCGCGCGCGAAATCCGGCGGTGCCCGGTGCGCACCGGTTGTTGCGGTTGTGATGGGAAGCGACTCGGACTGGCCGGTGATGAAGGAAACGGCGCTGATCTTGAAAAAGTTGCAAGTCCCGTTCACCACGCGGGTTCTCTCCGCGCATCGCACCCCGGAGGAAGCCGGCGACTTTGCGCGCAAAGCGGAGAAGGGGGGGCTGAAGGTCCTCATCGCCGCTGCGGGCGGCGCGGCACACCTGGCCGGCGTGATGGCCTCCTCGAGCGCGCTCCCCGTCATCGGCGTCCCCATGGAGGGCTGGGCGCTCAGCGGACTCGACGCGCTCCTCTCCACCGTCCAGATGCCCGGAGGCGTCCCCGTCGCGACCGTCGCCATCGGCAAGCCCGGCGCGCGCAACGCCGCGATCCTGGCCGCCGAGATTCTCGCTCTCAGCGACAAGGCCCTTGCCGGACGCCTCGCCGCCCTCCGTGCGGAAGCGCGCCTTGTCGTGGCCGTCGCCGACAAGAAGGTCTCCGAGGAAGGGCGCAGCCTGTGACCACGCTGCTGATCCGACAGGGGCGCGTGCTGGACCCCTCGACCGGCGAAGATCGCGTGCGCGACCTCTGGGTGCTGGATCGCCGCATCGCCCCCGCCGGTTATTCCGCCCCCGCCGCCGATGAGACCATCGAGGCTGCCGGCCTGCTCGTCATGCCCGGCCTCGTGGACGTCCACGTGCACCTGCGCGAGCCGGGGAATGAGCAGGCCGAAACGATCGAGAGCGGCTGCGCCGCCGCGCTCGCCGGCGGCTTCACCACCATCGCCTGCATGCCCAACACCACCCCCGCGCTCGACAGCGCCGAAATGATCCGCGCCGTAACGGCGAAAGCCGCCGCCCTGCGCGGGCCGCGCGTCTGCGCAATGGGCGCCGTCACCCTCGGCCGCCAGGGAAAGCAACTCGCCCCGCTCGAAGAGATGGCCGCCGCCGGGGCCGTCGGCTTCACCGACGACGGCAGCGGCATCCAGGACGAGGCGGTGATCCGCGAAGCGCTCCGGCGCTGCGGCGCGCTCGGGCTGCGCCTGGCCGAGCATTGCGAAGTCGCCGCACTCTGCGAAGGCGGCGTCATGCACCGCGGCGCCGCCTCGGAGCGCGCCGGGTTGCCCGGAATCCCCTCGCAGGCCGAATCGGCAATGGTCGAGCGCGACCTGATCCTGGCCGAGCGACTGCGCTGCCCCGTCCACTTCCAGCACATCAGCGCCGCAGAATCCGTCGACCTCATCCGCCGCGCCAGGGCCCGTGGCGTGGACGTGACCGCGGAGGTCACCCCGCACCATCTGGCCCTCACCGACGAGGAGGCCGCCCTCGGCGGACCGAATTTCAAAATGAACCCGCCGCTGCGCTCCGAGCGCGACCGCCAGGCGCTGATCCAGGGCCTCGTCGAAGGCGTCCTCAGCATCATCGCCACCGACCACGCCCCGCACACCGCCGACGCCAAAGCCAAAGGCTTCCTCAAGGCCCCCTTCGGCGTGATTGGGCTTGAGACGGCCCTGTCGGTGGTCTGGTCGACGCTGGTATCGCCGGGGCGGCTGACTCCGCTCCAACTGGTCGACCGGATGAGCACCGCCCCGGCGCGCGCCTTCAAACTCAGCGCAGGCACGCTGCAACCCGGCGTCCCCGCCGACGTCACCTTGTTCGACCCGAACCACGCCTGGGTGGCGGAACCGGAGCGCTTCCTCTCGCGCAGCCGGAACACCCCCTTCGCGGGGCGGCGGCTTTCCGGGCGCACCGTGGCCATCCTGGTCGGGGGGGAGGTGCGACGCCATGCCGCTCTTCGTTGATGGCTACAACCTCATCTTCGCCGCCTCGCGCAAACTCCCCGGCTTCAACATCGTCCACACCGAAACCGCCCGCGACAACCTGCTCAGCCTCCTGGCCAAATACAAATCGCTCCATGCCGAGCGCATCATGGTCTTCTTCGACGGCGGCCCCGAGGCCGCTCATCTGCCCCGCCGCACGATGATCCGCGGGCTCGACGTCCTTTTCAGCAACCCCGGCGTCGACGCCGACGACGACATCAAGTACACCGTCTCCCACGACGACAACCCGCGCGGCATTCGCGTCATCACCTCCGACAACGCCATCCGCGTTTTCGTCGAGCGCTGCGGCGCGACCGTCACCGATTCCGGCGAGTTCCTCAACTCGCTCCAGGAGACGCTGAAAGAGCATTCCCTCCCGCAGGACGAGCCGATGGAGAAGTACGAGGGCGGCGCCGCCGGCGAGATGGACTACTGGCTCAAAGTCTTCGGCACGGACGAGCCGAAGGAAAAGCCGCCTAAGAAATGAGCGTTAGCCCTGGATGGTCATCGTAGGGGCAAGGCATGCCTTGACCGGGCTAGAGAGATACCGGAAGCCTCGTTTGTTGTAGGGGTGCAGCATGCTGCGCCCTTGCCGCAGGGTTCATGTAACGCGGGCTTGGCCGTGCCTTGAACGTCGAATCCGTTGAGGCCGCCGGGGAAGATTAGAACGGAGCGCACCTCGTGTTAGGCCGCATCGCGACCGGCGCCATTATCCTCTTCTGGCTCGCCATGATGGGGCTGCTGGCGCAGCGTGAAATCCTGCCCGGCCTCGCTCAGGCCCGTGAGTTGGCCCACACCCCGAACTACCGGCAACTGGAGACGCATGCCGACCTCCCCCGAATCGACCAGATGGGCATCTACATGGGTGAGCAGCGCATCGGCCAGTCCGTCACCACCGTGATCAAAGAGGAGCAGGACAACGAGCTGCAAATCCGCAACCGCACCGACGTGCGCCTCGGTCTGGCCGGCGGCATCCCGCTGCTCTCGAAGTTCATGGCCGTCGAGTTGCACCTCAAATTCACCGCGCACGTCGTCGACGCCCGGCTCCTGAACTTCAACATGGTCGTCACCGTCGGCGGGGAGGAACCGTACGCCGTCGTGGACGGCTTCGTCGTCGGCAAGGAACTCACCCTGCGCATTCGGCAGGGGGGGCAGACGCGCGTCCAGACCATTCCCTTCGACCCGCAGCAGATGATCTCCGCCAACCTCATGCCCGCCCTCGCCCCCGCCAAGCTTCGCGTCGGGGAGACGTGGACGATGCGGAGCATGGACATACAATCCATGGCGCTGCGCGACGCGGTCGCCACCGTGCGCAGCCGCGAGCAGGTCAAAATCGGCGGGCAGATGCGCGACGCCTTCGTCATCGACGTCCCCAGCGCTCCCGGCAGCAGCGAGAGCTTCACCGTGTGGGTGTCGCCCGAGGGGGAAGTGCTCATGCAGAAATTCCTGGGCTTCCGCCTCGAACGCGAAGAGCCCGTTCCGGAAAAGGACAGCGCCAAACCATGATCGAGTTCCTCGGCGTCACCAAGCGCTTCGGCCCGAAGGTCGCGGTGGAGCATCTGGACCTGACCATCCCCAAGGGGGAGTTCTTCGCCTTCCTCGGCCCGAACGGCGCGGGCAAAACCACCAGCATCAAGGTGCTCGTCGGGCTGCTGCATCCCGATGAAGGCAGCGCGCGCGTCTGCGGCTACGACGTCGCCACGCAGCCCGTGGAAGCCAAGTCGAGAGTGAGCTATGTGCCTGACCAGCCATATCTTTATGACAAGCTGTCCGGCCGGGAGTTCCTGGACTTCGTCGCGCGTCTCTATCGCCTGGACCAGCGTGCCGCCGAGCGGCGCATCGCCGAACTGGCCGAGCAACTGGACTTCGGCGACTTCATGGACGAACTGACCGAGGGCTACTCCCACGGCATGAAACAGCGCGTCGTGATCGCCGCCGCGCTGCTCCACGAGCCGGAAGTCATGGTCGTGGACGAGCCAATGGTCGGCCTGGATCCGCGCAGCATGCGCGTGGTGAAGGACATCCTGCGCGCGCGCTCGCGCGCCGGCGCCACCATCTTCATGAGCACCCACACCCTGGCCGTGGCCGAGGAACTGGCCGACCGCATCGGCATCATCAACCATGGCCGCCTGATCGCCCTGGGCAGCCAGGCCGACCTGCACCGCGCCGCCGGCAGGGAGGAAGGCTTGGAGGAACTCTTCCTGCGCCTCACCGCCGAAGAAGAGGAGGCGTAGGGATGGGGCTGGCGCTGCTATTCCAGATGCGTTGGCGAATCTTCCGCAACGCCGTGCGCTCCCTCCGCGGCCAGTCCGGCTTTAAGATCGTCGTCATCCTCCTCTCCGCCGCGCTCCTCTGGGGCGGGCTCTTCATGCTCTTCCTGAGCGGCTTCCGCTTCCTCAGTTCCGACACCCTCATGGACTTCCGCGCGCTCGTCATCGGCGTCATGTTCGCCGTCTTCTTCCTTTCGCTCTTCGTCATGCTCGTCTTCAGCAACGGCATCATCGCCTACGGCTCGCTCTTCCGGTCGGAGGAGACCGCCTTTCTCCTGGCGCGCCCCTTCAAACCGGCGCACATCTTCCTTTTCAAACTCTCCGATGCGCTCCTGTTCAGCTCCTGGGCCTTCATCTTCCTGGCCATGCCCATCATCGTCGCCCTCGGCGTCGCCGAAAAATCCCCCTGGTACTATTACCCCGTGGCCGGCCTCTTCTTCGGCGTATTCGCGCTGCTCCCCGCGGCGGTCGGCGGGCTGGTCACCCTTCTCGTGGCGCGCTTCATCACGCACTCCCCGCGCCGCGTGCTCATCCTGCTGGCCGTCCTCGTCGCCATTCCCCTCGCCACGTGGGGGCTGGACCTGGCCCGGCAGTTGAATGTCGGCATGCGGGTGGGGGAGGGCTGGATGCAGAACGTGCTGGGCCGCCTCCAGGCCAGCGAGAGCCCGCTGCTGCCGAGCTTCTGGATCAGCGACGGCATCCGCAGCCTGAGCCAGGGGCATTTCTCCGATGCCCTCTACCGTTTCGCCCTGCTCCTGAGCACCGCGCTGTTCCTCGGCATGCTGGCGGTGCATGCCGCCCGCTGGTGGTACATCACCGCCTACCATCGCAACCAGGCGCTGCCGCGCAAGCGCAAGGGGCGCGTCAGCCGCCAGATCTACCGCCTCCTCGAATCCTCCCTCGTCGGCATCCGCCACGAAATGCGCATCCTCATCGTCAAAGACGTCAAGAACTTCCTCCGCGACCCCGTCCAGTGGTCGCAGATACTCATCTTCTTCGGCCTTCTCGGGGTGTACTTCATCAACATCCGCAGGCTGCACTACGACCTCGGTGCGGCGTTCTGGCAGAACCTCATCAGCCTGCTCAACCTCGTGGCCACCAGCCTGACGCTCAGCACCTTTACCAGCCGCTTCATCTTCCCGCAACTCAGCCTGGAGGGGCGCAAGTTCTGGATTCTGGGGTTGCTCCCCATCAAGCGCCGCGACATCCTCATGGGCAAATTCTGGTTCGCCTTCGCCGGCTCGCTCCTCCTGAGCGAATCCCTCATCCTCCTCAGCGACACCATGATCGGCGTCTCGCGGCCCGTGCTCCTCCTGCATGTCGTCACCGTGCTTCTGATCTCCGCAGGACTCTCGGCGCTGGCCGTGGGCGTGGGGGCGCTCTACCCCAACTTGCGCGAGGAGAACCCGTCGAAAATCGTCAGCGGCTTCGGCGGCACCCTGAACCTCGTATTGAGCATCCTGCTGGTGACGCTGATGGTGGGGCTGCTCGCCGCGCCGTATCACCTGCTGCAGATGTTTCCGGGGCAGGACGTGGAACTGCTGGAGAAGATCTTCGAGCCCGCCCGCTGGCTCGCGTTCGTCCTGGCCGGCCTGGCCATTGCTCTGCCGTTGATACTCGGGCTCAGAGCGTTTGAAAAGCTCGAAACGTAAACGGATGATTGGCGATTTGCGATTACTGAATTGCGAATTACGATTGACGGATCGTGGCGGGATGGGCTCTCAGGCGCGGGGCAGGCTTTGAAATCGCAAATCGCCGTTACGAATGGATCGCGTCCAGCATATACAACCCGATCCCCCCGAAAATAATCAGCGGCAGGAACGCCGCCACGGAGGGGGGCAGCATCGACATCTGGCCCAGCTTCGCGCAGAAGAACTGCACCGCGTAGAAGACCATGGCGATGATCACGCACACGCCCGTCCCCAGCATGCGGCTGCGCTGGATGCGCTCATGCCCGACCACGAACGGGATTCCCAGCGCCATCAGCACGATCCCCGAGAAGGGATACGCCAGCCGCTGGTAGTACTCCACCAGCAGCGGGTGAAGCCGGGATGCCTTATCCCCGCTGTCCGACTCGGTATCCTGCTGAATCGTTGCCATCATCCGGCGCAGCACCTTGATGGGGCGCACATCCGCCGGGAGCAATTCCGTCTCCAGGTCGCGCGGGCGCATCGAGCTCTTCCACAGCATCTCCGGGACGGAAGTCTCCCCCTTCAGCACCGCCTTCTTCAGCAGCCATCCGCCGGGGGCCGCTTCCGCCTCCGCCGCCGTCGCGCGTTCCGAGGAGCCGTCCGGCAGCTTCTTCACGATCAGCACATTCCGCGCCTTGTGGCGCGTCGTGTTGTACCGCAGGCTGAACAGCGTATCCTCCGACTCCCAGAGCATCACCACCTGCTCGTAGACCTCGCCGTGCCCCGTCCACTCCTGCATCGCCGGCCGCGCAATGCGCTCGACCGGCGGCACCAGCATCTCGCGGTTCGCCAGCCCCAGCAGGGCGATCACCACCCCCAGCGCGTAAATGGGGGTCAGAATGCGCCAGAAGCTCAGCCCGCTCGCCTTCATCGCTGTGATTTCATTGTTCCCCGTCAACTGGCTGACGCCGTACGACGCCCCCACCAGCATCGCGATCGGCAGCACCGGCGCCAGGAAGGTCGGTATGCGCAGCAAGTAAATCTTCCCGATGCGCCCCATCGCCTCCGTGAAGCTCCCCGCCTCCCTGAGAAACTCCGGCAGGGAACTGAACGCGTCGGCCACCAGGTACAGCCCCACGATCGCCATCGTGGCCAGCAGGAAGGGGGCCATGAACCCCCGTCCGATATACCGGTCCAGTTTCCCCAGGATGTTCACCGGCGCACTCCCCAGATCATCAGGCCCAGTCCCATCGCTCCCACCGCGATATTCGGCGCCCACTCGGCGATCCGCGCCGGAAGGAAGGCGTCCGAATCCAGCATCTGCCCGATCATCGCCAGCGGATAGTACACCGCCAGCACCGCGCCGAACGAAAGCAGGAAAGCCATGATCACGTTCCCGCGGCGCGAGAGGATCCCCAGCGGGATTCCCATCAGGACGAAGACGAACGTCGCCATCGACCCCGCGTTGCGCGACTCGAAGTCGCTGTCCGCCTCCAGGTACATCTCCCAGGTCCGCAAGTTGTCGCACTGCTGGCGCAACAGCGTGTACTGCGCCAGCGCCTGCTTCACCTTGTCATCCAGTTCCTCGGCGAACTTGCGCGCTGTCTCCTGCGCCGCCACCTTCTCGTCGCGCTTGGTCGTCGCCGCGGTCCACTCCCCCTGCGCCTTGTCCAGCGAGGCCGTGACCGCCTTGAAGCGGTCCTGCACGTCCGAGGCCTGCTTCGTCAGCGTCGCGCTCTCCTGGTCGATCCCCGCCAACTGAGCCTCGGCTCCCTCCCCCTGCTCCGCCTCCTTGCGCTGGGTCGCCAGGTCGTCGATCTGCCTCTGCAAATCCTCCAGCCGCGTCTTCGCCTCCTGCACCTGCCGCGCCTGCTGGTCGCGCGCCGTCTGCGTCGAAGCCACCAGCGTCTGCGCCTGTGCCACCGCCGTCCGCGCCGCCTCCAGCCGCGTCTGGCGCAGCGTCTGCTCGCGCTTCAGCGTCGTGTAACTGCGGTTCGCCGTGTCCGTCGCCTTCTCAATCTGCTTGCGGCGGCTCTTGGGGCGTTTCACGCCGTTGTAAGCGCCCGCCCGGCGCTTTTCCGCCATGGTCTTCGCCAGTCGCGCGCGCAACTCGATCAGATTGGTCGGCGTGGCCTGCCTGGCCTGCTTCGCAGCGGCCGCGGCGGATGGCGCTGCCGCCGCCGTTGGACCGGCCGCAGTCGCCGCTGCGGGCGCGCGCGCCGCCGGCGTCGCGGCGACGGGTGCGGGGGCGGCCTTCTTGTCCGACATCCAGTCCGTCAGCGGAAGATACTTCGGGCGCACGTCGGAAGAGTCCTTGTCGTCGTCACCGTACAGCGGAATCGTCAGCTTCAACTGGCCGAAGTGCGACGGCTTCTCCTTCTCCGTATCGTTCAGGACGGGGTGATAGATATCCACATCCTTGAGCAACAGGGCCACCTGGGTGTTGTCCTCGCTCATCGCGAAGCTCCCCTCGTTCGCCCGGATGACGCGGACCGGGAAGCTGCTCACAAACTCGATCACCGCGACGTTGTGCCAGACCCGCGTGCGTTCGTCGATGGAGCCGATGTACACCGAATAGCGCCCGATCTTCTGCACCTTCCCGCCGGCCAGCGTGCCCAGGTACTCGCCCACCAGTTCCTTCCCCGCCGTGCGGACGTGGTTGAGCGACCAGGGGAGCAGGTAATGGTTCAGGTAGAAAGTGCCCCCGCACACCATCAGCGCCAGGATCAGCGGGGGGAAGATCACCGAGTTCAGGTTCACGCCGCTGCAGCGGATGGCATTGATTTCATTGCTTCCGCTGAGCCTTCCGAAGACGAACACCGATCCCAGCAGGAAGGCGCACGGCAGCGCATAGGGCAGGCTCATCGTCGCCGCGTAGGGGAGCACGCTGTATAATTGCAGCACGTTCAGCCCGCGGCGCATCAGCGAAAGCGACATCCCCACAAAGATCACCGCCGTCAACGCCACCGCGGAGATGAGGGCGACGCGAAGCATCTCGCGCAGCACGTACCATTGCAGCCTGGCGGGTATCAACGCGCGCTCCGGTGCCCGTGGGTTGCAGGGCCCTTTGTTGGGAAGTATGATTCACACGACGCTGTGGCATCATAGCACCGGCTTCAATTTATTGTCAACGATGGCGGGACTGAGGCGTCGGCTCGCCCGCGCGCTGTCATTGCGAACACCCCGCCAGCGGCGGGGGACGAAGCAATCTCTTCGCGTCGCGCGGGAAGCGCCATTCGGCGTAGGGGCGCAGCATGCTGCGCCCTTGTTCGGGCGAACCACGCGTTCCAGACAGGAGGAAATACGGGAATGTCCACACTGGCAGGGAAAGTTGCCATCGTCACCGGCGCCGGGCGCGGCATCGGCAGGAGCATCGCACTGCGCTTTGCCGCCGCCGGCATCCGCGTCGCCGCCCTGGCCCGCACCGCCGGGGAACTGGAGGAAACCGCGCGTCTCGCCGCCAAGGGGAGCATTCTGCCGCTCCCGGCGGATGTCTCCAGCGCCGACTCCCTCCGCCGGGCTGTCGCCGCCGCGCGCGAACGGCTGGGGCCCATCGACCTCCTCGTCAACAACGCCGGAGTCTACCTCCAGAAACCGTTCATGGAAACCCGCGCCGAAGAATGGACGAACCTCTATCAAATCAACGTTCTCGGCGCGGTGCTGTGCGCGCAGGAGATTCTCCCGGAAATGCTCCGGCGCAAGAGCGGGCGCATTATCTTCGTCTGTTCCTCCGCGAGCCATCGCGGATACCCGAACCAGTCCGCCTACGTCGCCTCCAAGCACGCGCTGCTGGGGATCACCAAAGTGCTGGCCGAGGAAACGCGCGGCAGCGGCGTCCGCGTGCACGCCCTCTCCCCCGGCGGGGTGAACACTGGCCTCATCGCCGGGCGCAAAGACATCAACCCGGCCGAATACATGGACCCGGAGGACGTCGCCTCGCTCGCCTTGTTCCTCGCCGGCATGGATGGGACGGGGGTCATCGACGAAGTGGTGATTCGCCGCGCCGGGGCCGACCCGTTCCGCTGAGCGCCGCGAGGGACGGCGACGGCGTGAACCGCCAAGCCCGGTGCGCAAGCGCACTTGTCGCCAAGAACGGAGGATTGGGGTAACGAGGGCAACGGATTCAACGTCCAACGTTTCGCCGTTCAGTGTGCTTCCGTGTGAATCTGTGGGAAGCCCTGCCGTTCTTTCTCTGCGCTCTTCGCGTCTCTGCGGTGAAGAAGGCGTCTGCCTTCACCCCTCGTGCTTCAGCGCCTCTTCCAGGTCGAAGATCAACTCGCGCGCCTGCTGGTAGCGAGTGCGCGGGTCCTTCGACAGGCCGCGATCGACGATCTTCTGCGTCGCCTCCGACACGTGCGGCAGTTGCTCCGCGAGCGGCTTGGGCGGGGCGTTGACGATGCGGTGCTCAATCTTCTCGCGCGTGCTCCCGCGGAAGGGGGCATGGCCGGTGAGCAGATGGTAGAAGATCGCCGCCGCGGCGTAGACATCGCTTCGCGCGTCGGGCTGGGCCTCGGCCCGCAGCCGTTCCGGCGCAGTGTAAGCCAGCGCATGCCAGAGGTAGCTGGCGGTCGACCGGCCCGGCGGCGGGGGCTGCGGCAGCCCGAACCCGGCCACCTTCACCATATCCTTCGGCCCCAGCAGCACCTTGCGCGGCGAGAGATTCCCATGGAAAATGTGCCGCTCCGCGGCGTGGTCCAGCGCATGCGCCACCTGCGTCACGATGTTCACCGCCTCCGGCAGCGGCATCGGGTCGTGGTTGGCCAGGCGCTCCTGCGCCGACTGCCCCTCCACAAACTCGCGCACCACGTAGTAGACTCCGTTCTCCTCGCCGGTGTCGAAGATCAGCACCACGTTCGAGTGAACCAGTTGCCCGCTGTTGTACACCGCCTGAAGGTACTTCTGCGCCCAGTCGCGCTCTCCCACGTTGAGCATCTTGAGCGCCACCAGCCGGCCCATGCTCAACTGCTCCCCCTTGTACAGCGGCCCGAGCCGTCCCTGCCCGATCAGCGAGATGATGCGCACCCCGGCGATTTCCTTGCCCGGCTGCCCGCGCTCCATAATCGTCGTGCTCAACGGCTCCGACGTCGGCGCCTGGGCGCTGGCCGTCTCCATGACGTTGGCCGAGCACTCCAGGCAGTACACCCGCGCTCCCGCCTTGCGCACGCGCCCGGAGGTAATGTCGTCGGTCGGCACGGGCTTCCCGCACTCTTCGCAGCGTTCCGCTCCCTCGGTGACGGCGATCAGCGGCTGCGACGGCGTGCGCGTGTCAAGACCCGGCGCGGGCGGCGCGGACTGGATCAGGCGCAGCCGCGACGTGCCGATCTCGATCGTGTCCCCGGGGTTGATCCACTGCTCTGTCTCGATCCGGCGTCCGTTGACCACCGTGCCGTTCGTGCTGTTCAGGTCCGTGATCTGGCACCGGCCCCCGAGGATCTGGAACTGGCAATGGATGCGCGACAGCTTCCGGTCCAACAGCCGGAAATCGTTCGTCGGATCGCGTCCGATGGTGACGGCGTGGGTCTCCGGCAGGGGGAAGGTATCCCCTTCGCGTTCCCCGGAGACAACCTGAAGCGCGCAGGACATTGTTCCACAGACTCCAATGAAAGGCCATGAGCGCCCGATATGCGCATTGTACAGGCTTTTACGGCAAGTTCAAGAGGGTACTCCGCTTCCTCATTTCGACTACAGCGACATCGTGCATCGGAAACCGCATTTCCGGCTGCGGCGCAGCCGCTTGCGGAACTCCCCGCGCCAGCAGCCCGTTTGCGCCCCGGACTCATCCCAGGATATCCCGCACACCGCCCGGCCATGCGGGTCATCCGGCGCCGCGGCTCCTTCATCCTCGCACCACTGCACCACGTTGCCAAACATATCCAGGCAACCGTAGGGCGAGGCGCCGCGCGGATAGCGTCCGGCGACCGTCAGGTCGTTGATTCCCGACTCCGCCGTGTTGCACCGCAGCGGATCGAAGTCGTTCCCCCACGGGTAGCGCCGGCCGTCGGAGCCGCGCGCCGCCTTCTCCCACTCCGCCATCTTCGGCAGCCGCTTCCCCGCCCACTCGACGTATGCCCGGGCCTCATCCCAGGTGATGTTCACCACCGGGTAATCCTCCTGCCCCTGCGGGACCTCCCGGTTGATCCAGTGGCCCGGCGCGGTGGCGCTCGGAACGGCCCGCAGGAAATCGTGATACTTGCGCGACGTCACCAGATTCATGTCGATGTAGAAAGCCTCCAGCGTCACCTTCTTCGGGTCTTCCGGCGGACCGGAGAGGAACTCCCCGGCCGGCACGTACATCATCCCGCTGGGCGCGCCCAGCGCGTCCAGCTTCGCCATGAACTTGGAAACATCCATGCCCAGCGCGGCCGCCTGGTGGAACTCCCGGCGCGCCAGGTGGAACCGCCGTTCCGCCAGCAGCATCACGCCGTACTTCAGGAACGTCTCCGGCTTCTGCTCGTCCAGATTCCCGCGCAGCAGCCTCACCACCGCGTGCGGCGGAATCCCCTGCTCCGTAACCACCTGGTCGACCATGTGCCGCACCTGCGCCAATTGCCGGACCGCCTGCTTCTTCTTGCGCAGGCGCGCCTCGGTCAGCGCGTCCGCCTTGCGCTCCTCGGGGCTCAGGCGCGCCGGGGGCATCTCCAGCTTCACCACGGCGGACTTCGGCGCTTCGCCCGCCATGACGCGCTTCAGATCCTCGATCAACTCGTCCGGCGTCTGGTAGCGCTCCTCCGGCTTCTTTGCCATCATCTTGGCGATGAGGTAGCTGATATTCTCGCTCAGCGCGGGGTTGTGGTCGCGCGGCCAGGGCAGGGGGGTGCGGACGTGCTTCTCAAGAATCTCCGCCGGGGTCGGAGCGTCGAAGGCCGGCTTCCCCACCAGCGCGCGGTAGAGCGTCGCCCCGAGGGAATAGATATCCGAGCGGCAGTCCACGTCCAGCCGGCCCAGCGCCTGCTCCGGGGAAATGTAATAGGGGGTGCCCACCGCCGCGCCGCGACCGCCCGCGGCGACCTCCTCATCCTCGACGCGCGCCAGACCCAGGTCGCACAGCTTCGTGACCCCGTCCCGGCTGATCATGATGTTGCCCGGCTTGATATCGCGGTGGACGATCCCCTGCTGGTGCGCGTGGCTCAGCGCCTGCGCAACATCCAGGGCAATCTCCAGCCCCTGCTTCTCGCTGATGACCCCCTCGCGCAGCATCAGCCGGTGGAGCGTCTCCCCGTCCACGAACTCCATCGCGAAATAGTAGTAATTGCCATCCTCCCCCGCATCGATGGCCTGCACCACGTGGGGATTATTCAGCTTGGCCGCCGCCTTGGCCTCTTCCTTGAAGCGCGCGATGAACGACTCGTTCTTGGCCAGGCTCGGACGCAGCACCTTCACCGCCACCACGCGGTCCACGCTCAGTTGCTTGGCCTTGTAGACGGTCCCCATGCCGCCGCGGCCCACGCGCTTGAGCAGTTGGAAACCGGCGATGACCGAGGACGCCTTCTCGATGTCGGCATCGTGTCCGGGTGGTTCGCGCATCTCAGTCATGGCTTCCCTCGGCGGTTCAACCGCGTGTCAGCCAAAGTACTTGTGTCCCACGGCCGTCAGCACCTCGGTCACTTCCTCGACGCAGGAGGGGCGCTCGAACGTTCGTTTGCGCAGACAGCGCAGCACGATCTCATCCAGCTCCGGGGGAATGCCCGGCGTCACCTCGTGCAGCGGAGGCGCCTGCCATTCCCGTATGCCGATGAAGTGCGCGTTGTCTCCCGGCTGCGGCATCAGTGCCGGCGCGTGCCGCCCGCCGAAAAGGAAATACATCGTCGCGCCGAAATTGTACAGGTCCGTCTTCTCCGTCAGCGGCTCTTTGTCCACCTGCTCCGGCGCCATGTAATCGCGCGTCCCGCGGATGCTCATCGGCTGTGACCCGGAGGGGCAACTGAACCCGAAGTCCACCAGCGTCACGTGCCCCGCGGGGCTGACGATCATGTTCTCCGGCTTCAGGTCGCCGTGGATGATCCCCCGCGAATGCAGCACGCCCAGCGTGTGGCTCACCTGCCGCATCAACTCGATCAACTGCCCCATAGGGTACCTGCGTTCATGCCGCAAGTCCATTCCGTCCACATATTTCATCACCAGCGAATATTGCTTGCGCCGCCGCAGCAGCCCCTTGCGGATCAGCCGATACGCCTCCACCACCCCCTCCGGCAGCCCCGCCGGGTGCCGCGCCAGCAGCCGCAGCATCTTGTATTCGTTCACGACGTGGCGAAGGTACTTCCGATTCTCGCGCGTATCGATGGAGACGTGCTTGATGGCGACCATGTCCCCCGTCGAGAGATCCTTGGCGCGAAAGATGAGGCTCTCAGCTCCCGCCCCGATTCGGTCGAGGATCTGATAGCCGTTGATCTCAGCCAGTGGCGCCATCCCATCTCCCTGAAGCCAGTGAAGTTCGAGTCGGTCGCGTTGCAGCTTCTGCCGGCAAAGCTCCTTCATTATAGTCGCGCGCGAAAAATGTGGCAAGCGACCGCCCCGCCCGCAGCCGATCGCTCAGGCGCGTCGTCATTGCGAGGACCCCGCCAGGGGCGGGGGACGAAGCAATCTCTTCGCGCGGGAAACGCAAGCTGAACCCGCAAGGCCGCCTCCAGGAAAATCGCCCCGCCCGCAATGACCTCGCGCCTGAGCGAACCTCCACGCCCGCCTCCTCCATATTTGTCTGTCCCGGCGACTGCGTGTAAAATACCGCTCGCAGATTGTCCGTGCTCACGCCCCTTCGGCTGGAGAACATGGTCGGCAACCAGGATCAGTTCATCCGCGTCAACGACTACGAAGTCACCTCCCGCATCGGACGCGGAGGGATGGGGGTGGTGTACCTCGCGCGCCAGCGCAGCCTCGACCGCCCCGTCGCGCTCAAAGTGCTCGCCTCGCATCTGGCCGACGACCCGCGCTACGTCGCTCGCCTCCTGCGCGAAGCCCGCCTCGCCGCGCGCCTCAACCACCCTAACGTCGTCCGCGTCTTCGATATGGGGCAATGGCGGGAAACGCACTACATCGTCATGGAGTACGTCCCGGGGCGCAGCCTCGACCGGCTCATCCGCTCCGGCGAACTCCTCTCCGAGGCGGACGCCATCGCACTCCTCCTCCAAATGGCCGACCTGCTCGAAGCCGCGCGCAAACTCGGCGTCGTCCATCGCGACATCAAACCGGGAAACCTCCTCCTGGACACCGCCGGCGCCGTCAAACTCGCCGACTTCGGCGTCGCCTGCGTCGCGGGCGAGCCCGCCGAGCCCGACGTCGGCACTCCCTACTACCTCTCCCCCGAGCAGGCGCGCAACGACCCGCTCCTGGACATCCGCGCCGACATCTACTCGCTCGGCTGCACGATGTTCCACGCCATGACCGGCCGCCCACCCTACTCCGGCCCCACCGTCCTGGTCACCGTCGGCATGCACCTTGACGCGCCCATCCCCGATATCAGAGAATTGCGCCCGGAGGTATCGGCCCAGTTCGCCGCACTCCTCCGGCGCATGATGGCCAAACTGCCGCAGGAGCGGCCGCTGCCGGTCGAACTCACGGCGGAACTGCACAAAATGCGCGAGCGCGCCGCCTCGCCCAAAGCGCGCTCTCTGTTCGCGCGGCTGTTCCGGAGAAAATGAACGACCGTTGATGTTGTCCTTGTCGTCTTTGCAGTCCTTCTTGTCCTTGCTCGCGGTTTCCTGTGCCAAAGGAGCCGTAATTGGCCGAACAACGCATCCGCTGCATCCACGTCATCACCCGCCTCATCCTCGGCGGCGCGCAGGAGAACACCCTCTTCACCGTCGAGGGGCTCGACCGCCTGCCGCGATACCGCACCAGCCTTGTCACCGGGCCTGCGCTCGGGCCGGAAGGGGAACTGGTCGAGCGCGCGCGCGCCCATAACGTGGACCTCGTCATCCTCCCCTCGCTCGTGCGCAACGTCTCACCCTGGAACGATCTGGCCGCCTATCGGGACCTCCTGCGCCTCTTCCGCGCCGAGCGCCCCGACATCGTCCACACCCACTCCTCCAAAGCCGGCATCCTCGCCCGCCTCGCCGCGCGCCGCGCCCGAGTGCCCGTCATCATCCACACCGTCCACGGCCCCGCCTTCTATGCCGGGCAGGGGTGGTTCGCGAACACCCTCTACCGCCGGCTGGAGCGCAACGCCGCCCACTGCACCTCCCGGATCATCAGCGTCGCCGACGCCATGACCGACCAGTACGTCGCCGCCGGCGTCGCCCCGCGCGAAAAATTCATCACGATCTACAGCGGAATGGAAGTCGAACCCTTCCTGCGCGACGACGGCGCGCGCGAACGCGTCCGCCGCGAACTGGACCTCCCCTCCGACGCCCTCGTAATCGGCAAAGTCGCGCGCCTCTTCCATCTCAAAGGGCACGAAGACCTCCTGCGCGCCTTTGCCCAACTCTCCGGGCGATTCCCCAAAGCCTGGCTCCTCTTCATCGGCGACGGCATCCTCCGCGACCCGTTGAAGGAACTGGCGCAACAGCTTGGAGTTGGGGAGCGGTTGCGCTTCGCCGGGCTGGTGCGTCCGGAGCGGGTTCCTGATATGATCAAAGCCATGGACCTGCTCGTGCACGCCTCGCTGCGCGAAGGGCTTGCGCGCGTGCTTCCGCAGGCGCTCTTGAGCGGCTGCCCCGTCGTCAGTTACGACGTGGACGGCGCGCGCGAAGTGATCCGCAACGGCGAGACCGGCTTCCTCGTCCCCGCGCGCTCGGTCGAGGGGCTGCATCAGGCGATGGAGCAGGCGCTGAGCGACCTGCCCCGCGCCCGAAGCATGGCGCTGCGCGGGCGGGCGCTTTTCACCGAGCAGTTCCGCGCCGAGACCATGGTTCGCCGCATCGCGGAGGTCTATGAAGAAGAATTGAGGCGTTGCTCACCACGGAGTCACGGAGACACGGAGAAAGGCATTTCACCGCTACGGCAACTATAGGAATCGCCGTTCTCCGTGTCTCCGTGACTCCGTGATGAAGAATCCGTGGCGTGACTGAAAGGATGACGATGGCCCGAAAGGACTTCCTCGTTTTTGGCGCGCCGAAAATCTCCGAGGATGAAATCGCCGAAGTCGTCGCCGTCCTGCGCAGCGGCTGGATCGGCGCCGGACCGCGCTGCGTCCAGTTCGAGAAACTCTTCGCCGACTACATCGGCGTCCCGCACGCCGTCGCCGTCAACTCCTGCACCGCCGCCCTGCACCTCGCGCTCAAAGCGCTCGGCGTCGGCCCCGGCGACGAAGTCATCACCACCCCGCTCACCTGGTGCGCGACCGCCAACGTCATCGTCCACGTCGGCGCGCGTCCCGTCTTCGTCGACGTGGACCGGCGCACCGGCAACATCGACCCCGCCGCCATCGAGGCCGCCGTCACCCCGCGCACCAGGGCGCTCATCCCCGTCCACTTCGCCGGGCGCGCCTGCGACATGGACGCCATCGGCCGCATCGCCGCCCGCCACAACCTGCGCATCGTCGAGGACGCCGCGCACGCCATCGAATCCACCTGGAAAGGGCGCAAAGTGGGGAGGATCGGCGACGTCGCCGCCTTCAGCTTCTATGCCAACAAGAACATCACCAGCGCCGAAGGGGGAATGGCCACCACCCGCGATCCCGCGCTCGCCGAGCGCATCCGCATGCTCAGCATGCAGGGCACCTCCACCGATTCCTGGAAGCGCTTCCGCGCCGACGGTCCCGCCCACGTCGAGGTCGTCGAAGCCGGCTTCAAATACAACCTCTCCGACCTCCACGCCGCGCTGGGGCTGCGCCAGCTCATGAAGATCGAAGAGCATCACCAGCGCCGTCAGACGCTTTGGAAATTCTACGACTCTGCGCTGGCCGGTCTGCCGCTCATCCTCCCCGCCCCGCTCGACCCGGACAGCCGCCACGCCCTGCACCTCTACACCGTGCTCGCGGACACCCCCCGCGCGCGCCTCGACCGCGACGCCCTGCGCGCCGAATTGAAGAAACTCAACATCGGCACCGGCCTGCACTACATCGCGCTGCATTTGCAGCCGTACTATCAGCAGGCCTTCGGCTATCACCGGGGGCAATTCCCCAACGCCGAATACCTCTCCGACCGCACCCTCAGCCTCCCGCTCTCCGCAGCCGTCAGCGACGCCGATGCCAGGGACGTCGTTGAGGCGCTGAAGGCGTTGCTGGGGTAGCGGGGGGCCGGTGGGGACACGGGCCGGTGGGGACACAATACTTTCCAAAGGAAAGTTTTGTGTCCCCACCTGGGCCACGTGAACCTCAACACGCTGTCACGATGGTTTCAACGGGGCAAAACAGCTTCTATTGCTCCGTCCCGCTCTTGTATGCTCCGCGCGCTGCGCGCACAATAGAGTTATGCTTCCCATTACCGGCTCGAACAACCGCAAGCAGCTTCTCGCCGAACTCGGCCAGGTGCTCTGGCTCTCGTTTCCCATCATCATCACCATGGGCTCGCACACGCTCATGCAGTTCGTGGACACCCTCTTCCTGGCGCATTATGGAGTCGCGGAGCTGGCCGCTTCCTCGCCCGCGGGGCTCACCTTCTTCACCGCCGGCTCCTTCATGCTCGGGCTGATTAGCTGCAACAACACTTTCGTCTCGCAATCCCTGGGGCGGGGGCAGTCGCACGAGTGCGTCCGCTACACCGTCCATGCCCTCGCGCTGGGCATCGCGGCGCAGGTATTGATGATCCCCATCATCATTTACGCCCCCGCGCTGTTCCATCTCTACGGCCACTCCGCGCAAATACAGCCCCTCGAAGTCAGCTACTTCCGCGCCCTCTCCTGGCGCATCGGGGGAATGAGCATCGTCGCCGCCTTCAGCACCTTCTTCCAGGCGACCGACCGCCCCGGCCTCCCCATGATCACCGGCATCATCGGCAACGTCCTCAACGTCATCGGCGACTACGCCCTCATCTTCGGGCATTGGGGTTTCCCGCGCTGGGGGATCTTCGGCGCGGGGTACGTCACCACCTGGGCCACCTGGTTCGAAGCCGTATTCCTCTTCATCGTGTTCATCCATCCCCGCATGCAGGCGCAGTTCAGGCCGCGCGACTGGGCGCCCTTCGAGATGAAGAAAATCGTCCAATTCCTGCGCATCGGCGTCGCCGCGGGGCTCACCTACGCCCTCGACCTGGGAAGCTGGGCCATCTTCATCGCCGCCGTCGTCGGGCGGCTGGGGGAGAACGTTCTGGCCGGCAACAACGCCGCCACGCAGATCATGAGCCTCTCCTTCATGCCCGCCATCGGGCTGAACATCGGCGTCACCGCGCTGGTGGGGCGGCACATCGGCATGGGGGATATTCACGGCGCCAAGCGCCGCGCCTACGTCTCTATGGCGGCGGCCGCCTGCTACATGACCTTCATGGCGCTGCTCTTCCTCATTTTCCGGAGGCCGCTCATCGAACTGTTCAGCAAAGACCCGGAAGTCGTGCACGCCGGGATGATCATCCTGGGTTACGTCGCCCTCTTCCAGATGGCCGACGCCATCGGCATCCTCAGCAGCGGCGCGTTGAAGGGGGCGGGGGACACCAACTTCCCCGTCATCGCGCAGGGCGTCCTGGCCTGGGGGTTCTTCCTCCCCGTCGTCTTCTACCTCGGCCGCGCCAGCGTCTGGGGCATCCACGGCGCCTGGCTCGCCGCCACCGTCTACATCTGGCTCTACGACATCGTCCTCTTCGTCCGGTTCAGGGGGGAGAAATGGAGGAAGATTGATATATTCAGATGAACCGTGAGCGCGGGGGGACAAGCCTCGCTCTTCCATAGTGCAGGTTCGCCGCGTCCCTTGAGGCCGCGAAAGGCCTACCGGATACAAGGAAGATTGCCGCGCTGCGCTCGCAATGACCACTTATCTTCCCGGCAAGGGCGCAGCATGCTGCGCCCCTACAATCTCCGGAGGCCACGTCTGCCGTGGTTGTTCAAAGCTCCCCTCCCAATCCGCGTTCATCGGCGTTCACCGGCGGTTGAAACTTCCTTGCCGTTCTTTGCGCCTTAGCGTCTTTGCGTGAACCCTCCGTTGTTCGTTACCCTCTCCCACCGTTCTCTGCGTCCTTTGCGGTAAAATCCGTCGCCGTTTCCGCCTCCTCCCAATCTGCGTTCATCGGCGGTTGAAACTCCGTTGCCGTTCTCTGCGTCCTTCGCGTCTCCGCGGTGCAATCCGTGGCCGTTCTCAGAGGTGAATTCCCTCCCAGCCGTCCCGACTTCACTTGACCTGTCCGCGCAACTGGATATACTGGTCTAACCTGCATGTTTTCTTCTCGGCTTCATGGAGCAACCGCAATGGCTGGCGAACAGGTCGCGTTCTTCAAGGGCGGGTTCCGTCCCCTCAGCGACGCCACAGTGAGCGTCCGATCCAAAGCGCTCAACTACGGCCTCGGCTGCTTCGAGGGCATCCGCGCCTACTGGAGCAAACCGGAGAACCAGCTCTACATCTTCCGCGCCGAAGACCATTACGAGCGACTGCTCCTCTCCACCAAAATCGTCCACCTCAAGCTGAACATGACCGTGGAGCAGCTGGTCGCGGCCACCGTCGAGCTTTGCCGCCGCAACGCGCCGCGCGAGGACACGTACATCCGCCCGCTGGTCTTCAACAACTCGGAGCTCATGTCGCCGCAATTGACCGACGAGCCCGCGGAACTGGCCATCTACACCCTGCCGTTGCGCGACTACCTTGACGTCACCAAGGGCGTCACCGCCTGCATCAGCTCCTGGCGGCGCGTCTCGGACAACATGATCCCCGCGCGCGCCAAGCCCACCGCCGCCTACATGAACAGCGCCCTGGCGCGGCTCGAAGCGAAGGAAAACGGCTACGACGAGGCGATCTTTCTCACCAACGACGGCTACGTCTCGGAGGGGAGCGCGGAGCACATCTTCATCGTGCGCGAAGGGAAGCTGATCACTCCCAGCTCGCAGGAAGACAACCTGGACGGCATCACGCGGCGGACGCTCTGCCAGATCGCCCCGGAACTGGGCTTTGAGGTGGTCGTCCGGCGCATCAGCCGCACGGAATTGTACGTCGCCGACGAGGCGTTCCTCTGCGGCACGGGGGCGGAAGTCTGCCCGCTGGTCAGCGTGGACCGCCGCCCGGTCGGCGACGGCAAGCCGGGGCCCATCACCATGGCGTTGCAGAAGCTCTTCTGGCGCGTCGTGCGCGCCGAAGTGCCCAAATTCGCCGACTGGTGCAAGCCGGTGTACCCCAAGTAGAGGCGGCGTTGCGTTTTGGTGCGGCTTAAAATGACGAATGACGAAGCACGAATGACGAAGGAATGACGCAAACGCCAATTCCGAAAGCCGCATACTCTTCCGCAACGCAAGAGAAGACCTTTCGGCTGTTTCGTCATGGCCGTTTCATTCGTCATTTGCGCCCAGTGCCGGGCGCGTAAGTTCCGTTGTCAGGCACAGCACTTGATTACAAGAAATGAGGGTCTGACATGAGCAGCTTATTGCCCCTGCTGAACTCGCACAGTCTGGTGCCTGCCCTGTCCGGCGCGGAAGCGGAATCCGTCGCGGGGGAGTTGGCCAGCGACTGCGCGCTGACGGTCTATCCGCGCTCCATCGCCGCCAACGACGGGCGCATCTACTTCCTGGCCGTTCAGGACGGGCGCAAAGTCCTCGGCATCCTCTCGCTCGACGGCAAAACGGAGTTCGAGGGGGTCGACCGCCCCGTCCGCCACGGCATCCTGCGCCTCTGCCCGCTCAACCACAAGAACGCCGTCGCCCTGCGCGAAACGCTCCTGTACACCGCGCCGGAAGTCGCCGGCCCGCGCAAGAGCATCGGCATGGGGGATCGGCTCGGCCTCGCCACGCCCGGCCACATCCGCGCCGTCCGCGGAACCGGCCTCTTCCCCATCCTCGCGCAGCAATCCATCCGCGAAATGAGCCGCACCCAGCGCTCGCCCCAGCAGGTGCTGGACGACGCCGCGTGGGGCGTTTTCGAGGAAGGCTACCGCGACGGCTACGGCTCCGACGCCGACCATCTCAAGAACGTCGAAGACGCACTGGGCACCTTCTTCGCCGGATTCCGCATGTTCACCATCGACCCCGGCGACCACGTCGACAACGCCGGCGGCAAGGACAGCATCGCCGCGCTCAAAGCCAAACTCCCCTCCATCCCCTGGGCGCAACTGGAAACCACCGAGCAGGAATGCATCAAGTCCTTCACCGCGGCCCCGTTCAAAGTTCACTACGATCTCGAACTGACCTTCGACGAGGAGAAGATACTCCGCGCCATCGTGAAATACGGCAAGGCCGTTGCGCACACCGTTGCGCTCTATCGCGAATTGGTCGCCAAGGCCGGCGGCAAAGCGTTCGAACTGGAAATGTCCGTCGACGAAACCGATTCCCCCACCACGCCGCACGAGCATTTCTACGTCGCCTTTGAGCTGCGGCGGCTTGGCGTGAAGGTCTCCAGCCTCGCGCCGCGCTTCATCGGCTCCTTCGAGAAGGGGGTGGACTACCAGGGCGATCTGAAAGTATTCGAAGAGCAGTTCATCCAGCACGCCAAAATCGCGCGCAACCTCGGGCCGTACAAAATCAGCATCCACAGCGGCTCCGACAAATTCGCCATCTACCCCATCGCCGCGAAGCACGCCAAGGAGATGCTGCACGTCAAGACCGCGGGCACCAGTTGGCTGGAAGCGCTGCGCGCCATCGCGCAGGTCTCTCCGGCGCTCTTCAGGGAAATCCTCGCCTTCGCCCTCGAACGCTACGACACCGACAAGGCCTCCTATCACGTCTCCGCCGACCCGCGCAAAGTCGCGCGCCCCGACAAGCTCGCGGACGCCGACCTGTCCGCCGTCCTGGACGACCATCATGGCCGGCAGGTGCTGCACGTTACCTACGGCTCCGTCCTCATGGCCAAGAACGCCGACGGCTCGCCGCGCTTCTACGGCAGGTTGATGGATGCCCTGCGCAAGAACGAGGATGTCCACTACAACATCGTCGCCAAGCACCTGCGCAAGCATATCGACCTGATGATGGGGCGGTAAGGCGGAGAGGAGAATGCAGAGTGTAGTATTGGGTTGGAAGTGCGCCTGGTCCGTTCTTCGCCTACGGGACCGTCGCCGATTGTCCTATCAGGCGTTGCGTTATCTGCAACAAGATGCCACCAAGCGTCTCGTCACGCCAATTTAGAATGAGTATAGCACACGCTTTGGCATACTTGGCACGTCATGGCATGTTTTATACCTGCCGCATCGGCATAATGCAAGAGTCGCCGATCCGTCTCTACTGGAAATAGCGGCTTTCAGCGGATAGGTCATACGAAGCCATCACAATGTGGCTTCCCGGTGCACCTTTGCAATATGCCACGAAGCCAACAATCGTGACACCGACACTCTAGCGTCATTTGTCTTAGCCCGTTCCGATTGAATGGGGACTTCGGCTATAGCCACGGACAGGCGGGCGCGTGGCGGAACAAGACCAGCCATCGGAGCTATCACCTCGTGGCTGTTTCAAAAAGATCACAGCAAGCCCATGCGTTGGGAATCGGCTGCCATCAAACCGGATTGGGGATAAAATGTCCGCCTCGGCACTGTATGAGGTGACGCAGTGCGTGGACTTGTCCTGTCATCTCCAATTCCTTGCGGTAGACTGGGTCGTGCCAGCCTTCGATGTCGATGGAACCTTTGAACCCATTGAAGCGAAGGAGGCTGATGATGTCGGTCCAGTTGCTGTCGCCGAAGCCCGGGGTGCGATGCAGAGCAAAGGGCTTGCCGCCGTGGACGCCGTATTCGCGGATGACGTTCCACTGGATGGTGGCGTCCTTCCCGTGGACGTGAAAGATCTTCGGGACCCACTTGCATAGTTGCGGCATGGGGGCCAGCAACTTGATCATCTGGTGGCAGGGCTCCCACTCCAGGCCGAGGTTGTCCATGGGCAGTTCGTTGAACATAAGTTCCCACGCTTGGGGCGTATGGGCAATGTTCCAGTCGCCGGTCTGCCAGGTGCCGCTCATGTCGCAGTTCTCGAAGGCGAGGCGCAGCCCCCTGTCGGCGGCGCGGCGTGCGAGGGGACCGAAGACCTTCTTGAACGCCGGGAGGCTTTTCTCAATCGGTTTCCCGCGCACGCGCCCGGTGAAACCGCAGACGAGATCACAGCCAAAGAGGTGGGCGTTATCAATGAGTATCTTCCACCCGGCGAGCGTCAGTTTGTCCTTAGGCTCGTCTTCAAGCGGGTTGCCAAAGATGGCGAGACTGGATATCACGACGCCGGTTCCCGCGAGCGTTTCCTTGACTTCGGCGGCGAGTGTCTTTACGTCCGTTTCGCCCAAAGTCTGCCAGAAATAGATGCTGAAGGACTCGAATCCGTGGGGAAGAATTTGACGGATGTAGTTTGCCGTCCCCGGGCCGCCCTCGACCAGCGTGCCGATACGGATGGTTTCCCGGCTCAACTCGTGTGACATGGTTTCAATCCTCCTTGAATGCAATTCTGATGCGGCGTCCTTGCTTTGCGCTGGCAATGGTGCCGTGAACCATGGCCAAGCTCCGGATGTTGTCGGTGGCGACCGTTTCCGGCGTGCGCCCGGTCTTGAGGCAATCGAGAAAGTCGCAGATCAACCCGCCGTGGCCGCCGCTTTGGGCGCAGGCAGGGTATTCAGGCACCGGGACATCGCGAGCGTCGTAAAAGGCGGTGCCGTTGGGTGTTGCAACCTGTGCAGAGAAAACGGCCGCGCCATTCCACAGCATCGTACCTTTCGTCCCGATGACCCGCCATTGCGCTTCCCACGGTGTGGAATGCCCTTCGGCGCACCAGCTTCCCTGGTATGTGTAAACGATGCCGCCGGTCATTTCGAAGATCGCGACGGCCGAGGCGTCGTGGTCGTACCACGAGCCTTCCGGGTTCCACTCATGGCAAAGCACGCTGACTGGGTCGGCCCCTGTGATCAAGCGCGCCGCATCGAAAGTGTGGATGGCCATGTCGAGAAGCAAGACATGCTCCATCCGGTCGCGGAAGCCTCCAAAGTGCGCACCGATAAAGAAGTTGCTCTGAACGGTGGTCACCTTTCCAATGACGCCGGACTCAATAAAGGCCCGGGCGCGACGGATGTTGAGATCGAAGCGCCGGTTCTGCATGACGGCCAGAACCTTGCCCGCGCGCCGGGCTGCGGTGACCATCTTCCGGGCGTTTGCCATGGTGTCCGCCAGGGGCTTTTCACACAGGACGTGGCAACCGCACTTTAGCGCTTCAAGAGTTACAGACGCGTGCGCTTCGGGGATGGTGCAATTGAAAAGGACGTCCGGGCGCGTCTCTGTGACTATCTCCTTCATCTTAGTGCCGATGGCGGCGTTGGGTAGATTGAAGTCGGCGGCGCGCTTCTCAGCGGCATCCCGGCGGAGGTCCACCAGCCCGACGATTTCAACGTCCGAACGGCCGCAAGCTGCTTTGAACCATGCCTGACTGATGCCGCCGCAGCCTGCAACGACGATCCGCATTTTCTGACTCATGTTATCGCCCCTTCAACAAGTCCGCGATTCGAACCCAACTCCCGCCGCTCTGCATGGACTGGGTGGCCGCCACGCCGATTAGGACGCTGCGCGCGCCGTCGATGGCGGCCGCCATATGCCCATCCGGGTCCGGGTGGCCTTGCTCGAAAAGCATCTTCTGCAGTCGCTTGTCCCCGCCACCATGCCCGCCGGTCCCCTTGGGCGGGGTAAGGACATTGCGCGAGCCGTCGTTCAACGAGACGGCAATCTGCCGGTCGCCGGAGTCGGTCCAGTCATGTTCGCCATGCATCTCGAGGTATTCCAGTCGTCCCTTCTTGCCCTGGATCTCCAGGCGAAGCCCTTCCCACGGCGAGAACGCCTGGAGGGAATAGGAGAGGCGCGCGCCGCGCTTGTAGTTCACGAGGAGCGAGTAGTTGTCCTCGATGTCAATGTCGTTGGCGAAGACGCAGCCATCACGGAGGTAACCGGTCTCCTTCTCCGCAGCGACATAAAAATCCCTGTAGAACTCATTGCCGGTGACGTCCCAGTAGAACTGGCACTTCTCTTTGTGCGGGCACCCCCGGCACTGCTTGTGGCGGAAGGGTCCGTTCTTGCCGTAGAAGGCCAGGCCTCCCTGCGCGACGACCGACACTGGTTCGTCGCCGATGATCCAGTTGATGATGTCGAAATGGTGCGTGGACTTGTGGACTTGCAGCCCGCCGGTGTTCGCGCGGCGGCGGTGCCAGCGGCGGAAATAGTCGGCGCCGTGGGACAGGTTCAGCGGCCAGTGCAGGTCCACCGTCACTACCTCGCCGATCGTGCCTGCAGCCACCAGCCGGCGCACGGCGGTCATCGGTGGGGTGAAGCGGTAGTTGAACGTTACCGTCACCTTGCGCCCGGACTTCTTCTCGGCTTGCAGGATGGCGCGGCATTTCTCTGCGTCAATGGTCATCGGCTTTTCGGTGATGACGTCCTTCCCCGCCTTGAGTCCCTTGATAATGAACTCGTGGTGGAGCGAGTCCTGGGTCGCGACGATCAAAGTGTCGAACTTCGTTTCCCTCATCATCTCGTCAAAGTCCACGTAGGTGGGGACCGGCTGCGGCATGTTCTTGTTGTACACGGCCATGTGCGCCGGGGAAATATCGCACAACGCCGCCAGCGCAGCGGTCTTCTTGAACTGGGTCGCGATTGGAACGGCAAACATATACAGGCCGCGCACGGATGCGCCGACGATGGCGTATTGCTTCTTTTGCATCTGGGATTCTCCTTGAACTTTCCACTGAGCCGAGGCCAGAGGGGCCACAATTCCCGCCTCAGCGAGCGGGGGAATTTGCCGCCATCTTTTTCACGAAACGGGCATAGGCATTGCCGTTGAGCGGGAGAGCCACCGGCTTGCGCGTGACTCCTGCCAGGGTGATCGCATTGCCCAATTCCAGTTGCGCAACGCTGTCCGTTGCCGGAGCGATGAGCGGCGCGCCGCGCGTGATGGCGTCCACGAGATTGCGGACCATGTCCTCATGCCGTCCACCTTCCCCTTCGAGAAGGATCTCCTGCTTGTTCACCTCCGGGCCGCGGAAGCGTTCCTTCGTCGTTGTGGCGCAGAACTCGGAGACGGAGGACGCCGTCTCATCGAAATAGAGCTTCCCGCCCTCGATCAACAGGCGGCCGCGGTCGCCGGAGATTTCCAATCGGTTGGAGCCCGGCCATTCGCCGGTGTTCGCGATGAAGTGGCCGGTCATGCCGTTGGCATGCTCCAGGGTTGCCGTGACATCATCCTCAACTTCGATTTTGTGATACTTCCCCATTGTGGCCACCGCCCAGACATGCTTGGGCATGCCGACGAGCCATTGATAGATGTCCAGTTGGTGCGGGCACTGGTTCAGGAGCAAACCGCCTCCCTCGCCCGCCCAGGTGCCGCGCCAGCCGCCGCCGTCATAGTAGAACTGGCTGCGAAACCAGTCGGTGGCGATCCAAGTCGTGCGGAACAACTTTCCGATGCGTCCACCCGCAATCAGTTCCCTGGCTTTGCGGTAGACCGGGGCTGAGCGAAGTTGGAAGTTGACGGCGAATTTCGCCGCAGGATACTGCAGCGAGGCGTCGGCCATCTTGCGCGCCTCCCGCACGCCGACGGCCATCGGCTTCTCGCAGAAAACATGCACACCCCTCTTGATGGCCGCGAGCGCAATCGCCGGGTGTGACGAGTGCGGCGTGCAGATGCATACCGCGTCCACTTCGCCGGAGCGGATCATTCGGCGGTAATCGCCGAAGACCCTCACTCCCGGGTTCTTCTGCGCGAACGCCTCGGCGCGCGCCGGGTCGATATCCTGCACTGCGGCGAGCTTCGCCCCGGCGACCCTTGAAATGGCGAGGGCATGCGTGCCGGCGATGGCGCCGGTCCCCACAATGCCAAATCGTACGACGGGTGCGTCGCTCATAGACTCTCCTTATTCAACGTGTCTTACTTCAGAAGTTACGCAAGGCCGGAAGCTTGCGCGCCACTGCGCGCGCCTCCTGGGGGTTCTCGCAGATCACCGTGGTGCAGAACTTCCCGTGGCGCCACTCCTCGGCATGCGCCATGAAGTCGGCGTAGGTGGCGATGAAGTGCACCGCTACCCGGAAGGTCGACTCAATGACCGCGCTGTCAATCAATTCGGGCATATGCCGCGTATTCGGGTCGCGGTTGAGGAACTGAACACATAATTTGTCGCAACGGGACCATGTCTGTAGCTGATGCGCGCCCAGTTCGTGGTGGTGCATGTAGGCGCCGCCCCAGTGGCGGCATAAGCTTTCTGTGCAGGGCAGACCCCACTGCTCCAACTGTGCAGGGGACATCATGTCTCCGGCGTCGCAGGAAAGGTAATTGCCTGCGGGAATCCAGAGGCCGCCGATCCCTGTGCCGGGGAGCGCGTAACCTCGGAGATGGCTGGCGTGGATGTCCGCCTCGAGCGCCAGCACCGACTCCGTGCAGCGCTTCAGGAGCGCGCGAAGGTTCCCCTCTTCCTCAGTGAAATCGTAGAAGAGGTTGTTGCCCCGAAATTGATTGGCGAGGTCGAGCGGGTCAAAGTGCGTGTAGGGACAGATGGCAAAGGAGCCGTCCCATTCGTCAATATAGGCGCTGAGCACTTTCATTTGCGCCCGGTACCAGGGATTTTCCGGCCGGAATCCAATTTGGTCAAAGCCGTCGCGCCAACTGTTGATGGGAGGATCGAGGTAATTGGTGTCCTTCTCCATGTGCAGCACGGCATCGGCGACAAAGGCCGCGGCGACCATCCCGGTGCCGGCGAGTACCTGGACGCCGGGCAGGTAGTCATCATCCACGCCCGCGCGCGCGCGGATGAGCGCCTTGACGTAATCGGTGAAGGCGCGGGCGTAGGCGCGGACGGCGGCCTCGTCCTCCCAGTCCAACTTGTTCAGCGGCGTAGTTCCCGGCCAGGGCACCCCGAAGTCGCAGGAGCATCGGACCATCAGGCCGCCCCGATCTGAGGCGTAGAAACGGCGATAGCGTTCAATGACTTCATGGACGCGCGGAGACAATATCGGGGCCACAATCGAATTCCTCACCAGTTATCCGTCCGGAACGGCGACGCCGGCAGTCCTTCCTTGTTGTACAGGTTGAGTCCTTCGGCGTTCATGGCAAAGGCATAGCGGACGGCGACGGGGGTGGCGACCTTGTCGCTTTGGACAACCACGGTGTTGCCGTCGATCACGGCATCCGCCCATTGCCACGCCTTGTCTGCACCGGCGACGGCGAACCCTTTCAATTTCCCGCCGGGGATATCTTTGACAGGATCAAGCCCCTTCTTTTCGCCCACCATGAGGCCACCGCCCACCTGGGTGAAGGATACCCTGATCTTGTTTCCTTCCACGACGCATTTCTCATACAGCGGTCCGCTGTAGACGATATCCTTGCCGTACGCTTTTGCCAGCGCCCAGAGCGCGAGGCGCTTGCCTACGTCCTGTTTGTTCTTCGGATGAATATTCGCCTGTCCCTTCGGAAGGTTTTCATCATCCGTCCCGAGGTCGATTACAACCGCCATACCGGTATTGGGAATGGAAAGCGACATGAGTTGCGCCTCACGGGTACGCGCCCAGCCGTCGCCGGCCCCAGGGACGCCGGAGTCGTAGTTCCGCATGTTGGCCAATTGGCAGAAGTAAAAGGGGAAATCCCCCTCCGCCCAAAGCTGTCGCCAGCCGAGAATGAGCGCCTTTGTCTTGTGGTAGTAGGTTACGCCCTCGTCGCCGTTAGCTTCCCCCTGGTACCAGAGCGCTCCGCGAATAGCGTAGGGGATCAGGGGGGCGATCATGCCGTTGAAAGCGCGGACCGGCTTCCAGGGACCTTTTCCATGAGGGGGCTCCGTCTTGGGACCGCCGGCATCCACGATCTGGCTGAGTTCTTTGAGTTCCGGTACCGCGCGGAATCCTTCGGGGGGTGTCCACGGTTCGATACGCGTGCTCCCCCAGGCGGAAGCGATGATGCCAACCGGCGCATCCAGCGCTGCCGTGACGGCGCGCGCAAAGTAATAGCCCGCCCCGGAGAACTGTCCTACGGTGTCGGGGGAGCAAACCGCCCATTGGCCGGTCACGTCCTCCAAGGGAACCGCGGACTCCGCCTGCAGCACCAGAAAGTTGCGGATCAACGGGTTGGTCGCGGCTGTCTTCTCTGTGTCGAAATTGAGACAACTGCTCACGGTCAATGCCATATTGGACTGGCCTGAGCAAAGCCAGACTTCGCCGACAAGCACATCCTTAATGGTCAGCGTATTCGTCCCCGCGACGATCAACTCGTGCGGGCTCTTACTGGCAGGCATTGCGTCCAGCTTCACGAGCCACTTGCCGCGAGGGTCGGCTGTGGCGGACTTCTGCTGGCCGGCAAAACTGACCGTTACCTTCTCTCCCGCGTCGGCCCAGCCCCAGACAGGCGCGGCCATGCCCTGTTGCAGCACCATGCTGTTGCTGAAAATCTTCGGCAGGCGGACTTCGGCGTTTGCCGGGAGATTCCAGACCAGCCCGGTCAGCGTTGCGACGAAGCAAAACACAAATATGCGTTTCCAGGCGTTTCTCAGTGCACTTTCTCCGAAAGGTAAAAGACTTGTTCGCGCTCTAACATCCTTGGGCCTACTGCTTCGCGTCTTCCTCCAGCCGTGCTTGCCGAACTGTTCCCATCGCGGGCGACGCGTTCCCGGCTGCTGTCGGCTCGCTGTTCGGCTCGTCCAGATTGTGATGATTCACGACCATGCCGTCATCGCGCGCGTCGCGCTTAACGGTCTTGAGCGCTTGGAAGGCGCGCTTAAGGTCGCGGATTCCGCCCCATGTGAACCAACCCGTCGTGATGACGCCCAGGGTCAGCGGCACGATGATGAGAATGACATGCCAGTAGTTGGCCCACCACTGCAACGGCCATGGGGCGATCAGATTCCATATTGTGCAGACGATGAAGATGGCCAGCAACAGCATGTTCCATGCAAACAAGGAGCCGGCGTTGATCTTGTCGCCTAGCGTGAATTCCCTGTCGAATCCAATCAGCATTCCCCATGTGAACTTGGGTTTGGCGGTCGGCGCATCGCCCGGTTTGGCCTCCACGGCGTACGGGCCTCGATGCAGCATGCGGTCCAGGTTGAAGGACTTCCGGCAGGTCAGGAGCGATACGACGACATAGATCGTCACAGCGCTCAGTTGCGCGACCAGCATCATCCACTGTCCATTGATCGGGAACTTGGCCAGATGCTCCTGAAGGTAAACCGAGTCGGGGAAGCATTGCTGGAGCCATGGCGCTACGTAGCCGGGCCAAACGCGTCCCTGCTGGAGGATGATGGCGCTGACGCCGATGGTTGAACCGGTGATCAGCGAGGCCCAGGCCGCCGGGGTTGTACCCCTTTTCCAATAAAGACCGCCGATGATGGCGGCGCCCGCCCCGGAGAATATCGCGCCGGTCAGCGCGAAGAACATGAGAATGTATTGCGTCGGCTCATAGAACAGACTGAAGAAGAAACCGAAGAGCGCTACACCAATGATCGCCAGGCGTAACAGGAGAATGTGCTGCTTCGGTTCGAAGGGCTTCTTGCGGAACGGCAGGATTACGTCCTGAATCAGGATGCCGCCCCAGGAGTGCATATAAGAGCCATCTGCCGCGACCATGGCGAACAGCATAATGGCCGCCAGCACTCCCTTGATGCCCACGGGGAGCAGGTAGGAAAGGGCGACGGGCACGCGCATCTGGTCGCGGATCTGAGGGTTATCAATCGTCTTGAGGTATTCCAGCGCGCTGTGCGCGGGCGCGGCGAAGTCCACGTGGTTCAGGTAGGTGTATGAGCAGATGGCCAACAATGTGAACATGAGGCCTTTGGCATAGTTGCGCCAACTGCCGAGAATGCCCGCCATCTTGGCCTCATGGGGACTTGCGGCGGCCCCTCGGAACGCTGCACCGCCTTGCCAGCTTCCCACGGAGTAGATGCTGGCCACAATGCCGATGAGCACGTACCAGAGATTAAAGTCCCGTGTTTGCATCGTATCCATCGGATTCAGCATGGACTTGCCCGGAGGCGCGGCGGCCATCGCCTCGGTGATCTGCGACCAGCCGAACATCCGAAGCAGCACAATGATGACGACCATGTAGAGCAGCCCCGAAATCAGCCCCTCGATGCAGTCCACAACCATTACCGTGAGCCAGCCGCCGCTGATTGTCAGAAAGACGGTTATGGACAGGAAGATCGCCATCAGGACGGCAAAGGTGGGAATCGCATGGCCGGCCGCGTGAAGGAGGGGGGGCAGTCCGCAGAAGTAGACAAAAAAGTAAGCGCCCGTGGCCGGGAAGATGCCGAAATTGACGACCCCGGAGGTGAACGAGAGGGCGCCGGAGAAAATGCGGAACCGCTTGCTATAGCGGATCTCGAAGAATTGCGCCAACGTCATCACACGCGCTTGCCGGTACCGGTACGCGACAAAGCCCGTCAGTGCGATAAGAAGGGAGACGGGCATGCTGAGCTTGCTCCACCAGCTCATGGCAAAACCCGCGACGAAGATCACCTGAAAGACAGCCACTTGGCCGGTCAATCCACCGCCGGCCTCCCCTTGGGCGTTGGCGAGCAGATACCGCCCGGCGATGCGGTTTGCGACCATGAAGTCCGCCACACTCCTGGTGTAGCCGTAGGTCTTGACCGCAATGACCGCCACGATGGCCAACGGCACAAACATGACTAGCCAATCGATGACGTGCATACCTGCCTTGCCTCAATAAGGGGGTGGTGGCCCCATGTGAGCGGTGATTCGACGGCCCAGGTGTTGCGTTGCTTTAGCACTCATCCGGGATGCGCGAGACGCCACGGCCACTCCGGCCGTACGCCGACGCGCCGGCTGGGGATGGGGGGGACGCAGGCGGACAGATGGCGATACGCCGCAATGATGTTTCGCGGGGGCACATCCACGCCCGTCACGTTGCTTGTGAACAGGAACATCCTCTTTCCGCCGTCGGTGAAGTCCAGGAAATAATCCACTTCCTCCTCGACATCCCGCACGGAGCCGAGGGGAAGCGTGCAGGTCACGGAGAGGCCTGTGAAGTACAGCAACTTTTCCCCGCGGGCGCTGCGGCGCTGGTCGATGTCGCATGGGTCGACGCCGAACTCGTATTGGAATCCCTGAAACCCGGACATGCCCGCGGCAATCATGTCGTCGATCAGCGGCATGATGTTGCCGTCGCAGTGCCCAATTACCCGCACTCCCGCTTCGACAAAAGGCTCCAGAGACATCTTCATGTTGGGGAAATACTGCTTCCGGAGAAATGCGGGAGAACACATCGGTCCGCTGCCGTTGCAGATATCATGGCCGGTGAACAGCATGGGGATGAGGTCGTACTCCTTCATCAGTCGGACAAGGATGCGGTTGCGCTCGCGGGCAAGCAGCCCGTCCTCCCAGAAGATCCGGCCGACCTCGTCTGGATACAGGGCAGTCGCCGACAGGAACGCTTCGTACCCGTACTGGAAGTACAGTGCGAAGTTGGCGGGAGCCAACCAGAAAGTGGGCAGCAATTCAATTGCCCCCAGCTTCGGCAGCAGTGAGTCAAGCTGCGCGCGGTAGTCCCGCTCGGCTGCGGCAGGATCGAACCGGGCCAGCACTTTGCCTTCGTCGCCGGGGATGGCGTCCGCTCTCGCCTTGAGGGCCTCCGGAACCACATCCTTGAAGGAACTCTCTTGAATGGACCCGTCGCGAATTGCCGCAATATCCACCGGCACGATCGGCGGGACGACGGCATCCACGCCCAAGGCCAGATTGGCCTGAATGACCCCCCGGAAGGGGTCATTCAGGTATTTTTCAACGGACAAACCGGCAATGGCGGCAAGGTTTTTGACCCCCAGATTCCAGCCTCCGAGCATCGGAATCCGGTCGACGGGCTCTCCCCTTATCTGCTTCAGCAGCCTTTGCTTCCTGGTCATTGGTCTTCCTGGTAATGGACTGGAGCCAACTTACTTCGTCAATTGCAGCCCCTTGCCGAATTTCCCCTCGACAAAGGTGCACCCAATCGAAGGCACCCCGCCTTCGCCATGCTTAATGACCAGCGGCTTCGTGGTCTTGACCCCGTCGGTTTCGAACTCGGTCTCGAAGTTGTCGAGAATAGCGGTGGAGGCGTCCGCCTTGAGCTCTCCGACCGCGAATCCGAGCTCTTCGGGCGGCCGGGCGACGGTTGATACGCGGAGATCGTCAATGACGACCAGCCTGGTCTTCGCGGAAGCGAAGTGGAGTTGCGACCCACCGCAAACCGACTTGCCGGTGAGTTTCCCGATGCAGTCGGCAAAAGTCACGGGTTGAGTCATTTTGGAGACTCTTCCCTTTCCGCAAGATACGGTCTTGCCGTCCAGGTAAAGTGTCCACTCGGCCCCACTCCAGGTGAAGGCGAAATGGTACCACGTGTCCGTCTTGTACTCGGGGCCGACCGTCGCCAACGGCGAGGACTTGGCAGCCGGTCGCAGATGCCACATGCCCGGGGCGTCCGGCTTGCCGTACCAAGTATACGTTGCGGTGAGGCCACCCTCCTGGCCACCGAGGCTGAACATCGTGAGAACAAGGGTCGGGTCATCAGTCGTCTCGCCGACGAACTTAAACCAGCATTCGAGGGTGCCCGCGTCGAGGTTCAGGTTCTCCGACGGGTAACTGATGCAGCGGACGCCCATGTTGGGGTCGTCGTCGGCAAGGACAGCCGGACTCCCGCAGAAAATCAGCAACGCTGCCGCCAACAGCCCCGCTCCCAGAAGTGTCTTGTGCATCGTGCGCCTCCTAAAAAGAAATCATTGAACCCAATGGTGGAACAGCAGTTTGGCAGCGGCCGGCATCCCCTCATAAACCGCCTTTGGCATTTTCGACGTCGTGTCCTTGGGCGGAGCGCCCACGCCCGCGGTCGCGTACCCGGCCGCTACGGATAGACGCATGAGCGGCGATGGATTCGCCGCAACGGCGCGCGGAATGCGGCTGTCGAGAATGGCTACGTCTCCGACGTTCCCGGTGATCGTGAGCGTCCCTTCGCACCCCTGGGGGCGGCAGAGCAAGCCGCCGTTCTCCTCCGTGAACTGAGAGAACATCCAATAGAGCATGACATGGGCCGCCGGTCCGGCGCCGGGCGCGCTTGTGGAGTCGAACGGCTCCCCCTTATGCCACGGCCCGGCCGGTTCATCAGGCTGGTGGACCAGAAAGGTTGTGGAGGTGACCGCCAGGGGCCGGCCCACCGCCGCTTCCAACACCTCCAACAGGCGCGGCTCGACCATGTACGGGGCTAAACCGGGGCAGTCCTTGATGACGGAGGTGCGCAGGCAGATCGGGCCGGGGGGCACGTTGTTGAAGCACGCTGGGGCCATGATCCCGCAGCCGCCAAAGACCCCGTACAGGGCGATGCGCAACTGCTGCGCTTGCGGCTGGGGGATGATCTCGCGCAGGACGCACCAACCCTCTTTACGCAATTGAGCGGCGGCAGCCGTTTCAGTCATGGGCGGTCTCCTGCAAGCCGCGTCCTGCGGCCAGGGGCGGTGCGCCCACGGGCAGCGCGCCGGCATCGGGCCGGCCCGCGCTCCGCGGCAGGGCATCCGGCCACTCCTTCGGCAGCGCGACGCCGGTTCCCGCGGCTGCGCCGTCCGCGCCGATCCGGTAATCATTCAGCGCTGCGGGGTCGGGGGAAAATGCCGAGAACTTGGGGTCGCCAGCGCGCGCGTTTGCCTCCCATCCGGCGGGATATCGCGCGCGGGTCGCAGCGAAGAACTCGGAGGCGCGGTAAGCCTCCAGCGCCGCCGCCGCGCGCTGGGGATTGCGCACGTCCCAATGCGCGTTGCCGTCGAGTTGCACATCCTCGTCGAGGTGCGGCAGCGTCTCCGCTCGCGGCGGCACCATTCCTTCGAGGTGGACGAAGATATTGTTGAACACGCGGCGCGGGGCTGCGCTTTCGGTGAGTGCCAGAGTCGCCTGCGCGTACGAGCGATCCAGATCTTGTGTGGACGCGTGGCTGACGCGGGGGTTCAGCGTGGAAAGGAAAGTGTTCTGGTAGATGTACAGTCCGCCGAAGCGCACTCGCCCTCCGTGTCGTACGAGGGGGGGCAGGTGTAGCAGGCGGTAGTGTGAAAGGGGGGTTGCCCATCGCATGTCCACCACGTTGCGGTAGATGTACACCGGCCCGCCCGGTTCGCTCATCCCGCCGAAGCCGAACGCCATTCCGCATTGGACGAAATGGTTGGAGTGGACGTGCACATCATCCATCGCCTGTGGCGTGAGGGGGGTGAGGTAGAGCGCGTCGTCGAAGATGCGCTCCAGCCGGTTGTGATGGAACCGAATGCCCCACCCGCCGAGGTGGTTGCCGTCGTGGGAATCGGTGAAGTCGCTCCAGGCGATCTCCCAATTCCGGTTCGTCGGCCAGCCGTAATCCACCTGCTCTTCCGTGCGCCCTTCGATGGCCAGCGTCACGTGAGTATTGAGCCGCGCCAACTCGCGCGCCAACGACGTCGTTGGCGTCGTTTGCCCCGCGGATATGCGCAATGAGCCGACGCTGTGGGGACTCCAGGGGGGGATGCTGCCGTGGATCGCACTGTGCAGGAACTTCACCGGCCCCGACGAGCGGGACCGCAGCCCGTATGTCCCGGCGTAGATGGTGACGTTGTCAAAAGTGACATTCTCGCACCCATGCAGCACGACGCTGTTCTCGCCCGCGCCGCGGATGACCAGGTCCTGCAATACAATATGGCGCGCGCCATCGAGGAAGAGCGGGACCGACCGGTACGGCGCGATCACCATCGGCATTCGCCGCGCATCGCGTTCGCCCGCGTAGTCCGCCATCCCGGGGTGATTGAAGTTGTAATGCGTATGGGAGAGCCGCGCGTAGAGGTAGCCCGTCTCCTCGTCATACCAGACCCCCGGCCCCAGGTAGACCGGCGATGGAAAGCGCTTGCCCGGTTCGTATTCAAGGAGCGTGCGTTCTCGTTCCGCAATGTCTTCGCGATGGTAGTACGCCAGCATTCCCACCATCGAGTCGCCGAGCGACCCCAGCAGATACCGCGCATTCGGATAGGCGTTGACGGAACGGTAGCAATCCGGCGCCATCTGCTCCGCAGGCGCCCAGGCGCGTTCGGGGGTCTCGAAGAACTCCCTCAACCCGCCGTCGATAACGGCCAATTCGCCCGGGTGGCTGCGGAGGGTGATGGGGGCGTCCTCGCGCGCGGCGCGGGCGATATACACCTGCTCGTAGTATGTCCCACCGCGCAAGTAGAGAGTTCCCCCCGGCGGCGTGCGCTCCACTCCCGTTCCGACGCTGCGCCACGGCGCTTCGAGCGTGCCGGGGTTGCCGTCATTGCCGCGGAGCGGATCGGAGTAGCGCGCCGGTCCTGCCGTCGGCGGACGGGATGAGACCCTTGGTAGCGGCCGGATAGGCGGATGGCTCAGCATGCAATCCTTTCCATTGTGGCGCTCAACATACAGTAAGAAGGCGGACGCCCGGTGTCAACGCCCGGACGTCCGCCTTGCTTTCATGCACTCACACTTGAGCTCGGAAACGTCGCGTTAGTTCGGTGCGCCCGGATAACGGACCGCGCCGACGTCGATTCCGGCGCCAACGTCAAACATGTGCCAAACCGCGCGCGCGCTGTATGCCTGGTCCGTGACGCCGCCATTGTCGTTGTTCGAAGCAACGGCGGTACTTACGTCCATGCAGGCGATGTTCTGGTACGCGCTGGCAGCTGCTCCGGCCTGCTGATACCAATAGATCAGCCGTTGCTGGGGGTCGCCCGACCAGACGCTATGCCCATCGCCGAAAAGGACGTTGTATCCGTCCCGGTGGGCATACTGGCCGTAGCCGTACGGATTCGGCGCCAGGCCGGGATCCCTTGCGCCGGAACCGTCGTCGTACGTGGACCAGTAGTAGGGGATCGAGGATTGCTTATCGCAAGAGAACGTATCGCTGACGACCGCGCGTCCGCCAAGCTGCTTGTCCGTCTTGAACATGGGCGTCCGGCGCTGCTTGAGCGTTAGTGCGGGAGTCGTGTAACAAACAGGGGCGGTTCCCTCCGTCGATTCATAGGTGTGGTGCGGCGTCAACTGGTAATTGTAATGTCCCATGATCCGCAGCAGGTGCACTACTCCGAGCGCGCCGGTATAGCCGCTGTACATCGTGGCCGGGGCCCAGTTGCCGTACTTCATCGTGTTAGCATCGAATCCGCCTGCTTTCTGCCAATCCAGCACGTTGCAACCGCGCGCGATCGGCAAGCCGCCATCATTGGGCATCCCGGTAGCGGAAGGACAGTAGAAGGACCTGGCATCGGGCAGATAACCGCCGATCAGGAGGAACCCAAGCCCATAGGGGCCGGCTCGCAAGTCGCCCGCCGCCTTCGTCTGATCGAAGGCAACGCCGACGGCCAGGCAGCGCATCCGCCCGTTATTGCGTATGTCGCCCGGGGAGTACGTTGTGTCAACAACCGAAGCAATCGCATAGTCCGTATAAATGCTTTGCTTCTTCAGCCCATCGGTGTAAAGACCACCCTCCTGATCGCCGGGATAGGCGCCGGCACCGACCTTGAGGTAGCTGCTGGAATACGCCGTGCCGGCGTCGTCAGCAAGAAAGTGTCCGGTTGTGCCCGCGACCGTCGCCGCGGCCGAGGCCCCATAGCCGCAGAAACTGGGGTAGTAGCCGCTGTAATCGCCAGTGTAGCTGGCGAACCCCTTGGCCATCTGGTTCAGATTATTCGTGCAGGCGGAGCGGCGGGCCTTTTCGCGGGCCGCAGCCAATGCGGGCAGAAGCATTCCCGCGAGGATGGCTATGATCGCGATCACGACAAGCAACTCGATCAGCGTAAAGGCGCACATCTGACTCAGGCGCGACACAAAACGTGACATGGCCAGTCTCCCTTCCCTCAAAGAACGGTAGCCCCGGAAACTTCCACCGACCGGCCACGACCGCCGTGGCGCGGCAGCACATCACATCCCGCCGAACAGACGCGTGCATACGCTTGCACGACGTACTGTTTGGATGATAGCTGTAGCTCACCACAAAGTCAAGGGTAAATTATGTATTATGCGAATAAAACTTGACAAAACTGGGGTCTAAGTGTATAGTTGCTCCATGTAAGCGCTTTCGTCTGACCGTGAATGCCATTAGCAGATAGGCGTAAAATGTCCAAGGTATCAATCAGTGATATTGCGCGTTTGGCTGGCACTTCTTCGGCCACCGTTAGCCGTGTGCTTTCCGGGCGCACCTATGTGAGCCCTGGCATTGCCGAGCGGGTGCGCGAAGTCGTTCGAAAGAACGGCTTCGTCATGAATTCCTCAGCGAGCGTTCTGGCACGCCGCCGCTCCCCTCGCGAGGGGCTGGTTCACCGTGCCATTGCACTGATCTTCTGCGGACTTAAACCGGCGCATCTGGCCGACGTGAACACTTTGCTGCGCCCCGACCTGCAAGCGGGAATTCAGGAGGCTGCCGCTGAGCGCGACCTCGCCGTGAGCACCTGGTTCCTTCGGCAGGACCAGGTCGCCGCGGGTTCTTTCCCTGCCGCCATTTCGCGCAACCAGTTCGACGGCATCCTTCTGAAGCCCGCCGCAGGGCAGAACGCCGACATTTTCGGCAAGATTGCCCCTTGCATCATTCTTGGGGCTCGCCAGCAGGTCGCGTGCCGCTTCCCCGTCGTCGAAGTGGACAACGATCTGGGGATCGACGCGCTGGTCGAACATCTCTACGGCCTGGGCCATCGACACATTGAATTCCTTACCCGGCGCGGGCCTCACGTCCCGTTCCAGGAGCGGGCGGCGCGCTTCATGGTGCGGGTGGAGCAACTGGGGCTGAAAGGATGTGTTGTTGCGGAGGAGACGGAAAGCTATGAGTCGTACGCGCAGGAATTCATCCGCCGTCCGGTGGGGGAGCGTCCGACGGCGATCATCGGCGCCAGCGACCTGCGCGCAGTGCGAGCGATCCACGATTTGTTCAACCAGCAGGTGCGAATCCCGCTCGACGTCTCCGTGGCGGGCTTCGATGGTTCTGACGCGGGAATGGCCGTGCATCCCCCATTGACGACTTGGGCGCCGAACTGGGCCGAGGTCGGCCGCCAGGGGGTGCGTGTGCTGTTCGATCGCATGGTGGGGAAGGATGTCCCCACGCGCACCTTGATCGGAGGCGAATTGATCGTGCGCACCTCCACGGCGAGTTCACCCGGCGCGGGGCTTGATCCCAATTCGTCACCCATCCAAATCGAGTCAACTTGAGGGGCTTAATCGCATGAACAACGCGCGCGCCGCCCGTCATCGTGAATTCTATTATCAGCACCTCATGGCAATGCTGCCGCAGGGGGTGCGCTGGTTCTGGCCTGATGCTCCTTTTTACACCGGCTACGAGCACCCCATCCTGTTTGACTGGGACCAATACTTCGAGGGGATCATCCTGGTGTACGCGGGGTATCCCTGCGATTACATCAAGAACGGGGTGAAGCTCTTTCTGCGGTTGCAGGAGAAGGATGGATTCATTCCGCGCTTCGCGATAGCAACGGTGGGGGAACGCCGCCGCGCGCGTGACATGGTGAAGCCGTTCCTCACCCAAAGCGTCCTGCTGGCTTATCATCAGGAGAAGTCCCTGGCTTGGTTGAAGGAAGAGGATCTTTACGAACGGCTCGCCAAGTACTTGGACTGCTGGTATCACCGCTTCGACGTGCGGGGCGGAGGACTGAGCGTCTGGATGGACGCCGGTCACACCGGCATGGACAACCAGCATGAGCGCGCCGGCGGGCGGGGGCGTCCCGAGAATGTGTGTGAGGGAGTGGACCTGAACGCGTACCTCGTGCGCGAGGCGAGGGCCATGTCCATCCTGGCCCAATTGCTTGGCAAGGAACAGGACCGGCGGCGGTTCGAGGAGTGGGCCGAACAGCGCGCGCGGACAATTCGGGAGGCATGCTGGGACGAGGCGGAGGGACTCTTTTACGACTATCATGCCGTTGAGAAGCGGCCCATCCGCGTCAAACATGTGGGGGCGTTCGCCACCCTGTGGGCGGGCGTGGCCACGCCGCGGCAGGCCCAGCGGCTCGTCAAAGAGCATCTTCTGAACGAGAAGGAATTTCAGCGCCCCTGGCCGATTCCGGCCCTTGCGGCCTCGGAGCTGGGCTACGTGGAAGGGTTCCTGCCCACCGACAGCACCGGCTGTTGCTCCTGGCGCGCTCACACATGGATGCCGACCAACTATTACACCTTCCAGGGGCTGCGGCGGTACGGTTTCTCGGCTGAGGCGCTCCAATTGGCGGAGAAGAGCTTCGATCTCTTCCTCTTCGCGCCGTTCAGCGAGTATTACGCAACGGAAAGCGGCATCGGCACGGGGCGCAAACCGTTCCGCGGCTGGACGGCGCTGGCGCTCTTCATGGAGAACGAGCATGACCTTGGCGTCGACCCGACTGAGCTTCTATCGGAGAATGGCGCGGGGCAGGTCGTTCGCAGGCACTATGTCGAGGAGTACCGATGACCGTGAAAGACGTTGCCTGCGCTGGAAACTCATCCGCCATCAACCACTCAGAATCAGACCCCGATAATTACCGGCTGGCGATGGAGTTCGTTCGGGGAGCCTCAAGCCGCCATGTCCTCTGGCACTTCGGCGGGTTCGCGGCGGCATCGTTCCGACGGGTCCTCGGCCCGGAGCCGCGCTTCGAGGAACGCGTGAAGCTGGACCTCGATATGGGGGGAATCTTTCCCTGGTACTCGGTGAAGCCAATACGGGAGACGTTGGAAGGAGTTGACGAGCGGAACTGGACCGATGGTGGCGAAGATTACCTCGAATGGTCCTGCAAGCAGGGTCGCCTTACGGAGCGCCGCCGCGCCGGGCAGACCATGAAGTTTCGCGTGACGACGGTGGAAGAGTTGCGCACCTTCCTCGCAATCTGCCGCAAGACGAAACTCGCCGCTGACCCGGAGGCTTATGGCCGCGCGCGCGATATCGCCGATGGCAAGCTCTACGGCATGCCGCGCCAACCGCTGGCGCTCATGGCGGAAGTGTCTCCCGTCCAGACGCTCATTCAGAGGATCACCGGTGTGGACGGCTTCTACTACCTCCTGGCCGACGACTCTCAACTCATGGCGGAGACGATCGCGGCCATGCAGGAACTCCAGAGGCAGCGCTACGACATGCTGGCGCAGTTCGACGGTGACCTCTATTATCAGGCCGAGAACACCTCCACCACGATGATCTCTCCGAAGTACTATGAGCGCTATTCCCTGGCCCACATCCGGGAATTTGCCGAGCGTGCGCATGGGCGCAAGAAGCGCGCAATGGTTCACATGTGCGGACTGCTCAAGGGGTTGCTTCCGCTGATCCGGCAAACGGGGATGGACGGCATTCACTCCCTCACCCCGCCGCCGGTGGGAGACGTGTCCCTGGGCGATGCGTACGAGGTCTTCCCTCCGGACTTCTCCATCCTCCACCGATTCAACACCGTGCATTGGCTGCACAAGAGCATGGAAGACATCCTGCGGGAATTGCAGCGCGTCGCTCCACAGAACTTGATCGCCAAACACCCGGTTATACTCTGGATCACCGGCGACTCAGTTGCCGATATTCCTCCGGAGAATTTCCACAATCTGAAGGCCGCGCTGCTGGAATTTCGGCGCGACTGTGCGCAGTAGCAGGAGGACCTTCAGCAACAGGCCGTGCGCGTCGAAGTGACCCAGTTCGGCGTCGGGACCGCGTGGTTCGACGATCTCCAAATCCAGGAAGTCACCGAAAGGACCCAGGGATGAAGAAAAGGCTTATCCTGATCGCCCTCTTTCTCGGACTATTCGCGGTTGTGCGCGCCGACGAGAAACCCGACCCCGCGGAGACGTTCCGCAATCTCACTGTTTCCGTTCCGAAATTGAAAGTCGCCCCGAAGATTGATGGCAAGGTAGATCCCGAGGAATGGAAGGACGCGGCCATGGCGCCGCGCTTCGTGGTCCTGGACGACGGCAATGGCAACGACCGGCTGACTCTCGAACAGAAGAAAATATACTGGGGCTACACGGATGACGCATTCTACATGGCCTTCCAAATTCAGCGGCCTGATGGCTTGCCGCCTGCCGCCTCGCTGACTCAGCGGGACGCCTCCTTCTGGCATGTGGATGACGATATTGAGTTCCATCTGAACAATATCCCCTCTCGCAATGATCGGCCGGTTGCCTGGTGCCGGGACTATTACTTCTGCTGGAACGCGCTGGGGACCCAGTTTGATCGCCTCGGGTATATCAACGGTCGTGCGACGGGGGACAAGACGTGGAACCCGGATTGGCAGATTTCCTGCCGCGTAGTCCCCGGCTACGGCTGGGAAGGGGAGGCGCGCTGGCCGTTCAGTATCTTCGCAAGCAACAACGTGCCGGTGCCCAAGTCGGGCGATATCTGGTATTGCGATGTGGTGGAGAACACGGCCACACCCAGTGCCTACCTGGCCGCGACCGCCTTTTCAACCCAGTGGAGCTCCCAGCGGGACTTCCAAAGCCTGATCTTCCGGGACGCCAACGAGGTCTTTGCGCGGGTCCTCGACGTGGGATGCATGCGCGAGGAGAGCAAGCAGGGGATCAAGCTGGAAGTGGTCAACCCGGGGACGGCGGCGCAGAAGGTGAATGTGGTCGTCAAACTCTACAAACAGAAGTCGGATGCGGCGACCAGGATCAGCTACTTGCGGGCGTTCGACCAGTCGCGGGACAGGCCGGAAGACCTCGCCGGTCGCGGCAAGGCGCCGCTCTTCTTGTCGGATGACAAGGTGGCGGAAAGCATCCTGACGGAGAACTACGACCTGAAGAAGGAGTTCAAGCAGGAATTGTCACTGGCGGGGAACGAACGCAAGCTTGTGGACATGGCCCCTGCGTCCGAACCGGGGACCTATGTGGTGATGTATGACGTTTCGCAGGGAGCCGACCCCAAGAGTCGAAAGATCATCGCCGGGGCGGCGCTGCCATTCGTGGTCCCGAAAATCATCGACGTCAAGACGACCAGTTACGTGCTGACGGACCAGAGCGTTCAGGTGCGGGCAGACCTGGAGTACATTCCGGGCTGGAAGGGGCAGGGGACAGTCCAGGCCCAGGTGAAAGAGGCGGGAGCGGCCGGAAAGACCGTCTTTGACAAGACATGGAACGAGAAGAAGTTCGACAATTTGCTGAAGTTTGACGTGGGCGTGACGGGGTGGACGCCGGGCGACTATCGCCTGCAGATCGTCACGCGCGATGTGACCGGAAAGGAATTAGCACAGCGGACCGTGCCGATCCAGATTCCTGCGATCCCCCAGTGGTTCACCGAGAAGGTGGGGCTGACGCCGGTGATTCCCGAGCCATACAAGCCGATCAAGGTCGATCAAACGGGAGGCAGCCAGAAATTGAGCTTCCTGATGGGCGAGTATGACATGAAGGACTCGGTCTTTGCCGACCATGTTCGCGTGCAGTCGATCCACGAAGCGGAACGGAAAGACCTGCTGCGCGGCCCGATCCAGTTGAAGGCCAGGATCAATGGCCAAGAGATGGTCCTGGGCGGGGGAGTGAAGGTCCAAAAGGCGGCTCCCGAGGCGGTGGAGTGCAATGCGACTAGCCAGACCGCGGGGTTGGCGGTCTCCATGACCGGCGCATTCGAGTTCGACGGGATGGAGAAAGTGACGCTGAAGGTGGGGCCTGCCCAGACCGGTGGGGTGTCGGTGGAAGGGCTGTGGCTGGAAATTCCCATGAGCAAGGAGTATTCCGAGCTGATCTTCGGCTTTGGGGAGTTGACCGGCGGCCCGGTAAGTATGAATCAGGGAATGGCTCCCTGGACGATTCCGGAGGGTGGGATCAAAGTGCCTTTCCGCACGATCCTTTCCGTGGGGAACGAGGAGCGCCGGATGGTCTGGTTCGCCGAGAACTTCAAGGGATGGAAGCTCGACGGGCAGGGCGCCAAGGAGTGCATCGAACTATCGAAGAATGCGGAAGGCGCGGCCACGCTAAAGGTCAATCTTATCAAGGTGGCTGGCGGGTTCAAACTGGAGAAAGAACGGGAGATTATCTTCGGGCTGATGTTCACCCCGGCCAGGAGCCTCTATCCCAAACCCATCCATCACGGTGCGCCGGGCAAGGGGGATGCTATTGTGGTGGACGCCAAGGAGTGCGATGAGACCTCCGCGGAACACTGGTACTTCTATTCCTACATGAAGACTACGCCGCCGGTCGGCCCGCAGGATTTCCAGGGATGGCCGGAGTTCAAGGAAGAGAACACGTTCCCGAGTGCGATCAAGACCCGGGACCTGGCACATAGCGCCGGGGTGAAGGTACTGCCGTACACGGGATGGTTCCTCCATCGGAAGGCGGCGGTCTATCCGATGTTCGGCGGAGAGATGGTGTCCGGCCCTCTCGTGGATGGCGGGTGCGGCGCGGATGTTTGCTGCTGGAACACGCCGGTGCAAGACGTATTTGTGTCGCTCCTGAAGGATAGAATTCTCGATGCGAAGATTGACGGGTTCCGCTTTGATGCGGGGTATGTGGACGTGTTCCCCTGTAACAACCTGAAACATCACGGCTACGGCTCCACGTGCGGCTGGATTGACGACGATGGCAACCTGCAGAGTTCGGTGCCGATCTTTGCCGCGCGGAAAGTGGCGGAGCGGACGTTCCGTATCTTCCACGGGGGAGTCCGCGATGACGGGCTTTGCACGGAGGGGCGCGTCCCCGCCAAGATTCCTCCGGTCTGGTCCTTCTTTGATGCGGGCCTGACTTCGGAAGGAATGGACACGAAGATCAAGACGATGAAGGACCTTCCCCTGGAGTATTACCGGGCGAACCAGATGGGGGACGCTTATGGCATGCCCCTGGTCTATATGCCCAAGTGCGAGTGGACGGGGGTCAACAGCCGGCTGGGCATCTCCTTCATTCATAACAATCCGCCGCGGGGCGGCGGAGGAATGGTGGGGTGGGAAGTCTCCTATAGCCGGTCGGCCATGGCCGTGGTGGGGCTGTGGAAACTGGTGGGGCATTGGGCGAACTGGCCGGATCCGAAGACGGAGTTCTGGGGGTATTGGAAGAATGCGAAGTACCTGGAGAGCAGCGATCCGGACCTTAAGGCCAGCTTCTACGTGCGACGCGGGGAGCGGGTTCTGCTTGGAGTGATGAACCTGGCGCGCAAGCCGATGGATGGGAGCGTCAAGATGAAACTGGCCGACCTGGGCTTCACGCAGGCATACGCCCAGGATGCATTCACGGGAGAGGATTTGCCGCTGAACCAGGGAGAGCTGAAGCTGGACTTCCTGCCGGAGGGATACCGCCTGGTCAAGATCACGTCGGCGAAGCCCGCCGACGGGCTTCCTCAGAAGATCGGGGAGAACCTGCTGCCGGAAGCGGACCCGGCCAAGTGGCCGGCGACCGGCCTGCCGCCGGGCTGGAGCGGAACGGTGCGGGTGGAGAATGGGAATCTGGTGCTGATCCCCGGAGCGACGCTGGGCAAAGGACTTACTTTGGACAAGGAGAAGCGCTATGTCCTGGAGATGGAGGCCCGCGTAGAGTGTGACGACGGGGTCTATCTCGGGGAGTCCCCGCTGTCGGACGGGTTCTTCGTGACGCTGCAGGGCGCGCGTCGCTGGTCGCGCAGTATGGGCAGTCAGATGTTGCCGGGCAAGTACGAGACGCTGCGGTTGATCGTCGACCAACCAACGGGCGCCGCCGGCGTAAGCATGACGCTTAACGGGAAAGGTAAAGTGCTGATTCGCAAGATCGGTCTTTATGCCATCCAGCCCTATACCAAACCGTACGAGAGGGAGTAATCCAACCATGAGAGCATCGACCGGCGGCTTATTGGCAATTGTAACAGCGGTATCATTGGGGACAGCGCTCCCGGCGTATGGCGGAACAGGAGCGCCCGGCCCGGACACCAAGGGGGCGGCATCCGCTCCGGCAGCGCCGGCCGTCGGCCAGAAGACTCCCGCGCCTGCGGTCGCGCCCGCCAAAGAAGCGCCTCCTCCCGGCAAGAAGGCCCCAGCGACGCGGCAATTCGCCAACTTGGCGTATCCAGGCCTGGGCAATATCCAGTTTGACGAAGGCACCCTGGAGATGTGGGTGATCAGCGACCTGGATTTCGATAACAAGAGCGCGGGGGGTACGGTGTTCGATATCCGCTTTCTGGACGGCTCCGCTGATCATTACGGGATGGTCTATCTCTCTCACCACTTCGCCTTCGTCGGCTGGGTGAAGCCGAGACAGCAGAATTACGTCTGGACGGAGCCGCTGAACTGGAAAATGAAGGAAGCGCACCACATCGCCCTGACTTGGAAAGGGCGCAGCCGGAGCTTCTACATCGACGGTCGCATTCCCCCACCCAATACGGTTCCCGGCGATTCGCTCCAGGGGCCCGGGCGGCCCGACACGTCGGAGAATGTCGTCGTAGAGGATTGGCTGCACGGAGATATCACGGTAACCCAACTCTGTCTTGGTTTGAGCTACACGCCACTGACGGTTGACGAAATACGGATATCGTCGATTGCCCGGTCGGTCGAGGAAATTCACCAGCAGATAGCGGCGGGGCCGGTGGCTGATGTTTACACGCTGCTTCTCGACCATTGCGATGGGGGGCCGGCCGAAGTGATTTCCGGCTTGTCCGGCGAGAAGGGCGGGACGCTGAGCGGCGCGTACAGGATCGTCGATACCCCACACGGGAAAGGAATTGCGTTATGGTCGGAAATCGCCAAGTGAACCAGAAGGAGATCGTTCACCTCCTGTTCATCTTCTCCTTGCTGGTAATGGGGGGCACGTCGGCGCTTCTCGCGGGTGATCCCAAGAATCTGGACCGGTATAACTTGATTTCTGCGCCGAAAGTCGCCGTCGCCCCCAAGATGGATGGCGTCGTGGACAAGCGGGAATGGTATGGGGCCTCCACGCTGCCACGGTTGCTCCTGGCGGACACGGGAATTGCCGCGGAGATGCGCACGCGAGTCTATCTGTGCCACGATGCCAACGCGCTTTACGTGGCTTTCCAGGTCGACCGTCCCGACAACGCGCTGGTCCCGAGAGCGGAGGACGTTTTCAGAATGTCCTTCGACCCCGCCCACGCGCACAAGGCGGCCATTGTGCTCAGCGGCAATGCGGAGTCGAAGACCGAGGCACCCGCCGGCTTCCAGTGGCAATTCAAGGCGCGGCTCACCGATTTCGGCTGGGAGGGGGAGGCGGCGATTCCGTTTCAGTCCCTGGGGTGCAAAGAGCCCGCCGATGGTGAAATTTGGGGAGCCGATTTTGTTAATCACCAAGTCAGTCCGGTGGAACAGGATTCGGGCTATTCCGTGATCGGCAAAAAGGGCAATCCAGCGGCGGAATTCAGCCATATCGTCTTCACGAAGAACGCGCCGCCGGTGCGGTTCGACGAAATAGGACCCTATTCCAGCGCCGCCGGGGCGGGCGGAGGAGCGATGCTGGAAATGGTCAACTTCGGCGATCAACCTGCGCCGGTCGGGATATCGCTGGAATCGTTGAAGCGCAAGCCCGGTATGAAGGGGAGTTACCTGGGCAATATCGTCAGCGGGCAGACCAACGAAGCTGGGAGCGATATCGTACTGGCGACTTTGGAAGAACTGATCAAAGCGGAGTCGGCGAAGTATGTGCCGGTGCCCGAAGCGAGCAAGGCCGGGCCGGCTTCGCTGCCGCCCCACCGCTCCATTCAATGGCGTGCCGCGGCCAATGGGACGGGGGACTACCTGCTCAAGTACCGTGTGACGCAAGGGGCGCAAGTCCTCGCGGGAGGGGTATGCCCGTTTGTCCTGGTGCCTCCGGTCCAGATGACGCTGACGCCGTACTACCTGTCGCCGGGGGTAGTGTCACTCAAAGTGGACCTCGATAAGATGAAGGAATGGGTCAAGGGGGCCAAGGCGCGCTTCACGATTGTGAAGAAGGCAGGGGACAAGGAACTGGCGCGGGTGGACCGGACATGCGCGGGAGAACGCGAACTGACGGTTGCACTCCCCACGCGAGACCTGCCGGCGGGGGGCTACCTGGCCGTGCTGGAGTTGTTCGGCGCGGATGGCAAGTCGTTCGGCTCGCTGAATACCGGTTTCCAGAAACCGCCCAACCCGGTCTGGTTCGATAAGCCGGTCGGGCTTGCGCCGGTCATCCCGTATCCCTGGAAGCCGATCCGGATGGAGGGACAGCGGATTTCCTTCCTGATGGCCGACTATCAATTGGAGGGAGTCGGTTTCCCCGCGCAGGTCAACGTCCGGAACATCTTCCAGGAGAAGCGCGACCCTATTCTGGGAGCACCGATTGCCTTGACCGGCTCGATTAACGGAAAGCCTATCGCCTGGAGCGCAGGTGCGGCCCGGGTAGTAAAGCAGGGGGACGACCTGGTCGAACTGGCGGGCGAGGCGGCGTGCGAAGGGCTGGCGATCCGGGTGCGGACGGAGTTCGAGTATGACGGCATGGCCAAGGTGACGCTGACGCTGGCGCCGGAGAAGGATCATAAGCCCGCCATCGACCGCTTGAGCCTGGAGTTCCCCGTCAAGAAGGAGTTTGCGGCGCTCTATTGCCGCGCCCCCGCCTTGATGGAGTTCGGGAATTTCATGATGGCTGGAGCAGTGCCCAAAGAAGGGCTGAAGCATCCCTTTGTCTACAGCGTCTGGCTGGGAGACGAGGAACGCGGGTTCCGGTGGTTCTCAGAGAACATGAAGGGGTGGCGCTTGGGGGAGAAGTTTCGCGCGGAAGCGATCGAGGTGATTCCGTCGGGGGCCAACACCCTCCTGCGAGTCAACATGATTCGTGAGGAGAAGCCGTTCGTGCTGGACAAGGAACGCGAGATAGTTTTCGGCTATATGAATACGCCCACCCGGACAGCGGTTCCCCGGCTGTTCCATCATGGCTATGTCAGCAACACGTATAAAGTCGATCTCCCTGCCGCAGAAGGATGTTTCGAGAACAGTACGGAGCCATGGTATTTCAGTTGGACGCTGCCGGACAATTCGGCCCAGAACTGGGGCTGGCCGGTGCTTCCTCCCTTGCCGAAAGGGGCCGTTGCGACTGAGGGGCTTTCCACTCTGAGCGAAGCGCAGAATATTACGGCGATGCTGCAAAAATACGGGCGTCGCGTGGCGCCGTATTCCGGCTGGCATCTGCCGATGAGTTCGCAGGAATACAAGCAATACGGCGATGAGTTGACGACCACGCCGGAAGGGGGCGTCGGATGCGGCAGCGTCATGGGGTGCTGGAATACGGCGGTGCAGGATGCCTTTACCGGCCTGATGAGCGACCGCATCAACGATCTCCACATCGACGGGTTCCGCATGGATGCCGGATTCTCGGCGGAGCGATGCATTAATCCGCTTCACAGCGGGTATGGCTCGATTTGCGGCTGGTACGATGACGACGGGAAACTGCAACCCAGCCGGCCGCTTTTTGCCACCCGCAAGGCGGCTCAGCGAATGTACCGCCTCTTCCATGACGGCCAGCGGAAGGATGAGGACTGCGATTGCCAGCATCATATTCATCAGGGCAATCGCTACGACTTCATTCTCGACCACATGGATGGCGTGCACAGTTCCGAGGGGCAGGAGATCAAAATCAGCACCGCCAAGGAACTGTCGCTGGAATTCTACCGCGCCTGTAACATGGGGGACGCCCACGGCTGGCAAGTGATCTATTTTCCGAAGACCGACGCGTTGGGCATGGACTTCCGCTACGGGTTGGCGCTCTTGCACGACATGCAGCCGCGCGGCAGCACGGGGTTGTTCAAGAACCTCGACCGTTCTTACAGCCGCTGCACGGAGGATGTAACCCCCATCTGGGCGGCGCAGGAGTGGATCGGCTCCCCGTTCCAGCAGGGGACGGAGATCTGGGGGTATTGGAAGAACGCGGCGTACTTGAACACCGGAAGCCCGGACGTGAAAGGCACCTTCTATGTTCAGCGCGGCAAGAAACTGCTTCTGGCCTTGCTGACGCAGGAGCGGAGGCCCATTGCGACCGACGTGCGCCTCGACTTCAAGGCCCTCGGGTTTGACGGGAAGGTCTATGGGTACGACTCGATTGCGCGGACGGAGATCAAAGTGGAGGGGGACAAGTTCCCTGTGACCCTGACGCCCGAGGGCTTCCGCATGATCATGTTCTCCGCGAAGCCGTTCGACGCCTTTGTGCCGGAACCGGTGGGTGAGAACCTGATCCCGGAATGCGCTCCAGACCGTTGGCCGAAGATGGGCGCGCCGGCGGGATGGACCGCCGTCATGGGCGTTGGCGGGCGAAAGGGGAAGATGTCCCCGGCCACGGCGAAGGAGGTGGGCGTCGAGAACGGGGCCATCGTATTGACCGGCGACGGCAAGAACAGCATCAACCTCGAAAGGCCCCTCGTGGTCACGCCGGGGAAGAGCTATATGCTGGAGGCGGAGTTGTCGATCCAATGCGATGACGTGGTCTTCTCCCAGAACGTCTTTCAGAGTTACCTCAAGATTTCGCTGGGCGAGATTTATGTAAAGGACCAATGCACGTTCACGGCCCAAACCGTGCCTGGGCGGACCGAGACCGTCCGTCTTTGCTTCACTCCGAAGGACAACGCAAAAGTGCAAGTGTTCCTGGAGAAAGCCAAGGCCAAAGTGTCCATCAAGAAGTTGGCGCTGTATGAGTTGAAACAACCGCCGCGTTTGCCCTGGATCGCTGAGAATGGAGGAAGCATATGAAGAACAGAATCGCGCTCGCTTGGATATTCTGTGCCGGACTGTTCGCTTTGATCTCCTCCGCGCAGGCCGCGGAGTTGCGCCTGGCAGGAATTTACGGGCCAAACATGGTGCTGCAACAGCAATTGCCGGCCCGAGTCCACGGGTGGGCCAACCCCGGCGACGAGGTATCCGTTGATTTTGCCGGGCAGCATAAGACGGCGACGGCGGACGCCCAGGGTACCTGGAAGCTGGAACTGGATGCTATGCCGGCTTCCTCGGACGCGCGGACGCTCAAGGTGTCATCCAAGGGGGATACCAAGGGCATCGAGCTGGCCAACGTCCTGGTCGGCGAGGTGTGGGTTTGCTCCGGCCAGTCCAATATGGGTGGCGCGATGTCGTCGTTGCGGGCGGGCGCGCCCGCCGACTTCGCCGAGGCGTTCCCGAACATAAGGTACTGCACGGTGCCCTTGTTGGGGGCGTACCGTCCGAAAGAGGATGTCGCTTCCATCCAATGGAGGGCGTGCGACCTCGCCAATATCGACTTCGTGTCCGCCCCGGCGTTCTATTTTGCCCGCGACTTGTATCGTCATCTCAAAGTGCCGATCGGCTTGATCGTCTCCGCGAATGGGGGCACGGCGGTCGAGTGTTGGCTGCCGCGCGCGGCATTCGATGTCGATGACGAAACGCGCGCCGTGCTTGCCCAGTGGGAGAAGCAGTTGGACGCGGTGCCCGACGCGCGGGACAAGTACGACGAGTACTACCAGAAAGGGGTGAAGGCCAATCAGGACTACTACTACAAGTCCTACTTGCCGTGGACGAAAGAGGTGGAAGCGGCCAAGGCCGCCGGCAAGACCCCGCCTCCCCAACCTCCGGACTCCTCCGATGTTCCGCCTTTCAACTTCCGAGTGCCCAACTCCTTGTACAACGGCATGATCCAGCCCTTGACCTTTGTCACTATCCGAGGGGCAATCTGGTATCAGGGGGAAAACGGTTCGGTGACGATAGATGCTTTTCGGAAGATGACCGCTTCCATGATAATCCAATGGCGTAAGAATTGGGGGCTGGGGGACTTCCCGTTTCTCATCGTCCAGTTGCCGTACTACCAATCCCTGCTGAAGGACCCGAACGGGGAAAAGCCCAACAAATCCTGGGCCCCCAAACGGGAGGCACAACGCGCGGCCGCCGCAGCGGTCCCCAACGTCGGGTTGGCGGTCACTCTGGATACAGGAGACGATAACAACCTGCACCCATCCAACAAGGACGTGGTTGGCGCACGGCTGGCCCTTCTGGCTCGGGCGATGGCCTACGGGGAGAAGGTCGTTTGTTCCGGTCCGGTCGGGAAGACTGCCGAGGCGGCGGACGGGAAGATCGAGGTGAGCTTCGACCAAGTGGGCGGGGGCTTGGTGTCCAAGGGAGAGGATGGAAAGCTCTCGGACAAGGCGCCGGTCAAAGGGTTCGCCCTGGCTGGCGCAGATGGCAAGTACGCTTGGGCGGATGCAATCATCGCGGGCAATGCCGTACTCCTGAGTTGCGACAAAGTTCCTGCGCCCGCGAGCGTCCGTTACGCGTGGGCCAGCCATCCCCCTTGCAGCCTTTACAACCGCGAAGGGCTTCCTGCTGGTCCATTCGAGATGAAAGTCGCGCCGGCGAAGTGAGAGCGGCGGTTGCCAGGTCCTGCCGGGACGGACGGTCCGTCCAACGAGCGGGGACGGTGTTCGCTTTGAGTTATTGGACTTGGAGTCAGTTCATGAGAAATCGACTGGCATTCTCTTTGATCTTCTGCGTTGGCCTTTGTGCGCTGATGCCTTCCGCTATGGCCGCGGAGTTACGCTTGGCGGCGATTTACGGCCCGAACATGGTTCTGCAACAGCAACTGCCGGCGCGGATTCATGGGTGGGCCAATCCGGGCGACGAGGTCTCCGTTGATTTTGCCGGGCAGCACAAGACGGCGAAAGCGGATGACCAGGGGGCCTGGAAGCTGGAACTGGATGCCATGCCGGCCTCCTCGGAAGCGCGCACGCTGAAGGTGTCATCCAAAGGGAACGCCAAAACGATCGAAGTGACCAACGTGCTGGTCGGCGAGGTGTGGGTGTGTTCGGGACAGTCCAACATGGCCGCTCCGATGGGATCGTTGCGGAGCATTGTGCCGGCGGATTTCACCGAGGCGTTCCCTGCGATACGCTTCTGCACCATTGCTCTGGTGGGGGCCTACCGCCCGAAAGATGATGTCGCTTCGGTGCAATGGAAGCCGTGCGACAACAGCAACATGGATTACTTCTCCGCAGTGGCCTTCTATTTTGCCCGGGACTTGTACCGCCACATGAAAGTGCCGATCGGCCTCATTGTTTCCACGAACGGTGGCACGGCGGTGGAGTGCTGGTTGCCGCGCGCCGCGTTCGATGTCGACGCCGAAACGCGCGGTGTGCTCGCCCAATGGGAGAAGCAGTTGGACGCGGTGCCGGATTCACGGGAGAAGTATGATGAGTACTACCAGAAGGGAGTCCAGGGCAATCTGGATTACTACTACAAGACCTATGTGCCGTGGACGAAAGAGGCAGAGGCGGCCAAAGCGGCCGGCAAAGCTCCGCCCAAATTGCCCCCGAATACCTTCGACGCTCCCCCTTTCAACTTCCGGGTGCCCAACTCCCTATATAACGGCATGATTCACCCGCTGACTTCCGTGACCATAAGAGGAGTGCTCTGGTACCAGGGCGAGAACGGTTCGGTGACGTTCGATGCATTTCGGAAGATGTCCACCTCCATGATAATCCAATGGCGCAAGGACTGGGGGCTGGGCGATTTTCCGTTTCTCATAGTCCAATTGCCGTACTATACGCCCCTGCTGAAGGATCCCAACGGGGAAGCGCCCAACAACTCATGGGCGCCCGTGCGAGAAGCGCAACGCAAGAGCGCATTGGGAGCGCCGAATGTCGGGTTGGCGGTTACGCTGGACACGGGCGACGATGCAAATCTGCACCCAGCCAACAAGGACGTGGTCGGCGCGCGCCTGGCGCTGTTGGCCCGGGCGATGGCTTACGGAGAAAAGGTGGTTTGTTCCGGTCCGGCGCCGACAACAGCGGAGTTGGCGGGCAGCAAAGTCAGCGTCAGTTTCGATCAGTTGGGCGGGGGGCTGATGTCCAAGGGAGAGGATGGGAAGCTCTCGGACAAGGCGCCGGTGAAAGGGTTCGCTCTGGCGGGCGCGGACGGCAAGTATGCCTGGGCGGAAGCGGTTATTGCTGGCAATACCGTGCTCGTGAATTGCGATAAGGTGCCTAAACCCGTGAGCGTCCGTTACGCGTGGGCCAGCCATCCCCCTTGCAGCCTCTACAACCGGGAAGGGCTTCCCGTCGGCCCCTTCGAGCTGAAGATCGCGCCGGGGAAGTGAGCGCTGCATAGGGAAGAGCGTGAAACGAAGTTGCCCTGATGTAGAAAGTTATCTAACCATGAAAACAGTTCGATGCACCTGCCTGGCAATCCTGACGGTCATTTCATTCTGGGCAGCAGTCTCCGCGCATGCCGAAAATGGAGCACTGCCTCCTGATAAGAAGCCGGTGACGGCTGTTACGGAAACGCCGGCCCGGCAATTGATCGTCCGGACTTTCCCACTGAATACCTATGCGCGGGAATATGATGGTCAGTGGCAGGGGATCGCCGTGGCCTCCGACGGCAACTGCTACTTTGGAGCTTCGTCGCACTCGGATCGTCAGGGCGGGGGCTTTTTCCGCTATGACCTGCGAACGAAGGAACTGGTGATGATTGCGAAGGACCTTTCGCGCCTTTGCGGGGAAGATCCGCCCGCCACGGTGCCCCAGGGCAAGATTCACTCCCCCATCGTGGAGGCCAATGGATGGCTCTATTTTGCGACGCACTTGGGGATGTACAACGACGATGGGAAAAGTCAGTTCACCGGATCGCGTGTCCTCGCTTACGAGTTGGCCACGGGGAAGTTCCGCGACTACGGAGTGTTGCGCCCCGGCTATAGCATTTATTCCGCCATCGCGGTGGATGCCGGCCGCCAGTTGCTTTACGCCGTGGTCATGCCGCTGAAACGTGAAGACGTCATGAAGGATGGGACGCACATTTATCGCCTCGATTTGCGCAACGGAAGCAAGCGGGACCTTGGCGTCGTGCGGCCGTCGGGGACGGAGTCCAATTTCTGCCTGTGGATGTTTGTAGATGCGGCAGGTGATTGCTGGTTCACGATGAAGAATGAGAACGGTTCGTTGTTCCGCGTGAGGGCCGAGGCCGACCGGATCGAGCGCTGGGGCGAAGCGCTCCCGAAAGGGCAATTCGGCCTGAACAGGAAATGGGTGCCCTGGCCCGATGAGCGGAACTGGACATGGGCCCAGGCATTGCCCGACCACCGCTGCCTCTTCGCGATGGGGGCGTACCATTACAACCGGGAAACGGCGACGAACGGCTTCCATGGGGACGAGTATCTGTGGCGGTTTGACCCGACCCAGAACATCGAAAGCGGCGCTGCCATGAAGGAACTGGGTTACATCGGCCCCAACTTCCTCGGCCTAGCTCTGGGCGGCGACCGCGTGTACGTTATTCAGCCCGCGTTGGGACTCGGCGCGAATCCGGACCTGACGATGCCGCCTGCAACGTATTCCCGGCTTATCGGGGCTGTTCCGAAGTACTCCCTGCGCAGCGTACAACTTCAAGGGGACCGCATTTCCGCGATTGTTGACCACGGCCAGATTGTGGACCAGGATGGGCGAGTCCCCATCAAAGTGGAGGCGATCGCGGCGGACGACGAGCGGGTTTATATGGTGGGACAGTTCAATGTGCGCCCCGGAGAGATCGGATGCGGCCGCTATATGGAAGGTTCGAAGAGCTATCAAGATGCGTCGTATGGCTTGTTCTTTGCTGTGGCTGATATGACCGTGCAGGGGAAGTGAAGTCTGTAAAGGGAAGATCGTGAAGAAGGGCCTCTGCGTTCCTGGCTGCGCGGTGCTCATTCTCCTCCTGCTCACCGGAAGCACTGCTTTCCGGGGAGAGCAGGTGCTCTCGGCGGCGCCTGAAAGCGCCCAAACCGGTACGCCCTCGAATCAGATGTCGTGGGGCCCCAGTTTGGAAGGCGCGGTCAAGGGCACCCTTACTCTCACGACCGATGACTTTCTGGCCGTGCCGCAGGCCGTGGCGGCCGAGGCTGGGCTGCAAGGCGCATCGCAATTCGCCGTCGCGAAGGAAGCTCCCACAGTGGACCTAGCTTTGTGCGGCGGCCTTGAAATGAACAAGGCGCTGCACCCCTGGTGGTCCGCATGGGGTGACATCTGCGTCGCGCGCGATGGCTGCGTCTACTCAGGTGTGGGCGACCACGGCGACGAGGCGGCGGGAACCTCGGAGCTTTATCTCTACCGGTGGGATCCGAAGACGAAGCAGTATTCGCGGCTCCTCGATGTTAATCGTCTGGTCAAGCGCGAGAACGGGGAGCCGACCTTCTCAAAGATTCATGCGCGGATCGAAGAGGGAGCGGACGGCCGCATCTACTTCACGGCCACGATCGACAACGGAGCTGCAGCCGGCGACCCCAAGTACAAGTGGTCGGACGTCCTGCCAGGTGGGCAGCTTTACGCGTACGACCCCGGAACCGACCGGACCGAGATTGTCGTCAACCTTCCGGCGCGACGGTGCTCGACCGCCAGTCGCCTGGATTCGCGGCGCAACATCTGGTGGTGCAACCTGGACGGTGACAAGACTGACGCGATGTGGGCTTACAACCTGACGACGAAGAAGGAAGTCTTTCGCGGGCCGGATGGGTCGGTGAAGATGAACCGGAACTTCGCATTGGCACGGGATGGCGCAGTGTATTTCAACGGGAAGGATTCATTCATCTGGAAGGTCGACCCGGAGACGAGCGCTATGAACCCGACCAAGTCTCAGTTTCCGAGGGAACAGTTCATGCGATGCTCCACCGACCAGAACGAGGCGGGGGACATCTACGGCGTCACAGTTCCCGACGGCATGAAGACCAAGGAGTTCAACCTGTTCCGCTACAATGTCCAAGCCGACACGCTGGAGTTGCTGGGCAAGGAATTGACCTCTGGGCACTACACAACCGCGTGCGTGATGTCGCCCGATGGAAGATATGTCTACTATGTCCCTGGCGCGCCCGGAGTCCCGGTGGTGCAATACGACATTGCTCGGAATCAGCGCAAGGTAATTGCCTTTCTTGGCGAAGCGGTCGAGAAGCGCACCAGATATATCGTAGGAACCGTGTTCGGACTGAAGATGAGCGCCGATGGCTCAACGCTCTACGGCCACACTAACGGATACTCGTACCAGGGGGAGAAGCCGGTCGGGGAGGTAGAATTGGCGAAGGTCGGTTGGTCCGTCGTCTCATTTGTCGCCATTCACATTCCGGCAGCAGAGCGGTAGAGGCGTTGGAACGCTCAAAGAGGTTGCGCGAACAGGGAGCGGAGTGGTATGAAACCTATCACGGTAGCGTCAGTTGCGACACGCAATCGGGTCGGCGAGCAAGAGAAGAGCATCGCCAATATAAGAGAGTGGTGCCGCCGCGCCAAAGGAAGAGGGGCGGAACTGGCCGTATTTCCCGAGCTGAGCGTCAGTGGCTATGTGCATCATGAAGTCACTTGGGATCTGGCAGAACGGATTCCCGGCCCTTCCACTGACAAGCTCACAGGCGTGGCGGCCGACCTCGGCATGGTCATCTGTTTCGGCATTCTGGAGCGCGACGCGGATGTGACGTATAACACACAGGTCTTGGTGAATGCAGCCGGGGTCATCGGCAAGCAGCGCAAAATCCACATGCCGGGGAACGAATATCTATATTGGCGAGGCGGATTCGAGGTCGAGGCATTCGACATCGGCAAGGCCCGGATCGGGATATCGATCTGTTACGACTCCCTCTTCTCCGAGCTTGCGAGGTCGCTGTATTTCAAAGGAGCGGAGGTACTCGTCATGCCCTTCGCTTATAACTCAAAACCGAGAGCGCATTTCCCGGAAGAAGATATCCAGGGTCTGTGTTTTCGCGCGAGTTGCTATACCAACGGATGCTATGGGATTGTCTGCAACAATGCGGGCAGCCGCGGGAGGAACAAATGGGAACCGAAAGGGAGGAAGTTCCCCGGCTGGGCGGGGGTCTTCGGTCCGGAAGGGGAGGTCGTAGCATTCACTCGAGATAAGGGAAACGGCGAAGCGATGGTCGTAGCGACGCTCGACCCGAAGAAGGTCGCCAAGCGCAGGAGGGACACCTACTTTATTCCTCGGTGCCTGCGTCCGGAGGTGTATGTCCAGATCAATGAGAGCGATCAGACGGGAAGAGGCCGCCCGAACGCTCAAACGGCTGAGACGCTATAGCTGAGCAACCGGTGTGCCGTACGGGAGCGGATGAATGTGGGATTCATAGCCGGGCAATGGGCCCCGCTAAGGAGGGAAAGATGACAACCGAAGTGCGATATCATATGCTGCGTCCCGCTCAGATCGTCGCGCGCCGGCGGGAATGCCCCGTCGCGTATATTCCGCTGGGGACGCTGGAATGGCACGGCCCGCAGAACCCCGTCGGAGCGGATACGCTGCAGGCGGAGGGGCTGGCGATACTAAGCGCGCAGAAGGGGGGCGGGCTGGTCTTTCCCCCGCTGTACTACGGCGAGAACCGGCTGGAAGCGCTGATGGAGGCCAACGCGGAGGACCGCGACATGATCGCCAAGGGGATGGACCTGCCGCCCGAGAACTTCGGGGCGGACCGGCAGCCGTTCAGCGTGATGGAGCAGGCGCTGAACTACCAACGGTTGCTCCTGCACATCCTTGCTGAAGTGGAGACGCTCGGCTTCAAGGTGGGAGTGCTCGTCGCCGGGCATTACCCCCTGATTGACCACGCGCGCGCGGCCGTCCTCCTGTTCAACAAGCGCGAGTACTCGCGGCGCTTCGGTCTGCTCGGCTGGGCCTGCGTGGACTACCTGATGGTGCGGGACCGCTACCCGAACGCCGGCGACCATGCCGGTGGGTGGGAAACTTCGCACTGCATGGCGCTGCACCCGCAGACGGTGGACCTGGCTGCACTGCCGCCGCGCGGTGAGAAGTACGTCGGGATCGGCTGGTACGCCATCGACCCGCACGACTCGAACCCCCAGCTTGGCCGCGAGACGATGGAGTACGCCGCCGAGAAGATTGTTGGCGAGGTCAAGCGACGGCTCGACAACCGCGACCACTACACCAGCCATGGCTTGAGCCTCGGCGAGGGGCCATCGCAGTCGCCTCGGTCAGTGGGATAGGTTCCAGACGCAATGAAACTCTGCTGCCTTTGCCTTATCTTTCTGCTCATCGGTTCGCTGGCGGCCGAGGGCACAATTCAGAATATGGGCGCGCCCAAATGAAGTTTCTCGCTGGATGTCTTGCCCTGCTTAGTATCGTCCCCTGCCTCTTCGCAGGTGCGGCGTCAGAGGCAACTCCTCCGCCTGCGCGGCGTATTCGTGTCTTGTTGCTGGGTGACAGCACCGTCCTGGGGTCCATGCCCCGTCTGGTTGCGCCCAATGCGGACCATTTGGAAAGGATCGTTGAGAAGCTCCTGGCGGCTGAAACGAACCTTCCCCCCGTTGAGGTGATCAATAAAGGAGTTGACGGAGGCAGCATCCGAAGTCTGCTGGATTCGCAGTATGAGAAGGAGGTAGCGCAACTTCCAGGGCACAAACTGGACTTCATCTTCATACGGTACGGGCTCAACGATGCCCGCATTGCCAATCCGGAGACCGAATTCCCGAAGGCCTACCATGAACTGATCGCCCGGCTGCGAAAGGACCAGCCGAATGCGTTGATTACCCTGGAGACCAGCATCCGGTTCGATACCCCGGCGCCTTTTCCCTCTGCCGAGAAGATGAATAAGCTTACGTGCGAGGTAGCCGCTTCGGAGAAGCTGCCTCTTCTCGACACGCATGCCTTGTTTGAGAAAGAAGTTGAAACTCAGGGGCTTCCGGCATTGACCTACCGCCGCGTGAAACTGGATCAGATTCCCGAAAAGCAGCGGTCATTATTGCCGAAGGAATCGCTGGCTTTCCCGGGTTATGTGGTCGTCCTGGATAACACGCTGGACGTTCAGTTCCGCAATATTCCCGGCTGGTTCGACCGCCACCCCAACCTGGCCGGCTACCACGTGATCGCGGACGGAATCGCCAAATATCTCGCGCCGAAGATTCGGGAGCGCGTCAACGCCCCCGAGTAATCGTTCAGTCGGAAGATTCTTTTCGGCGGAGAATGCCGGGACGGTCAAGTTCAGCTGGCACGGGCTATTCAGCCTTCGGAGTAGCTTTGAGTCGGATCCTTGCCGGCCCAGGCGTCGCGCCACTGCGCCATTGGGGCGGCGGTGCGCGCAATCGTGTCGGCGATCCGCTTCAGTGTCGCCATGCCCTGCTCGACGTCCACCCTGCCCCGGAACGTGCCGTGATGGCTGGCGTGCGTCGCCAGCGATCCCACGGTGGCCCCGGTCGCCTGGACCTCTATCAGGGCCTCCAGCCCGGGAATCGGGGGCTGGTTTGGCGGGTTCCACGCCTCCGGACGGATGCTCATAGTCTCGCCGAGGAACTTCGCCGCCGCGGCGCACATGGAGGCTTCCCAAGCCGCTCCTGCCTGCTCACATTCCTTGCGTCCGTTGTCCGGCATGCGCAGAAGCCCGAAGAAGGCCAAGGGCACGGCCGTCTCCTCGAAGAACTCGCGCGCCAGGCGCATTAGCGGAATGCCCGGCCCGTGGAGCTGCACGAGGTATATCCGGTGGAACCCGCAGCGCAGCAGTTGGTCGCAGACCATGCGCGTGTAGCGCGTTTCCATGTCCATGGTCATTGAGACCGTCGGGACCGAGTACTTGGTGCCGCCGGGCCAGGTGTAGGAGATGGTGTCGAAAACCGTTCCGTGCATTGCCGGTGCGGCCATCCGGCAGACCGCTTCAGCGACGACCGTATCCGTTCCGAGCGGCAATTGCGGACCGTGCATCTCCATCGATCCCACGGGCAAGATCGCGATGTCATCGCCGGAATGGACTCGATCCATGACTTCCGGGCCGGTGAGGTCGCGCGCCATGCAAGCCCAAGGCTTTGTGCGCTTCATTGATAGCGTCTCCTCTGAATGGTCTTTCAAGGCGGCGCCGCGGATTTGCGGATCAACAATTCCCCGCCAATCAGCGTTCGAACCGGCACATTCTTCCCCGCCAGCACGTCCAATAACGTTTGGAAGGCGATGCGTCCGACATCATACCAGTACGGGTGCCAGGAGGTCAGCGCCGGCTGGAGGTCCAGGCCGAAGGGGGCGCCGTCGAAACCGACCACGGACACCTGCTCGGGTACCCGGACTCCCTGCTCCCCCAGGTCGCGCAGAAGGCGCGCCGCGCGGAAGTCGTTGGCGGCGATCAAGGCCGTCGGCCGTTCCGTAGGCCGGCGCGCGGCGAACTCCGCCGCGTAGGATTTGAAGTCGTCAGATGCCGCCGCGACGACGCGGCCCGAGACGCCTGCAGCACGGACTTGCGCCATGAAACGCTCGCCGCGCTCCTGCGTGGGAACGTGGACGACTTGTTGGGCCAGGAACTCAAATCGGCGGTGGCCCAGGTCGTACAGATATTGGAAAAGGGCGTCGATGCCTGCGCCGTTGTCCGCCTCCACCGTCGGAGACTTGCAGTCCGGCTGCGGGCTGGCCACGCAAACGACCAGCGGCGCGAGTTGCCGAATCGCGTCGTAGTTGGCGTTGGAGACGCCCCAGATCAGAATGCCGTCAAGTGGGATTTCGGACAGTGCGGCGGGGAATAGCCCTTTCCGGAAAGCTTCGTGTTCAATCCGCCAGGAGGTAATGACCGCGTTGCTCTCCACCGAGGCGGCATGGATGCCTGCCTGCAGTTCCTGTTCGATGTGACTCGCCGGCATCTCCGGCGGGGGGGCGGTCACGACTACACCAATAGTTCGGTGGGCCGTGCCGGGGCGTCGCGAGCGCAAACGCGCCCGTGAACTGGCCACTGCGTTCGGGACAAATCGTTGCTCGGAAACGACTTGCGTGACGCGTTTGGCCAAATCGGGGCTTACGTAGCAGGCACCGGAAAGCACGCGGCTGACCGTGGCCGTCGAGGTACCCGCAAGGCGCGCAATTTCGCGGATCGTCAGGCTGGTCATGTCCACTCCCGGGCGGTTTCGCACATGGCCTTAATGTTCTCGCCGCGGATGGTGGCCACGCGGTGATGGCAGTTGGCCACGATATAGCCGCCGCAACCGGCGAATAGACGCAAGTTCTCGCGCACACAGTCACGCACTTCCGTCGGAGTGCCGAAACTGAGCAGGCGCTGGACGTCGATTCCTCCGTAGAAGGCGATCTTCCCGCCAAACTCCCGGGCAATCGACGCCGCGTCCATGTTCCGTGCCGTGGTCTGAAACACCAGCAGCCCGTCGATGCCGATTTCGATGAAGTCCGGCAGCAGTTCCCTGACATTCCCGCAGGAGTGAAATAGAACCGGCAGGCGGTTGCGGTGGAGCAATGCCACCTGCTGCGCGAGATAGGGCTTGATGAGTTTTCTCCAGAGATCCGGGGCGAACAGCAGGTTCTCCTGGCTGGCGTAGTCATCCCCCAGCCATGCCACGTCGCAGTTGCCGCGAGCGGCGCGCAAGCCGCGCGCGAGCGCTTCCATGTAGAATTGATGATGGCGCGCTACGAACGCTTCGAAGACCGCCGGTTGCGTGTACATCTTGACCAGCGCCTCTTCCATCCCGAAGGCGATGCACGCGCCCCAGAATAGCGGCGACCAGCAGTGGCCCAAAACGAGCGCGTGCTCCGGCCAGCGTTGCCGGGCAGCCTGAAAGTCCTCCCACTCCCAATCCTTCGGGGTCAGCCATTCCGCCGCTTCGACCGCTGCGACGCTCTGAGCGTACCGCAAGACGCCCCCGGCGAAACGGTCCGTGTGGGCGCGCTCGGCTTCTGGATTGGATTGCGACATCGAGTCAGGGTAACGCACACTCACCCAGCGCAAGTCAGTCCCTAGGAAATCCTGAACGGCTTCCGCATCGGCGCAGCCGCGTTTGGAGCGGAAGTACTCTAGTAGTTCCGGCCAGACCGTTCCTTCCATGAGATCGAAGGGGGGCCGGTCGGTCGGTTCGAATCTGAGACTGGCAAGCACCCTCTGGCGCGAGGTCATGGCTGCGCTCCAGCGACCAGGCCGAATAACGCCAGTAAGGCAGGGGGGCATTCAGTTTCCCTATTCCTCGGGCTTGACATAAAAGCTCCACCGTGATAGCGTTTCTTGTAACGCTTACATAGAGATGTTACATGGGCAATGTTCTCCTGTCAAGCAGGGTGCCTCCGGAGTATACTATTCGGGCGCTCTTGAACGGCAAGAGATTCGGAATGCTTTGTGGGATATGACGCTATGCATGCCCTGAATTTCCTCGACTGCAACTGCGGAGTCGGCCCGTGGGCGGGGGGCTCTGGTGCGAGGTATGGCGACTCGGTCGCGACTCTGTTGGGGAAGATGGACTCCTTGGGTATCGCCGAGGCATGCCCCTATGCGCTGTCCGAGTACGAGGGGAACGCCGGAAGCGGGAACGCGGAACTGGCCGAGGCGCTTCGCGGGCAGCCGCGCCTGCACCCGGTCTTGGTCGTTGGCCCGAACGCCTGCGGCGAGTTTCTCTCGGCGCGCGATCTTCCGGCTCGCATGAGCGCGTGCGGCGCGCGGATGGCGCGACTCCCCCTGGGGCCGTTTACCGCCATGAAGGAACTGGAGGTTCGGCTCATCGAGGATCTGCTTGACGAGATGAACCTTCGGCGGATCCCGCTGCTGATCGACTGTATTGCCTCCATCGATCAAGCCCCGCTCGATCCTCTGATCGAAATCCTCAGCACATGGCAGAACATCCATGTCATCCTGAGCTTCCCGAAAGTCGAGGCGGGGGAGCGCCGGCTCTTCTACCTTTGGGAACGGTTCAACAACTTTCATGTGGAGTTGGCGGGCTACCAAGGACTCGGGATGATCGAGGACGTGTCCCGCCGATTTGGCGGCAGCCGCATCATCTATGGGAGCCGTTACCCGCACTTCACGCCGATGCAGTCCATGCTGCAGGTCATCTACAGCGCGGTGGAGCCATCCGTGAAACAGGAAATCGCCGGCGGAACGCTGCGGCGTGTGCTGGGGGAGGTTGTGTCATGACTGTTTCCCTTCGCGACGCGGCGCTCCGGGGCAAGCCGCTGACGCAGGCGCTGATCATCGACTGGCACGTGCACCTGGGGCGGTGGCTGCTCACGTATTCGCCGGTGGTGGATGAAGCGATGTTTGCGGCGATGGAGCGCGTGGGCGTCTCGAAAATCTGCGTCAACGGCTCCTTCTTCCCGAGCGCGCGGGAGGGGAACAACCGGGTGGCGGAGTTCGCGCGCCGCTTTCCGGAGCGCGCGGTTCCCTTCGCATTTCTCAACCCCTACCAGAACGACCTGCTGGATGAGTTGAAACGATGTGTCGAAGAGCTGGGCATGCGGGGGCTGAAAGTCCACTCCATGATTCAGGGGCCGCATAGCCGCGACGCAGGCCTCTTCGACTGGTCCCCCGTTTGGGAGTACTGCGGGAGGGCGGGGGTGCCGGTGCTCGCGCACGGCATCGTGCATGACGAGGATATCCGGCGCCATCCCGGAACGGTCTTCGTCATCGCGCATGGCATCGGCGTGGGCTTGCGCATGCGCGGCTTGCGTGAGTGCGCCAATGCCTATGTCGATACGGCCTGGACTCAGACGCGGGCATCGTCGCTGAAGGAGATGGTGGAGATCATCGGGGGGGAGCGTATCCTGTGGGGAAGCGACGCACCGCTGGACGATTTCGCGCACCGCCTGGGAGTCGTTCTCGACGCGGGACTATCCGAGGAGGAGCAGCGCAAGATTCTCGGGCTTAACGCGGCGCGGCTCCTGCGACTCTCCCTTTAGTGGCGATGACCACCCTCACGGAATACCTGGATTACCTCAGCATTAATTCATGGGAAGAGGGCTGCCTGGAGAAAGTGCGGGCCGGCCGGGAGTGTCCAATGGAATTAATGCAGCGCTGTGGCACGCAAGCGGCGGAAGCAGAGCGGGCGCTGGACCGGCTGAAAGGGACCGTGGCGCCGGCCCGCCGCGGGGAATGGCAGGTGTTGCGCGCCTCGGCCCGGTTGTGCCGATGGCAGTGCGAAGAACTGCGGCAGGCATGCCTGGCCAAGGTGCTGTTCGCGGCCGTCCGCAGTTCGGTCGAACCCCGCCAGCAACGGGTTCTCGCTGCACAATGCCGCCGCGCGTTCGTCGCGACTGAACGGGCCCAGGCGCGTGTCCGCGAGGCGTTCCACACCTTCCCCGCCGGCCATCTTGGCGGCGCCGCCGTGGCGGCGACCCAGCAGTTCTTCCTCAGCGCTTACAAAGACCGTTCATTCGAAATCGGACTCTATATTCACGAGTTGGACCGCTTACTCAAGGGGGAGGCGTGGACCCTGTCCTTGCGCGAGTTGTCATGGAAAGGACTAATGGTCAACGAGATCTACGAGGAATCGCCCACGGCCTTCGAGGAGTTCAAGAAACGGCATGAGAGCGACGTGCCATGGCCTCATGCATCGCCGTAACTCGCTGTCGCTTCGCTTGTGGCAGGCGCCTCGACTACGCCGGCTGCTTCAACTCCTCGATGTGCGTGGCCACCTTGCGGACCGCTTGAGCGCACTGCCGGATGAATGGCTCCGGCATTTGCGTGAACGCAGGGAAGGTGAGCAACCGCTGGCCGATATCCTCAGTCACGGGCAGGGAGCCCGGAGCCCAAAGCCGGGTACCCGGAGCTTCCGCTGCCTTGAAGTCGTAGAAACATCCCCCCAGCTTGCTCCGGTCGAACTCGTTGAAAAGCGGAGCCAAGTGCAGCAAACCATACGTGTAGTTGAAGCTGCTGTAGCGGTCCACCGTCATCGGCGCGCCTTCCGCCTTCACCGCCTCCGCAAAGCGGTCACGTCCGACCCCTTGAAGCTGGCGCGGGTCGTATATCAGCTTGAACTCCAAAAATCCCGCCCGCTGTGCACCGGGGAGGGGCTCGACCGTTTCAATCCCCGGAATGCCGCGCAATTCCTCATTCAGTATTCGGTAATTGTGCGTGCGCAGACGGTTGAGTTCCGGCAAGCGGTCAAGCTGTGCGTTGGCGATTGCCATGGCGTAAGCATGGGGGCGGTACTTCGCGCCGAGGGACATGTCGCCCAGCGACTTGAAGAGACCGGTCTTGGCTTCGCTGGCGATGCGTCCGAAATGCCCAAGAAGGAGCATGCGATCATAGTACTCCGGGTTGTCAGTGATGGCGACTCCGGCTTCGCCGCCGCTGACCGGCTTGTTCCCTTGAAGGCTGAAGCAGCCGATGTCGCCGAACGTGCCGACCTTCTTCCCCTTGTAGCTCCCGCCGTGCGCGTGCGAGCAGTCCTCAACGACTTTCAGGTTATGCTCCCGCGCAATCGCCATGATCTCGTCCATTTGCGCGATGTTGCCCCAAGTGTGGACAACCACGATCGCTTTCGTGCGCGGCGTGATGCGCCGGCGGATATCCTTGGGGTCGGCGGTCAGCGTTCGGGGGTCGATATCGCAGAAGACCGGTGTGGCGGCGCAGTGCAGGATGGGGGTGATCGTCGCGTGCCATGTGTAGGACGGGACGATGACTTCACAAGCCGGCCCAATGCCTACCGCGAAGTACGCGCTGTGGAGCGTGGCAGTGCCGCTATTCATTGCCAGGGCGAACTTTGCTTCCTGAAACTTGGAGAACTTCTCCTCGAATTCGCGGATAACGCCCGTTCCTCCCACGATGGTGACCGTGCCCTTGTCCAGGAGCGCCATTACGGCCTTTTTCTCGTGATCGGTTATGATGCGCCAGCCCTCATCACCTCGCTCGGTAACGAGCTTCGTCCCGCCAAGGAGCGCCAACGTCCGAAATGCGTTTGCCATGAAAGTTACCTTTTCCCCAGAACTGTGTTTCATACGAACTAGAGGCTCCGGAAACACCCGGCCGCCGTAACGCTTACGTAATCATGTTACTTGACCGTTGCTTTCTTGTCAATGGGGCTTTATACTAACAGCGTGGATGCATAATCCATGTGTGTGATGCGGGCCGCCAACGTGGTTCAGTGCCGCATTATCATTGGTTCTATATACTGCGCAGCCTCAGTTTGGGCAAGCAAATTCTCAGTCGGCGCAAGCCACCCCTCGTTGGGGGACATTTCGGTTCAACTCAGCGCTTTCGGAGTTTCCGAATAGCCGGACTGCAATTGGTCAGGAGGTAGTGCATTGACTTCGTTGGAACGCGTCCAACTCGCCCTGAGTCACCACAAGCCGGACCGCACGCCAAGGCTGCTGTATGAAGAGGCAGTTGGCTATACGCCCGCGATTGCCGAATTGCTAAAGAAGAAGTGCGCGCCACGCAGCCCGCTGGAGTACTTCCAGATGGATATTGCCGGGGTGAGCGCGCTGCCGAGCCGCTTGGGTCCATCACGCTTTGCCGCATGGCAGCCGGTTCAAGCCTTTGATGCGGGGCAGGTGGATGAATGGGGCGTATGGTGGAAGTCCGGCAGCGTTCACCATTTTCGCCACATCGAATCTCCCCTTAGGGCTGCGACCGATGTTCGGCAGATCAAGGAGTACCCTTGGCCTGACGTGGACGAGCTATATCGTTATGAGGGCCTGGCTGAAAAGGTCCAGTCTTTGCACCGGCGGGGCTTGGCCGTCTGCGCTTTGCCCCCCTCTATTTTCGAGCAGGCTTGGTATCTGCGCAGCTTCGAGCAGATGCTGATGGATATGCTCGCCGATCCGGATATCGCCCAGTTGCTCCTGCAACGCACCTCCTATTATCAGCGAAAAGCGGCAGAGGCCTTCACGCGGGCGGGGGTGGATATCATTATTACCGGGGACGACGTGGCCAACCAGAAGTCGCTGATGATGAGTGCGGAGGTCTGGCGGCGCCTTCTCAAACCGCTTCAAACGGCAACGGCCCGGGCCGTCAAGGCGATCAACCCCGCGGTGAAGGTATTCTATCACTGCGACGGAAACGTGGAGCCGTTGATCCCGGACCTCATTGAAACGGGCATTGATATTCTGAATCCCATCCAACCGGAGTGCATGGACCCCGCCCGGATCAAGGCGCAGTTCGGAGACCGCCTGAGCTTCTGGGGCACGGTGAGCGTCCAGCGCACCATGTGTCTGGGCACGCCGGAAGAAGTTAAAGCGGAAGTTAGGCAGCGCATCAACACGGTAGGGCGCGGTGGCGGTTTCATCCTCGCCCCGGCGCACGTTCTTGGGCCGGAAACGCCGTGGGAGAATATCCAGGCGTTCTTCGAAGCCGCAGATGAGGGTTAGGCACTCTGGGTCAGTCTTCTTCTGTGAGGCGCATTCCATGAACTCGGTTACGTACATTACCCCTCGCACGTTGAAAGCGAAGACCGCGCAATGGCTGCGCGAAATCGAGCCATTCAATTACCGGAAGAGGAGCTTCCGCCCGAGGTCGGGGGCGCTCATCGTCGTGGACACGCAGCGGTTCTTCATCGAGAAGCCGTACCCTCTCTCCTGCGAGAACTCGCGGGTGATCCTCCCGCGCCTCAGGAAACTTATCGCTGCTTTTCGCCGGGCGGGCAGGCCCGTCCTCTATGTGGCCCAGATGCACAAGGGGGTGGACGTCGACCGGGGGGAACAGCTTTCCCGGTGGTGGCCGACGCCTCCATTGGAGGGGAGGCCCGAAGTCCTAATCCATCCGCAACTTGCGCCGCGTCCGGGGGAGAAGGTCATCCCAAAACGCCGTTACAGCGGGTTTTATGCCACGGACCTCGACGTGACGCTGCGGGTGATGAAGGTCACTGACGTAGTTGTGTGCGGCGTCCTGACGAACGTGTGCGTGGACTGCACGGCGCGCGACGCCTTCTTTCGCGACTACCGGGTCTTTCTCGTGGCGGACGGCACGGCGGCGATGGACGAGGGGATGCACCTGGCCGCATTGCGCACGGCGGCGGGCTGGTATGCGAAAGTGGTGGACACGGAAAGAATTTGCGCCGCGTGTTCCGCCCTCAAGCGGTAGGATGATTCTGGCGTTGCTGCCGGTACCAGCGCGAGAAGGCCGTGGGGCACGAGAAACCCAACGCGTCGGCGATTGCCTTATGGCGATGCCCCTCTTCCCGCATCCGCCGGACCTTGTCGCGGCGGCACCGGTTAAGGTAGGCCCAGGGGGTCTCTCCGGCGTAGGCGCGGAACAGCCGCAGGAAATGGAACTTGCTGTAGCCAGCCATGCGCGCCATGTCCTCCAGTCCAATCCCGCGTCCCGCAGTCTGCCGGATATGATGCTGCACCGCCTCGATAACGGAACGCTGGAATTCTGCCGACGGCGAGTTCTCGTCCGGTTGGAGATATCCCGCCTCGACCACCTTGGCGACGATGGCCTCCAATGCCGCCCGGCATTGCGCGCGCCGCCATTCCCCAGGCAACTGTGCCCCGGTGGAAGACTGGCGGAGAAACGCGGAAGCATCAAAGCCGGTCTCGGCCGACGACAGTTGACAGCGCACCGGTCCGGCGGTGCTCCATCGGCCCTTTCGCACGCGCAAGAGAAAGGAAAGCGTACTGCCTTCCATCACCATGGTCCACAGATGATCGGCGTCCGGTGAGCCAGGCGGCTGGCCGCGATCATGCCGCTCTCCGGAGTTCATGAAGAATGCCGCGCCCGGCCCGGCGGCAAACAACTGGCCCTGGTAGCCGAAGAGCCCTCCCCCGTTCAGCACCAGCATGATCTCCGCAACCGAGTGCCCATGTGTGTGCTGCTGGGACCATCTCATCCGCCACGCTGGCGGTCTCCGCGCCGGTTCGACCTCCGAGGGGAACGACGACCCCACGAGTTTCCAGGAGTGCGGCGCGGCAAGTATCCTCAGCACGTCTTCGTTAAAGAACCGGTTCATGTCGCCTCTGGTAGCGCAATAACGGTCAACTCAATGGCAACCGTGGTCAATTGACGGTACTGATATATGCAAGTAATATTGTATATCAGAAGCAGCGGGCATGCCAATGATGGTTCATATTATTGAAAGGACAAAACATGACTTCGCGCAAGATGCCCTTGGCCCTGCTGGGCGGAGAACCGCTGGTCACGCAACCGTGGTCGAAGAACCCGGTGGTCGATGCGGAAGAGGTGAACGCGGCCACGTCGGTGATCCTTTCGGGCGTATTGAGCGACGTGGCCCGGGGGGCGGTGATCGGGCGCATGGAGGATGAGTATGCCGCGTACTTCGGCACGAAGTATGCCGTCAGTTTTGCCTCGGGAACGGGGTCTATGCACGGGGCGCTCTTCGCAGTAGGTGTCAGGCCGGGAACCGAGGTGCTCGTCTGCGCGCACAACTGGATTTCCGGGATCATGTCGGTCTTTCACGCCGGCGGCACGCCGGTTCTGTGCGACGTGAAGCCGGGCGCCTTTCACATCGACGCGAAGGAGATCGAACGCAAGATCACGCCGAATACGCGCGCGGTCATCGTCACGCATCTGTGGGGCCTGCCCGCCGACATGGACGCCATTCTTAAAGTCTGCAAGAGACTCAAGCTGGCGGTGATTGAGGACGTCTCCCACGCGCACGGCGGGAAGTACAAGGGGCGCTACTGCGGCACGATGGGCGACTGCGGCTGCTTCAGCCTCCAGGGATCCAAGTCCATCGTCGCCGGAGAGGGCGGAGTCATGATCACGAACAGCCGGCGGTACTACCAGCGCTCGCAGGTGCCTGGGCATCATAGCTGGCGGCTGAACCAGGAGATGAAGCTGGCCGAAATCCAGCCCTTCATGGCCGCCGGGGGGATGCATACCTATCGCATGGCCACCGTCGCGGCGGGTATTGCCACCGCGCAGATCAAGAAGCTTCCTTCTCTCACGGCGGCTCGTCAGGCGAACTTCGACCGGTTGACCGCCGGTCTTCGCGGCGTCAAATGCATTCGCTGGCCGAAGGTCGCGTCGCGCTCCGTGCGCGGCTGGTACGGATCGCCGGCCTTCTTCGACGCAGAGAAGGCCGGGATGTCCCGGGCCATCTTCCTCAAGGCCTGCCAGGCCGAAGGCGCGCTCATCAACGGCGAGGGGTACCAGGATTGGAGTCAGACTCCGCTGTTGCAGGATATGAAACTTCTTTCGCAGTTGTTTGTGGTGCGCCATATCAATGGCGTGGAGTTCAAGGCCTCCCGCCAGGGCGCATTTCCGCACTATGATAAGTTGCGGGCCACCATGCTTTCGTTTACCATCCCCCCAGTGGCGAACGCAAAGCTGATGGACCAGTGCGCCGGGGCGGTCCGGAAAGTGCTGGCGCAGGCGCCGGCGCTTCGCCGGTTTGAAAAGGAGTCCGCCCGATGACACCTGCTCCCTTCTGCGCCGGCGTCGCGGAGGTGGAGATTACGCCGCCGATGGGCGTGGAACTGTGCGGGTACGGCCCGTATTTGAAGCGGACGTGCGACCAGGTGCTGGACCCGCTTTATGCGCGCGCGTTGTGGATGCAGTTCCCCGAAGCGGAAGCTGTCATCATTGCGGTGGACATCTGCACGGTCAGCCGGGAGATTCGAGACGCCGCTGCGGCATTATTGAAGGAACGGTTCGGCCTCGACTCCGGGCATGTCATGGTCGCCGCCAGCCACACGCACAGCGGCCCGTCGGGCCAGGAGATGATCGGGTGGGGTGAGCGCGATGCGGAGTACCTGGCGCGGCTGCCGGGACTCCTGGCGGAAGCTGCCGGCCGCGCTCGCGCTGCGGCGGTCCCCGCAGGGGCTGGCGCATGCCGGATGCGCATCAACGGCATCGGCCGCAACCGAGAGCAACCGCAGATCGGCCCCGTTGACCCCGCCGCGCAACTCCTGGCGGTCACTCGCACCGACGGCTCACTTCTGGCCCTCCTCTACAATTATGGAGCACACGGCGTCACGCGCTATCCCTTCAGCTCCCGGATCAGCGCCGATTGGCCCGGTCTTGTGGCCGCCAGGGTCAAAGCGGAAACCGGCGCGATGGCTCTTTTTCTGCAGGGGGCCTGCGCGAACGTCAATGCCCATGAGATCACTTTCTCCATTGAGCACCCTGACGCCGAACAGGTCGCTTGCGACCTGCGTACGGAGGAAACTGCCCGGCTCTTCTGCGACCAGGCGCTGCCCGCCCTTTCAATCATCAGACCATCGCCGACGCCGCTATTTCGCGCCGCGTGGAAAGAACTGGAACTGCCCTGCGTTCCGATGGAGCGGCCGGCGCTGGAACAGATCATCGCCCGCAGGAAGGCCGGTGCGGATCGGATGACCCTGGCGCAATTGCGCCCATTCGCGCAGCGGCTGACGAGCGAGACGGAGGAGGAAAAGGCGTGGCGCGAGGACCGGTTCGCCGTCGACAGCGCCATGAGGCAAATCGAGCTTATGAGCCGTCCGCCATACGTGCGCAAGGCGCCCGTGCAACTCCTGCGGATAGGGGAGAGTGTGCTGGTGGGTTGGCCGTGCGAAGCGTTCGTGGAGCTTGGGATCGAATTGCGGCAGCGCAGTCCGTATCCGTTGACCTTCCTCTCGTCGTTCGCCAACGATACGGCGGGCTACATGCCTACGGTGGCGAGCTTCGAATCGAAGGGGCAGGGGAACGAGTACGGCTATTACCCGCGCGAATTCACCCCGCTTGTCTACGCGCATCTTCCTTACCGAGCGGATGTAAGCCGGATACTGGTGGAAGAGACGCTTCAGATGATTCGTGCTCTGTGAGAGCGCATCCCAGGAAAGGAGTGAACAGTTATGGCTCGCAATGTGACGCTCTTCACCGGACAATGGGCCGATCTGCCCATCGAGAAGCTATGCGAAATGGCGAAGGATATGGGCTACGAAGGTCTCGAATTGGCCTGCTGGGGCGACCACTTCGACGTCGAAAGGGCAGCCTCCTCAAAGAAATGGTGCGATGACCGCCGCGCACTGCTGGCGAAATACGGCCTGGGTTGCTGGGCCATAAGCCATCATCTCGCCGGTCAATTGGTCTGCGACCTGAACAACGACCACCGCAGCGACATGTTCGCGCCCAAGAACACTCACGGCAATGCCGAGGCCAAGCGGAAGTGGGCCGTGGAAACGATGAAGAAGAGCGCCGTGGCCGCCAAGAACATGGGGGTGGGCGTCGTCAACGGTTTCACCGGCAGTTCCATCTGGCACATGCTCTACGCTTTCCCGCCAGTGAGCGAAGAGGACGTGAACAAAGGCTTCGCGTATTTTGCAGAGATGTGGAAGCCTATCCTGGCGGAATTCAAGAAGAACAAGGTGAAGTTCGCATTGGAAGTGCATCCTACGGAGATTGCATTCGACATTTACACTGCCGAGCGGGCGCTGAAGGCCATCGGCGGAGACAAATCTTTCGGGTTCAATTTCGATCCCTCGCACTTGCTCTGGCAGGGAATGAAGCCGGAGCGTTTCATCTACCGGTTCGCCGACCGCATCTTCCATTGCCACATGAAGGACGCCATCGTCACGCTGGACGGCGACTCCGGCATCCTCGGCAGCCACATCGGCTTTGGAGATCACCGCCGCGGATGGAACTTCCACAGCGTGGGGCGCGGCGGAGTGAACTTTGAGGAAATCATTCGCGCGTTGAACACGGTGGGCTACCAGGGTCCGCTGTCGGTCGAGTGGGAGGACAGCGCTATGAACCGCGAACAGGGCGGGCGCGAAGCATGCGCCTTCGTGAAGAAACTCGATTTCACCCCCAGCGGCATCGCCTTCGATGCGCAATTCGACAGATAGCAGAAGATGTGGGGGGGGATCAGGGCGGAAAAGGTAAGTAATGCGGTTCGAGCCATTTTGGGCTGCCCGATGCAATCTGGATTTCATTCTCCTGATGCGAGCGAAACGCGCCGAGCATTGTGACGATCCGGACGTGGACGCGGCTGCGGGAAACTATGCCCTGAAGATCGCGGAGTTTTGCAGGCTGAGTGATGATGGGATATGATTGTCCGCTGAACGTGGGTTTGATCGGCGTCGGCAAGCATGCGCAGCAGGTGCTGCTCCCCGCCGTAGAGCAATTGCCCGATGTCCTGCTGCTTACGTCGCTGGCGACCGCCCACGCCGAGACCGCGCGCGCCGCGAGCGCGCGGTACCGGTTGCCCTGTCATGTCGGCCATGAAGCGTTGATTGCGGATCCCAATCTCCAGGCGGTCATTATTGCGAGCCTGGATCATGAAACCTGCGCCATTGCGGCATTGGAAGCCGGGAAACACGTCTTTAGTGAAACACCCGGCATCAGTTCCGTGGCTGGGGCGCGCCGCATTCGCGAATTGTGCCGTAAACGAAACCTTATATACCAAGTGGGGTCCTGCCTTCGGTGGGCGCCGCCGTACCAGAAGCTGCAACAGTTGTTGGAGGACTGGCGCTCGGCCGAACCAGGTTCTCGCACTTTCTGCGCTTCGTACTATGGTGCAGTCAGCCATATCTATAACCTCTTTCTGTTTCTTAATGGCGATATTGAAAGCCTCCTCGCTTTGCGCGCCCTGGACGGGAGCGCTCACATTGTCCTATGCCGATTTGCAAACGGCGATGTTGGCAGCGTTCGCGTCGCGAACTTCCATAATTGGAGCCCGCCCAATGAGGCGGTGGAGGTCACGCATGCGACCGGCAAGCTGGTGGCGGAGGATGGACGGCTTGTACGCTTCCATCGGACGCCTGCTCGCGCCGCCGTTTCCGCTATGGCGCTGAGCTTCGACCATGCGGACGGCCAGTTGTTCCACTCGACATATTCCCTGCCCTATGGGGGGAATTCTCAACTCTACATGCGTGGCTACATCCCGGAATTGGCGGACTTCGTCGATTGCGTCCGAACAGGGAAACCGCCTCGATGTGGCGTTGACGATGCCGAGAAGACCCTCATGGTCAACCAGGCCGTTAGAAATTCCATGGATTCCGGCGCATGCTGGACAAACGTGAAAACGGGTTCATGGGCGGAGAAGCCTATTGCGCCCATAGAATCATGACGGGCCCGTACCGGCCAGCATTTCGTCCGGGTGTAGTCTGTGGCAGGATCGTTGGTTCGGATATTCCATTCGGTCTCCACAAAATGGATCTGCGAGAGACCGAGCTGAAGGATTCCACAACTAATTCGGATTGAGGCGTGCGCACAGAGGAATGGTGCGGTTGCGCCGGCTCTTGGTGTTGAAGCCTTCCTTGTTGCGCACGTGGAGCAGGCCGCGCTCAAAGTCGATGTCGGGCCACTCCAGATGAAACGACTCCGATAGGCGCAGTCCG
>CAIUPP010000055.1 GCA_903901045.1 uncultured Planctomycetota bacterium
CACCATGATCTACGTCACCCACGACCAGGTCGAGGCCATGACGCTGGGGGATCGCGTCTGCGTCATGAACGAGGGGCGCATCGAGCAGGTCGGGCCGCCTATCGAGGTGTACGATCACCCGAAGACCCGCTTCGTCGCCGGGTTCATCGGCACGCCGCCGATGAATTTTCTGTCCGGCAGGCTCGCCCGAAACGGCGACCGTCTCCTGTTTCATGGCGAGGGACTCGAACTGCTCCTGCCGCCCCGCTGCGCCGAAGCGCTCGCTTCGCGCGCGGGCGCCGAGGTGGAATTCGGCGTGCGTCCCGAGGATCTGGAGCCGACGCCGGCCGAGCCGCAGGCGGCGACCTTTATCCCGGGCCAAGTCCTTCTGGTGGAAGCGCTGGGCAATGAACTCCTGGTTTATGTGAAGACCGCAGGCGGCACGGTGATCTCCCGATATGACGCGCACGTCGCCGTCAAGCCCGGCGATCAGGTCACATTGACGCCCAAGCCGCATAAGATTCACTTGTTCGACATCGCCACGGGGAGTAGCATGATTCACTGCCCCACAGCGGCGAGTTCAAACGATCTATAGTGATTTTCGGACACGGTCGTTGACAATGCTTCAGAGGTTTCTTTTGGGAGGGACGCGAGTGAGATACGAACGTATGGCATGGCTGTCGGCGCTCATCGGCGTGGCGGTGGGCGTATCGCTGGCGCACGCGGATTGCTTCCCCAAGGCGCCCTCGGCGACGCTGCCGGGCGTGCCGCTTCCCCTGAGCCTCTCCGTCGGCGACGTGAACGGCGACGGCAAGCCCGACCTGATCGTTTCCTCCTGGGTCCGCGTGCCGGGACCGACGGAAAAGTACGACGATTCCAAGAGCCGGGTGCTTCTCTTCTACCAAAAGGATGGGGCGTACAAGATGCCGGCCGACCGTGAACTCGCGGTCAAGAACCCCATGACCACGGCCGCCGGAGATTTCGACCGCGACGGCAAGCCGGACCTGGTCGTATCCCCCTACGGGCCGGTCATGCTGTTCCTTGGCAAGGAGGATTTCAAGACGGGCCACGAATGTCCCGACATCAACGGCGGTGGCGGGCAAATGCTGGCGGCCAAGCTGGACAAGGAGGGAGTCTTCGACTTCCTCTCAGGCCCGGTCTGGCGCAAATGGCTTGGCGCCGATGACTGGCATCACGGGTACTTCTACGGTCCGACGGAGAACGACAACCGCGCGCCCGTCGTGGCCGACCTGGACATGGACGGCCAGCCGGATCTTCTCTTTCAATCGAAAACTCCGACCGTGCGCCTCTATTACGGCCCGTTCCTGAACATGCTCGTGCACACGCAGGACCTGGGCAAGTTCGTCACGCTGAATGCGCCGGGGCCGGTCGGATGGCTGGCCGTGGGCGATTTGAACGGCGACGGACGCCCGGATGTGATCGCCTCCGCCTCGTGGGATACCGACGTGACCAAACGCAAGGTTTCCATCTGGCTCCAAGACTCTCCCGTCGGCTTCGCGGACAAGGCCAAGCCCACCACCGGCATCGAGGGGCTCTGCGGCCAGATCGTAGTCGCCGACGTGAACAAGGACGGCTTGGACGACCTGATTGTGGCCGAGGCGGGCGACACGAAGGTGCATCTCTTCCTGCAGAAGAAGGACAAGCCCTTCGCCACAAGCATCAAGGAGGCCGATGAGACGCTGAGCATCGGCGCGAATCATATGTTCTGCCTGTCGGACCTCAACGGCGACGGCTACTTGGACCTGGTGCACAACGACGGCACGACGATCCGGATCTTCATGAACCAGGGAGCCGCGCCGAAGGAACAGAAGGCCAATTGATTACAACTGGTTTCATAACCCATTTGTGGGCGCGAACAACGTCGTTCGCGCCAATGATTTCGCGGGTTGGATAACCCGCGCCACAGTCCACCAGCTTCGAAACGTCGGAACCTGCTGAAAGTCAGTGGGTTCCGACGCTGCTTTAAGCGCTCACCGCGATGGTGGGGGGCGCCAGGGGGGCGGATTTCGCCAGCGGAGAAGCAGGTCTGAGCCTGCTGTCGGGGCTCATTCCTTCCGGTCGGTCAACGCCACTGCCTTGCGGTATTCCGGGATTTCGTACTCCAGCACGGTTTTCACCTGGGCGATCTTCCAGCGCAGGTGTGCGGCGTCGGTCAGGTACTCCATGCTCGGCTCGAACCCCAGCCGCGAGTCGCGCTCGACGAGCGGAATGGCCCTTTCCGCGTTGGCAATTTCCAGGAGGGCGATCTCCGCCATGGCGTCGAGGCAGCGGCTCTGCGCCGCCGGGGCCGGGTCGAGGATCAGTTGCTGGTTCAGCTTCCACCACTGTTTGACATGGGTGGTGGTTTCGATGAAGCCCAGCATGAACCGGCCCAGGTTGAGCAGCCGCTCGCCTGTGGCGCGCTTGGATTCGGGAGTCACGGCGAGCGCCTGCTCCAGCGAGGCGATTCCCTGTCGCCACAGTTCCGCCATTCTCTGAAGAGTCCGCACCTCGACGTCCGAGCGGCTCGCGCCGGGCGACTGGGACGGGCTCTCGAAGGGACGATAGAGCGTCATGATGATCTGCGCGCCGAAATGCGCGTGCCAGGCCGAGGGCGGTTTGATCTCTTTGGCGCCGAAGGTGCGCGAAAGGTTCGGGTGGAAGATCAGCGGGTAAGAGGGGCCGATGCGGAACGGGCCGTATTGATCTTCGTTGGTGGGGATATAGTGAGTCATCGCCTCGCTCCATCGCTCCCAGGCGGCGCGGACGAAGGGCAGCGCCGGCTCGCCGTAGTCGCGCCGGATGATCGCCTCGGCCACGTCGGCCGCTGGGGGGCTGGGAGTCCAGTACGCCCATTTCGCCAGCTCGGCGATGAACGACGGCCACCAGCCGTAATGGTGCGATTCCATCAGTCCGCAGAGTCCCCACTTCTCGCGGGCCTCTTTCAGGGCGGCATGACGCCGGGTCCACTGGAACGGCGCCGGCTCGTAGGGGGCCGTCCCGAAGTCCCAGGTCATGCCCGCGGTGTTGCTCATCGTGTAGAGCCGGATGCCGCGTTTGCGGGCGGCCTCGGCCTCGCTGCGGAAGTAAGCGCCCGGCCCGATGGAGGAGAGCGTGTAGTCCACGCAGACGTGCGTCACTCCCTCGCGCCGGGTCTGGTCGAACATTTCAAAGGTGACCAGGAGCGACACGTCGGCGGGGATGGAGTTGATCAGTCGCAGCCGTTCCGCCTCCGGCGCCCAGCCCCAATTATAGGTCCAGAGGACGATGTCCGCCTGCGGCGCATGCTTGCGCACGACTTTCTGGATCATGCGCAGCCACTGCGGGTAATCCTCGCACGGCCACCAGCCCGGGCTCGGCTGGGTGGGGGGAAGTTCGTATGGCGCATTCCAGGGGCGTCCGGTGGTGCGGGGATCCCTGCTCGGGAACTCCACCGACTCCCCGACCATGACCACTCCCTTTGCGCGCGGGCACGCCTTGAAGAGCGCGCCGTAGGTGCTGTCGTAATACGCCTCGGCGTCCGCGTCGTCCGGGTGCTTGGCGCTCTTGAGGTAGCTGTAGAAGTAGACGTCGATGCCGTGCGCCTCGGCCCGGTCCACGAGGTCGTTGAAGTCGCAATAGCCCTGCGTGGTGCGGTCCACCCCTTTCGCAAACAGGAGGATCGCGTCCATGCCGGCGTGGGCGATGGCGTTGAGATGGCTGTCGGGGAACTGGTCCAGCCCCCAGCCGGAGTGGACCATCCGCGGGGAGAAGAGCGGCGCGCGGACAAGGTCCTGGCGGCTGAGGATCGGCGCCTCACGCAGGTTCATAATCTCTTCGAGGTAATGACTTCCCTGCCCCGCGCCGCGGTCATCGCACCCGCAGAGGAGGACGCCGCCCGCGCGGCAGACGAGCCGGTAGCTCTGCGGAACGGAGAGCCCCTTGCCGATCTCCGGCAGTTCACGCTTCGTGGCCAGAACGATGGCATGCGAATTCTCGCGAAGCGATGCGGCGAGGTCGGCCTGCGGAACCAGCGGCAGGGAGAGCTCCATGCTTTCGAGGAAGTAGTCCTGCAAGTCCTTCGCCACATTTCGCACGAGGAGCGCGGCGTCGCAGGGAATGACGATGCGCCAGGAGGAGTCGATGAGGATTTCGTTGTCCTGAGGGGACGCCGAGGCGTTGCGCCGATTGGGCGCGTGGACCTGGTCGATGCGTCGGCGGAAGGCGTAATTGGGTTCGGGTTTCAACATGGCAGGCATCCTCTCAAATCGCTTGACATGACCGTCCGGTAGAATGCCACGGCCCGGTGAAGCTCCCGGACCTCGCAGAACTCCTCCGGGCCGTGCGCAACGCGAATGCTCCCCGGGCCCCACAGTGCCGTGGGAATTCCGGCGGCATTCATGCGGTACGCGTCGGAGCCGAAGGCGACCTGCCGGGGTTGCGTCTCTTCCCCCAGGGCGCGCGCGGCCTCCTGGAGGAGCCGCATGCCGGGGTGCTCCGCCGGGAGCAGCGCCGCTTCCTCAGCGTCCTTCAACGGGGAACTCTCGAAGGGAAATTCGACCCCATGCCGCCGGAGATACGCCGCCAGGGCGTCGCGAATGCCCGCCGGAGTCGTGCCGCGCACAAGCCGGGCGTCGATCTCGATCTCGCAATGGTCTGGGACGATGTTGACTGCGGTTCCCCCGCGGATGGCCCCCACGGAGAGCGTGTCATGGCCGAAGAATTCATCCCGGCCGCGGCGCGCCAACTCCTCGTGAAACTGCCGGATCAGCAGGAGAATCTGCCCCATCTTGTAGATCGCGTTGTCGCCGCGCTCCGGCTCGGAACTGTGGCAGCGGACGCCGGAGGTGCGGATGTCCCACCGGGCAACGCCCTTGTATCCGTTGACCAAAGCGCAGGAGGTCGGCTCGCAGACCACGCCCAGGTCGGCGCTTCGAGAGGGCTCCTGGGAGACCAGCGCGGCCGCGCCCCGCCAACTGTATTCCTCGTCGGCCACTGCGAAGAGGAGAATATTGCCGGCGGCTTCCCGTGGGTTCTGCGAAACGTGCGCCATGGCGCTCAGGAGCGCCGCGAGCGCGCCCTTGTCATCGCACGCCCCGCGCCCGTAGATCCGTCCGTCCCGCTCGGCGGGGCGCAGGAGATTTGTGTCTTCGCCGACGTCCACGGTATCCGTATGGGCATGAAAGAGGATCGTCTTGTGAGAGGCGCTCTTGTGAAATAGGATGCCGACGTTCTCGCGCCCCTCCAAGCCTGTCTTCTGGATGACCGTGTCCAGCCGGTGCGCGCGCGCAAAGGAAAGGACATAGTCGTTCACGCGCCCTTCCCCGCAGAGTTCGGCGGGCGGCTGCCCGCGCCCCATGGGGTTGATGCTTGGAAGCGCGATCAGTTCCTTGCACAGGTCGACGACGTCATGGCTCATTCGGCTAGTCCCGGAATGCCCTCGATGGCGACGGCGCGCACGCAACAGGAGTCGAGCCCCTTGATCGGCATCGGCTGGTAGATGAGAAAGAAGACGCCGCTCTTCAATTGATCCAAGTTCTGCAAGACTTCCAGGAACATGATGTCCTTGGGCATCACGGCTTCATGCACGTCGCAGGCGTCCTTGACACTATGCTCGATGGCCACGCCATCCCCGAAGCCGATGCATTTTACTCTTTTCTGCACGAACCATTCACCTGACTCCCGGCACAGATAGGGGCGGCGGTCGTCGGGACGGTTGCTGAACGGCTCGCAATGGTACGGGCTGGTCAGCAGCAGGATGTCCCCGGCTTTGACGCGGCCCTTGTCCGCCCGGTCGAGCATCGCCGCGGTGACGCGGGCCGTCGGCCCGCACTCCAGCTTCAGCAGGACCGCGCGCCCCATGAAGGCCGTCACCGGCAGGTCCACAATATCCTTCCAGCCGTCGGCGTAATGCAACGGCGTCTCCACGTGCGTGCCGAGATGCGACTCCACCGTGGCCTCGGAATGGTAGTCCTTGGTGGACTCCTGATAGAAACGTTTGATGCGGCAGGTGCGGGTCGAGGTGGCCGGGTCCACCATCTTGCTGAGGTCCACAACGCGGTAGCCGCCAATTCGTTCAGCGCTCATTTCACATCCTTTCCTTGATGATCTGTTCCGCATTCCGCCGGCAGACACGTTCCAACTCAGCCGAAGTGAAACAGGAGAAGCCCTCTTCGATGAGGTGTAGGGCCTGGGCGAAGCTGTTGTGTTCGAGCACCGGCGGGAAATCGGACCCCCAGAGGAGCCGCCCCGCGCCGAAGCGCTCTTTCAAACCGCGCACGGCGCCGGCCAGGCCGGTCTGCGGGTAACGCCAGCCCTCCCGGACGAAGGCATAGAATCCTGAGAGCTTGACGTACACCTTCTCATGCCGGGCAAGCGTCTCCATGGCGCGGTTGTATGCGCGCAAGGAGCGGGGGGTGGTCACGGGCGGGCGGGCCATGTGGCTGAGCAGCACGATGCAGCGGGGGAAATCCGCCAGGACGTTGCTCAGCGTCCGGCAATGCCGCCAGCTTGCGTTCAGGTTCAGGGGGATGCGCCGCGACTCGACCAACTCCCAGAACTTCCGCATCTCCGGAGAAGCCAGCCACGGCTCGGCGGACGCGCAATCCAGATAACAGCTCAAACCAAAGTGTCCGCGCTCCAGCAGAGCGCGGGCGCGCGCGGCGAAACCCTTCGGAGCCGGCGGAACATAGCCGAAGGAGTATATCCAGGGGCGCGATCCGCTGAGTTGCTCCACGAATCGGTTGTTCCGCGGGCAGTGCCCCCCTTCGTACCCAATGACGAAAGCGCCGGTGATGTGGAACGCCTTCCGGTACTCCTCGTACAGGTGCAATTCTCCCGGCGGCCCGCTCCGGATGTGCGAGTTCTGAAACAAGTCGCCGTAGGGACGCTCGAAGAGATGGATATGAGAGTCGAACACCGCTTTCATGGAACGGCCTCGCAACTCTCATCCAGAAGAATCGCCGTCCTCAGCGCGGCGAGCGCCTCCTGCGCCGTGACGATGGGCGCTTCGCTATTCCCCATGACGCGCTGAAGGAAGCACTCGATCTCGGCGCGCAGGGGGCTCTGAATGAGGAGCAGGGGGTCCGCGGCGCCGGCCAGTTCCGTGAACCGGTGAGTCGAATCGTCGATGGCCGTGTAACTTCTCGATGGCAGCGCAATTTCAATCTCGCCGCGCGTTCCGATGATTTTCATCCGGGCGTCCAGACCGGCCGGGGCGGCGTCGCGGCCCAGCCAGGAGGAAGCGAACGAACAGATAGTTCCACACGCCAGCCGCGCGACGGCGAGGCAACTATCCGCTTCGGCCAGTTGCTGGGCGCGCCGTTTGTATCCATGCGCGGAAACCACCGGACTGCCGGTGAACCAGAGCGCGAGGTCGATATCGTGGATCGCCGTCTCGCGCATCGGGTTGAGTTTGCGCCCCGGCGCGAGCGTGGAATGATGGTTGTTGCGCCACGCCTGGATCATGGCGATGTCGCCCAGGCGGCCGGAGGCAATGGCCCGCCAGGCCTGGAAATACTCCGGCATGAAGCGGCAGATGTGGCCCACGGCCAGGATGCCTTTCGCTCCTGCAGCGGCCTCCGCCATGGCTTCAGCGTCCTCGGTCGTGTCGGCGATCGGTTTCTCGACAAGAACGTGCTTGCCGCGCTCCAGGGCGGGGACAACCACCTGCCTGTGATCTTTGCCGAGGGTGGTGACGCTGACGACGTCCACATCCTCCGCCGCCGCGAACTCCGCGTAGTCCGTGCTGATCCCGGGCACGCCGTACCTGGCGGCCAGCTCACGCGCGCGCGTTTCCGAGCGCGAGCAGATTCTCGTGACCTTCACGCTCGGAATCTGCGAGAAAACTCGGAGGTGAAGCTCGCCGAACTCTCCCAGGCCGGCTATGCCCACCCGAACCTCATTCCGCACGGAACACCTCCTCGAACTTTCGCACTGCGCGGCCCGGGGCGACTTTCATGCCTTGCAGGGCGAGGCAGCGTTCCAGCGCGGCCATGGTCGGCGCCTGGAACTCCACCGACGCGGTCAGTCCCATGTGGCTGATGCGCACAATGGATTCGTCCCCGCCGACGCCGCCCGCCAGGAGAATCTGATGATCGGCGGCCATGCGCTTGCGGAGTTCCATTCCGTCGACCCCTTTCGGCATCTTCAATGCCGTCAGCGTCCGAGAGGCGCATCCGTCCGGGACGAATGGTTTGATCCCGACCGCCCGCACGGCGCTGCGCACCGCCCGAGCCGCGCGCGCGTGACGCGCGAACCGCGCTTTCAGCCCCTCCGCCAGAATGCCGTCCAGCGCCGCATCCAGCGCCATGTACAGGCTCACCGGCGCCGTGTTCGGACCCTGCGGGTGCCACTTCGCCCACTCCTGGCGGTACCGGCGCAGCGTCAGGAGGTTGAGATACCAGCCGAAGATGGGCGTTTTCCGCGCCTGCATGAACCGCCATGCCCGCTCGCTGACGCTGATGAAGCTCAGCCCCGCCGGCGACTCCAGGCACTTCTGGCTTCCGCTGACGCAAAAATCTATCCCCAGTTCATCCACCGGCAGGTCAACCCCGCCCAGGGCGCTGACGCTATCGACCAGCGTGAGGACTTTTCGCTTCTGAGCGACTTTCATGATGTCGCGAACCGGATTTTCCACCCCGGTTGACGTCTCGTTGTGCACCAGCGCCATGAAGCGGATTCCCGGATGCTTGCGAAGCGCGGCTTCGACGTCCGCGGGACGGATCGGCTTGCCCAGCTCCGCCCGCACCAGCACCGCGCGTCCGCCCGCGCCTGCGACCATCTCCGCGAACCGGTTCCCGAAGAATCCGTTGTGGCATACCAGCACTTCGTCTCCCGGCTCCGTCCCCGCATTGATGCCCGCCTCCATCGCCGCGCTCGACGTGGCCGCCAGCGTGTAGATGTCGTTTCGGGTCTGAAACACCTTCTGCAACTTCGACTCGATGGAGAAATAGAGCCGAACGAACGCCTCGCCATAATGTGGCTCCACGGGCAGCGCCATTCGCTGCAGCACCGCATCCGCCACCTCCGTGGGACCTGGAATCATCAGCGTCTTGTGCCTGTGCATGGGTTCTCCCTGAATTAAAGGTCGTGATGACAGACCGCCCGTGCGCCTTCGACTCGTCCTCATTCCGTCGCCGCCGCGCTCGCCTTTCTATGGAGGAGGGACTTGATGGCATCCATCATGCCCGCACTCGGCAGGGGAGCGACGGCCGTCGCGTCCTCCACGTAAAGCGTGGTGGACCGCCCGCGCTCCATCCGCCAGATCGCCAGGACGGCGGCGGTCAGCATCAGATTGGTGATGACGTTGCCCACTCCGAAAACGATGCACTCCCATTCCATGCCCAGCTTGACCGTCACGACGACCTGGAAGATCCAGACGCAGAGGGTCAGCAGGTATTGGACGGATACGACCATCAGCATCCCGTGGTGCGGTATCCCGTTATGGAGCGGCTCATTCCGGAGGCTGCGCGCCATGTCGCGACGGATTCCGCGTTCGAGGAGTTTCCATCCCACCCACACCGCCAGCGAATAGGGCAGCACCAGCAGGGTGTACCACCGCGCCGCAATCAGCGCCCCGGACTGATGCATCCACCAGATCAGCACGGGCAGGCAGAGCACCGACGTCCACATGATGGCGTCGAAGAGCCGCAGCGACAGGCTCAACCAGCGGGACTGGGGGCCGACCGTGGGAACGATGTCCATGTCCTCGGTCTTCCTGGGACTCCAAGGCGCCGGAGGCTGATAGCCCTGGTCCGCGCCGAGCCGGTGCCAGTACACATAGGCCCAGATGCCGAACGCGGCGATGGCGACCGTGAATACGCCCGACCAGAGGAAGTTGAAGCGGTAAGCGAAATCGGACGTATGCCCGGAATGGCGGCACAACCAGGCGACGCCGTCGACAAACAGCCCCGCGGCGACACCGGCTACAAGCGATAAGAGGGAGCGAACCATCGCCTGGGCCGCGCAGAACTGGCCGAAGCGCGATTTCGGGAATGTCCTCATCAGAAGCGGGTACCCGCAGACGCCGGAAAACGCCGTGAAGAAGGCCCCGGTCAGCGCCGTGCCCAGAGACAGCCAGAAGTAGTACCTTCCCGGCAGGGTGACGAAGACCCATACCCAGCCTGAAAACGCCGCAAAGGCCACGAAGACCTGCGCGTAAACCATCACGCGCATGGGATGCCAGCGGTCAACGAATATGGAGGCCAGATAGGTCGCGGCCATGGCGGCAACCAGGCCGACGGCGGCGAGCTTTCCGATGTCGTCCAGCGTCAGCCCCATCTCCATGCTGAAGAAGACGGCGAATATGCCGATGCCCGCCCCGAGCGCCCAGATCGAGTTCCATGCAAAGAAGATCCAGTACCACTTGTGGCAGAAGGATTCCTTGAGGAACGTCTTCACTCCGCGAAGTCCTCGCGCCGCCTTTTCATCCTCCCCCTCCACGGGCGGGTACTTGCCTTCCTTGACCATCACGCACATGATCGCGAAGCCGACGAAATAGATCACGGCGCCGCCGACCAGTATCTCCCGCATGTGCGTTCCGGCGTACTGGAAGATGAAGTACTGGTACAGCGCGTAGGCCAGGTTGCCGACGGTCCGGAACGACCCGATGAACCGCGACAAGTGCTGCGTCGGCACCACGTCGTTGAGCAGGTAGTTGAAGACCGACCCGACGAACATATTGAAGAATTGGAACATCACCATGAAAATCCCGATGAGCGCAATCGTCACCGTGACCGGCGCGACATTCCGCAGGGAAGGCATGTGCGCCTGCAGCCAGACGCTGATTTGCTCGCTGCACCCGAGCAGGACGAGGCTCAGGCAAAGGAAGGGCAGCGTCCAGACGATGAAAGGAATCCGCCGGCCCCATCGCCCCCGGTACCGATCGCTTTTGAAACTGACGGCGGGGCAGATCGTCATATTCAGAATGTTCGGGACGGTGGTGATGATCAGGCCCGTCAGCCAGTTGGGAGAGGCCAGCGCCTTCAGCTTGAGGGGCAGCACCGTCGGCGCGACTACTTCCATGAGCGTGTAACAGAAGTCCCCCCACAGCAGCCATGCGAAGATTGCCAGGAGCCCGGCCTTCGTGTACGTGAGGGTGCCGCAGTGGTAAGTCTTGACCTCGGGCGCAAGCGGACCGTTGGAAAGCTCCGCGTCCGCGGAATGCCCCCGGAGAAGCCGCACCACCGGACCGATGACCGGCAGGCGGGACCACCTCGAGTTCGGCGCGGCCTCCTTCATGTCGGCCTCCGGCTATGTACGGGAGCGGCCCATTCCGCGCCGGGCCTTATGCCTTCTTCGCCCTGTTCCGGCTCGAACCACGCCTCATCGGGCACATCGCGCGTCAACGGCATCTGCGCGGTCGCCTTGCGCGGCCCGAGCCAGAGAGTGCTCTCTTCCGTCGTCACCCATTCGCCCGCCGTCCGAGCCAGATGATACGCGTACTCTCTTCCGCGCCAGCGAACGCTCACCTTTTCTATCCCAACCTGTCCGTAATGCCGAACGGCGCAGTGGATTGCGCAGGGAAGTTCGTTTCGGCCCAGCGGGTGGGCCGAAGACTGCTTGAATGCCCGCTCCGGCCGCGCGCAGTCCCCCTCGAAACGGATGAGAATGTCCGATACGATCTGTTGTTCCCCATCGGGCCAGAGGAGGGCGCTCTCCATCACGGGCAACGCCGGGTACCGGCACTTCAGCGCGTACTCCAGGCGCGGCGTGACGAAGAGCGGGTGCTTCGCCGCGCTTCCGGTCTCCGCGGCCTCCACCCACGCGCGCAGTGTTCGGCATGTTCTCTCCGCCCACGCGAGGATGGGGCTGGGGTCATCCTCGAAGCGTACGCTGCCCCAGTGCGCCCGGTATTCTTCCGCGAAGGCCGCGACCATCTGCGCCAGGGCGTCGAAGGTGTCGCGAACCTCCAGCCGGTGTTCATCCCCTTCGCACAACCGCCGGTAGCAGCCCGGCAGCATGGCGCCCAGCTTCCACGTCGCCAGGAGCATCTGGTGGGACAAGCCGATGGCCCGCAGGTCATTCCGCGCGTCGGTGTCGGCTTGCGCCATGAGGCCGGGCAGGTCGGCCAGCATTTCGGAAAGCAATTCGTACTTGCGCCGGCACTCCGCTTCGCGCGCATCGCTCGCCAGGGCCTCCAGCGGGCGTCCGTGGAGGGACCTGTTCCCATGCCCCGTGAGATGGAACAGCCCCAGGCCGAGAATATCCTCCACCAGCCGCTCCGGAATGGCCGCGCCGGCGCTCTTCTGAAGAACCGCCTGGAGGTCGATCTCTATGGCGGTTCCGTTGCGTCGTTTGAGGCCGCGGCCGAACGCGCGGAACAGCAGGTCGGCATTGCTGTAGAAGCCGAAGCTGTTCTCCCAGTCCGTGTTGAGAATTCCGCCGAACCCGACTTCGCACCCGTAACGAACCCAGTCCCGCAGATTGCGCCACCGCTCGCGGACATCCGGAAACGGGTAATTCGGCCAGACCGAAGGGACGCCCCATACCTCGAACCCCGCCTCTCTCAGCCGCCGGGAGGAATCCAATTCCTCGAAGTTGAACGTCTCGACGCGCGGCATTCGCGAGAAGGGGTAGTAGAACCAATCGGCGACGACGATGTCCTTGTCCACCAGTTCGATGGCGCGCGGCAGGTAGTAGAACATGTCGCCCCACATCACCATCCGCCGGCCAAGTCGTTGAACAATGTCATGCAGCCGGTTGCAGTGGTCGGCAAACATCCCGGCGAGGTCGACCTCTTCCGCTTCGTGCGTGCGCCGGTGATACCGGCCCATGTCCGGGGATTCATCCAATCCGACGTGCAGGTATTGCCCGGGAATATGTTCGCACCAGTCCTCGTAGAGTTCCCGCAGGAGTTCAGAGGTCTCGGGAAAGGAGGGGCTCAGGCAGCCGTGGAGCCGATCCGTGCCTCGCCCCTCGTCATACTTCCGGTAGCCGGGTTTCGAGGTGATCCAGTCCGCATGTCCCAGGGAGGGGATGACCGGCATCAACTCCATCTTCTGTCGCGCGCAGAGATCCTGAACCTCCGCCATGAAATCCGGCGAATAGGCATGTTTGCGCCCCAGCGCCGGGTGGCGTGGATAAGCGTAGGCGTCCTCAAGGTTCAACGCGAACAGGTTGTACCCGCAGTCGGCCATTCCGGCAACGGCGCGGCGCATCACTTCCGGCCGTTCCATCCGCCGGGCGACGTCCATCATATAACCCATAATGCGGAGCGGCTCTGCCATGCGGCCTCACCTTATCATGAGTCCCTGCGCTTCCGAGTCAACGGTTACTTCGGGCCATACTGGCTTAGCAAGGCGCACAAACGTACCAGTGAAGCGCATCTATCCAATCGCCAGTTAGGCCAACCAAGCAAGTGCTGCTTTCGCAGAGTAATCGGCCTATTTGGCTCTATGGCGGCATTATAACAAGTTTGCGACAGCCTGATAGATGCTTTTTTCTGAAATTCTAAAAAATCTCTTGACACGCTTACTGACACGAAGTATACTGTAAACGCGGCAGTAAGTCAAGTACGATTGTGAGGAGTTGAAATGGACGTTATGCCGATGACCGGGCGACCTCGCGTGCGCCGGTCGAAGAACGATGCCTCGGTCGCATCGTTGATCGAAGAGTTGAAGCACGCGGTGGACGAGGGGAAGTATGCGGCCCATTCCCTGTTTCCTTCCGAACGCCAGTTGTGCGAGCAATACGGGGTGGTGCGCCGCGTGGCGCACCGAGCCATGGAGTGCCTCGAACAGGAAGGCATCGTCTATCGGCGCGCGCGGAGCGGCACGTTCGTGCGCGGGCCGGTCGGCGGGCCGGAACTTCAGAGTCGCTTGCGCACGGTGACGTTCGTTGAGGACCGTTGGCCGATGCCCGACAACCTTCGGTTCAACCTCAGAGAGTACCTGGCCGCCTATACCGCCACGTTCGACGGCACGGGCATCCAAATGCGCTTTGTGCCATCGCCGGGGGATGACCGGGGGTTCGAGCATTACTTCCTGGACACCGTCCCGCTCCAGGAGCAGGCGTGCATCCTTGTGAACGTGACCCCCTCCGCGTTCATGAAGTGGATGCAGGAGCACAGGGTCAGCTATGTCGTGCAGCATTACACCGAGTACCCGTGCGATGGTTTGCCCGAACATCACAGCGTCATTGTGAACAAGTTCCGGGGGGCCTTTGAAATGGTGCGCCACCTTCTGGACCTGGGCCATCGCCGCATCGGGTTCATGGGGCCGCTCGACTCGAATGACCTCAACGGCGCCGTCTATCGCGGCTATTGCGCGGGCATGGAATGGGCGGGGCTGATGCCCGGGAGCGAAGACCTGGTGAACCTGGCCACGGACGATGTGGAAGCGACCGTGGGACCGGCGATGAAGTTTCTGGATCGAAAGGACCGCCCGACGGCGCTCTTCCTTCAGACCGACGCCATGGCGCAGGGCGTCCTGACCGCGGCGCACCGGCTTGGGATTCGCGTGCCCGAGGAGCTGAGCGTCGCCGGGTATGACGACTCGCCCGGCGCGGACGCCACGGATCCGCCGCTCACCACCGTCGCCTCACCGCGGTATCGCCTCGCGCATACCGCAGCGGAAATGCTTCTGGCCATCGCCAAGGGTGGATTCCAGTCCTGGCAGCAGCGGGTTCTGGATTGCCGGCTAGTCGTGCGCAAGAGCACCGCCGCGCCCGGCGGTGCATCAACGGAACAGAGGCAGGGACCGCGCGCGTAGGTCCCCGGAGCCCCGTGGAAAAAAGGGAGAACCGTTGAAGTACTTCAGCAGCGCAGTTCTGATGGCCATGTGTCTGGCCGCCGCCGGGTGGGCCGCGGAGGTCAAGCCGGAGGACTCGGCGAAAGTCCAGCCCGGCGCCGAGTGGTTCGGATCGGAGATGCTGCGCGGCAGCTATCTGCCGATGCAGCCGGTGAACGAACTGGGCGGTCGCTTCTTCATTTCCTACGACGGCGATTACAGTTGGCGCGCGCGGTTCCACAAGGTGACCAACGAGAAGGAACTGGCGTTCTTCCGCAACCGAATCCTTGCCGACGTCAAGCAACTCAAATGGCTGGGCGTAACGGACATCATCTTCTGGAAGGATGTCGGCGGGGAGCGCGTCTGCCATGATAGCAGCGTCCCGGACGTGGAGCAGGTGTACAGCGGCGTGGACCCCCTGGCCGAGTTGATCCGCGCGGCAACGCCGGAGGGACTGAACGTCTGGGCCGCGTGGCATTCCACCTTCCACGATCCGAAAATCGCCGACAAGTACTGCGCCAAGGATGCCAAGGGGAATATCTACAAGTACGGGAAAGATAACTATATCGAGGACTTGCTGAGCCCGGCCTATCGCGAGCGCTGCCACCGGTTCCTCGACGAGTACGCGGAAAAGTACAAGCCGATGGGGAATTTCAAGGGGCTGTTGTTCTACGACGAGATCTGGTTCACCTACGGCGATTTCAACGGCGGCCATCTGCCGGCCATCGAGAAGTACTGTCTCGATCAGTTCGGCGAAAAGCCCCCGGCCGATTTCAACGAGCGGCTCGCCAAGGGATACAATTACTCCGACATGTCCGATGTGTGGCGCAAGCGCTACCTCCTCTTCAAGCAGCACGAGATCACCGATTTCTGGAGCGACCTCGTCCCGTACGCGCACGGCAAGGGTCTCCAGGTCGGCGTGGAAACCATCGAAACCGATTACGACCCCACCGGCTGGTGCTGGGGGATGGACTGCGTGGCGCTGGAGCGGCTCAACGCCGATTTCTACATCACCGCGTCCGACAAGAACGCTTCGAACTCGACGGTGAACCCCAGAATGATGCGCATGGCGTACGTCGGCAAGTCCTGGGGGTACTTGAACACGTACAGTCTCGGCGGACCGGGCGGACTCTATGTCACCTTCAACCAGCTCTGGCGGTTGATCACCCTCGGCAACAACCCGGCGCTTCCGCGGGAACTCGCGCGGCACATTCACAATCAGCGCCAGTGGGCAAACTCCGAACCCCTCGCCGCCGTGGCGTTCCTGCACAACCAGAATACGCTTCAGATGCTCTTGGCCAACGCCTGGCCGCAGGTGGCCCGCACGAACCTGCTCTTCAACGCCCTCCAGAGAAGCCAGGACGCCGACGTCATTTTCACTCAAGCCTGCGAACGGTACGGGAAGTTCCGCGTGCTGGTCGCGCCACCCTATGCCGTTCGAGGGCTCTCGGAGGAGGTTTACGCGAAACTGCGTCAGTTCGTGGAGGAGGGGGGCACGATCCTATCCGTTGACGCCGATTGGTCCGTCTCCCGCATCGACCTGACGCAGGAGCGCGACGTGACATCGGAAATGACCGGCGTCACCTATGGCGCCGCGATGCCGGCGAAGGCGGCCGAGTTCCGGATGGGCGAGCAGCAAATCGCTCTGGCCACCGGCACGCCCCGGCGCGAGGTCAAGACGCTTGATGGAACTACGACCCTGGCTGAATTCGCAGGCGGCGGCGCCGCCATCACGGAGAAGAAAATCGGCAAGGGAAGGGTCATCGCGCTGCATTTCAGCGCGGACGCCGAAATCGAGAAGAACGACAACGCGAACCTGATCGCCTGCTTCGCATCCCTCGTTCGCGATGCCAGCCATCCCGCCATCACGGCGGAAGGGAGCGGATTCCTCGTCACCACGACGCTGAAGAAGGGCAACTGGATCGCCGTGGCGCTTTACCCGACGCAGACCCCCAGTGTCGCCCATCTGTCCATTGACACCCGGGCGCTGGGGATCGCCAAGGACGGCTTCCGGTTGATGATGCTGGGCAAGGAAATGGAGATCAGCCGGCCCGGCGACCGCTGGGGCGATACGGGTTTCTGGACGGCGGAGGATTTGAAGAAGGGGTTCCCGGTCACGATCGGGCAGAGCGACGACTGCGCCCTGGCCCTTCCCAAGACGTTCGATTTATCCGACTTCACGGGCAAAGCGGGCCCGTCGGACGCGGCGGGCATCGAGAGCCTGACGCGCCTGTTGTGGGAGCCGAACACGAGCGAGGGAGGAAAGCGCAAGCGCAACTACGCGCATGAGATCGTGGTCATCGCGCCGGGCGACGAACCGGCAATGCCCGTGGGGGGACAATGAACCATGTTCAGGAGTGACTTGGGGTCGGTGGGGACACAATACTTTCCAAAGGAAAGTTTTGTGTCCCCACCTCGACCAACCGAGCAGAGTGACTTCAGTTCTCGGACGTCGATCGGTCCAAAGTCGCGTTCACTGGGAACCGGCGACCGGTCGATGTTTTACGGCGGGAGACGCAGAGGGCGGACCTTGATGAGGGAGGGTTTGGTTATGAGAATGACTCGGCGCTGGCTGTCGGCGTTCACGTTGATCGAGCTGCTTGTCGTCATCGCGATCATTGCGATTCTGGCCGGAATGTTGCTGCCGGCGCTGGCAGCGGCCCGCGAAAAGGCGCGCCGCACCGCTTGCCTGAGCAATTTGAACCAGTTCAGCAAGGCGTTGGCCTCTTACAACGGCGACTACAACGGGTACTTCCCCTCCTCGCCGGCGTGGGGGCCTGTCGCAGCGAAGGGCGCGCTCTCCGGCGGCAACAACAAGTATCCCGGCATCCCCCAGTTCGGCGCCTGCACGAACCAGAGCGCAACGTGGGCGACCGCGTACAGCGTCTCGGTCTACGCCCCCTCCGGCAATGGAACGGCGGGCGCCACCACAGGCGTCAGCACCAACGCCTGGCTGGAGTATGGCATCTATAGCGAGCCGCGACTCAAAGGCACGACACTGCCGGACAGCACCACCGCGACCGGCCAGGTCTTCTCGAACTACCCGGCGCAGTCCTTCGGCGACAACGGGAACATGATCAAGGACTACCGGGTGATCTTCCTCGGCTGCAAAGGCAGCAGCACCAGTTACTATGGCAACGCTGTCGTGCACCAAGGGGACATCAATCTTGCCCCGCTCGGGATCGGAACCCTCGGGTCGGCGGGATATCTTGCGGATTTGAGCATCTATTTCTGCCCCTCGGCGGGCAACATGCCTGACGACTTTGCCACGAACCCTCTGACGAGCCTCCATGCGGATTCGGGCAGCACTTCCTATAATGGCGGCATGACCACCTTGGGCGAGGTGCGCCAATGGACCAACGGCGCTACGGACATCTACTCGGTCATGCACGCGGGCTACGTCGGAAACCCCACCCCGAACACCGTGGGAGATGGCATCTACAACGGGTCCTACTATGATATTATGTCTGCTTATAATTACCGGCTGGTGCCCGAGTCCGCGTGCGTGTACCAGAATGAGGACGGCTTCAACCCCATCTGGGCGCGATTGAAGGGCGTCACGCCAAGCCGGATCGTGTTCAGCGGAGAGCCGATGTTCAAGACGGACAAGCAACTTGGAAATCGAGCGATTGTGTGCGATACGTTCAGCAAGCTGGCCGGCACGTTCAAAGATACGACGACCACCCCCCTTCAGCCCGGCATGGGCAACTGGGCGCATCGCGACGGCTATAATGTGCTCTATGGCGACAGCCATGCCGCGTGGTACGGCGACCCGCAGCAGAAGATCATGTGGTGGGCGAATACGATGGGCACAGGCGCAGGGTCGCGCCTGGCCTACATGGGTCTGTGGTGCGCAACGATTACTGACTGGGCGCAGTCCGCCAACGATGTCCCCAGCCCCGTGACTTCCGGCAACGGAACCTACGCGCCCGCCGCCGGCTACAGCAACAAGGGTTCGACTCTCATCTGGCACACGCTGGATGCGGCATCGGGCGTGGACGTTGGAGTGGACGGCTACTGATTATCCATGGGCTCAACGGACTTGTGACGGCTGGCCGTCGCCTCGCGGGCAGGCATGCGGTCAGTTTGTGCCCTTGATCTGAATTGAGGAAGAGATGGAAATAGGCTGGTCGCAACGGGACATCACGCCTCTTCCCGGAGAAGAGCTCGGTGGGTACGGTTACTACATGAACCGCCGCGCGGACCGCACGCTCGATCCGCTCTTCTGCCGTGTTTGCGCCTTCCGCGAGAATGGGCGCGTCGCCGTCCTGGTCCAATTCGACTTGATCGGGTTGCAGGCGGACCACGTGGAGGAACTGCGCGCGCGGCTGGGCCGTGCGCATGGCCTCCCGGCGGAAGCGATCTTCTTTCACTGCACCCACACGCACACGGGTCCTGCAAGTCTTCGGTGGTTTGGTCCCGGCGAACTCACTCAGACCTGGCGGCAGATCGTCACGAAGCATGTTATGGACACCGTTGCGGATGTGTTGAAACACTGGGAGCCGGTGCAGCGCGCCTGTTACATCGATCATGAATTCCCGGGCATTGCGCAGAATCGCGACGAGCCGGGCGGGCCGGTCGACAACCATGTGCGCGGACTGCTGCTGGAAATGGGCCAGGCCGCGCCGATCCTCCTGGTCAATTACGGCTGCCACGCCGTCGCCCTGGGCGTGTGGCGGGTCTATTCCGCCGACTACCCCGGCGCGGTCGTCCGCTATCTTAACGCCCTCGGCTACCGCGCTCTCTTTCTGAACGCTCCCTGCGGAGACCTCGATCCCTGCGTGACCAAGTCCGCGGCGTTTGGAAAAGGGGGGGAGGAGGTGCTCGATTTCTACGGCCGGCGGATTGTGGAGGCCGTGGAGCGAGCGCTGAAGTCCAAGGAAGCGGTCCCGGTCGGTTCGATGCAATTTGCGTCGAAGCTCATTGACCTTGCCGTGCAGCCCCCGGCCCGGTCTGAGTGCGAAAGAACCATTGCCGAGTCGACGGCCCTCCTGGAAAAGGATGCAACCGACGGGATGGCCCTGTCGACGCTCAACGGAACGAAGAACTGGATCCAGATGCTTGACAGCGGCCGATGTGTCGCCCGGCAACCGATAGAGGTTCAGGTGCTTCACCTCGGAGGGGTGACGCTGGCGGGAATTGGGGCGGAATTCTATTCCGAGCTGAGCGCCCTCATGCGCGCGAAAGCGGGAATTCAGCGGCTGCTCGTGGCCGGCACCTGCAATGCCGTGACCTGCTACATCGCCACGCGGCGATCTGTGGAGAACAGCCGCTATCCCGTTCGGGCGGCGCGTTTCTACGGCGTCTTCCCGCATACGGCGGGCGCCGGCGAGCGTTTCGCCGAAGAAGCGGGGGCGTTCCTGGCGGACACCGCGGCGCGCCCTGGTTAGACTCGATGCCGTTTTGCTCTGTTGAAACCATCCCGGTTGGCAGGCCGGGCCGGTGGGGACACAATACTTTCCAAAGGAAAGTTTTGTGTCCCCACCTCGACCCAAATAAATCAGAGAGGAGCATTCACATGGCAACTTCCGGCGTCACCACTGAAACAGGCAGAAAGCCGGCCACGCAGGAGAAGCTGGCGGTCTGCGGCGGTCCGCAAGCATGCAAGGTCAAATTCCCGACGTGGCCGATCTACGGTCGGGAGGAAGAAGAGGCGCTGGCTCGGGTTGTGCGTAGCGGCACGTGGGGGCGGCTCAGCGGCAAGGAGGTCGAGCGCTTCGAGCAGCGCTTCGCCGAATACCAGGGGGCGAAGTACGGCATCGCCGTGGTCAACGGGTCGGTCTCCCTGCGCATCGCCCTGATGGGCATCGGCATTGAAGCCGGCGATGAAGTGATTGTGCCGCCCTATACATTCCTGGCCACAGCCACGGCCGTCGTCGAGGCCAACGCGGTGCCGGTGTTCGCGGATATCGACCCGGAGACGTTCAACCTGGACCCCGCCGCCGTGGAAGCGGCCATTACGCCGCGCACCAAGGCGATCATCCCCGTTCACGTGGGTGGGCTGGCCGCCGACGTGGATGCGCTCATGGCCATCGCAAAGCGTCATAACCTCTTCGTGATCGAGGATGCCGCCCACGCTCACGGCGCGGAGTACAAAGGGCGTCGGGTTGGGGCCCTGGGCCACGCGGGCTCCTTCTCCTTCCAGGCGTCGAAGAACCTCACCAGCGGCGAGGGGGGCATCATCCTGACCAACGACGAGGAACTGGCCGAGCGCTGCCGCTCGATCCACAACTGCGGACGGCTGAAGGGGGGCGCGTGGTACGAACATGTCGTCATGGGCGGCAACTACCGCCTCAGCGAGTTCCAGGGCGCGGTTCTGAACTGTCAGTTCGACCGCCTGGACGCGCAGGCCACCGCGCGCGACCGCAACGGCGCGTACCTGGCCGCGCGCCTGGAAAAGATCCCGGGACTGCACCCGCAGCCGCGGCGCTTCACGGGCACGCGCCATGCCTACCACCTCTTTGCCATGCGGTACGAAGCCGCCGCCTTTGGCGTGCCGCGACAGGCGTTCCTCAAGGCGCTGAATGCCGAAGGGGTGTTCGCCGTCGCGGGCTACATCGTTCCCCTGTACGCGCAACCCCTCTTCACACAGAAGAATTTCGGCCCTTACACCGGCTACCGCCTCTCTCGCCCGGACCTCGACTATGCGAAGATGATATGCCCGAACTGCGAGCGCATCTGCCGCGAGGAGGGCATCTGGCTGGTGCAGAACGAACTGCTCGGGACGCAACAGGAGATGGACCAGATTGCCGGCGCATTTTCAAAACTGTACGATAAGCGCGGCGACTTGCAGAAGTTCGCACGGCAGGAGCAGGGGAGCGGCGCATGAGCTTTAAAATCGGCGTGATGATCGAGTCCTTCCGCCTGGGCGTCCCGGACGGCCTGGCGGCAGCAGCGCGGCTCGGCGTTCAGGGGGTTCAACTTCACGCCACGCGCGGCGAGACGCATTTCAGCAAGCTGCGAGGGGGCGCGCTGGCGGATTTTCGCCGCCAGGTGACCGGCCTGGGACTCGAAGTGGCCGCCGTCTGCGGCGACTTCGGAGGGCATGGTTTTCAGGTCGTGGAGGAAAACTCCCAGCGGATCGAGGACTCCAAGCGCGTCATGGACCTCGCAGGCGAACTGGACTGCTCCGTCGTCACGACGCACATCGGCATCGTCCCGCACGACGCGGGCCATCCGCGGTACGCCGTCCTGGCCCGCGCATGCGAAGAGCTCGGGCGCTACGCGGAGTCCGCCGGCGCGGCGTTCGCCATCGAAACGGGGCCGGAGCCCGCCGCGGTGTTGCGCCGCTTCCTGGATGATATCGGCCTGGCGGGGGGGCTGGCGGTGAACTTCGACCCCGCGAATCTCGTGATGGTCTGCCGCGAGAACATCCCCGAGGCGGTGCGACTCCTGGGCCCGTACATCCGCCACACCCACGCCAAAGACGGCCTCAACCTGAAGCCCGTGGACGCCGATCGGCTCTACGGGGCTTTCGAAGACAGCCATCTTGAAACGCTTCAATGGGCGGACTACTTCCGCGAAGTCCCTCTTGGCAAGGGTGGCGTGAATTTCCCGGAGTACCTTGCCGCCTTGCGCGCGGCGGACTATTCCGGGTACTTGACGATTGAGCGCGAAGTCGGCAATGATCCATACCGCGATATCGCCCAGGCTGTCGAGTTCCTCAAGGCCCTCAACGCGCAATGACGAAAGAAGGAACGACCCCGGATGGAACGGCACGTCCCGGTGAAGGCGAAGTTCAGCGTTCGCGAAGCGGGCAATGACCTTCTCGTCGCCTGCCAGTTCTGGGAAGTCCGCCACAGTTCCGCGGATGGCGGCAACATATCGAGCGTGGTGTTTCCCCACGGCACAGGGAAGAACATCTTCGCCGCCCCCTGCCGCACGCAGATCAGCACGAGCGCGCGGGGGAGCACCCAAACCCATACCGCTCGCGGCAACGACTCCGGCTCCTGCCTTTCGTACTATTCCGACGGCGAGGTCGTGGTGGTGGAAAGCGAAAGTCCCTTCCTTTCCGACGCGGGGGAGCGGCTCCCCGCCATCTACCGGCATCGTTTCGAGTATCACCCCTGGGGGTACATCCGCCAGCGGGTGACGATCGAATGCGCGAAGCCGATCCCGAACGTCTATCAAGTGGCGATCGCGCGGCCTACGGTCGCTGCGCGCCTGAACGAATTCGCCTATCGCCCGGGGCCTGCCGATTCCGAGGACTGGCGTCTTTCCTGCTGCATCCAGCGCTGGTATAAGCTCAAGGCCGGCGCCAACGTCAACGACTTCAGGACGGTGCTGATCTCCCACATGCCGCTCTATTTCACCTTCGTCCAGCGCGGCGTGGAAGGATTCGACTGGTTCCTCGGCGAGAACCTCGATCAGTGGCACAGCCAGTTCACGAAAGCTCCGCACACCAACCTGTTCATGGTGCAGTACGCCGCGGACGCGGACGGCTACGAGGTCCGGACCAACCCGCTCTGGCGTCATCCTCCCAGCCACACGCTGCGAGGTACGTACGCCTTCGACTTCTTCATGGCGTTTCCTTTTGTGCAGGAGCGGGTCCGTCCGCTCCGGCGTTCCGTCGCCGGACTGCTGGAAGCGCGTCCCGACCGGCAGGGGAAGCGCTTCCCCTCGCCGGAGCGAATCCGCGAATTCGGGCGGAACGGCGTGGACCTGACGCGGCTCCACGACGACGGCCCCACCGCAGACGGCCTGTTCTGGCGCGACGGGGCCTATCCGCCGTATCCCCCGAAGCGCATGAAGGAAATGGACCGCCGCATCGCCGACCTGCACCGGAATGGCGTGCGCGTGACGCCCTACTTCTCGCTCCATGAATGGCACCCGGACGTGCCGCCGTTCGCCGCGAAAGCCAGGGAGTGGCAGCGCCGGGTGGATGACGAAGGAACGATGATTCACAATGTCACCACCACCGGCGAGTTCGGGGCGCAGATGTGCCTGGCTTCCGGGTGGCTTGAATTCCGAAAGCGCACGATCGACGCGCCCCTCTCCAGGCACGCGTTCGATGGGATCTACTACGATTGGTGCTTCCCCGAGCCCTGCCTGAACAAGGCGCACCGGCCCTATCGGCATTGGGATGTGGAGTCGTTCATCGACCTGCTGGAATGGACGCGCGAGCGCGTCGGCCCGAAGGGAGAAATGTACCTGCACATGTCCCAGGTGCCGTTCATCACCGCGGGGAACATGGCCACGTACATCCTCGACCTCGAAGAATACGCTCCCGCCAAAATAACCCCGGACATGTTCCCGCCTTACACCCACTTCACGAACGCCTGCCCGCACGGCGTCCTGATCCAGGAAGGGAAAGGGGACAAGAGCCCCATGCTCTTCGCGCTCTGCGCGCTTCTCAATCACGCCTCAGTGGACGACAGCCGCCCGGAAGCTCTGGCGACCTTCAAAGTCACGGCGCGGATAGACTTCACGCGGTACAAGAAGTTTGAGAACCACCGCACCATGGCGGTTCGCACTTCAAAGCGGGACGTCCGTTCCGCCATCTACTGGAACGAGCGGGAGGCGCTCGTTCTCCTCGCCAACCTTTCGGAAAAGGCGCAACCCTTCAACTGGCGGGTGGTTCCCGGACGTCTCGGATGGGGAAAGGATGCCTGCAAAGTCATAGGCGCCAGCCCTCGCGAACTCGCGCCGCTTTCATTCCGGTACGTCAGAGTGAAACGCGCGAGGTGAAATGGGAGAGCGCGCCCCGCTTGTCAACGGCCTCCGTGCTGTCCCCAAGGAGCCGGCAAGGTGACTGGTCCAGCGAAAGTAATCTGTATCATGATGGTGCCTGACGGCGGGTTGTTGCTCGGGCAAGGGTAACGAAGACCCGATCCTTATCGCGGAGTTCAATTTGGAGGCTGACGCCATGACGAGCAGCAAGAAAGAGCATCTCTTGTTCGCATGCCTTCTGGGATCAGCCCTGCTGCTGGCAACCACCGTGGCGCGCGCCGCGGACGCGCCCAACCTCCTGCGCAATGGCGACGCGGAACTGGGGAACGCGGACAACTGGGGCAAACTGTGGGAGGCCCGCGCGGAGGGCGCTCACGCCGGCAAGAGTTGCTTCATCAAGGCCGGTCCCGCTTTCGTCCTGTGCGACGACTTCATCGCCGTGGACCCCGACAAGACCTACCTGCTCAGCGGGTGGTTCAAGTCGGCGACCGCTGAGCCCAGCCATCTCTATTTCGGTTATGCCCCCTATGACGCCGACAAGAAGCCGATTTTTTGTGAGAACGTCTCGGCCACGCCCGGGACGGAAACCACGCTGGCGGGGGCCTGCAAGAAGGAGGACGATATCCTCAAGATCGCGGATGGCTCCAAGTGGCGCGCTACGCCGTTTGCCGTAGTCGCCTTCAGCGTGGACAACTCCGGTCAGTACAAGGACCTCCCGAACCGGAATCTCAGCACGCGCGGGATTCTCTCGGTCGATAAGAAGGGAGAGTTCTGGGAGATCAAGCTTGCGAAGCCCTGCGGCAAGGAATATCCCGCCGGCACGCTCATCCGCCAGCACGTGGCGGGCCCCGGTTACATCTACAACGCCGCCACCAACGCGGTCGTCCCGCAGGAGTGGAAGCAATACAGCGGCCGCATCAAGGGGATCGCTCTCTCCGGCGCGCCCACCGCTCAGTGGTGGCCCGGCGCCAAGTTCGCGCGCGTCATCGTCATGCCCAATTATGGGCAAGCCAAGGACGTTTCGCTCCTGGCCGATGATATCTCGATGACGACGGTGGAACCCTGAACCGACGACTGAGTCCCCGGGCGCGGGAATAGCCAAGTGACCCCTTCCCAAGACAGCCCATTCAATGGCCGGCAGCCATATCACAACCGATGGTCTTGCAGCAGGTTATCCACGGGCGGCCAGCACCGGACGCTGCCCGGACGCAACTCACTCGCTTAAGACCACCGAAGCAGGCAGTTGCCTCGGCACAGACCTGGTGGACGTCAACGCGCCGGCAGGTTGCGCACCAACCGGTGCGCCATTTGACACCAGTCGATCAACCGCCGGACGTCGCCGCGCACGGTGCTGATATCCTTCATGATGATCTCGCAAGGCATGTTCCCGGAGCGTTCGAGGCGTTGGCGCAATTCCTGCTCGGCGCGCGCGGCGTCGAACTGGTCCTCCGCAAAGCAGGCCGGGGTGGGTTTGTGGCTGAAGACGTAGCGGCGTTTGGCCCGGCTGGCGGCTTTCTCCACGTCGCACCATGCGCTGATCGATATCTTGCGCAGCCGGGGCACGCTGTCCATGAGGTGCATTTTGTTGTGCAGCGGCTCGCAGCAGCCGTAGTAGTTCAACCCGCAACGGGCCATAACCTCCATCTCATACTTCAGGGCGAACTCCGCGTGCATGGCCGGGGAGACCTCCCCGAAAATCTGCGCGGTGGCGCCGCCCCATTGGTCAATGGTGCGGAGGTGCGCGGGATCCGAGCCGGGCTGAGGCAGTTCGTCGGTGAAGCCGGCGGCCCCCGAGCCGACGCGATTGAGCGGATGTGGCTCACCGAGGAGATGGCGCTCCTCGAGCTGGGTCATCCTTTCCAGAAAGGAATCGGTCAGGCGTCGCATGAGCGCGTGGAGAAACTCGGGGCGCGCGAGCAGGTCAGTCAACGCCTCCGTCACGCCGGTCCAGCGGACCACATCGTCCCACGCGGGAAAGAAGTGCTGGCGCGGACCATGGAGGCGAACCGGGAGAATGCCGCCGAACAGCTCCTCCAGGAAGCTCTTGCGCGCGAGCGTGGCGGCCTCGTCATAGGAAACGTCCGGCATGCGGATTTTCGCGATGTCGTCGAAGTCCTTCATCACCGGCTCGTAGTGATGTGACTGAATGTAGGAATCGCCCTGAAGGATCTGCTGCTCGTGGATTTCAACGCCGAAGTTGGCGCCGTTGATCTGCAGCGGCAGCCACCAGATGCCATCCACCACCTCGTCGCAGGTCAGGCTGCATGCGGTGAAGAGCCGATGCCGAAGCTCTCTTTCGATGCTTCGGCATGGTTCCGTTTCCGACTGGAGCCTGAGCGCCTCCACCTGGTTCTCGAACTCGCCCCAGGGCACTTCGGTGATCCACAGCATGGGCCGTTGCGGCCGGAGAGCGTTGAGACTCTTCCACGCCTCCAGCTTCTCCCGCTGTTGAGGCTGCACTGCAAAGGCAGCCAAACGACTTGCCAAGCGGCGGACGATGTCACGATCTGCGGAAATGGACACGTTCTCGGATCCTCCCAATGATCATTTCAGGTATTTTGAGCCAACCAAGTGGTGTATCTGGATCGCGCTTTCTCAATGCCCATTAATTATATCGAATGCTCCGGCAAGTAGCGGTAACGTTACCGGTATCGTTTGTAATGAACGGAGTCTAACCTTCTCAAAGGGGGCTTGTCAAGATGCGTTAATGGGTGACTCAGCTTCCCTGTTTTCTATCAGCATAGCAATTGGCTATGTGCGTAAAGCGTTACTACTAAATATGATAAGTAGAAATGTGAGGAAGTATAGAAAAGTTGGGGGACCTCTTGACAATCCATTCGGCAAAGGGTAGACTCCGACTATTGGAAACGTTACCAGTAACGATAGCGGCCGATGATGAAAGCTGGATACATGCCTAACGCTGGCGCCACACTTAAACGCATTGCAAAGAAGTCCGGCCTGTCCTGTTCGACCGTTTCCCGCGCGCTGGCGAACCACCCTGACGTGAATACAAAGACACGGCAGATGGTGAAAGAGGTTGCCAACTCGCTTGGGTATCGGCCGAACTGGGCCGCCAAGTCGCTCGTGAGGGGAAAATCAAACCTGGTGGCCTTTATCGTGCCTGGCTGGGACATGTGGTCCACGGCGATGTATGAAACAGCTCGTGAGACTCTGCACCAGGCCTCCTTCATGCCCGTGTTCTATCCCACGAATAGCCATACGGAGTGGGAAATTGAGCTCATCGATTTCGTTTTGACGCAGAGACCGGGGGGGATCGTCTGGCTTCCTTCGGCGGAGTCGGATATTCCGAAGCTGGCCGAGGTGATTGGGGCAAGCAAGGTGCCGCTGATTGTGCTGGACCGGCTTGCCACCGGTTGCCCCGGAACGTTCGTTTGCACCGATGACCGGCGTGGCATTGCCACCGGCGTGGCGCATGTGGTGGCGGATGGGCGCAGACGCGTCGCCCTCATTGCGGGCAAGCATGAGCATCAGACGTTCCAGTGGCGCCAGGAGGGCTTTCGTCAGGCCGTTGCGGACGCGGGCATACCGGAAGGGGACGCGACCATCGTCGAAATCGCCGGTTACCGGCTTGCGGAGTTCGAGCCGTATTTCAATGCCTACGAAGCCGGCAAGCGGCTGTTGTCGCAAAGCGCGAGGCCAACCGCGATTCTGGGCAGCACGGATGAGCACGCGTGGGGCGCGCTGGATGCGGCTCGGGACCTGGGTATTTCGGTCCCGCATGATCTGCGGATTATCGGGTATGGAGATTACATTCCCAGGGCCATCACCCGGGTGTCCCTTTCGACCATCGTGCAGGACCGCAACGCGATAGTGCACCAGTCCATCCACGAACTGCTTGACCAGATGAATGGCGAGTACAAGGCGGAAAATCGCATGATAGTGATCCCCACGCGGCTTGAAATTCGGGACACGTGAGCCATGCCGGGTGAGTTCTGTGGAGGGCGCCGGAGTTTTGCGAACGACGAGGCTGTTGGACGGAGTGGCGGCATTTATCCATTGAGTTGAGTTTAGGCCGGACAACTGGAGCACGGTCTATTTGAGGAGGGTTGGCCATGAGGACGCGCAGGTCTTGGATGTCGGCGTTCACGCTCATCGAGCTGCTTGTCGTCATAGCAATTATTGCCATTCTGGCTGGAATGCTTCTGCCGGCCCTGGCGGCGGCGAGGGAGAAGGCCAGGAGGACGAGTTGCCTGAATAACCTGAAGGAGATGGGTGTGGGGCTGGCCAGTTACACCAGCGACTATGCCGGCTATCTGCCCTTTAACGTCACGTGGACCCTGTCGGGCTGTTCCGATACCGCGAGCGTTGAAGAGAGCGCATGGACGCGCGCGGGCCGTGGGATGGACGTGGGGATTTACCGAGACCCGACCGGGACGGCCCCCAATGACTACGTTGAGGCGTTTCCGGAGGTGGTCACCTACGGCACGTTGACAAAGGCAGGGGGGCAGAGAAGCCAGAGTGATTACGGGGCCGGGCGGTTCGTCCAGCGAGTGATTGCGCAGGGCGAACAGGATCCCGCGAATGCGACGGCGGTCTATGGCAACGGGAAACTGGCCATGGCGCCTCAGGGGCTGGGGTTCCTGGCATCCTGCCGCTACATTGACAACCTGGCCATCTTCTTCTGCCCGAGCGCGTCGAACCTTCCGGACGAGAAGTGCGTCGGGCAGATTGCCACCCTGGGCGCTACATCGCTGGCCGACTTGAAGGCGGCGGGCGGCACAGAGGCCAGAATCCTGACTCATGGCAACTGGGCGAACGTGGGCAAGGTGGATGGCGGGAACAGCGGGGCCGGCGTGGCCCCGGTGACGCATACTCGGCGTCTTTACTCGACCTACGCCTATCGTTGCACAGGCGTCTGGGGTGTTCACTCCTACACGACCTATGCGGCTGCTCTGCACAATTGCATCGTCCCTTGGACGAACCCGCGCATTCGGTATGAGGACTACGGCACGTTCTTCAAGACCGAGAAACTCCTGGGCGGGCGCGCTGTGGCGGCGGATTCCTTCGACCGGCAGATTGGGCAGAGCTTGCTGCCGGGACTTGGGGAAATGGAGCACCGCGACGGCTACAACGTTCTCTACGGCAGCCTCGACGGCAAGTGGTATGGAGACGCGCAGAAGCGGATCGCGTGGTGGAATTTCCAGGTCACGCACAACCCGGCGACCGGCATGGCGGGGCCGAGCATTATGTCGAACCTTCCCGAGGACGACGACCAGTGGCTGAGCGGCTGGCGTCAGTCGTACCATTCGACCGCGCCCGACATCTGGCATCAGTTCGATACGTCAGCCGGTGTTGACGTGGGGACTCAGTGGGGGCCTTTCAACTAAGTGCTTGATTCATGAGCCTGCGGCGGTTGCCGCGGGCGACGGCCGCAGGCTCGTGTGATAACAGCGTTCGCGGTTTGCATTGAGACTTCGAAAGTTCATTTCATCGGAAAGGAAAGTTGTCCATGAACCGGATATGGAGAACCTCGCTTCTGGCCATCTTTGCTCTGGCCGCCAGCGCTCTGGCGGACGACGTCATCTTCTATGCGCCGTTCGACGGCAGCCCCGATGCCGCCACCGCCGCGGGTGATAAGCAGGCCGTCTACGCGAAAGCGCCCGCGTACTGCCAGGGGATCAAAGGCCAGGCGCTTGCCATGCAGTTCGAGAGCATTGCCTACGCGACGAAAGGCAACATCCTGGTCGACCAGGGAACCCTCACTTGCTGGCTCAAGCCGACCGCTTCCTGGCAGAAGAGCAAGGACTACAATTGGTTCTTCACGGCGGGTGAATGGAAGAAGAGCGGGCTGATTTACCTTTACTACTGCGGCGATCCGATCAACGGTCCGCGGTTCATGCTGGGCAAGAGCTCCGAGGCGAACTGGGGCATCAATGCTCCCAAGATGGAGTGGACGGTCGATCAGTGGCACTTCTTCGCCTGCACCTGGACGGCCGCCGGGTCCAGGATCGCGCTCTATGTCGATGGCAAGTTGAGCAGCGAGCTGGCCTTGGGGGGGGACAATTTCCCGAAAGATGTCGGCAATGAAATACACCTTTCCTCGGCCGTGCCCACCGCCATGGACGAGTTGACCATCTACAACCGCGCGCTGACCGCCGAAGAGATCGGCAAGAAGTACGAGGAGCTCAAGCCCGCCGCAGAGGCGCCGAAAGCGAAATAGCCCCGGCAGGCGCGGAAAAGCGCGGCAGAATCTACCCAACTGGCCCCGTCAGGGGCGCGGCACGCACATTCCCTGATTATGGATACCTACCATGAACTGTCGTGAGAGCGCGGACTGTCGGATCGACAACGCCGCCATCCCCTGGCTGAAGGACTATAAAGTCGCCACGTGGTGGATGGGGGACAACACATTACTTGACTGGACCGAAGAGGACTTCGACCGGCAGGCCCGGCTCTTTAAGCAACAAGGGTTCACCGCCGTCGATCCCTCCAATTTCCACTTCCGATGGAGCTGGATGGAAGGGGACAAAGAGAACCTGATGCGCCAGGCGCGGCGGACGGCGGAGGCGGCGCACCGCCATGGGCTCAAATACATTGAGCACCACAGCGCGGTAGTCATGCACCGGGCTTCGCTACGCCCCGCCACGGAAGCTGAACTCATGGAGCACTTGAACGCGGTCGGCAAAGACATGCGATTCGACATCAAAAGACATCCCGCCTTCGTCAAGGGCTTCCTCCATGGCGTCGTCTATCAGGGGCGGAACCTCGATGAGATGTCGCAATTGGACCTCGGCACGGGACTGCGAGCCGGCACGTGGTACACCGGTGGCCACGCCATGGCCCTTTGTTCGAACAACCCTGATTTTCGCAAGATGTCTTTTGGATACCTGGAGGAGTTGTATGAACTCGGCGTGGACGGAATCCTCCCGGATGACGTCATGTTCTACCCCAGGCTGAACTCCTGCGGGTGCCCACATTGTCGCGAGAAGTTCAAGCGTTTCAGCGGATACGACTTGCCGAACACGCCGGAAGATGTTGCGAAGTTCCTTCGCGATTATGAAGACCCGCGCATGAAGGCATGGATACGATTCCGCAGGGATTCGGTGGCGGACTACCAGCGGGAAGTCACCCGGCAGATGCGCGCGAGCGGCAGGAACGTCATGCGGCCCTTCTATCACAGCAGCGCCACAACCACCGGAAACAACCTGACCGGGGGCAGCATCGATCAGGCAGCGCCTTATTGTTCGCTCCTGTTCACGGAAGTCATCTGGCCCACAATCCTGCCGTATTCGTGGGAGCGCGTGGGGTCGGAGTTGCTGCAGCGACTGGCGCTCGGGCGCCGTCACGACATGCCGGTTCAAGCTCAATTTTACCCGCTCGATGACGACGCAGCCTCGTTCTGCATCGCCTTCGCTGCGCTCCTGGAACAGGGGTATCTTGGGACGACCTATCACGCGCAGTCCGGGCAGCCCCCGACCCAGTTCGAGCGCGTCTTCGACCTGATCAAGAGCCGCAGCGAGTTGTTCGCGGCCCCGCAGTCCATGTCCCGAGTGAAACTGCTGTTCTCGCACGTTACGCGGGACAACTACGGGGGCATGGAAGACGCCTTCTACATCTGGGAGTGGGCCGGTTGGTGTGAGGCGATGCTGCGCGGCCGAATCCCCTTTGACGTGATCCTTCACGAAGATATCGAGGAGGACGCCTGGCTGGAGGAGACGGACCTCCTGATCCTTCCGAACATGGCTTGCATGAGCCCGCGGCAGGCGGAACAGATCAGGCGTTTCGTCGCCGCAGGGGGGAAATTAATCGCGACCCACGAGTCATCGCTGTATGACGCCCAGGGGAACGCGCTCCGCGACTTCCAGCTCGGAGACGTATTCGGCCTCCAGTACGTTCGCACCGAGGGACGCATTCATCCCGACTTCGTCGTCCGGTGCCCGGAATTCTTCGGCGGGACCGGCCTGGCGACGAAGTACTTGCAGAATGTAGAGCCCGTGGTGATCGCCCGCGCGCTGCCGGGGACTGAACTGTTGGCAAAGGTCAGCTTCGACAACGCGGAAGAGGTGACTCCCGCCATCGTTCGCCGCCGATTTGGAGAGGGCGAAGTCATCGTCTTCATGGGAAAGCCGGGGTGCGAGAACTACGTCGAAGGCGCTTCAACAGACGCACACGGCTGGGAACTGGCATGGCTCTGTCGAGGTCGCAGGAACCCGGTGATGCGGAAGGCCATGATCGAGGCGATCACTTCCATGACCCGGGGCCGTGAAACGCTGACCGTCGAGGGCGCGCCGGACGGCCTTCTGGTCCGTGGACACCGGACGAATGACAGCACGGTGGTTCATGTGCTCAATGCGACCGGCATGCTGCTGGAGCCGGGGATGGACTTCCGAAAGGAGCGCGTCGAGTCGGCGCCGACGCCGAATATTGCGCCGGCCAGCACCGACGCGCTGCGCGATTCGATATCGGGCGGCACGTACCCCAAGGCGAAATTTCCGCCGATCTCCGGAACAGTGACCATTGGCGTTCGCGCGCCCTCCTGCTCCAAGGCGGAGGCGCACATTCCCGGCGTGAAGAAGCCGCGTGCTTTGGCTGTCCGGCGCTCCGCCGGCATGACCTGCGTGGACGTCCCCGGCGAGTTGTGCGGCCGCTACGTCGTGATTGTGTTCCACAATGAAGCTTGAGAACAGAGGAAGGATATTTGGAATGAATTTCACGCGGAGTCTGCGGTCGTTGCGATTAAGGGGGACGCCGCTCATTTTCGCCGCGTTTGCCGCACTTGGCTCGACAACGATAGCGGCGCCGGCCATCGTGGAACCTGTGGAGGGACTCGAAGGCGTCTACGTAGCCCGCGACGACCAGGGGCAGTGGTCTCTTCCCGGTTGGACCACCGGCCACGGCATTACGCACCAGTCAGGGTCTGAGTACCTGGCGAAGAAGACGCTCGACCTTTCGGCCGTTCCGCTGGAGGTGTGGGAGAAGACGAAGCAGATCGAGCTTTCAGCATTCCTTGTCGTGAAGGACTACTCGCAGGAGACAACCGGGAAGTACAACGGGCTGGATGAAGAGTTCCAGATCGTCGTCAACGGCAAGGCCCATGTGTACCGCACGGACTGCGGCGTGCCCAAGATGACGAGCAGCAGGCCGGAATTCGCGTGGTATGACTTCACGCTTCCCAAGGAAGAGTTGGTCAGGGGACGGAACGAGATTGTGATCGGCAAGCTGCAAAGCCCCAAGAAAGAGAATGATGACTACCTCTATCTGGGAATTGACAATAGTGTCCGGCGCGGGAATAGCGCCGTCAGTTTCAACGGCGGGGCGACATGGGATCAGGACAAGCTCACGCAGCCGGGGGGCAACGGCGAGTACATGGTGCGGCTCTATCTGTACACGTCGACGCCTGTGATTCATGGCGCCTGGCATCCCGGGCAGACGCCCTCGCTGGATGACCCGGCGCATTTCGTCGGCTACGCGGGAGCGCGAACGGCGAGCGCGACGGCGGCCGGGCTGGCGTTGGCGGAGGGGCAGGCGGCGCGCATGGAATGGGACGCGGAGCGCATCAAGGAAGGGCAGCCCGTCAAGGTCGTCGCCGAATTCACGGGGGGAGAGGGGGCCATCCAGTGGGTCGAAGCCAACGTGCGCCGACGGAAGATCACCGGGCCTTCCCCGCTCACCGTTGTCCTGGAGGCCGCTCCGTCCCCCTACGGCGTGGAAATCACGCCGACCGGCGCCAATATTCTCCTGAAATCGGTGACGGTGGAGGCGGTTTCCGCGCACCAGCCGCGGTGGCCGAGGGTCGATATGGCGCCGAAGGTCGCCGCGCCGCGCGGTGCGGCGGTCCGGCGCGCGCCCTCGTCGCGAGTGGATGGCGAAGTGGTCCGCCTGGCCAATGCGGGGATGCACGTCGAGTTCCGGCGCGGCGAGCGCCTGGCGCTCTCATCGCTGTGGAATGAATTCGCGCAGAGCGAGATGCTTCGCGTGGCGGGAGCGGCGGACATTTTCCTGGTGGAGGCGGAGGGCAAGCGCTACTCCGGGAGCCGCGACTTCCGTTGTGTTTCACTCGAACCGTCCGCTACGGGATTCAAGGCCACCCTGCGGGCGGAGGGCGTTCCCTTGCAGGCCGAGCTGTCCGTCGCGGCCGAAGCGGAAGGGCTGCGGCTTGGACTCTCGGTCCGCAACGCGGGTGACAAGCCGATGGACATCAAGGTCGCATTCCCGCATCTCTCCGGCCTGGCCGTCTCGGACCGCCCGGAAACCGACTACTATTTCTTCCCCTGGCATGGCGGAGTGATCGCCGACGCGCCGGCTCATATCCGGAAGGGGTATGGCGATTACCTGGCGCTCCACCAGATCGTGGACCTGTTCAGCCCCGACTGCGGGGCCGGTCTGTACGTGCGAGGCGACGACGCCGATGGGCGATACAAGGTGCTTGCGCTCAGGAAGGTCGTGCCGGGGAAGGCCGGGGCCGACGAGAGCGAGTACCTGAGCGGCGCCACTCCGGAATTCACCTGGGCGCAGTCGTCGCTCGACGAGGTGAACGGCACGGGGATTGCGTTCGAATACATGCGCCAGACGTGCGCGCCCGGGGCCTCCTTCGCGCCGGCGGACGCCCTTCTCTGCGCGCATCCCGGCGACTGGCATACCTCCATGAAGGCCTACGCGGACTGGGCGCACCGCATCTGGCAGTTCCGGCCCTATCCCTCCGCGCTTGAGAATGTTGTCAACCAATGGTGCACCGGGTACCGGGAAGGGGTGATGCTCTTCGACGGCACGAAGTACCGCACCGACCGAGAAATCGTGCCTCCCTTGACCGACCTGCTGGAGCTGTGGTGCTGGTGGGAATGGAGCGACATGGCCCCCTGGCGCACCCCGATGGACAAGGCCGAGGAGAAATTCGGCAAGACCCCGTGGGCGGCGATGCGGGGAAGCTTCGCCATGGACCCGGTGGCCAAGAAGCTGATGTACATGATGGACCGCGGCGACTATGACGGCTACAACGCCCGGTGGGGCGGTCTGCCGGCGTTCCAGAAGGCGATTCAGGCTTACAAGGATATGCGCCTGAAGGTGCTTCTGTACACGTCGCCGGAGATCGTGTGTGACAACACCAAGTTTGGCCAGGCCAGGGGCAAGGAGTACGGCCTGGTGGACGCGCAGGGAAAGAACGTCACCATGTACGACTGCTGGCGCATGTGCATGGACGTGCCGGAGTACCGGGAGTTTGTGGCGAATATGGCGCAGCGCGTGGTCCGCGAGACTCAGGCCGACGCCATTCGCTTCGACGAAACGGGCACGTACGGCTGGACGTGCTTCAGTCATGACCACCGGCACACCTTCGCGGCGCCGGGCTGCAATGAATGGGGGCGCAGTGAAGCGGAGTTGTGCAAGCTCACGCGCCGGAAGCTGGACGAGGTGAACCCGAAGTGCGTCCTGATGACGGAAAGCGCCGGCTATGACTTCATGATGCAGTTCCTGGACGGCGCCATCGGCTACGACATTGACCGGAACGTTTCCTCGAACCAGAACGCGCCGGTTCTTCGACCGGTCTCCTGCGTCACGCAACGATTCTACTTCCCGGAGTGCCGTCTGTATGAGAGCGTCATCAACCTCAAGACAGACCCGCAATTCAAGAAGCGGCTGTGGAATGCGGTCGGCACCTACGGGTGGGGCGCGCCGCCCGTTGATGTGTACCCGAAGGGGATGTATGACATTCTGCACGAGAACAGCGACGCCTTCGGCAGCCGCAACTGCGAGCCGCTCATTCCCACGCTGGCGGCGCGCGTGTATGCCAACCGGTTCACCGAGGGGAGCAAGACCGTCTACACTCTGATCAACGCCAGCGGATACACCTTCGACGGCCCCATCTTGTCGCTCCCGATGGGGGGAGATGAGCACCTGGTTGACCTGCTGAACTTATGCCCCTGCGACGTGCGAAAGAACGGGGCAGAGGCGCAGCTCTGCATCTATTTTCCGAACGACGACGTGGCTTGCATCGCGCGCCTGCCGCGCAGGATATCAGTCGAAGCCGCGCCGGACGGCCTCGTGGTCCACTTGAACGCGCCGGACCCGTCGGGGCGCGTCGTGGTTCTTGACGCGGCCGGAACGGAACTTCTTGCCGTCGCCGCCACCGGGGACAAAGTGGCCATCCGCAAGGCCGACCTTCCGGCAGGCGCGACGCCCGCAGTGGTGAAGTACCTTCGAGGCCGTCTCCTGGCGGACATGGATTTCGTGGCCGCCGCCAAACGGCCGTAACGTATCTTCTGGTAGAAGAGGTGTAGTGCTATGCGACGGCTTCCCAGCGAAGTGCATTTCTCCAACGACATCTTTGTGACGATCGCGGACTTCAGCAGCGCGGTGGAGCCGGGGTTCCTCGACCTTCTCCGCCGATATCCCGTGGCGGACGGTGTTCGCGACATCTCGATTGCTGAAGCATTTTCACCCACCCGGGCTGAGGAGATGGTTGAAGCGCTGCGGCGGAAGGAGATTCCGTACGCGTGCATCGGCTGGCTCATGTTCACCCCGTACTTCGTTCTGGCCGCGGAAAAGAAAGGGCTGACCCCGCGCCAGTATGCCGACCAGCTTTACGACCTGGCGGAGGGGGTCAACGGGCAGATCGGATTTCGCGGCGCGTGGATCGAGGCGTACGGCGAGATCGGGAACAGCATGGTCTGGCCTGAAGGGACCGTTTTCACGAAGGCGCAGGCGCTGGAGTACTTCCGGAAGTGGTTCCCGAGCGGCAGCATAGCAAGCGAACACTGGGGCAATCGCCTCATCCCGCCGGAGACGCCGAGCTATTACACGCATGCGCGTTCACGCAACGCCGATCTTCGCACTCTCCCCATCTATTATTGCGATGGAACCCTCTTTGCCCTTCACGAGGGGTTCCGGCTCGGTTTCCCGCTGGTTGTCTACGAGGGGCAATGCGACACCACCAATCCCTCCCAGACTGGCATTGCCTTTGTGCGAGGGGGGGCGCGCATGCATGACGCCTGGTGGGGCGTCGACTTCTCCCCCTGGGCCGGCTGGCCCCTTGGAGACGGGCCGCGCGCCGGCGTGGCAGGCGGATGGGCGACGGGAATGTCCGCCGACCACATGTTCCGCTCCTGGTTGACAGCGTACCTTTCCGGCTGCAACACGTTCCTGCACGAAGTTTCATTCCGCCTGTTCTACGTCGAAGGCGAGGCCGGGGAGAAGACCCTGTCGGATTTCGGCTATCAGGCCATGCGGTTCCAGACCGTTGTCCACGGAGTGCTTGGCGACCGGGGAGACCCGGTGAACCCGTTCGCGATCCTGCTGGAGGAGGCGCACGGTTATCGCGGCGACCAGCGTCGCACGATGGACAAGGACGGGAAACTTCTGTCCGCAGGGGTGCCGATTATGGATTTCAATATCAAGGGAGGCACACCCGCGGAATGGCTCTTGATCTGGAACGGAAGCACGAAGGTGACGCGGGACGACTGGGGGGTGCACGAACTGATCAGGGCCATCTGGCCCGTCGCGCCGGGGCTGTGGCAGAAGACCGGCGCCGCGCGGCGGCCGGACCAGCGGCGGCGGTTGCCGGACCCGTCCGAGTTCGCCCATCTGCCGGAAGCTCTCGTTGCCGGCGACTGCGATCCGCGGGAATGCCACCGCTACCTTTCCGTCAACCGATGGAGCGACTGCTTCGACGTGGTGCAGGAGTCGTCCCCCGTCGAGCGTCTGCAGGAGCACTACAAGGTGCTCTTCCTTGCGGGAGGCATCCGGACCGACGCGCGCAATTGGGAGACGCTCACGCGGTTCATGGAAGGAGGCGGAGAGGTGGTGGCCGCAGCCGATCATCTCACGCCTGTCGTGGCGCAACAGTTGGGCCTTGCGTTGCTGGAGAAGCCGCAGATCCGTCAGGTCGCGCGGGCCCGCTTGGAAGGCAGAGAGATCGAAGTTGGAGAGGAACTGGCCCTCTGTGCGACGGTCGCCGGCGGCAGCCGCATCGTCGCCGAGGCGCGGAACGTTCCGTTGATCGTCCATCGCTCCTTCGGGAAAGGCGGCATTTGCGTGCTGCTGTTCTCGCACGGATTGACCGCCGACGGGACGGCGGTGAGCGGCCTCTACGCCGCTTTGATCGATTCGTTGCATGGGAAATACGTCGGCGTTCGGGTTCAGGGCGGACCGTGCCAGCTCCTCGTCAATCGACGGAGCAAAGATATCCTGGTCACCATCATGAATCCATCGTCCAGGGACTGGCAGGGAGAGATTGTAGTGCGCAAGGGGGCGCTTCCTTCGAACGCGCCGAAGGTGGGCGCGTATGACGTCATCACCGGCGCGACTATCGGGTGCGTCGCCGGAAAGGCGGACGAGGAGACTCTTTGCGTGAAATGCCGCGTACCCGCCTGGGAGGCGCGGGTCGTTGCCGTTGGCGAGCCGGCGGATCCCGGGAAGTACGCCGCCAAGGCCCACTTCACTTCTGATCCCAGCCAGCAGCAGGCGCTTGAGCGGATTCGGCGCGATGGCCCGCTGGCGCGGCTTCGCTGAAGGGAGAGGCGCGCAATGATTCGTGCGTACGAAGAAAAAGACCTGGACGCCGTGATCGCCATTGCGAACCGGGCTTGGGCGCCGATCAATGCCGCCTACCGCGCGCTCTATGGCGAAGAATTGTTCCAGAGGATTTTTCCGAATGCCGAGACGCGCGCCGGCGTCAATCTCCAGCGGGACATGGAGGCCCATCCCGGACAGACCATCGTCTGCGCAAGCTCCGGCCGGGTCATCGCCTTCTGCAACTACTGGATGGAAGAGGACAAGAAGGTCGGGGTCGTCGGCTATAACGCGGTGGACCCCGAGTGCGGCCTGAAAGGGATCGGCCAGGAGATGTACGCCTGGGTCTTGAGTGAATTTCGCCGAAAAGGAATGCTTTATGCCCGGGTGCTGACCGGGCTGGACGAGGGCCATGCCCGCGCGCGCCGCGCCTATGAGCGCGCCGGGTTCAATATCAGCCATGGCTCCGTGACGTATTACAAGAAACTATAGGCAGAGAGAGGGAGATACTCGCGGTGTTCCACAAACTTCAGTTTCGCATGGACGGCGGTTTCACGGAGGCCGAACTTCAGGGGATCAAGGAGGACGCCCTCGGCCTGCTCTCCGATGTCGGCGTGCGGATCGACCACGAAGGCATCCTCAAGTTCCTCGAAGCGCAGCGGGGGCTGACGCGCTCGGGCAACCGCATTCGTCTTTCGCGCGACCTGGTGGAGGAATGGCTTCCCGTTATTCGCCAGAAGAACTACGAATACTCCTACAACCGTTCCGATGACGCCTGGCGGTTGGTCACTCCGTACATGGCCGCGCAATTCCGCGACCCGGCCGGCGGCGCGGTGCGTCCGGCTACGACGGAGGACCAGAGGCTCTGCGTCAAGCTGGGCGAGGTGCTGGGCATGTACGGACCGGAGCCGCTCCATGTGCAGGAGGGCCCAGTCGAAATTCGGCAACTGCTCAGCTTCAAGATAGCGCTGGAACACTCCCGGGAAATCGGGGGCTGGGCGCCGGCCATGAACCCCGTCGAGACGCGATTCATGATCGAAATGGGCCAGGCCGCCGGTCGCAAGCCCCCCTACGGCTGTATGGAGATTCCGATCAGCCCCCTTCGGCTTAACGCCGAGTTGCTGGCCATGCTGTTTGAACGCCGGGAACGGCAGGATCAACTGATCGGTATCGTTGTCGGAGGGGGCGCAGCTCCCATGCCCGGGGCAACGGCGCCGCTCTCCTTCCCGGCCTGCCTGTCGCAGGGACTCGCTGAGGCGCTTGCCGCCTATATCATACCGCAAGTCATTGACCGGCGGCTGCTGGGTTACTGCTCCTTTGGCGGGTTCCTCTTCAACCTGCGCACGATGGACACCTTCCATCCCTATTTTCCCGAATCGCTGATGTACGGCGCCATGCTCCGGCAGGTTCTGCAATACACCCTCGGGCGGAAGTTCGGGCACTGGTTCAAGCCGGATTTCTACGCCAACCCCGGGAAGCTCTATCAGGTGGGGTTCGCCGGCGCGACCGACGCCTTGCTCGGCGCGCGCAGCATCCATGTGGGGGCGGAAAAGGGCGATGTCCTTTCCCCCCTGAACATGGTCATCGCCGCGGACCTTCTGCGGCATATGCGGAAATATGTCGAAGGGCTTCCGCTGGTGCATTCGGCGACGCTGACGAGGGAACTCATTGAGCCGGGCCTGGAGTCGGGCATGTACACGGACCTGGAGTCCACGCTCAACTATCGCGAGCTCTACGTCAACCCGCGGCTGCTGTTCCAGCACGACAGCCACGAGGCGCTGATGGCCGCCGCGCGCGAGGAGATGAACCGCCTCCTGGCGCTGCATGACTTTGCCCTGCCGCGGGAGGCCCAGGCGGAGATGGAGAAGGTATTCGCGAGCGCTCAAAAGGCGCTGGTCCGGTAGACGCACTCCGAAACGCATGGGAGACACAGGGATGAACATCAAGCGCATTTCCACTATCGCTCTGTCCAACCGCGACTTCGCCGACTTCGATGAGAAGCTGGATGAGGCCTGCCGCTGGATTGCGCTGGCCGCCGGGATGGGCAGCGAACTGGCGGTGCTGCCGGAGGCGTTGAATCTCTACCGCGGCGACGGGCCGGGGAACCCGCTGGCGCTGTCCATATCCCAGGTGGCTCTGGAGGACTGGATGCAGGCATGCCGGAAATTGCTGGAGTGCGCGGCCAAACACCGCATCGCGGTCACGGCGCCTGTGTACGTCCGCGAAGGAAAGGGCATCCTGAATTGCTTCTATCTGATAGGCAAGTCCGGGGATGTCCTGGGGCGTTACGTGAAGACGTACCCTGCCAGGGGGGAACTGGATGAAGGGGTCCTCCCCGCGTCCCACAACGACCTGATCTCCTGGGAGGGGCTTCGGGTCGGCGGCGCCATCTGCTTCGACATGAACTTCCCGGAACTGTTCCAGAGCCAAAGGCAAGGCGGCGCGGAGCTGTTCCTCTGCCCGTCGCTCTTTCACGGAGGCAGCCAGGTCAACTACTTCGCTTCGTCGCTCCAACGTCCCGTGGTCGTGTCCTATCCGGCTTGGAGTCGAATCATCGACATCATGGGCCGCGAGGTAGCCGGCGGGGGATACCGCCATGAGACGCTGCGGTTCGGCTTCGGAGCGCCCGTGTATACGGCGGACGTCAATTTCGACAAGCAGCTCTTCCCGCTGGACTGCGGCAACGAAAGGAAGATGGTGGATATCCAGCGCCGGTACGGCGGTTCCGTCCGACTGGAGACGGACCAGGACGCCTGCACCTTCGCCCTTGAGTCCCTGTCCGCCGATCTGCCCGTCCGACGGATCATCGAAGAATTCGGATTGGTGACCATGGATGAGTACATGGCCCAGTACCGGCGCTTCATTCGGGAGCGCTTCCCCGCGTCGGGTTGCCAGGAGACTCCCCTGTGAACATGAGCTGGCTGGACTGGGGCATCATCGTGGTTGCCGTCGTCGCGCTCCGGTTCGTCAGTCAGCGCGCCAGTTCCCAGATGAAGGGGGTGGCCGACTTCCTGTCGGCGAACCGGCTGGCGGGGCGCTACCTGCTGACGATTGCGAGCGCCATGGGGAACACCGGCATTATCTCGATCGTCGCAGTCTTCGAGATGGTGTCTGAAGCCGGGGTGGCCCCCTCGTGGTGGGGCTTCATGGGCATGCCGGTGAGCATTGTCATTCTGCTGACCGGGTGGGTGTTCTGGCGGTTCCGGGAGACGCGGGCGCTCACCATGGCCCAGTTTTTTGAAATGCGCTACAGCCGGAACTTCCGCATCTTTGCCGGGGTCATCTGCTGGGGGTGCGGCGTCCTGAACTTCGGAATCTTCCCTGCGGTGGCGGCCAGGTTCATCGTCTACTTCTGCGGCTTGCCTCCCCACTTCCAGCTTCCCGGCCTTCCGTGGGACATCTCCACTTTTGCCGTGGTCATGGCCCTGGACCTCGGCTTTGCGCTGATGTTTGTCAACATGGGGGGGCAGATCTCGGTGATGGTGACGGAGTGCGTGCAGGGGATGTTCACCAGCATCGCCTTCGTTCTGATCATCATCTGCGTGATGGTCATCATGCCATGGTCCCACATTGCGACGGCGCTTCTCTCTGCCCCGCCGGAGGCCTCCATGGTGCATCCGTTCCACACCAGTCAGGTCAAGGACTTCAATATCTGGTTCTACCTGATCGGAATCTTCGGGACGTTCTACGGGTACATGTCCTGGCAGGGCACTCAGGGGTTCTACAGTTCCGCTCGCAGTCCGCACGAACAGCAGATGGGAGGCATCATCAGCTTCCTGCGCGGCATGCCGGCGGGCGTTCTGTTCACGCTGCTCCCCCTGGCCGCGCTGGCCGTTCTCAAACTGCCGGAGTTCTCCGCCCAGGCCGCTGCGGTCCAGGAAACGCTCAAAACCATTCCCGAAAGCGCCATCCGCAACCAGATGACCGTGCCGATTGTCCTGGCGCACCTGCTGCCGATCGGCATCAAGGGGCTCCTGGCGGTGACCATGCTCTTCTTCTCATTCACCTGCCATGACACGTATATGCATTCCTGGGGGAGCATCTTCGTTCAGGACGTGGTCATGCCGATTCGGCAGAAGATGGGCCAGGGCCCCTTGTCGCCCGAGGCCCATATCCGCCGCTTACGGTGGTCCATCGCCGGGGTGGCGATCTTCAGCTTCCTGTTCAGCCTCCTCTATCCGCAAACGCAGAAGATATACATGTTCTTCGCAATCACCGGCACCATCTGGCTGGGCGGTTCGGGGGCGGTGGTCGTTGGCGGACTGTACTGGAAGCGCGGCACGACCGCGGGAGCCTATGCCGCGGTCATCCTGGGAGCGGTCCTCGGCGTCAGCGGGCTTTTTGCCGATCAGATATGGCAGTTCTTTTGCGGCCAACCTTTCCCGATCAATGGACAGTGGCTCTCGCTCATCGGCATGGTCAGTTCATTGACCGTTTACATTCTTGTCTCTCTCGTCACCGGCTTCGGGCAGCGGCAGGCCAACCTGAAGAAGATCCTTCACCGCGACGAATATGCCGTGGGAGTTGAACCGCTGGAAGAGAAGGGGCCGCGGCGCAGCGTCTGGCTTCGAATTGTGGGCATCACGGAGCACTTCAGTTTCACCGACAAGGTGCTGGCGTTCTCGCTGATCGGCTGGAACGTCCTGGGGTTCTCATTCTTCTGCATCGTCACGGTCATTCATCTGACGATCGGAACGAGCACCGAATGGTGGCTCAAGTTCTGGCACTTCTACTTGATGCTTCTGCTGTGCATCGGCGCACCGGCGGTCGTGTGGTTCACGATTGGGGGCATCGGCGATATTCGGGCGCTGTTTGCGGCGCTCAAGACGGCTCCCCGCGATCCAACGGATGACGGGCGGGTGGAACCCGAGGCCCCGGACGCATTCGAGAAGAAGCAGACGACGACCGTGCCGGACCCTGAGACCGGCGCGCCAGAGGCCGAAGTTTAGCGCATAGAGCAAGAGGAAACGCCCGGTGAAACGCAAGCAGATTCGGAGCCTCGCCGCACCGAAACGGCGGGACTGGTTCGGCAACAGCCTGTTCAACCTGCTGGTGGACTACTACCCGGAGGTGTCGTTCCGTCCTTACGGGGCGGGGGCTGCGCCAGGGAATGTGCTGCCGGTCCTGGAGAAACTTCGTCCGGGTTGCCTGATCGTCTATGCCAAGGGGCACGGTGGCTACACCACGTTCCCCAGTTCGCTGCGCACGCAGCATCCCATGCTGGGCCGGGACATGCCCGAAGCATTCCGCGAGTACACCCGGAAGGCCGGCGTGAGGCTCTTCCTGTACTACAGCGGAATTCTGGACGGAATCGTCGGCCTGCGGCATCCGGATTGGCGCATGCTGGACGCGACGGGGAAGCCGCTGGAATACCCGAGGGGACTGGGCGACGCGTTTTTCGCCCTGCCTATCTGTCCCTTGAGTCCGTATCTTGAGGAACATGTCGCGGTTCATCTGGAGGAACTCATCACCCGGTACGACCCCGATGGCTTCTGGTTCGATGGCGACTGGATCGGTCCCTGCCACTGCCCCCGGTGTCAGGAACGATTTCGCAAGGAGACGGGCCTGAAGGGGGCGATGCCGGAATTCAACCTGGAGACGCCCGAAGGCGCGGCCTGGGTGCGATGCTGGGCGGGCATACTCCACCAGTGGCGGCAGCGCCTCGCGCGCAAGATCAAGAGCCTTAAACCCGGCTGCCTGTACAGCGCGGGCAACGTGACCTCCCGCAAGGAGTTTCTCGGAGTCTTCGACTGGCGTTCCGGCGACTGGTTCTCGCCGAGTTTCCACCGGTTGCACGTGAGTTGGTCCATGCGGCGTTATACAACCCTCGGCCTGCCGTACGATGCGTACACCTGCGATACGGCGTACGTCTTTGACCGCCCGGACATCCGCCCGCGCACAAAGAGCCTCCCGCGCATGCTTCAGGAGGGGGCGACGGTGCTGGCCAACGGCGGGCAGTGGGGGTACTGGACCTACCCGATGCCCAACGGGGCGTTGATTCCCTCGAAGATGCGCCTGGCTGTTGCGGCGCGTCAGTTTGCCGAGGAACGCCGCTCTGTCTGCATCGGCACGCAGTCCTTGCGCTGGACCGCGATCCTGAACGCCGAGCCGGGCGCCTATGTGTCCGGCGAATGTGTTCCGAAGTTCCTGGGCGCGGTGAAGGCGCTGGTGGCGCTGCATCGTTCGCCGGTGGTGATCGACGAATCCCAACTGGACGACTACTCCCAGTGCGATCTCATGGTCGTTCCGGAGAACCTCATTCTTGAAGAACGCACGGTC